>CACZVE010000018.1 GCA_902784565.1 uncultured Prevotellaceae bacterium
ACAAGGGTTAGAAAACGTGCCGAAAAATTGCGGCATGTCATCACAAGGGTTAGAAAATGTGCCGGAAATTTGCGGCATGTCATCACAAGGGTTAGAAAACGTGCCGGAAATTTGCGGCATGTCATCACAAGGGTTAGAAAATGTGCCGGAAAATTGCGGCATGTCATCACAAGGGTTAGAAAGTTTAAACTGATTTACCAGTCATCATCCTCCGTGCCGGTAATGCCGTGCTTCAGCGCCTCCTCAACTTTGTCGATGATCGCATTCGAGTAAGCATGAGTCATGACGAGTGCCTTCGAACAGGTGCGCTTCTGGGCATCTTTTTCCACAAAGGGATAGTGTTTCGCAATCTCCCACTGCTCATCGTAGAGCCTATGGTCTGTCTTGTCATCCTTCAGTCGTTTGCCATCGCTGTAAATAGTCTGGTTCCTTCGTTTTTGGTCGTCTTTGTCGCTTCCGATTCCGCCAAGCCAGCCACCGTCCTCTACTTTCAGGACATCATAATTCTGTACGGTATAGGTCACACGCACCTTACCCTCCTTGATGTCTATCTTGATTACCGGCGTAATGCTTACTACATAACGGAAGAGTGTACCTGTATGGTCAGCGATTGCGTCGATGGTCGATGAGATGATGATGCAACCGGCCTCCTTGTCGTTCAGGGTGATAGCCTGTTTGTCCTTGAAAGTTGCCGTCGCCCAGTAGTTCAGGGCCACATAGAGTTGTGCCTTCGTCTTGCCCGGTGCCTCGATCACCTGCTGGTAGGTCAGCGACTCATTCTTGTCAAGTGTCAGTGTGCTGGCCAGATTGGCGGCAGCGTCGAGCCATTTATCTCCGTATTTCTGCTTGGCGTACTTTTCCAGGTCGGCAGCCTTCATCACCTGTGCCTGAACATTGATTGTGCCGCAGAAAACAAAGATGGCGGCAAACATCGCTAATAGATTATTCCTCATATCGTACATTAATAGAATCATTTCGCCTGCAAAAATACGACTTTCCCGCGAAACCACCAAATAATATTGCAAAAAACTATTTCAGTGAAGCCTGACAACTGGAACTGTCTGCGTATTTATAGGGCTTCGATGTAGTCGAAGAGTTTTTTGTAGAAGGGATGGCGCGTGAGGGTGGAGGCATCGCCGAGGATGATGACCTTCATACGGGCCCGGGTGATGGCAACATTCATACGACGCAGGTCACGGAGGAAACCGATCTGTCCCTCGTCATTCGAACGCACCAGAGAGATAAGGATGATGTCGCGCTCCTGACCCTGGAAGCCATCAACGGTGTTGACGCTGATGAGTGAACGGTAAGGTTTGAAGAACTCACGTTTCTTGAAAAGACGACGGAGATACTGCACCTGGGCACGGTAGGGCGAGATGACACCGACATCGAGACGTTCGTCGAGGATACGCTGTTTACCAATCTTCTGGAAGTAGTTTTCGAGGGCGAGAAGGGTGAGTTCTGCCTCGGCTTTGTTGATGCGGCCAAAGGACTCGCCAACGAACTGTTCGCGGAAGATGGGAGTAGATGCATCTAATGGCTCTGATGGGCTATCAAACTCGCTGGTGTCTATCCAGGTCATGGGGATATCGAGGTCGAGGATGCTACGATATTTCACTTCGGGGGCCGATTCTACCTGATTGCCATAGAACCAGTCTGACGAGAAGCGCATGATCTCCTCGTTCATACGATACTGCATCTTTAACAGGGTGACTGTCTCGGGCTTGTTCTCTACGATACGTTCCATGAGTGTCTTACCCAGTCCGGCTTTTAGGGCAGCAAAACTCTTGATGGTAGGTGGCAACTGACAATGATCGCCGGCGAAGATGACCCGCGATACCCTACGGATGGGAATCCAACAGGCTGCCTCAAGGGCCTGTGCCGCCTCATCGATGAATAAGGTGCCGAACTTCTGTCCTTCCAACAGATGGCTACTGCTTCCCACAAGTGTCGAGGCAATCACACGCGCCTCACCGAAGAGTTGGGCATTGATACGCAGTTCGAGTTCGGTGGCACGTTCCTTCAGACGTTCGAGTTTCTGGTGATATTTCTCGTCGCCGCGCTTCCGATGGCTCCGGAGATCCCGGATGGCTTTCCGGATGGCCCAGAGTTCGGTGTAGTCAGGATGGCTCTCAAAGCGTCGTTCGTAGGTAAAGGAGAGCATCTTGTCGTTGACACGGGTGGGATTGCCGATACGGAGCACATTGATGCCACGGTCTACGAGTTTCTCCGAGATCCAGTCCACTGCCATATTACTCTGGGCACAGACCAGTACCTGGTTCTCGCGCCGCAGCGTCTCGTAGATGGCTTCCACAAGGGTGGTCGTCTTACCGGTTCCCGGAGGACCATGTACAATGGCGACATCCTTCGCCCGCAACACCTTGTTGACGGCATCCTCCTGTGTCGGATTCAGATAGGGGAAATGGAGGGATGAGAAAGAAAAAGACTCTGCCTTCATGGCAGGCGTATAGAACAGGTCTCTCAGATACCCCAGTCTACCCTTGGCCCGAATGACTCTGTCGAGGGCTTCGAACATCATCTTGTAACTCGTCTCGTCGAAGAAGAGTTGGACGCCGACATTCTCCGCACTCTGCACATCGATAATATGTCCATTATCAGGCACCGCCACCACCATCCTGTCGCCATCGACGTAACTGACGGTTCCCGTGAAAGGGAAATAGGATATCTTTGAATTGCCTTGGTCTTTCCCAGGATCGCCTTGGCTCTTAAAAAAAGCCACCGGCCTGCCGAACTCGAAGTTATGTTCTATCTCCTCATTATCATCGCCCTGGCGATGTACCTCCACCACAAGTTGGTTCAGCGAGTTATAGTAACTCTTCCCCATCTTCACGGGCCACCAGGCATCACCACGTTTTACCTTCCGCTGCAGTCCCATCTGTTCGGTCTGCTGGCGGTAGGTTTCCTTTTCGGCAGCATACTCCATCTGGAGCAGTAGCCGCTGTTGTTGGAGGGCCAATATCGGTGAATTCTGTTGATTTCCCATAAAACTGGCTGCAAAGGTAGTGATTTTTTTGCTAATTTCAAAAATTTCACTACCTTTGCAGCCGAAATGAAACAGATATTGCTGATAAATGATGTTGTAGGTTATGGCAAGGTAGGCATGGGTGCCATGTTGCCCATCCTGTCGTACCTGGGCATACCTACATATAGTTTGCCCACAGCCCTGGTGTCGAACACCCTCGACTACGGGAAGTTTAATATCCAGGACACCACCGACTATATCCGTGGGACGTTGCCGGTATGGAAGGAACTCGGTTTCAGTTTCGATGCCGTCTGCACGGGTCTGATGTTCAGTGAGGAACAGGCCAAACTGGTGGCAGGCTACTGCAAGGAACAAGGTGCACAGGGCACGACAGTCTTCGTGGATCCCATCCTTGGTGATGGCGGACGGCTCTACAACGGTATGACCCTCCGTCAGGTGGAACTGATGCGTGAGATGGTCAGTGTGGCACATCTCACCTTTCCGAACTATACGGAGGCCTGTTATCTCACCGATACACCGATTAAGATGGAGGGTATCTCATGGATAGAGGCCGAAAGACTACTGGACAAACTCCGTGATATCGGTTGTAAGTCAGTGCTGATTACCAGTTGTAAGATTGAGGGACAGAACGCTGTGGTGGGTTATAACCATTACGACGACACCTACTTCCATCTGGAGTATCACGAGATTCCCGGACTGTTTCATGGCACGGGTGATATCTTCTCTGCTGTCCTGATCGGACATCTGTTGAATGGCGAGAACCTGCGCAAGTCTACCCGTACGGCAATGGATACCGTGTTCCGCATGATAGACCGTTACCGTGATACACCTGACAGGAACAAGGGCATTCCCGTGGAGAAATGTCTCGACATCTTAGAGGGAAGAGGTGAGAAGTGAGAGATGACTTATGAGGTTGCACTTCCTGTCTTCTGATATTCCTGAGCCGGAGCGATTTACCTATCCTTTCTGTTATGAGCCCCATCCGTTGTGTATCCTTGCAGCGGAGGAGGTGAAGCGTGAGATAGAACGGATCCAACCCACGGAAGGAAAGATGTTCGGGGTACTGGTGGTGGAAGGTGGCTTCCTCGCAGCATATTCGGGACTGCTGGAAGGACGCAATGACTGGGACTACTTCGTACCACCCGTCTTTGATGCCCAACAACCCGATGGCTACTTCAAACAAAAGGAACAAGAGATTTCTCTTACCTCCCACGACTCTCCCCTCACCGCTAAAAAAATGTCGCAGGACCTGCAACTCTGGCTCTTCCGACAGTATCGGCTGTTGAACGCACGAGGTGAGACGAGGGACCTGGTGGATATCTGGCAGGACTATCACCGTTCACCCCGTATCCGGAAGAAATATCCGTTGCCCCCTGGTGGTACGGGTGACTGTTGTGCCCCGAAACTCCTGCAGTATGCCTATCAGCACCACTTAAAACCCGTGTGCATGGCAGAGTTCTGGTGGGGACCCTCGCCGAAGAGTGAGATCAGACAACATGGTCAGTTCTATCCCGCCTGTCGGGGTAAGTGCAAACCCATCCTCACCTGGATGCTACAGGGACTCGACGTGGATCCAAATCCGGAAGAGACAGGTGCGTCCCATCTTCAGCCAGAGATTGTTTATGAGGATGAGTCACTGGCATTGCTCAACAAACCCGCCGGTATGTTGAGTGTCCCTGGACGGACAGAGAACTATTCCGTGGCTACCTGGGCACAACAACGTTGGGAAGGTGCCATGATGGTACACCGGCTCGATATGTTGACATCGGGACTCATCCTCGTGGCAAAGACAGCCGAGGCCTATCACCATCTGCAAAGACAGTTTGAAGAACACACCATCAAGAAAAAATACCTCGCCCTTGTAGAGGGTACTCCTGAAAAGGAACACGACATCATCGACCTGCCGTTGATATACGACCCCGTCAACCGACCCCGTCAGGTGGTGGACTATGAACGGGGCAAACGGGCCATCACGGAATATCGGGTGCTGTCGACACAGAGTCCCTGTGTCACCCTCTTAGCCCTTTGGCCCCATACCGGACGAACCCATCAACTGCGGATGCACTGTGCCCACCCCGATGGTCTGGGCTGTCCCATTGTGGGCGATGAACTGTATGGACACAAGTCAGACCGTCTCTATCTTCAGGCTCAGGCCATCACCTTCGTCCATCCTGTATCCGGTAAACGGATGCATTTTGAACTGTCTGTCGCGTTCTGACGGAAAAAAGAGACGGAAAAATAGCAAATCCACTTCATTTCACTTTTTTTTCGGTATAAAGTGACGGATAATTGCAGAATTATTGCTATTTTTGCACACATATTGATAATAAACCCAACAAAAACTGAGATTATGAGGCAGAGATTGTTTCCCATCGCTATGCTTGCAGCCCTGCTGCTGGTCACGTCATGCGGTGAGGAAAAGCGCAAGGGACACGATGAGGCGAAGTATCAGACCATGGTGGTGAGTCGTAAGGATATGACACTTGAACGACGTTACAGTGCACGACTCACAGGTCGGCAGATTGTAGAGGTACGTCCCCAGGTGTCTGGTTGCATCACACGTATCCTGACAGGGGAAGGTGAGACCGTCCGGAAGGGACAGACACTGTTCATCATTGACCAAGTACCTTTCCGTGCTGCCTTGGAAGTGGCTGTGGCTGCCCGTAAGAGTGCAGAGGCAAGACTCGCCACGGCACGGATGAACTATGAGAACGAGGCTCGTCTACAGAATGAACATGTAGTGGGTGATGTCTCGGTGCAGTCGATGCGCAACGCCCTGTTGGAGGCTGAGGCAGCCTTGGCCCAAGCCAAGGCACAGGAGGTGAATGCCCGCAACAACCTGAGTTATACGGAGGTGAAGAGTCCCGTCAGCGGTGTGGCCTCCATGATTCCCTGGCATGTGGGATCGCTCGTCAGCAGTAACATCAGTGAACCGTTGGTGACGGTGGCTGACGACTCGGAGATGTACGTTTACTTCAGTATCAGTGAGAACCAGACACTCGACCTGATCTCCCAATACGGCTCCATCAATGCATTTGTTGCCAAGTCCCCAGCCATCAGTCTGCACCTGAGCAACGGACAGGTATACGAGCAGAAGGGTCATATCAGTGCTGTCAGCGGAACCGTTGACTCCCAGACAGGTGCCGTCACACTCCGTGCCACCTTCCCCAACCCCAGTCATCTGCTGCATAACGGTGGCAGTGCGACAGTGGTTGTACCGACACATCGTCAACAGTGCATCGTCATTCCTCAGGAGGCTACCTACGAATTACAGAACCGTATATTCGTCTACCGTGTCATCGACGGTAAGACGAAGGCTACTGCTGTCACTCTGTTCCCGCAGAACAACGGCAAGGAATATATCGTGGAAGAAGGTCTTAACGCTGGTGACACCATCATCGCCGAAGGTGCCGGACTACTCAAGGAAGGAATTGAAATTAAGTAAGCAATGAACGTCAGGACATTTATCGACAGGCCGATACTCTCAGGAGTGATTTCAGTGCTGATGGTACTCGTAGGTATCATCGGACTGAGCCAACTGGCTCTGGAACAATTCCCGGAGATTGCACCGCCTACCGTCCGTATCATGGCATCCTATACCGGTGCCAATGCCGAGACGGTACAGAAGAGTGTTGTCGTACCATTGGAAGAGGCTATCAACGGCGTGGAGGGTATGATGTATATGACCTCGTCGGCATCCAACAATGGTACCGGTTCCATCGGTATCTTCTTCCGTCAGGGTACCGACCCCGACATGGCGATGGTAAACGTACAGAACCGTGCCGCTACCGTACAGGGGCGTCTGCCGAGTGATGTGGTGAAGAGCGGACTCACCGTACGCAAACGCCAGACCTCGAACATCAAACAGATTGCCGTCTATAGTCCTGACTCGACTTTCGACCGTTCGTTCCTCGCCAACTATACGAAGATCAATATAGAACCGCGCCTGAGTCGTATCCCCGGTGTGGGTGAGGTGAACGTGATGGGTGCCGACTACTCCATGCGTATCTGGCTCGACCCGTTGAAGATGGCCCGTTACGGACTGACTCCCGCTGATGTCACACAGGTTCTCAACGAACAGAACGTCGAGGTGGCTACAGGTACGTTGGGTGCTGAGAGTGAGAACACCTTCCAGTATGTGCTGAAATACCGTGGACGCTACGAGGAGGAACAGGAATACGAGAACCTTGTCATCCGTTCACTACCCGATGGCGACGTGTTGCGCATCGGTGATATTGCCCGTGTGGAACTGGGTTCGCAGAACTATAATATCATCGGTGAGACCAACGGTAGTCCTGGCATCAACATCAGCATCAACCAGGTGGCAGGCTCCAATGCCAATGAGATCATCAAACAGATAGACCGTGAGGTGGAGGAGATACGTGGATCGTTGCCGCCAGGCATTGTCATCGAAGACCTGGAGAGCAAAAAGGACTTCCTCGATGCCTCCATTGCCAGTGTGGTAGAGACACTCCTCGAAGCCCTGATACTGGTGATTCTCGTGGTGTGGCTCTTCCTGGGCAGTTGGCGTGCCACTGTCATCCCCGCCATTGCTATTATGGTGTCGCTGATAGCCACCCTGGCTGTGATCTACGCCATCGGTTTCTCCCTGAACATGTTGACACTCTTCGCCCTCGTACTGGTGATTGGTACCGTGGTGGATGATGCCATCGTGGTAGTAGAGGCGGTACAGGCGAGACTGGAGAATCACGGGGAAGATTCCCATGATTCGAAGCATCTCACGGAGCAGGCCATGCACAGCATCACCTCGGCACTCATCACTACCACACTGGTATTCATGGCTGTCTTCGTGCCAGTCTGTTTCATCGGTGGTGTCACAGGAACCTTCTATACGCAGTTCGGACTCACGATGGCCATTGCCGTAGCCATCTCACTGTTTAATGCCCTGACACTCTCACCTGCCCTTTCGGCAATCATCATGAGGGATCAGCCTCCGACACGATTCCACGCACGGTTCAATGCCATCTTCACCTCCCTATCCGATAAGTACAAACATGCCGTCACAGGTTTCATCAACCGCAAGGTCCTCGCTGCAGGACTTGTCGTTGTTGCCATCCTGATACTGGGATGGATGATGCGAACCACCCGTACCGGACTTGTGCCTAACGAGGACATGGGTACTGTCTTTATCAATGTACAGGCCTCGCCGGGCAGTAGTCTGCAACAGACCTACGGCATCCTGAAAGAGGTGGAGAAACGTATCAAGGATCTGCCGCAACTCCGTATCTACTCCCTCATTGCGGGAAACAGTAACAACTTCGAACAGTCCTCGTCGAACGGTAACTTCACCCTGAAACTCAAGAAGTGGGGTGAACGCAAGGGCAAAGGCGACGATGTACAGAGTATCGTCGATGAGATCTACCGTCGTACTGCCGACATCACCAATGCGAAGATCCAGGTAAACACCCAGAACATGTTACCGGGTTTCGGACGTATCAACGGTTTCGAGATGCATGTACAGGACAAACACGGTGGTACCATCAATGATCTGCTGGGTTATACCAACCGGCTCATTGCCGCCCTGAATGAAAGACCTGAGATCAGTCGTGCCTACACCAACTTCTCGTTGAAGTACCCGCAGTACCGAGTCGAGGTGGATGCCGCCCTGTGCAAGCGTCGTGGTGTGTCACCCAGTGATGTCCTTGCAGCCCTCAGTGGGTATATCGGTGGCTCGTATGCCTCGAACTTCGTACGTTTCACCAAACTCTACCGTGTCATGGTACAGGCCTCGCCGGAGTACCGTCTCGACACGGAGTCGCTGAACAATATCTTCGTGCGAACCAATACGGGTGAGATGTCACCCATCGGACAGTACCTGACACTGACACGTATCTACGGTTCCGAAACCCTCTCCCGCTTCAACCTCTTCCCCAGTATCAACGTGGGTGGTACTGCTGCCGAGGGATACAGTAGCGGACAGGCCATCGATGCCATCCGGGAAGTTGCTGCCGAGGTATTGCCGGAAGGCTATGGCTACGAGTTTGGTGGTATGACACGTGAGGAAGCCTCGTCGCAAAACACCACTGCCCTCATCTTCATCCTCTGTATCGTCTTCATCTACCTCATCCTCTGTGCCCTCTACGAGAGTCTGCTCATCCCCCTTGCCGTCATCTTCAGTGTACCCTTCGGACTGGCAGGCTCGTTCCTCTTCGCCTGGATGTGGGGTCTGGAGAACAATATCTACATGCAGACGGGTCTGATCATGTTGATAGGTCTGTTGTCGAAGACGGCAATCCTCCTGACAGAATACGCCACGACACGTCGGCGTCAGGGGATGGGTATCGTCGAGGCAGCCCTCGATGCCGCAGCAGTGCGTCTGCGTCCGATTCTGATGACTTCTCTCACGATGGTTTTCGGACTGTTACCCCTTGCCCTTGCCACAGGTGTCGGTGCTAATGGTAACCATTCCCTCGGTGTGGGAACCATCGGTGGCATGGTGGTAGGTACTATTGCCCTGATATTCATCGTCCCTGTCCTTTTCGTTGTCTTCCAGACCATCGAGGAACGGTTCAAACCGAACAAAAAGTAGCAAAAAGACTGTCTTTATGTTTTTTTAACTCTTTTCCATGCAGTATTTTGGCATGTTGTGGGTTATATGGACAGAAAACAGTAAATTTGCAACCGATATGAAGAAAATGAATGGGACAGTCATCGCCCTGATGATGGCAACAATGATGCTGGTAGGATGTTCCAGCAACAACGATGTGGATGAACCCCAAGAACCCGTCGTGAATATTCCCGTACCGGATCTTCCCACCACACTCGACCTGACCCGTGCGGAACAGGAGATGGTAAGCAGTAGCAACGACTTTGCCTTTAACCTCTTCCGGGAGGCTCGTGATGTGAAGGAGAGTCAGATCCTCTCGCCTATCAGTATCACGTATGCCTTAGGTATGCTCAACAATGGGGCTGCCGGTGAGACGCAGGAACAGATTAATAAGGTATTAGGATTCACCGAGACGGGTGCTGCAGGTATCAATGACTTCTGCTACAAGATGCTGCAAAGGGCTTCTACCCTCGATGAAAAGACGAAGGTACTGATTTCAAACAACATCTATGTCAACACGGATTGGGGATATAATCTGTACCCCGACTTTGTGTCAACGGCTAAAGCCTATTACAATGCAGAACCTGAAAGCCGTAGTTTCTCAGATGGCAAGACCCGTGATGTCATCAACCAATGGGGCAGTGACCATACGGAGGGTATGATCAAGGAAGTGCTGAAAGAGGATGAGTTCGATCCTAGTTTCGTCAGTTACCTGCTCAACGCCATCTATTTCAATGGCACATGGGCAAAGAAGTTCGATAAGAACTTGACGCAAGAAGAAAACTTCGAGCATGCTGGTACCACTAAGGAGTTGATGTATCGCCCCATGATGCACCAGATGGAAGAATTCGAGTATACGGAAACAGAGACCTTCCAAGCCATTCGTCTGCCATACGGCAATGGAGCCTACCAGATGACTGTTCTCCTGCCAATCGTCAAGGACGGTGAGGTGCAGACGGGAGAGGATATCAATAAGGTATTGAAATCGCTGACGGCAGAATCCTGGCAACAGATTCAGCAGCAGATGAGTCCTACTACTGTCGATTTGAAACTGCCCCGCTTTGAGTCGGACACAAACATCAATCTCATCCCCATCATGCAGAAACTCGGAATGATTAGAGCCTTTAACGAAGACTTGGCACAATTCCCGTATTTCTGTCCTCCATTACAAACCTGGATAGGAATCATGAAACAGGTTGCCAAGATCAAACTCGACGAAGAAGGCACGGAGGCAGCAGCGGTAACGGTGATAGGTGTTGATGGAAAAGCCTCATCGATACCCCAATATGTCACCTTCCATGCCAATCACCCCTTCCTCTATGTCATCAGCGAGAAAGCCACAGGTGCCATCTTCTTTATCGGACAATACACCGGCTATTAATGAATAAGTAGAACCCCAACAAACCGAATGAATATGAAACGGACAATTGAAATGATTCTGATGACGCTGCTGATAGTCCTCGCAGCAGTCTTCGTAGGCTCAACCCTGATGAGTTGCAGCAGTGATTCCGACGACACAGTGGACAACCAGAAGGAGATCGAACTGAAGAACTTCTCCAATAGCGGTTGTAAGAACAGGTACATGTCTCGGGCTGAGGATGACAGCAATGCATCTTTCGAGTATTCGGTGCTTCATGATGGCTATCTGTATATCAACCATCGGAACGTCATGTTTAATTGTTGCCCCGGAACCATCGGAGCCGACATCCAGGTTGAGGGCAACAAGATCATCATCGGCGAATATGAGACAGAAGACATGTGCGACTGCGACTGTCCCTACGATCTGGGTTATGAGGTAGGCCCGTTAGTCGAAGGTAAGGCATACACGATTTACATCGGCCATAAAGGCCGGGAGTTGAAAGTGGCAGAGTTCACCTTCCAAAACTCTATGTCCGGAACTTGGGAATCTCACTCTGCCTGGCCTTTTGATACTGAGGCCGACAAAAATATCAGAAATGAAAATACAGTGCGTGGCGGTGAAGTATATGAAGGATGGGGTAAACCCGAGGTTGATGAATCCGACCCATTGGCAGTTTTTTTCCGTGACGAATTGCACGGCCCTTACTGGGACGGGGCAGGGAATGAGTTCAAGACCTTTTTTGAACAGGGTTCGTGGGATGAAGAAGATTGCCTTGTCATCAATAGCAGCCAAGAGTTTCAGGATGCCTATATGGGAACAAAGGATTTGCCCGAGGTGGATTTCAGCAAATATACACTTCTCATTGGAAAGACTTGGGGTGGCGACAGTTCATACAGACTCGACGAGGTCATCCTGAGAGACAAGGTTGTTATTTATGAACTGGAGACGAGGTTGCTTCATTATGTCGATAGAGGGGCTTATGCTGCTATCGTCGATATCTATTACTGGCGTCTGTATCCGAAATTAGAAAAGAAAGACATCGTTCTCAAGCGCACGGTGAAGGATGTAAATGATTGACAGGGTAAGCCTGAATAAATTTGGATAGATATGAAAAAGAGGAATATATTCTGGATGTGCACACTGCTAATGCTGGCTATCGGCATGAGTAACTGCAGTAGTGATGACGACGAGTTTTCTGTAGAAAGTTTCGACCCGATGTATCAGATAAAATACTACCGTCAGGATCCGAATATGTACAAGACACAGAGACGTTGGTATAATGATAAGCCTATCGAACTATATCCCCAAAAAGAACCTCCCTATATCCTTATGGTGAAGTGGGACAGCGATGAGGGCAAGAAAGCCCTTGACTATATTGCTGGGAAAAAAGACGGTGTGGTACTGGAAAGGTACGACTCAGAGTCAGATTATGAGAAAAACATGTCTATCATCGTCTGCAACAAATACATCACCTGCCCCTACCTTTATATTTCCTCCTCGTATAAGGAATCTACGAATTTCCTTTACGAGAACGAATACATCAGGTTCGATTGTGTAATCTTCATAAAGATGAAAGAAGGAAAGAGTGTTGACCCCATTATCAGAAGTTATGGCAATGTCCTGAAACGTTACACTGGGGACAAAAATTATTATGGTGTGGAAAGGTTCGATTGTACGCTGAAGACCTCATATGAAGTACTCCGACTGAATGATGAGATCTATAACCGTGACGATGTGGAATGGGCAGAGCCGAATATGTATGCACCTATTCATAACTTGTCCAGAGAAAAGACACAGAGGGACAATAAAAAAACAACCAAACATTTGGATGTTTGAAAAACTTGTCGTATCTTTGCACTCAGAATTCATATAAAAAAGCAAGAATATGGAGCCGAAGATCGGAGATAAAATGAAAGTCAGTCCACAGTTGACAGCACAATCAGACTGGATTGATGGAGAGGTGATAGATGTTGAGCACAATCCCTTCATGGGACTCGTCATCTCAATAAAGGATAAACTCGGACGGATATTCTTTGGTCAGAGCAGATTTTTTATAGCCCTCTAATATGTAATTTCAAAAGAACCGTCCCTCTGTGATGTCGTGTCACAGAGGGACGGTTCTTTTATGATTCATTCCTTTATGGATTCTCTTTAGTCTTTACCATCTGTTTCATCATTTTTTATTACCTTCTTGAAATAATAGCCTGGTCCGTCGAGGGCAACCCCTCCATCAAAGAACAACATCCCATCTTGTATGCGATAGGTGAATTTGTACTCAATATCGCGGAATTCGTCAGGCCCCTGGAAAAGATCATAAAAATGTTCAAGATTAGATGCCTTGATGGTAATGACCTGGTCGGCATCGTCGGTGGAGAGAGTATAGTCATAAATGCCACCATAGAGGAAAGTCTTTTCCTCTCCTTCTATGTGATCAACAATCAGATAATTGTTATAACTGATAGTCATTGAAGTCGATTTTCCAACATATTCACGGATGCCTTCCCAGGCATAGTTGGCTTTCACCAAGTGCCATGTACCTATGAGTGTCGTAGGATTAACTTCATATCCATAAGTAGAATCATAACTACCTTCTTCCCAGGTTCCGGACATAGAGTTTTTGAAAGTGAACTCTGCCACTTTCAACTCCCGGCCTTTATGGCCGATGTAAATCGTATAGGACTTGCCTTCGACTAACGGGCCTACCTCATAACCCAGATCATAGGGACAGACGCAGTTGCACATGGCTTCTGTCTCATATTCGCCGATGAGGATCTTATTGCCATCCACCTGGATGTCGGCTCCGATGGTTCCGGGGCAACAATTAAAGAAGACATTCCGATGGTAGATATACAGATAGCCATCATGAAGCACCGAATACTCTATAATCTCCTTGCTGTCATCCTCAGCCCGAGACATGTACCTGTTCTTGCAACCGGTATTGGAGAAGTTCTTCAGTTCTATCTCCTTCTGGTTGTCCACTGTGTCGTCTGAATCACTGCTGCAGTTACTCATGCCGAAAGCCAGCATCAGCAAGATACTCATTACTAAAAAATAGTTCTTTTTCATATTCGTTTGTTTTTAACTGTTTACTTGAGATTGAAGCGGAGGCCGAGGTTGAGGTTGAAGTTCAGGGGTTTTTCCTGATAGAAGGTAGGGATGGCGCTGTGGTTGTCGAAATAGTAGTTCAGCGCTGGCTCGGCATAGAGACTCAGTCCTTCGGTGAACTTGAACTCGGCACCCAAGGCCCCATTCACAGAGACCTGAAGCGGATGGATACTCACACTGTTGCTTGTGCCCTGTGTCGTCCGACTGCCCTTCACCATCTTCTCCACGAGACCTCCCGCAGCAACGTAGACATTGACGTACCGGCTCCCCCACATCAGATACTGTACGTTGAGAGGGATGCCGATGTAGTTCAGACGCTGTTCTGTGGCAGTGGTCTGTCCATCGACAGTGTTGGTGATATCCGCAGAAAGACGCGTATACGTCAGTCCGCTCTCCACGCTCCACCTGTCATCAAACCGGTAGCGCAGGGAGAATCCGAATCGGATGGGTTGGTGGTGATGAGCCTTCTCAGCGGTCTGGACGGTTTTGTAAGCAGGATCCATATTTTCTAAATCATCCTCGCCATACTCACCATTTACGCCATCCTTACCATCCTCGCCATTCTCAGTAGTTGTGCCATCACTACCATTCTTGCCATCCTTGCCATCCTGACCATAATTACCACTTATGCCAGCTTTACCATCTTGGCCATTGACTCCTCCATTAAAGCTGTTACCATTCTGATTATTATAACTTAACGATTGTATATAATCCAAACTCAGACTATTTGCACTTGCCATCGTATTCGACAGATAGACCTTTGCAGTGAGTCTGTTGGATGGGGCGGTGCGTCGGCGCAGGTCGGAGGGGTAGATGGTTTGGTGGTGCGTAGGCGTAGGCGGGGCCTGATGCTGTTGCGTAGGCGCAGGCGGGGCTGCAGTCTTCTCTGCAGATGGGGCTGCTTCAGCCTGCGATGCCGAAGCCTGCGGCGTGACCTCATGCTCTGGGGTGGTTTCAGCCTGCGATGCCGAAGCCTGTGTTGTGGCTTCAGGCTCTGTTGTGGCTTTAGGCTGTGGGGTGACCTCATCCTGTTGAGCCATCAAACCCTGCGACATCTGAGCGATGTCTTTCTCCGGGGTAACGACAGTTTGTGCTGCCTCATCCTTCAGACTGGCGATAGCCTGAGCCACAGAACCACTCTGTGGCGTTTCAGGCTGATTCTTCGCCATTGCTGCCTGCGGCCCCTTCTCTGCCTGCTGCGCCATCTCCTTTCTCTGATCCTGCAGCATCCAGTACCCGCCCCCTGCTATCAACAGGATCACTGCTGCCGCAGCAACCCGCTTCGTCCAGAGCGGCACCACCCGGGCCTGCTTCTTATTAGCATCCAGCGCCCGCTTCCTATTGGCATCCAGCGCCTGCTCTATCTCCTCCCACGACACATCAATGTCAGACTCCCGATAGTCTGCCATCTTCTGCTGCATCTGTTTTTTCCAATCTTCTGTCATCGTGGTGGTTCGATTTTATCATTATATGCTTTGATCATTTCCGCAAGCAGGTGCTTGGCCCTGTGCAATTGAGAGGAGGAGGTTCCGACGCTGATGCCCAACAGACTGGCTATCTCTTCGTGGCTCTTGTCTTCTATGACGTAGAGGTTGAACACCGTCCGGTAGCCTGTAGGCAGTTGTCTCACCATCTGGTGGATCACCTCCGGCGGGATGTCCCTGATGGGTGGGTCCTCTGCTTCCGGCACCTCCATCGTGTCGTCGTCCCAGACTGTCATCTCGTGCTGTCGTGTGTCCCTGAGGTATCTGAGTGCCTCATGTACCACGATCCGTGTCGCCCAGGCCTGAAGAGAGCCTTGCCCCTGATATCGGAATTCTGTGATGTGTGTGAGTATTCTGACGAGTGCATTCTGGAACACGTCCTTGGCGGCATCTCGGTCAGTGACATACCTTGAGCAGACTCCCTTCAGATAGGCGGCGCTGTGGGAATAGAACTCCTTCATCGCCCCGTTGTCACCGTTGCGAAGTTGTTTCACCAAGCGTAGCTCGTCACTATTCCCTATCAAACGCACTGACTTCTTTCTTTCCGTTCAATTTTAGTTCATACCGTTTGCAAATTTACTGTTTTCTGTCCATATAACCCACAACCTATGAAAATCTTGCACGGAAAAGCGTTAAAAAAGCATAACGAGGGTGTTTTTCCCCGAAAAGTTTGGCTGTTTCGCGAAATAGCCGTACCTTTGCAACCGCAAAACCCCATTGCCGCAATGGTGGAATTGGTAGACACGAGGGACTTAAAATCCCTTGACCCGGAAAGGTCGTGCGGGTTCGAGTCCCGCTCGCGGCACCTAACATCCCTACTTTTATGCAGAAAAAACAGTTCATCCTCCTATCAGCCACTACCGTGTTGTTCCTCTCGTCCTGTTCCAGTAAACTGGGCGTGTTGTCGGCTGATAACTTCACCGTGACCCCGAACCCCTTAGAGACCCAGGCCGGTACCGTACCCGCCACCATCAACGGTCATTTCCCCGAGAAATACATGCAGAAGAAAGCCGTTGTCACCGTCATCCCCGAACTGCGTTACTCCAACGGCCAGACGGTGCAGGGCAACAGTGCCACCTTCCAGGGTGAGAGTGTGCTGGGCAACGACCAGACCATCTCCTACCGTCTCGGTGGCAACTACACGATGAAGACCACCTTTGCCTATGCCGACGACAACAAGGCCGATATGTACCTCACCTTCGATGCCCGTATCGGTAAGAAGTCCGTGAAGGTGCCTGCCGTGAAGGTGGCAGAGGGTATCCTCGCCACCTCCGAACTCTACAAGCAGACCCTCGGCACCGCCCAGGCTGCCATCGCCCCCGATGCCTACCAGCGCATCACCCAACAGAAGCAGGAGGCCAACATCAAGTTCCTCATCCAACAGGCCGTGTTGCGCAAGAGCGAACTCAAGAACAACTCCGTGCAGGAGTTTGTGCGCATGCTCGAGCGCATCAATGCCGATCGCGAGGGTCTCAGACTGGATCATGTCGAGGTGTCGGCCTATGCCTCGCCCGACGGTGGTTTCAGCATCAACGACAAACTGGCCAACGAGCGCCAGAAGGTGTCGGAGCAGTATGTCAACCAGGAACTGAAGAAGATCAATCTCGACGCCGCTGTCGATGCGAAGTACACCGCCCAGGACTGGGAGGGATTCCAGGAACTGGTGAAGGCCAGCGACATCCAGGACAAGGACGTCATCCTGCGCGTGCTGTCGATGTATAAGGACCCGCAGGAGCGCGAGCAGCAGATCAAGAATATCTCCGCCGCCTTCCGCGAACTCGCCGACGGCATCCTGCCGCAGTTGCGCCGCGCCCGTCTCACCATCAACTACGAGACGGTGGGCCGCAGCGACGAACAGATCCTGCAGCAGATCAAGGACGACGCCACGCAGCTCTCCATCGAGGAACTGCTCTACGGCGCTGCCCTAAAGGACGACCTCAACGCCCAGGAGGATATCTACAAGCTCGCCACGGAGATCTATCCCCGTGATGCCCGTGCCTTCAACAACCTCGCCGCCATCCAGTATGCCCGTGGCAACTACGACGCGGCCCGTCAGTACATCCAGAAGGCACAGGCCCTCGGCACCACCCTGCCCGAAGTCCGCGCCAACCTCGGCATGCTCGCCCTGAAACAGGGCGACGTGAAGGCAGCCGAACAACTCATCGCCGGTGCCACCGGCGCCAATGGCTTGGACGAGGTGTTGGGCAACCTCCATCTGGCACAGGGCAACTACGCCCAGGCCGAGCAGGACTTTGCCGAGACCTACAGCAACAGTGCCGCGCTGGCGCAGATCCTCAACAAGAACTACGCCTCTGCCGCCGTCACGCTGAAGTACGTGAAGAACCCCGACGCGATGACCGACTATCTGAAGTCCATCCTCTCCGCCCGTATGGGTAATGCCGACGATGCCGCCGAGGCCCTCCGTGCCGCCCTCGCCAAGGATCCGTCCCTCTCCCGCTACGCCAACAATGACCTCGAACTGAAGAAGTGATTAGTGGAAAGTAATTAGTGGAAAGAGGAAAGAGGAAAGAGGAAAGAGAATACTTATGCAGATGAAAAAGCCCATAAATCATAGGAATCTATTCGAGGCTCTGAGGTATTCTCTTTCCTCTTTCCTCTTTCCACTTTCCTCTTTCCTCTTTCCACTTTCCTCTCTCCTTCTTACATCATCCTGCAGTAACGCAGGAGGCTCCTTCCGCATGGAAGGCGAGTTCAAGGGCTTCAACCAGGGCGAACTCTACGTCTACAGTCCCGACGGCGGCCTGCGCAAACTCGACACCATCAGTGTCAAGGGCGGTCGTTTCACCTACGAGGTACGTCTCGACTCCACCGCCACCTTCGTCCTTGTCTTCCCCAACTACTCCGAGGTGCCCGTCATCGGTGAGTCCGGTGCCACCGTCGAGGTCAAGGGCGACGCCTCCCACCTCAAGGAGATCGAGGTACACGGCACGAAGGCCAACGACCAGATGACCGGTTTCCGCCTGAAGACCAGTGAGATGCCGCCCCCCGAGGTGGTCCGCGAGGCCTCGGCCTTCATCAAGGACCATTCCGCCTCACTCACCAGCGTCTACCTCCTCCGCCGTTATTTCCTCCTCACGCCCACGCCCGACTACCGTCAGGCCCACATCCTGGCTGAGACCATCCGCCAGGCACAGCCCTACAACAAACAGGTGGCCATGCTCGTGCGCCATTTGAAGGGCCTCGAGCGCGTCACCGGCAATGGCGCGCTGCCTAAGTTCTCTGCCATCGACATCAAGGGCCATCCCATCTCCAACGGCGATCTCTATGCGCCTGTGAATGTCATCACCACCTGGTCGTCGTGGAATTTCGAGAGTCAGAACATCCAGCGCCAACTCAAGAGCCTGGAGCGCGAGAAGGGTGTCTCGCGCCTGCGCATCATGAGCATCTGTCTCGATGCCGATGCCCGCGAGTGCCGCCGCCTGATGGACCGCGACTCCATCATGTGGAGCAACATCTGCGACGAGCGGATGTGGGACAATCCCATCATCACCTCGCTGGGTCTGAGCCGCGTGCCGGATAATATCATCACCGACGCCAAGGGCCACATCATCGCCCACTCCCTGCCGGTCAACGAACTCAAAAAGAAAATAGAAGAATTATTGCAGTAACAACAACATTATTCACCCAGAAAATCTAAATACTATGCTTGTCAAGACATTCTGTGCAGCCGTTATGGGGCTGGAAGCCACCACTATCACCATCGAAGTGAATCTGACTCGAGGGGTGCAGTTTCATCTGTCAGGACTGGCCGATACAGCCGTCAAGGAGAGTTATGACCGTATCCGTGCGGCCATGAGTAACATCGGTTTCAAGCCACCCACTGCCGACATCACCATCAACCTTTCGCCAGCCGATATCCGTAAGGAAGGTAGCGGTTACGACCTGCCTCTTGCCATAGGTATCTTGGCGGCTCATGGGAAGGTCATTGAAACTGCTCTGTCGGAGTATATGATGATTGGTGAACTGGGACTCGACGGAAGTCTAAAGCCCGTCAGCGGCGCCTTACCCGTAGCCATCCGAGCCCGCGCCGAGAAGTTCAAAGGACTCATTGTGCCTAAGGCGAATGCACGGGAGGCGGCTGTCGTCAATCACCTTGATATCTACGGGATGGACAGTCTGGCCGATGTCGTCAGTTTCTTCAACGGAGTAGAGGATTATGAGCCTACCATCGTTGATACCCGCAAGGAGTTTTACGAACAACAATATTCCTTCGATCTCGATTTTGCCGACGTGAAGGGCCAGGAGAGCGTAAAACGTGCCTTGGAAGTGGCTGCGGCGGGGAGTCACAATGTGATTCTTATCGGACCTCCTGGTTCTGGCAAGTCAATGATGGCCAAACGATTACCCAGCATCTTGCCGCCACTCTCCCTTGCCGAGAGTCTGGAGACGACACAGATACATTCTGTCGCAGGAAAACTGCCTGTGGGAACTTCACTCATCTCGCAACGTCCTTTCCGTAGTCCGCACCATACAGTGTCGCAGGTAGCCATGACGGGAGGCGGTAATCATGCCTCACCTGGCGAAGTCAGCCTGGCCCACAATGGAGTACTCTTTGCCGATGAACTACCTGAGTTCAATAAATCCACCCTCGAAGTACTTCGCCAACCGTTGGAAGACCGAAAGATTACCATCTGTCGTGCAAAGTATACAGTGGAATATCCTTGTTCGTTTATGTTTGTCGCTTCGATGAATCCTTGTCCCTGCGGCTACTATGGTGATCCGACACACCACTGCGTCTGTACGCCAGGACAGATACAACGGTATATGAACAAAATTTCAGGTCCCTTGCTCGACAGAATCGACATCCATTGCGATGTGGCTGTCGTGCCTTTCAAACAACTCTCCCAGATGCGACCTGGAGAATCAAGTGCCGTCATCCGTGAACGGGTCATCAAGGCGCGCCAGATACAGGAAGTACGCTTTAAGGATTACAAGGGAGTACACTGCAACGCTCAGATGAGTGAAAAGATGATCCACCTGTTTGCCGAGCCTGACGAGCAAAGTCTCGATATGCTCCGTATGGCGATGGAACGGCTTTCGCTCTCTGCCCGTGCCTATAGCCGTATCCTGAAGGTGGCCCGTACCATTGCCGACCTGGAAGGCAGCGAAAGGGTACAGAACCGCCATATCGCTGAGGCTATCGGCTATCGTAGTCTGGACCGTGGCGACTGGGCAGAGCGGGGATAATGAAAAAAGTGAAGAGTGAAGAGTGAAAAATGAAAAGTTTTTCGTATCTTTGCACCCATGAACGAAGCAAAGTGTACACAACTGTTAGAGGAGCACGGCATCAAACCGACGGCAAACCGCATCGTGGTACTGAAGGAACTGGTGAAGGCCCTGCACCCCATCACCCTCGCGGAACTGGAATACAGGATCCTGAGTATCGACAAGTCGAATATCTTCAGGGCCCTGAACCTCTTCCGAGAACACCACCTGGTGCACGTCATCGAGGGCGGCACCGAGGGGGTACGCTATGAACTGTGTCATAGTCATGACCACGAACACGACGAGGATATACACCCGCACTTCTATTGCGAGGCCTGCCAGAAGACGTACTGCCTGGACTATACCGACGTGCCGGAGGTGAAACTGCCAAAGGGCTTCGAACAGAAATCAGCCAATCTCATGATCAAAGGCATATGCCCGGACTGCCAGAAGAAGTGAAAAGTGAAAAGTTTAAAGTGATTGCGTTTGACGCTGACGACACGCTGTGGGACTGTCAGGGTCACTTCGAGGAGGTGGAGGAACATCTCTACAGTCTGATTGCGCCCTATTGCGAGAACCCCAAACAGGAACTCTTCAACACGGAGTCGGCGAATATGGAAGACCTGGGCTATGGGTGTAAGGCCTTTTCCATCAGTATCATCGAGACAGCCCTCAGGGTGGCAGGCAACGATGTGAGTGCCACACAACTGAAGGAACTGTTGGCGCACTGTAAACAACTGCTGCACCTGCCTGCCACCCCCCTGCCTGGTGTCGTGGAGACGCTCCACGAATTGAGTGGGAAGTGGAAAGAGGAAAGTGGAAAGAGGATGGTGGTGTTTACGAAAGGCGAGTTGCAGGATCAGGAGAACAAACTGAAACGCAGTGGGCTGCTGAAATACTTCGACGATGTGGAGATCACCTCGAACAAGACACAACGGGAGTTCCTCGACCTGTGTGAACACCAGCAGATACACCCTTCGGAACTGCTGATGGTGGGAAACTCGCTGAAAAGCGACATCGCACCGGCACTAGCCATCGGCGCCTGGGCCATCCATATCCCCTTCCACATCACCTGGCAACTGGAGCATTTTGAGGACATAGACCACGAACGACTGATAAAAATTGAGCATTTCAGCGAGATTCTCAAATATATTTAGTACCTTTGTCGCCCAAATAACAATAAATACGTATTTAAGGAATGGAAAACAAGACTTTTAAGCGTACGACGGTGACGTCGGCGCTACCCTATGCCAACGGCGGGGTGCACATCGGACATCTGGCTGGTGTGTATGTGCCTGCTGATATCTATGTGCGCTATCTGAGACTGAAAAAGCGCGAGGTGCTGTTTATCGGTGGTTCGGACGAACACGGTGTGCCTATCACGGTGCGGGCCAGGAAAGAGGGGATTACTCCGCAGGACGTGGTGGACCGCTATCACAAGATGATCAAGGACTCGTTTGAGGAGTTCGGTATCTCATTTGATATCTATAGTCGTACCACCAGCGAGACACACCATAAGTTTGCGGCAGAGTGGTTCCGCAAACTCTACGAGGAAGGTAAACTGACGGAGGAGACCACCGCCCAACTCTACGATGAGGAGGCGAAGCAGTTTCTGGCAGACCGTTACGTGACGGGTGAGTGTCCCCACTGCCACAATGAGGGGGCCTACGGTGACCAGTGTGAGAAGTGCGGAAGAGACCTTTCGCCCACGGAACTGATCAACCCGAAATCGACCATCAGCGGTTCTACGCCTGTGCTGAAAGAGACGAAGAACTGGTATCTGCCCCTGAACGAGTATCAGGAGTGGTTGAAGAAGTGGATCCTCGAGGAGCACAAAGAATGGCGTCCGAATGTGTACGGACAGTGTAAGAGTTGGCTCGATATGGACCTGCAGCCCCGTGCGATGACCCGTGACCTGGACTGGGGTATCCCCGTGCCGGTGGAGGGTGCCGACGGCAAGGTGCTGTATGTGTGGTTTGATGCACCCATCGGCTATGTGTCGAACACCGTAGAACTGTGTGCGAAGGAGCCCGAGAAATGGGGCAACTGGGAGAAGTGGTGGCAGGATGAAGACACCCGTCTGGTGCATTTCATCGGTAAGGACAATATCGTGTTCCACTGTATCATCTTCCCCGTGATGATGAAAGCGCATGGGAAGTATATCATGCCGGACAACGTGCCTGCGAATGAGTTCCTGAATCTGGAGAACGATAAGATATCGACCTCCCGCAACTGGGCGGTGTGGCTGCACGAGTATCTGGTGGATATGCCGGGTAAACAGGATGTGTTGCGTTATGTGCTCACTGCCAATGCCCCGGAGACAAAGGACAATAACTTCACGTGGAAGGACTTCCAGGATCGTAATAACAATGAACTGGTTGCCGTCTATGGCAACTTCGTGAACCGCGCCCTGCAACTGACGAAGAAATACTGGAACGGTGTTGTTCCCACCTGTGGCGAGTTGCTCGATGTGGATAAGCAGGCTCTGGCAGAGTTTAAGGATGTGAAGGAAAAGGTAGAGGAACTTTTGGAGAAATTCAAGTTCCGTGATGCACAGTTTGAGGCGATGAATCTCGCCCGTATCGGCAATAAGTATATCACCGATTGTGAGCCGTGGAAAGTCTGGAAAACTGACCCGAAGCGCTGCGAGACGATCCTTAATATCTGTCTGCAACTGACTGCCAACCTCGCCATTGCCTTCGAGCCGTTTCTGCCGTTCTCGTCGAAGAAACTCCGTGAGATGTTGAATATCGAGAGTTTCGAATGGGAGCAGTTAGGCTCTACCGATCTCCTGAAGGCAGGACATCAGTTGGGTGAACCCACACTCCTCTTCGAGAAGATCGAGGATGAGGTGATCCAGAAACAACTCGACAAACTCGAGGCTACTAAGAAAGCCAATGAGGCTGCAGCCTATAAGGCAGCACCCATCAAGGATACCGTCAGTTTCGAGGACTTCGAGAAACTCGACATCCGTGTGGGTCTGGTGAAGGACTGTCAGAAGGTGAAGAAATCGAAGAAACTCCTGCAGTTTACTATCGACGACGGTTCGGGTACGGATCGTACCATCTGTTCCGGTATCGCTGCCTTCTACGAGAATCCCGAGGAACTCATCGGCAAACGTATCCTCTTCGTGGCGAACTTCGCGCCCCGACAGATGATGGGTATCGAGAGTCAGGGTATGATCCTCTCTGCCGTGGATGCCGACGAGAGTCTCAGTGTGGTGACGACAACGAAAGACGTAAAACCAGGAAGCCAAGTTGGGTGAGACGCTGAAAGAGAAAACGGCAAAGGGCCTCTTCTGGGGCGGGATGAACAACGGCATGCAGCAGTTGCTGGGCTTCGTGTTCGGCATTATTATGGCCCGTCTTCTCAAACCAGAGTATTTCGGACTGGTGGCAATGATCATCGTCTTCTCTGCCGTTGCCAATGCCTTACAGAACAGTGGATTCTCCACCGCCCTCGTCAATGAGAAGGAACAAAAGGCCAGCAACTACAATGCGGTGTTCTGGTTTAATATCGGGATGGGCATCGCCATCTACATCATCCTCTTCTTCTGTGCGCCACTGATAGCCGACTACTACGATGAACCCCGTCTGGTGTGGCTCTGTCGCTATGCCTTCCTGAGTTTCGTGTTCTCCAGTTGGGGTGTGGCCCAGGCGGCTTACCTCTACAAGAACCTACGGGCCAAACAACTGGCAAAGGCCAATATCATCGCCGTGTTGCTGTCGAGTAGTATTGCCGTCATCATGGCGTGGCAGGGGTTCACCTATTGGGCCATCGCCACACAGACCAACCTCTTCATCCTCTTTTCCACGATGTTGCGCTGGCACTACAGTGAGTGGCGGCCCAGCCTGCAAGTGGATTTCTCCTTCATCAAACGGGCCTTCCCCTTCAGTGTCAAGATCCTGTTGAGCGAGATTCTCACACAAGTCAACAACAACGTGATGAATATCCTGTTGGGTAAGTATTTTGGGGATAAGAGTACAGGACAGTATTATCAGGCCAACCAGTGGAACTTCAAAGGCTACTCGTTAGTACAGAACATGGTGAAGCAGGTGGATCAGGCAGTGCTGGTAAAACTCAGCGACGAACGGGAACGTCAACTGGCTGTGCTCCGTAAGATGATCCGTTTTGCAGCTTTCATCTCATTCCCCCTGTTGTTGGGTGTAGGACTGGTGTCAAAGGAGTTTATCGTATTAGCCTTAGGTGAAATCTGGTTGACGAGTGCCGAGTATCTGCAGATTATCTGCATCGCAGGTGCCGTGATACCCATCAGTACCCTGTTGGCAGACCTCCTGATCAGCAAGGGGCGCAGTGACATCTTTATGTGGTGTACACTGATTCTGGGTGTTTGTCAGATTGTCGCCCTCGTGCTGCTCCATCCTTATGGCATCCAGATGATGGTTTATGCCTACGTCGCCCTGACATTGCTCTGGGTCTTCGTATGGCATTTCTTCGTCAGGCGACATACGGGCTATAGCCTGCTGATGCTCCTGAAAGACATCCTCCCCTTCGCCCTCGCTGCCATAGCAGTGATGGCTCTCACAGGCTTCGCCACGCAGATGCTTTCCATCCTCTGGCTGAAACTGTTGTGCCGCGTCATCCTCGCCGCTATCCTCTACTACGCTGTGATGCGTCTGGCTGGGGCGCAGATTCTCAGAGAATGTCAGGATTTCTTCATGAACAAACTCAAAAAACAATAAGATATGACCTATGCTTTGATTATTGCCGGAGGCTCTGGAAACAGGATGGGACAGGACATCCCCAAGCAGTTTATCAACGTTTACGATAAGCCTGTACTGATCTATACGTTGGAGAGTTTCCAGCGTCATCCGATGGTAGATGCTATCGAAGTAGTTTGTCTGGATGGCTGGCATGAGGTGCTTTGGGCCTATGCCCGTCAGTTTAATATCACCAAACTCCAGGCTATCGTCACTGGTGGAAGCAGTGCGCAGGAGAGTATCCGCAATGGTGTCTATGATCTGGAAAACAAAGCCTCGGATGATGATATCATCATTATCCACGACGGCATCCGTCCTCTGGTGGATGACACCGTCCTGACAGATGTCATCCAGAAGGCGATGCAGTATGGTAACGGTGTGACATCCCTACCCTACAACGAACAGATATTTATCGTGAATCCCGATGATGAGACCACCACGAAACAGTATATTCCCCGTGAGACCATCCGACGGGTGTCGACACCTCAGGCCTATCAGTTTAAGAAACTCGATGCTGCCTATCATGAGGCTTTCGAGAAAGGCATCGGTATTCATGGTTCGTCGTACACCAATACGATGATGGTAGAACTGGGTGAGACCCTGCATTTCGCTGCAGGATCGGATCGGAATATCAAACTGACAACGAAGGACGATCTGGAATTGTTCAAGGGTTATATGAATATGGATAAGGACACATGGCTGAAGTAACATCACTCCATAAACAGCATCCTCTCTATCAGGAGGATCTGGAACGTATCTCGCAGGTGCGTGATATCAACCGTCTTGACGGTAAGACATTCTTGATAACTGGTGCCACAGGACTGATTGGCGTCTGTCTGATAGATGCCCTGATGCACCTGAATCAGAAAGGTGCTAACATCAGTATCTATGCCTTGGGAAGAAGTCGTGAGAAGGCTGCCTTGCGACTTGGTGAATACTTTGAGGATAGTCACTTCCATTTTGTGGAACATGAGGCCTCGGAGTCACTCTTAGACTTACCTCAGGCAGATGTGATTATTCCGTTGGCATCGAACACCCATCCCCTGGCTTATTCAAAGTATCCGATAGAGACGATTAATATCAATGTGAAAGGCGCAGAACAGGCTCTTGAGAAGGCTCTGGCCTGTGGTGCGATGGTGCTCTATCCATCTACAGTAGAGGTGTATGGGAATGCCCGTGGCGAGGATGATTTCACAGAGGACTATACCGGTAAACTGAATCTGGCCAATGCACGGGCCTGTTATACGGAATCCAAGCGTCTGAGTGAAGCACTCTGTCAGTCGTATATCGCTGAGCGAGGTGCTAAAGTGAAAATCGTGAGATTGAGTCGTGTGTTTGGTCCTACGATGTTGATGAGTGACAGCAAAGCCTCGTCGCAATTCATCCAGAAGGCCTTGGCTGGCGAGGATATTGTGTTGAAAAGTAAAGGTGAACAACTCTTCTCCTACACCTATATGGCTGATGCCGTCGGTGCGATGTTGCATGTCTTGCTGCATGGCGAGGAAGGGGTGGCATATAATATCTCTAACGAGATGTGTAATGTACGCCTGAAGGACTTTGCCCAACTGTGCGCCGAGTGGGCCAATAAACAGGTGGTATTCGAATTGCCGTCAGAGACAGAGCAAAAGGGTTTTTCGATAGCAATGCGAGCCATCCTCGATAATACCAGACTGAAGGCTCTGGACTGGCAGCCTCAGTACACGATGAAAGATGCTGTGTGTAGAACGTTATCTATCTTAAAGTCATGAATAATCCCTATCTGCAGCAATTTAAGGAACAGCAACTGCGTGCCTGTCAACTCAAACAGTTGTCTATCCTCGAAGAGATAGACCGTATCTGTCAGAAGCACCAGATAGGCTATTGGCTCGATGGGGGGACGCTGTTGGGGGCTGTGCGTCATGGGGGATTTATTCCTTGGGACGATGATATCGATATCGCCATGCGTCAGGAAGATCTGGATCGGTTTGTGCGTATTGCCCCCTCAGAACTCCGTGAAGGGTTGTTTCTGCAGACCCCACAGATAGAACCCCAGTCGAAAGAACCGATTGTGAAGGTACGTGACTTGAATTCATTCTATGTGGAAGGGGCAGACAACTTCGCCGCAGACTATCAGAAAGGTCTTTATGTGGATATCTTCCCGATGATCAGTTATCCTACGCTACCGAAGAAGTGGGTGAAACATATCACCTTGGGAATCTCCAAGAGTTATTCTATTCTGCATAAGGCTCATTACTATTCTCTGCGTTCTTTTGCAGAGTTCTTTTGGTTTGGTGCCAAATATACGATCAACAAATGCTTGTGGGGGCTACTGTGTGCGGTTCGTCCCAAGAATGTCTACCTCTCGAATATCCTGATTAATAATGGCTATGGCATCATGCACCGTCAGGACGCAGTTTTTCCTTTGGGTACGATTACCTTCGAGGGAAAGACCTTCAGTGCACCTTGTAATCCTGATACCTATCTGAGTGATCTCTATCGCAACTACATGGAGATTCCACCAAAGGAAAAACAGAAGATCCATTCCGTATTCATCATGCCCGAACTTGTATGAAACATCCTGCCAAGACTGATATTGCGGTACTGCTGCTGTTCTTTACACGCAGCGACACGTTTGCAAAAGTGTTTGAGGCTGTGCGCCAGGCACGCCCCTCAAAACTCCTGCTCTATCAGGATGGGCCTCGTGGTGAACACGATATGGCAGGGATTGAGGCTTGTCGAGAGATTGTCAGTGATGAACATATCGACTGGGAGTGTGAGGTACATCGCAACTATCTGGAACAGAATCAGGGCTGCGATCCGTCGGGATTCCTCTCTCATCAATGGGCCTTTTCAATTGCCGACAAGGTGATGGTATTAGAGGATGATGTGGTACCAGCCCAGTCGTTCTTCCCTTTCTGCAAGGAGATGCTCGACAGATATGAGGATAACGAGAGGGTCAATATGATTGCAGGTTTCAACATCGACGAGGTCTCGCCAGACTGTAATGACAGTTATTTCTTTACCTCTGCTTTCAGCATCTGGGGCTGGGCCTCATGGCGAAGGGTAGCCCAGCGCTGGGATCCAACCTACGGATTTATGAAAGATCCCGAGACGCTGCAACGTTTGGAGACTATTGCCAAAGAACGGCATCTGCGCAGTGATATGATGCAGATGTTCCGTGACCACAGTCAGAGTGGGAAGGAATACTTTGAAACGATCTATTGGACTGATATGCTGTTGCATGACTGTCTTGCCATCATGCCTGCCAAGAATCAGGTGAGTAATATCGGACTCATGGCAGACTCTACCCATTTCTCCGCAGAGTTAAAGACGACGCCTCATCGTATCCGCAGGATGTTTACCATGCAACGCCACGAACTGACCTTCCCCTTGCAGCATCCGAAGGAGATGGTGGAAAACAAGGATTATCTTGAACGCCTCTATAAGGCCAATGCCTGGAACCACCCATGGATCAAAGTGCAGAATTCCCTCGAAGAACTCTTCCTCAATCTGCGCTACGGCAATTTCTCGCAGATTGGGAAATCGCTCTCACGGCGCATCAGGAAGTGGCTCGGGACAGATAAGCACGTTTAGATAATAGCCTTGATGGGGGTGAGGAGGAAGGCTGTCAAGAGATAGCCATTATATATAAATAGGTATAAGGTCAATAACCCGACGGGAATCCGGAGCCAACGGGTATGGACGCTTCGGAACAAAAATGCTGTGGCAATGGGAAGCACAAACATAAAGTGTGGTGCCATGATAAACACCTCGTTGATGCCAAAGCCCAAAATCAAGTGGATGAACATATCGAAGCCAAAGCAGGAGAGACAGAGCCACAGGAAACGGCTTCTGCGTCCGCACCAGATACCAATAATGAAAAGCAACACTACCAGAGCCTCCACGACATAACTCCATAGCCAGTCATACACCACAAACACAGGGCGATGTACCAGCGTATCCTCCAAAAAATGCTGTTGATGAAACTGCACGGACTCGCCAAAAAGATTTTCATACATCGACTGCCAACGAGAAGTGGAGATGTCCGTCCATTTCAGGAAACCGTGATCCTCCATCGGTTTCCCCGTCTTCTCAGCCTGAAGACACAACACTTTCTGACGCCTCGCCTTCCGCCTCTCAAACAGTTCCCTCTCCTTGGGTGTCATCTGGTCCACACGAGCCTTTAATTCCTCGGCTTTCTTTATTTTCTGTTCTTCACGGATTTTCTCCTTAGGCAACACATACTGGTGATACTCCCACGTGGCTGTAGCCCACAACAGTGCTGCAGGCAGGACAACAGCCAACAGCAGATACTTGGGACGGAAGAAATCCCTGAGATTCACGAAGAAACCAGAGAGAAAGACCTTGATGCCATTGCTCAGGGTGACACCTGCTGTGATATAGAAGAGAATCGCTGACTGCCACCACTTAAACTCCCTACCCTTCTTGATGCACACCCCAGAGATGTAGAGGGTGATGAGCAACAGGAACATGGAGATGGTGAAGTGATCAGGTACTATTATAGAGAGAAGGATATAGGCAAAGGAGAAATAAAAAGCTGTCAGTAGGGTGGTGTCCCAACGTTCCAACTCGATTACTTCACGATGGATGCGATAGAGGAAGATATAGGAATAAAAAGAGCAAGCCATCAACGGAAGCGCCACGATGTATTGTACACAATTGACGCCAAAGAGGGCAGTCAGTCCTTGGTTCAACAACCAGAAGGGCCAGATGAGAAACGATAGTAGCGGATGGCGATAGACCTGATAGAGAATGTCCCAATCTGTGACTGCTAAGTAGGTCAGTGGGTCATAACCAGAGAGGTGCAGTTCCCTTTCAAAGGCTTTCCAATAGGGTCCAAAACCTGGCTGCATAAACAGATCGTGCATACGATAGATGAACAGTGCATTGAGGGCAATTATCACCATCAGCACCACCACAGCCTGGATACGTTCCTCAGGTTTGACTTTGAAGAGTTTGAATGGTGTCATGACTCTCGGAAAGGTTTATAATGGGATTCATCAGCAAAGGCGAGTAGTTCCTTGTCACCCCGACTATCACCGTAGGCTGTCAGATGATACTCACTGCGATTAGGATAGAGTGCCAAGATACGGTTTACCTTCTCCTGTCCGTAGCAGTTCTTCGTCAAGAAACGGCCCGTCAGAAGTCCATCTTTTATTTCGATTTGCGTTCCCACAACACAGAGGGTTTCCTCTGTGTTGAAGAAAGGCCGCACCCAGTTGTCAATCGATGCACTGACGATAAGCACTTCCGCTCCATCACCCAAAGCCTGATTAATTGTTTTTATGCCCTCCGGCCTCAGCAGATCCTGATTATCTTTGGCAAATCGTTGACAGAGAGCATCGAAAGACTCCAATGTCATCCCCTTAAAGAAATGTGCAAACACTTTTTGTTTGGCTTTCCAATTAGGATAAAGCCCGAGTTTCATCAGCACCAACAGATGGGCATAGCGCAGGAAGCCTTTTATAAAAGCACCAGTACCACAAGCATAACGGATGAACTCTAAGAGTGTATCCTTCGTGGTAAGTGTTCCGTCGAAATCAGATGCTACAATCCTTCTCATCGTTTACAATTTAGGACTGGGTATTTTCTGAATGACTTTCATGAAAAGCCATGAGAGTAAAATTGTGGCTGTCACATAGAGCAACAGGCCTGCATACAGGTCGTCTTGGAGATAAGGACGTACAAAGACCTTGCGTACCAACGGGTGAATGACGAACATTGACGCTGATATACCACCCAGCCAGATACTATAAGTAAGTACTTGTGCTGGCATCAGTTTCACCAGTGCCACTGTACCTACTATGATCATTACTGGCACAAACAACCAAAGACCAAAACCAGAACTCAGATAGAAGACCAATGCGGTAGCCACAACCAGACTACACAAAAGGGCAGGAACGTTTTGTAAATGATGCGCGATATTTACACAGCGTTCCTGTCCCCCTGTGTGACGTGCCAGAAACAGACCAATGCCGAAAGGTAACACACCACCCACGAGATTATAACGCAGTCGTTCCAACAAAACCATATCGTCTGCACAAGAGAGTTGCCAAACCCAACAGACCACCATACAACCCACAATCACTCCCCAGTGTCGCCAACGGTAGAACACTAAACGGTAGAGTATATATAATTGCAGGGTGATACTGAAATACCAGTAGGGTCCTGGCCAAACCACCCGTGAGGGATTCTCGAAGAAATTGGCAAACATACCCAACATGCCCACTACCTCCGTCCACAGATATCTGTGCATATTAGGTGTAATGGCGTCAATCATGACAAAGGCCACGAAACCCACAATGAAGATACGGAACAACTTCAGGTAATTATAGCGCACAAAACGCCAAACACCCACCTCGGGCAATGAACCCTGTTCGTACTTCTTCACCAGACCGTAGCCACTCAGAAAGAGGAAGACGGGTACCCCATAATGTCCGAAGAACGAGAACAGATGTAGAGGCAATAGCGCATCAGGGTTTAGTAGCACCTGCCATAGTTGGTCGAATTTCTCCTGATGCCAAGTGTATTCGTTCTCCCTGACGATACCTTTGAGCCAATGGGTATAATTATGCAATATGATGGCAAGGATGGCCACACCCCGCATCGCCGTACATTCATTCCGTGTGAGTAGTTCTTTCATTTCTTCAACTCATTATAGTCGGTAACACCTTTCAATATTCGAGGACGTTTCTGGTTATACTCAGGACTGATAATATTCAAATCAGCCCTATACAATGGGGTAGAGATACCAGCAAGATATAGTAACAGATGAGGCAAGGCATCAACCATCATCGGACGATCTTTCGCATTTTGGATAGCCTGCCAACCATAGGGGTGGTTCTCCCTATATCGTGGCGAACCCCAGATCCAGAAAGGAATCTCCATCTCATAGCGAGCCAAACGTTTGTTGATGTTTGCAGAGTGATTGCGACCATAGGTATAGGGTTTCTCATCGAACATCTCCTCTCCGTGGTCAGGCATGTAGATGACAACAGCATCCTTGTCCATAAACCGTTGGGTAACCGTCGTTACGATGGAATCGTTATAACGCAAGGAGTTGTCGTAGTCAGCCAAAATCATCCGTTGCTTATTGGTCAGTTCCGGACGGTTGTACATCTTAGCAGTCAGATACTTACGCGTCTTCTGTGGATAACGAGACTTATACATCAAATGAGAGCCCATCAGATGCAGGATAATCAGGTTATGGTCTGTGTCCTCCTTTGCCAACTTATCATATTCTTTCAGCAGACCCTCATCGTAGGGATACAGACGAGTATTACGCGTGTCAAATTGCCGCTGACTCAATTCTGGATCGTTCAGGAAGAACCCGCCACTAAAATCATAGACAGCCTCATTGGCTTTCGACTGAAACTGGTTGGTGATAAATGTCACATGATAGCCTGCCTTGCGGAACATCTCTGGGAAAAGAGGTTTGTCGCACCATTCGCCAGAGTCCCCAACAGCATAGAGCGACAGCATATGCTTGAAGACAAAACTCGTCAGGTTCCATGTGGAGACGACATCCGTAAAAGCTACCAGACTACCTTCCTCCTGCAGCGCCATCTGTCGTGGGGTGGTGGGTTTATCGTATCCATAGAGTTGGGAGTGGTGTTTGTTATAACTCTCACCAATCACCAACACGATGTTCGGCACACGGAAACTGCAACTATCCACCTGAATCTTATCGCTTGCAGCCAATAACTGCACAATCTGCCGACTCGCCAGACGGTTGGCATAAATGCCGAAAGCCAGACGGTAAATAGGCAGGTAAAGGTTTGCCTGATCTTTCCTGGTCTGTTCATGTTCCACCTGTCCGATGGTGTCGTAGGAGAAGAGTCGTTGCATAGCCACCTTGTTATCCCATGTCTGGGAGATGCTGCTATACAACAACCAAGCTATCACACAGCCCATCACCGCCTTGAAGACTTTGAAGAATAGCGGATTCATCTTCGGCAGGATGATTCGTTGGCGCATCCTGGAGAAGAATAATCGAAGGAAGGTCCAAAGGATGTGTACTATCATCAGCAACAATATCCAACCCACACCCGACTTGATGGTCTCCAAACTAAGATAGCCGGAAAGGAATTCCCTTGACTCCTGCCCTGTTGTCTCCATCGCCAGCATCAGCATCGTTGGTGTGAGGGTTGACTCGAAACGTTCATAGCAGAACATATCCACCAAAGCCACACCATAGAAGAAAACATAGAGCAGTGCCTTTACCCAGATACGGATCTTCTTGGGGATAAGTATTAGAATGACGCAGAGGAAATAGATATCGAGGAACAACTCTGGGACAGACAGTTCGTAAGGCTCGGCACCTCTGTTCCTGAGATAGTAAGGCATGATTTCAAGTTGGGTACAGATCCATCCCAGCGCAAACATAAACACGAAGAATGCGCCGTTCTGTTGGATAGGACTGAACAGCCAACCTATCCATTTCAGCGGATCTATCTTGAACCTTCCTTTCACTTTGTGTCTTTATAGAGTCCTTTCTCCTTGATATAGTCTGCTACGGCTTTCGGTACCAACCTACGGATGCCCTTGCCAGCCTTGATACGCTCACGGATCGCCGTACTGCTGATATCAATATAGCCAGCATCGCCTGGGGTTCTGGTGTAGACGGCAACCTCATAGCAACGCTTGATGTCCTCATAGTGATACCACCTGTCAAAATGCTCCCAGTTGTCGCCACCCATCAGGAGTACGAACTCTCTGTCAGGATAATCCTTCGACAGGGCCTGTAAAGTGTTCCATGTGTAAGAGGGTTTGGGCAGGTGAAATTCATAGTCGGAGGCGATGATACCCTCCACACCATCGAGGGCCAGACGGACCATTTCCATTCGCAGGGTATCATCGAGCAGGTCTGCTGCCTGCTTCAAGGGATTCTGGGGCGATACCATCAACCAAACCTCATCAAGTCCCGCTTTCTCCTTCAACTGTCTGGCCAGCGAGATATGTCCGTTGTGTATGGGATTAAACGACCCCCCAAATATCCCCGTCCTTAACATAATGGATAATGGACAATTGATAATGGACAATTATTCATATAGAAAGGCCTGGACCAGTTCCAAAGTGTCAGCCTCAGCTACAGCGAGGTCATCATTGACAACCACCTTGTCGAACTTATCTGCGAAGGTCAGTTCGAACTCTGCTCTGGCGATACGCTGATCTATCACCTCTGGGGCATCCGTACCCCTACCTTCCAAACGACGACGCAACTCTGCAATCGATGGTGGCTGGATGAAGATGCTCAGGGCCTCATCGCCATAATACTTCTTGATATTCACGCCACCCTTCACATCGACGTCAAACACCACATTCTGACCAGCCTCCAACTGTCGTTCCACCTGTGCCTTCAACGTGCCATAGAAGCGACCTGCATAGACCTCTTCATACTCCAGAAACTCGTCGTTGTCTATTTTCTGGCGAAACTCCTCTGGTGTCAAGAAGAAATACTCCACGCCATTCTGTTCCGTTCCCCTTGGTGCCCTCGATGTACAGGAAATGGAGAAAGCCAGGTTCAACTCCGGATGCTCTCTCATCAGCCACCCGATAATCGTACTTTTCCCCGTCCCACTCGGTGCCGAAATGATGATTAACTTACCTCTCATATCAAAGTGCGTTGAGTACTTGTTCCTTGATCTGCTCCAGTTCGTCCTTCATCTTCACCACGATGTTCTGCATCTCAGCCTGATTACTCTTCGAACCTGTTGTATTGATCTCACGTCCCATCTCCTGGGCAATGAAACCGAGTTTTTTGCCTTGTCCGGCAGCCTCCTCCATCGTCTCACGGAAATACTTCAGGTGGTTGGACAAACGCTGCTTCTCCTCACTGATGTCGAGTTTCTCGATATAGTAGATGAGTTCCTGTTCCAGACGGTTCTTGTCGTACTCCACCCCAGGAATCTGCTGTAAACCGCCTTCGATACGGGCCTTTATCTTCTCCACACGTCCCTTCTCGTAGGGTTCGATGGCAGCCAACAGACTGGCGATATTGTCGATCTTCTCCGTAAACTTCTTCTGGAGGGCAGCACCTTCCTGTTTACGGAAGTTCACAAGGTTAGTCAAAGCCTCACTGACAGCAGCCTTCACCACTACCCATTCCTCGTCATCGAGCACTTCCACATCTGTCTTCGTCAACACATCCGGCATACGGGTGAGGGTGTAGATCCAGTCCTCCGGCTCAGGGATGCCAACCTTTGCAGCGATGTCCTTCAACTGGTGGTAGTAGTTCTCCACGAGAGCAGCATTCACAGGAGTCGCATCCACAGCCGTTTCCTTTTCTATCCACACACTCATGTCCACCTTCCCACGGATAAGAGCCTCTGCCACCATCTGACGCACCTCCATCTCCTTCTCACGATAGAGGGGAGCAATACGGGTCTGCAAGTCGAGTTGCTTGGAGTTCAGCGACTTGATCTCTACATGAATCTTTTTGTCCTTGTAAGCCACCACGGCGTTGCCGTAGCCAGTCATCGATTGTATCATATCTGTACGTACCTATTTATATTTGGCCGCAAAGATACAAAATAATTATGATTTTGCACTATGAACAACGAATAATTTTCAAGATAAAGGCTGTATGACACCCTTGACGGGGCCTTTCTGCGAGTTCAAGCATGCCTCCCTGCAACATCATCATCCTGCGACTCAGTGAAAGACCAATGCCGCTACCGCCTCGCTTGGTGGTGAAGAAGGGTACAAAGAGCGACTGGCGGTTTTCGGCTGGGATGGGTTGTCCATTATTCCCTATATAGAGACTGATGTCATCTGCTTTATCGTCATCAATCACTTCCATTACCATCTTCTGGGCATGAGCCTCAATGGCATTCTTCGTCAGATTCATCAGTACCTGTCGCAACATTCCTGCATCGGCACGAACCACCAGATCGGTAGGAACATTCAATTCCCACATCAGTTCAGGATAGGCCTTACTCACATCATCAATCATCGAACTGAGATTGACATCGCCTAATACAGGCTTTTCAAGTTCAGACATCTTGCGGTAGTTCACGACGAAGTTATTCAAGTGCTGCGATGTCTCATAGATGGCCCTGATACCGTCTTCGAGTGGTGTCTCTTTCACATCCGTCCGATTGAGCAGCGACTGGCTGATACTCGTGATTGGGGCAGTGGCATTCATGATCTCATGGGTCAGCACACGAGTGAGGCGCTCCCACGATTCCACTTCGCTTTGATTCACTTGCTGGCGGATGGTCTCACCCAGTTGGTTCAGAGTATCCTGCATGGCTCGCTCCCCAAAGAACATACCGTCTGTTGGCATTCGAAAGGTGAAGTCCCTGTTACGGATGGCTTCCTGCATCAGATGGGCACGCAATCGAAGCTTTCGCTGGTGGCGAATAAACCACCAGCCGCCGACCACAGCCATCATACCTATTATTATATATAAAAGCACATTCATAAAACTTTTCACTTCTCACTTTTCACTTCTCAAAGCCTTTTCATCTTGTTATAGAGTGTCTGCCGTGTAATACCCAACAGTTCTGCTGCCTTCGTAAGATTACCGTGACAATGGTCGATGGTACGACGGATATGCTCTTTCTCCATCTCATCGAGACTGACGATCTCGTTCTGCATATCGAGCACATCCTTCAGTTTGCGTACCAGTTCGTCATTGTCCCAAGGCTTCGTGATAAAGTCGGCAGCACCATTCTTCAGTCCTTTTACTGCCAGGTTCACATCGGCATAGGCAGTGAGCAGCACCACAGGCGTTTGCGGATGCTGCTTACGGATGGTGCGAAGCCAGAAGAGTCCCTCATTGCCAGTATTCACGCCAAGGGTGAAATTCATGTCGAGTACTACCAGATCGATGGGTTGCTGAGCCATCAGTTTCAGGATATCATCTGGCGTGCTTGTGGTAAGAACCTGCTCGAAAGTGGCATCGAGCAGATAGCGCATCGCCGTCAGTATGGCAGCATTGTCATCAACGATCAATATGGTTCCGTAATTATTCATGGTGCAAAGGTAATCATTTTCCGTCAAGAAATCATACGGTGAAGTGTATAAATTTTAGACGTTCTGCATCTGGGCAACCTAAAATGCTTGCACGTAAGAAGAGAAAAGCCTACCTTTGCATCGTCAAAAAACAAAAGAATATGCGACGAACAGTATTTATATTTTTCACTTTTTACTTTTCGTTTTTCACTTCCGCAGCGCAGACGTGGACGATGCAGCAGTGTATGCAATATGCCGTAGAGCATAACCACGAGGTGAAACGGGCTGAGTTGGAACTTGACAACTACAAGGCTCAGAAGACGAAAGCCATAGGCAGTTTCCTGCCAGACGTGGATGCAGGCATAGGGGCACAGTATAACTTCGGACGAGCCATCGACCCAGAGACAAACACCTATACTGATGTCAGTACCTTCTATAATGGCTATTCCCTATCTGCCTCACTACCCGTATTTGACGGGTTCAGCCGCATTCACGCCCTGAAAGCCGCAAAGGCCAGTGTGCTGATGGGACGGGCCAGCCTGAGACAACAGCAGGACCAGACGGCATTAGCCGTGATGCTGGCCTATACCAATGTGGCATTTTATGACGGACTGGTACAGATGGCTCAGGAGAAGGTTGAGGAAACCGAACTGTTGTTGAAGCAGACACGCCTATTGGAAGAGGTAGGCCGCAAGAGTGCTGCCGATGTGGCACAGGTGGAGTCGCAGAAGGCTGAGGCTGACTATGAACTGATTCGCCAGCAAAACCTCTACGCCTCTGCACTGCTGGAACTGAAAAAAGCAATGGCTTATCCGTTAGGAGACAGCCTTCTCATCCGTTCTGGCGAATTTGCAATTCACAACAACCATATCACAAATTCGACTGAACAGAATTCCGAACTGCTTGTAGCAAATTATCAGCGACAGGCATCCAAATATGAGTGGCGACAGGCCCGTGCTTCTCTACTACCTACACTCTCTCTTAGTGCGGGCCTGAGCACCACTTATTACAAGACACTTCATTCGGAGTCGGCTGCCACATTCAGCAGTCAGTTCAAGAACAATATGGGCGAGTATATAGGAGCCACACTGAGCATTCCGCTCTTCAATCGCTTGCAGACGCTTACCAGCATCCGAAAGGCAAAGAATGGCTACAAGATAGCCCAGGAGGCTTACGAACAGAAGCAGTTGGAGGTGGAGAAACTCAGTCGGGAGGCCTGGCAGGACCTGCAAGGCTATCTGAAACAGACTGCCCAGATGGAGAAGAAGGTAGAGGCTGACAGTTTGGCCTACCAGTTGACCCGTCGCAAGTTTGAAGAGGGACTGAGTACAGCCATCGACCTGCACACCACCTCATCGCAGTTGCTCAATTCGAAGGCCACCTTGCTGCAATGTCAGTTGATGGCAATGGTGAAGGAACAATTAGTTAGATATTATAAAGGTGAAACGATATGGACAGAGTAATAGAAAAGACAAAGAAA
>CACZVE010000019.1 GCA_902784565.1 uncultured Prevotellaceae bacterium
GTTGCAGACGAAGGACTGGAGTGAGAACTCCCCTGTGTTCTCTCCAGACGGAAAGACCTTATATTATATGACCTGCCTGCAACAGGAATATCCAGAGCATTACAAGGAAGAACAGTATAACCTCTGTAAGATTGCCTTTGATCCTGAGACGTGCAAGTTTGGAGAGCAGGTGGACACGCTCTTCAACGCCGTGGCGATGGGGAAGAGTCTCACCTGGCCTCGTCCCAGCTACGACGGCAGGTATATCCTGTTCACGCTGATGGACTACGGCTATTTCTCCGTCTGGCACAACGAGAGTGACCAGTGGCTGTTGGACCTGCAGACAGGCGAAGCCCGCGAGATGAAGGAGATTAATAGCGACAAGGCCGACAGTTACCATAACTGGAACGTGAATTCTCATTGGATTGTCTTCACCAGCCGACGTGGCGACGGACTCTACAGCCGCCTTTATCTAGCGAGCATCGACGATAAGGGGCAGTTGTCGAAGCCCTTCCTGCTGCCTCAACGCAATCCCCAGGAATACTATAGCAAGAGCCTTTATTCATTCAATACGCCAGACTTCACGAAGACGAAAGTGGACTTCGATGCCTATAATGCGGGACATGAGATAGTCTCTGACCAGCGCGTTGAAACGAAAGTCAGGTGATTATTTGAATTCCTCAGCCTCTAATTGCATTGCCCTGACAACATCATCGATGTCGAAGGGCACTTTCCCTTTGCCTAACTCAGGGGCATTGAACGACTTCAGATTATTGTCGTAGAAAGTCGGATGTGCCTGCGGCAGACAGAAAGGTTTGTGAGCTTTGCCGTCTTTGTCGATATAACAGAAGTAAGGTTTGCCATAGAGGCCATCGTCGCGCTTCGAGGCAAAGACAAACCAGCGGCTATTTGATGACCACGAGTGATAAGTGTCGCTTTTCTCGCTATTAACGATGGCGAGGGTGTCGATGGCGCCAGTATGAAGATCCATCAGCTGAAGGTCTGCCTCTGGATGCCAGATGGGGAAGGTGCCGTAGTCGGCAACGGTATAGAGCAGATGTCTGCCATTGGGAGATATCCGGGGATGACAGACGGATTTGGAGTCTGGAAGATGAAGTGTGTCTACCGAATTACCAAACTGTCCCGTTGACTCATCGAAGGGGATACGGACAAGTTTGTATTGCAGTTGTTTGATATCGCGAGGCAGGAGGACACTGTCGGCAGCGCAGTAATAGATGTATTTGCCATCGGGCGAGAAGGTGGGGAATGTCTCAAAGACCGTGCTGTCACTTAAAAGAGAACTGCGCAGCATCGTGTTGGTCTTCAAGTCTGCGACATAGACATCCGACTTGCTGTCAAAGACCTCAAGTCGCTTGCTGGCAAGAGAATGGAAGCCTGGGATAATCACATTTGTGGAGAATGTGATATAACGACCATCAGGACTGAACCCGAAATACACACTACCGGAAACCATGTCTGAAGTCTTGAGATTCAGTTTGCGAAGATTTCCGCTTTGATTCAAGATAGCCCCACCGCCAGGACCTCTGACGTACATCATTGACAGTTGCGGGTCTTGGTTGCCATAGGTATGACAGTTCATACAACGGTTTTCCAACTGCTCGTAGTGACCAAGGGCATTTACGTCGAAGTTCTCCACACAGCGCTGTTGTATCTGTATCTGATTCCATATCTCATAATCAGGTTCTATCAAACGATATGTGAGATAGGGGTCTATCTTGTCCTTGACCACAGTCCATGTGAAGGGCCTAAACTCTGTCCATTGTCCGTCAATCAAGGCCGTGACGGTAATGGAGATTTGCTTGCCGGCATACTGCGATAGCAGTTCTTTCCAGTCATCCATACCGAAAACAACTTCATTTCCCTTGGAATTGATTGTCGTCTCTCCAGCCTTTACCTCAACGGCCTCGCAATCTCCCCTGAGCAGGAAGTTCAGTGGAGCGATATTCTCAGGGATAGTTATATCGCAATAGTCCGGATAGATAGGGGGCAGCAAGTCGCTCTTCTGCACATTTTCAGGGGTAGGGGTGCAGGAGGAAAACAGTGAGAGTAGTATGATCAGATATAACAGATGCTTCATATCTCCGGGGCTTTTATCTTGTCGAAGTAATACCAGTATGTACCCTTGAATCTTGCATTGCCGCGTTGGTTATTATACGCGATGAACTTCTGCATAACATCGTTCATCTTGATATATTTCTCCCATTCTTCCTGCGGGGCATTGGTACCGGCTAACCAGATACAAAGGGCCTCTTGATACAATGGTTTCAAACGGGGCTTGTCAGTATTGATGCAGTAGCGGTCATAGTCGCGTTTGAAGTTGGCAATATCTTTCAGCAATAGGTTGCTGCAGAGGATATAGTCGAGGGCTATCGTGTTGTCTGGGTTGTGATCGAGGAGTTGCATCATCAGGAAATGGGCATTGTCACTGACGGTAATGGTATCATGATGGTTTACGAACTTGGTCTTCTGTGCCAGATACTGCGGCATCTGTCCCCTTGATAACAATTCCTGTGTCGCATCGACCCATTGACGGTAGGCGAAGGTCTTTCCGAGAATTCGCAGGTATTTCTGCGCTGCGGCACTGTCACCGCTGACGATATTACACTCTGCCAGCCGTTTCACCATCCTCACATTGCGATTCTCAGGTGCAAACACGTTTGTCATCATCGCAGCCCGTTCGGTGAAGGTCATGTCACCTAATGCCCAATAGAGTTCGTTCATGTTATTGATGGTCAGACGCGGGCTCTTGGGGCCAATCTTGTCGAAGGTGCCGAGGTTGTTGGGCGTGAAGTCCTGCAAGTGATCGGGCAGACTGCCTCGCTGAGCATGAACGAGGTTATAGAAGAACAGCATCTGGTCGTTCCAACCGTCGGATGACTTGACGATGTTGATGACCTTGTCATAGTTGCCGAATTGGTATTCATTGACCACAGCGAAGGTCTTCTCTAAGGCAAAGTCGGGCATCTGTATGCGTTTGAGCTGCGGTAGTCCGAAGAGCAGATAGGTTGGCAATAGTGCAAGCGCCGTCAGGATAAGCCGCATCTTCCTACCTTGTATCAGTGAGACGAGCCATAGCACCAGCATCCATCCTGCGACAGAGATGGTCGATGACAGCCGATAGTTCGTGCTGAAGTGACAGATGGCAACAAAGGTCATCACGACGAGTGCCAGTACAAGTGCTATTTGGCGGCAAACCCTGAAATTACGGAGTGCCTTGTAGAACAGTGTGCCTGTTACGGCGATGCAGAGTGTCAGGATGGTGGCTCCTGCGTAGAGGTAATAGTAGAATTGTGTAAGAAAATCGCCAACAAGCCGTGCTACGCCTCCTGTCTTATCAAAATAGTCCGAAACATATTCCCAATCCCAAAGGAATATCTGGTTCTGTTCGTGATAGAAGAAATGATAAGGATACAAGAACTGGAAGAAGCACCAGCAGAAGACAGCCCACAGGACTATGACCACAGTAGCACCATATTTAGATAGCAGTCCTTTCATCCTAATATCTGCTCAAGTTCATTGATGTCTTCCTCTGTTGTGGACCAACTGGTGACGAAGCGGCAGATGGTGTGATGGTGGTCGGTCTGGCCGAAATGTGAGAACTCCACCTGACGACTCAACCGCTCTACCTGTTCGTTATCGATGACGACAAACTGTTGGTTGGTGGGGGAGTCGACATAAAATACAAAGCCTTTGCGTTTGAAGATGTCCTTCATCCGCATCGCCATCCGGATGGCATGTTCAGAGAGTTTGAAATATAGGTTATTACTAAACAGCGCATCAAACTGCAAACCAATCAGTGCCCCCTTGGCAATCACGGCGCCATGTTGTTTCTGGATGGAGAAAAAATGCTTGTGTGCCTTGCGGTTGGTGAAGACGACAGCCTCGCCACAGAGTGCCCCGATCTTTGTCCCGCCGATATAAAATACGTCGCAGTGGCGGGCGAGGTAGGGTAGGGAGATGTCGTTTTCTTCTGCCATCAGACCATAGCCAAGGCGGGCACCGTCGATGTAGAGCGGAATCTCATAGCGTTGGCATACCTGATAGATATCGTCAAGTTCCTTGGCAGAATAGAGCGTACCGAATTCTGTGGGGAAGGTGATATAGACCAGGCCCGGATGTACGGCGTGGTCCTTGTTGCCGTCGTGCATATAGTCGTCGAGATACTTGTCGAGTGTCTTGGCCTCCATCTTACCGTCGGTGTCAGCAATGGTGATGATCTTGTGCTCTGTGAACTCTACGGCTCCCGCTTCATGGACGTTAATGTGTCCTGATCCAACGCAGATGACACCCTCATATTGATAGAGCATCGAGTCAATCGTGGTGGCGTTGGTCTGTGTGCCACCCGTCAGGAAGAATATCTGTGCGTCGGGCATGCCGCAAGCCTCACAGATACGGTTTTTTGCCCGCTCACTAAACGCATCAAAGCCATAGGGCGTTGGTTTGGCATTGTTGTACTTCACGAGATTGTCGAGCACTTCCTGACAGGCACCATTGTTGTAGTCACATTCGAATGAGATCATATCAGTTTCTGTTTGTTGGTTGCAAATATACTAAATAATATCTAATTATCTGTAGATTCAGAGGCTTTTTTTGTAACTTTGCAACCAAATTTTATTCAACCACGACGATGATAAGAAGGAAAAGGGCATTGATGATGCTTTTGGGGATGGGTCTGCTATTGTTGTTCTCTTCTTGGGCCGATGGCAGGGATTCGTTGATTGGCCCCATCCCACCGGAACCGGTCTATGCCGATTCGTCGCAGTGGTTTATCCGTGACCGAGGGGGAAGGGCTGACCTTTTCTATATCATCTCTACTGAGACAGGCGATCACATGATAGGCGATGACACTTGCCACTTAGCTGATACCTATGATGACTACCTGCGGGGACGTATGGCCCATGAAATGCATGCTGTGGACTCTTTTTATTCTGGCGACTGCAACTATTTCTCGCCCTATTACCGTCAGGTGTCCATGCAGTCTTGGAGTTCTATGGAGGCTACATTGGCACGATTGCCTGTTGCCTTGTCGGATGTGCGGCGCAGTTGGGATTTTTATCTGGAACATTATAATCAGGGCCGGCCTTTTTTGATAGCAGGTTACAGTCAGGGGGCGCATGCCATGATAGACATCTTACGACAGATGCCCGACAGCATTGCTTCGCGGATGGTGGCGGCTTATGTCATTGGCTATAAGGTGACGCAGGAAGATCTGGATGCCTGTCCGCTGATACGACCAGCACAGGGAGAAACAGATACCGGGGTGACGATATGCTTTAACTCCGTGCGCTCAGTAGAAGACACCATTCCGGTGGTGAGCGGTGGCAACCTGTTATGCATCAATCCGGTGAACTGGCGGACGGATACGGCCAGTACATCCTTCGTTGTTGTTGATCATGAGCGCGTCGATACGTTGACGGCACAATGTGAACCGGAAAATCATCTGGTGCTGGTGGGAGGCTATTCAGACAACAGCCCCATGCCTGTCATCGGCGTGCCAGGCAATTATCACCATCGGGAACTGAAATTCTACTATCCCTATATCTGTCAGAACATCATGGATCGGGTGGCGGCTTATTTTGAGAAAAAAGAAGAGTGAGGCGGTAGACCTCACTCTTCTTGTCTTATAGGCTTTCGAGCATCCGTTTGATGACGACTGAGCAGGAGATTTCCCGATTGGCGGCCTCGGGGATGACGAGGCTGTTGGGCGACTCAATCACATCGTCGGTGACGATGAGGTTGCGGCGTACGGGCAGACAGTGTAGGAACTTACCGTTGTTAGTCCACGACATGTGCTCAGTATCTACCGTCCATGACATATCCTTTGACGTAATCTTGCCGTAGTCGGCAGGATTCGTCACACCAGGGTTACTCCAGTTCTTGGCGTAGATGAAGTCTGCACCTTCGAAGGCTTTCTTCTGATCGTACTCCACACGGGCATTGCCGATAAATTTCGGATCGAGTTCGTAACCCTCGGGGTGAGTGATGACGAGGTCTACATCGGCGGCGTTCATCCACTGGGCGAATGAGTTCGGCACCGCCTGCGGCAAGGCACGGCAGTGAGGCGCCCATGTCAGCACGACCTTCGGACGTTCCACCACCTTATGTTCTTCGATGGTGATGAGGTCAGCAAAGGCCTGAAGAGGGTGTACGGTGGCCGTCTCCATGGCGAAGACGGGACGGCCAGAGTATTTGATAAACTGATTCAGCACTGTTTCGGCATAGTCGTACTCACGGTCAGTCAGTCCGGCAAAGGAACGAACGCCGATCAGGTCGCAGTAACAGCCCATCACGGGGATGGCCTCCAACAGATGCTCGCTCTTGTCACCATCCATGATGACACCACGTTCGGTCTCCAGTTTCCAGGCACCGGCATTCACGTCGAGCACGATGACATTCATACCTAAGTTCATGGCAGCCTTTTGGGTGGAGAGACGCGTGCGCAAAGAATTATTGAAAAAAATCATCATCAGGGTCTTGTTCTTGCCCAGATGCTGATATTTGTAACGGTCATTCTTAATCTCCTGTGCTTCGGCGAGTGCTTTCTGGAGGTCGCCGATATCCTCTACGTTGATAAAACTTTTCATTTCTGTAATGTTGGGTTAATGGGTATAATGGGAATTTATGGGCGAGTCTGCCCTTCGCCCTCAATGAGCCATTTATAGGTGCATATCTCCTCGAGTGCCATCGGACCACGCGGACCCAGTTTCTGCGTGCTGATGCCAATCTCGGCACCAAGGCCGAACTGGGCACCGTCCGTAAACGAGGTGGGCGCATTCCAATAGACACAGGCTGCATCGACGTGAGCCTGGAACTTACGGGCAGTCTCCTCATTCATCGTGACGATGGCCTCACTGTGTCCACTGCCGTTCTCGTCGATATGGGCCAGCGCCTCATTGAGAGAAGTAACGGTCTTGATGGCCATCTTATAGTCCATGAATTCCGTGCCGAAACTGTCTGCCGTGGCAACTTCCAGATAGGGGTATTTCCCATCGAGGGCAGCATAAGCCTTTTCATCGGCATAGATGATGACATTCTTCTCGGCCATTATCTCGCAGAGGGAGGGCAGGTCGTTCAGGCGACTCTCGTGTATAATGAGGCAGTCCAGCGCGTTGCAGACCGAGACACGGCGGGTCTTGGCATTGTTGATGATGGCGCGACCCATCTCCAAGTCGCCGTCCTTGTCGAAGTATGTATTCACCACGCCGGCACCTGTCTCGATGACTGGGATGCGAGCGGTGTTGCGGACAAAGTCGATGAGTTTTCGTCCGCCACGGGGGATGCAGAGGTCCACGTAGCCCACAGCATTGAGCATCTCGCCCGTAGCCTCATGGGTGGCGGGCAACAGGGCAACGACATCCTTCGACACACCATACTTCTCCAGTATCTCATGGATGAGGGCAACCTCTTCGCGATTGCTACAATCGGCATCCTTACCGCCCTTCAGCACACAGGCGTTACCGCTCTTGAAACAAAGCGAGAAGACATCAAACGTGACATTCGGACGTGCCTCGTAAATCATGCCGATGACACCGAACGGCACACTGACACGACAGAGACGCAGACCATTCGGCAACGTTTTCTGTTTGGTGATATGTCCGAGGGGAGTCGGCAGGGTGGCGACGTTCCGCATATCGGCGGCGATACCTTCCAAGCGACTCTCCGTCAGTTGCAGGCGGTCGTAGAGGGGATTGTCTTTCGACATCTTGGCCAGGTCCTGAGCATTTGCCTCTAAGATTCTCACCTTATTATATATAATAGCATCGGCAACGGCATTCAGTATCTCGTTGCGTTGCTCGTCGCTCAGCAGGGCCAGACTCTTGCTGGCACGCTTTACTTTTTCAAAAGTCTCTTTCAGTTGCATGGTGTAAATTCAGTATGTGGGGTTGATGCGGGTTGGTTCATTATATCGATGAGGATATTCTCGCGTTCGCCGTTGGCGATGATGACACGGATGCCAGCCTGCGATACCTTGCTGGCGGTTGTGTACTTCGAGTGCATGCCGCCACGGCCGAAGGCACTCTTCTCTTCTTTGATGTACTGCGACAGGTCGGTGCCGGGCTCCACACGGGGAATGATGCGCGACGCGGGATTGTCGGGATGACCGTCGTAGATGCCGTCGATATTGGAAAGCAGGATGAGTGTATCGGCCTGCATCATCTGTGCTATGAGACCCGAGAGTTCATCGTTATCGGTGAACATCAACTCGGTGACACTCACGGTGTCGTTTTCATTGACGATAGGCAGTACATCGTTCTCCAGCATCACCGTCATACAGGCTCGTTGGTTACGGTACTGTTCACCGGGCTCGAAGTTCTCTTTCATGGTGAGTACTTGTCCCACGTGGATATTGAACTCGCGAAACAGTTTCACTTGTCCGACGGCAGAAAACAACTGACGCTGTTCTACGCTGTCGAGCGAATGGTCTACGGTCAGTTCGCGTCGTCCGCAAGCGACGGCACCTGATGATACGAGTATCACCTCGATATCCTGCTTCCGTAGCCAGGCAACCTGGTCAACCAATGCCGACATACGGGTGACGTCCAGTTTGCCGTCTGTCCGTGTCAACACGTTTGAACCTATCTTGATAACTATTCTTCTTTTCATATCAGTGTTACATCTTTGATGTGCTCTATCTCTGGTGTCGAGCCTATTGTCCCGACGATGCTGATGATATCAAAACGTATGTCCCGCCCTGTGCGATGACTCTTGACATAATGGTTGATGGCCGACTGCAGACTCATCCGTTTCTTGTAGTCAATGGCTTCTTCGGGATCACCGAACAATCGGTTGCGACGGGTCTTCACTTCGATGATGACAAGCGTATCCTCGTCTCTGGCAATGATGTCAAGGTCGTGGTGTCCTGACTTCCAGTCGCGCTCGAGAATCTCGTAGCCTTTCTTTGCCAGATAGGCTGCGGCCAGATCCTCGCCCCACTTCCCTAACTCATTATGTGCCGCCATTATTTCTCCGCGTCTTTTTTCCGGATCTCTACACGGCGGATCTTACCACTGATGGTCTTGGGCAATTCATCGACGAACTCGACAATGCGGGGATACTTATAGGGAGCCGTCTCTTTCTTGACGTGCTGTTGCAGTTCCTTGATGAGGTCGTCGCCAGCCTTGTCCTTCCATTCCTTACCGAGTACGACGGTAGCCTTCACTACCATGCCGCGGATGTCATCGGGTACACCGGTAATGGCGCATTCTACCACAGCGGGATGCGTCATGAGGGCACTCTCCACCTCGAACGGACCAATGCGATAACCTGAGGATTTGATTACATCGTCGATACGACCCTCGAACCAGTAGTAACCGTCCTCGTCGCGCCAAGCCATATCGCCTGTATGGTAGAGTCCGTCATGCCAGGCCTCGCGGGTCAGTTCGGGATCACGGTAGTACTCCTTGAAGAGTCCGATGGGTTTGCGGTCGCCTACACGTACCACAATCTCACCTTTCTCACCATCCTCACAGGGCGTGCCGTCGGCGCGGATGAGATCGATGTCGTACTGGGCATTGGGGATACCCATGCTACCTGGCTTCGGTGTCATCCAGGGGAAGGTGCCGAGTGTCATCGTGGTCTCGGTCTGGCCGAAACCCTCCATGATATTGAGTCCAATTTTCTCTTTGAGTTTGTCGAAAACAGCGGGGTTAAGGGCTTCACCGGCTGTGCAGCAGTATTCCAGCGAAGAAAGGTCGTATTTGTTCAGATCCTCTCGTATCATAAAGCGGTAGATGGTCGGGGGAGCGCAAAAACTTGTCACCTTGTATTTCTCCATCTGACGCAGGAGTGTGTCTGCGTTGAACTTCTCGTGGTCGAATACGAACACGGTCGCCCCCGCAAACCACTGGCCATAGAACTTACCCCAGACGGCCTTGCCCCAGCCGGTGTCGGCTACGGTCAGATGAAGCGAACCCTCATGGAGGTTGTGCCAAAAGACACCCGTTGACAGATGCCCCATCGCATAGAGGTAGTCGTGGGCCACCATCTTCGGTTCGCCGCTCGTTCCGCTAGTGAAATACATCAGCATAGTATCGTCGTTAGTATTGACAAAGGCGGGACGTACGAACTTTGGGGATTTTTTCCATTCCGTCTGCCAGTCGTGGAATCCTTCGGGGATGGGCTTGCCGTGGTCGGTGATGGCGACATACTGCTTTACCGTCGGACTTTCAGACATGGCCGCCTGAATTTGGCTCACCACGTAGGAATCATCCACGCAAATAATTGCTTTCACGCTTGCCCGTGTATTCCGATAGACGATATCGTGCTTCGTCAGCATATGGGTGGCAGGAATCACGATGGCACCAATCTTACAGAGGGCGAGCATCACTACCCACCACTCGTAGCGGCGTTTCAGGATCAGCATGACGGGGTCATTCTTGCCGATGCCAAGCGACATCAGATACGAGGCGGCTTGGTCTGTCTGTTCCTTCAGTTCGGCAAAGGTCGTACGGATCTCTTCACCTTGGTCGTTAGTCCAAAGGATGGCAAGACCCTCGGGTTTCTCCTCGGCCCAGACATCCATCACGTCGTAGGCAAAGTTGAAGTTCTCCGGGATGATGAACTCCAGGTTCTTATTGTAATCTTCTACAGACGTGAATGTCGTCTGCTTCAAAAATCTCTCAATCATATAAGTCTAGTCTATTCTACTGTAAATGCAAGGAATTTCACGGGCTTGTCACCGACGGCGAGCATGCCATGGGGCTTGGTAGAGTCGAAATAGATCGAATCGCCTTCGTCAAGCACAATCGTCTTGCCGCCGATATATAGTTCCATCTGGCCTTCGAGCACAAGGTTGAACTCCTGACCCGGGTGTGAGTTTTTGTAGATGGTGCGGGCACCGGGCTTCGGCTCTACTGTGACAATAAACACATCGGCCTTGTGGTTGACGAAACCGCCCACGAGACTCTGGTATTTATAGGCCTTCGTACGTTCGATACTCATACCCTGGCCTTTGCGCGTCACATAGTATGATTTCATGTGTGGTGCCTCGGCAAAGATGAGTTCCTCCGTTGAAACCCCATATTTGTGCGCAATCTTCATCAGATTGGAAATGGTAATGTCCAGTTCGCCAGACTCTATCTTCTCATATTTCTCTGTTGAGATGCCGATGGTCTCTGCCATCTCACTCACTGGAATGTCGAGCACGTCGCGCAGTCCGCGCAGGCGCTCACCGATTTGCTTTAATTGTTCGTCCATATCTAAAATAATTACTTTGCTCCTGCTTTTAAGCCGCGAATCACTGCCGAGGTAAATCCTGCGTGCTCCATCTCGTTCAGCCCCTTGATTGTCACGCCGCCAGGGGTTGTCACCAGATCGATGGCGGCTTCGGGGTGCAGACCACTGGCCTCCAAGAGTTCCACGGCGCCCTTCATCGTCTGCATCACAATCTTTTTGGCATCATCAGCCTTGAAACCGAGTTCCACACCGCCCTCAGAGGCCGCACGGATATAGCGCATGGCGTAGGCGATACCGCAGGAGGCGAGAGTGGTGCCTGCTGCCAGGTGCTGTTCGTCGGTGATGAGCGTATTACCCATCTCGTCGAAGATACCTTTCACCAATTCTATATGGTGCTGTGCCACGGCACCACACGGCACGATGAATGTCATTGAGGCCATCTCGGCGATGGCGATATTCGGAATGACAAGGAACAGTGGCGGACAGTTCTCGCCCAACCACTCCTTGATGCTGGCCGAGGGGACACCCGCTGCAATCACAATCAGAACCTGTTTTTTCGGGTCCAGTTCTGGTTTGATGTCCTTCAGTACCTGTTCCACGAGCCAGGGCTTCACCACGACACAGACAATGTCTGCACTGTCGGCAGCCAGTTTGTTGTCGGTAGTCACGCTGACGCCAGTCTTTTCAAACTTCTCCACCACGGCCTGGGACGGGTCGCTGACGGTGATGTCTTCATTTCTGAACTGTTGGCCTTTGATGAGGCCTTCCACGGTGGCGCCGCCCATGGCACCAGCGCCTATCACTGATATTCTCATAATTCTTCCGGTTTTACTCTGATCAGTCTTTCAATAAAGTCGTCGGCTTCTGCTTTCGTGAGACACAGGGGCGGCAGCAGACGCAGGATATTCTGGCCGGCACAGCCCGTAAAGCAGTGCTCATGTTTGATGAGAGGTTTACGTACCATCGCGTGTGGCATATCCAGTTCAATGCCTATCATCAGACCACGACCGCGTACCTCCTTGATGTGTGAACTGCCGATATTCCTGATACCTTCCATCAGGTAGTCGCCTATGACACGGGCATTCTCCACCAGTCCCTCGTCTTCGAAGACATCGAGTACGGCCAGTGCGGCTGCACAGGCAAGGTGATTGCCGCCGAAGGTCGTGCCGAGTTGTCCGTAGACCGGCTCAAATTCTGGCGAAATCAGGACAGCACCCATCGGGAAACCGTTGGCGATGCCTTTGGCCACAGTGATGATGTCGGGTTTGATGCCCAGCCACTGGTGGGCGAAGAACTTACCACTCCGTCCGTAGCCACACTGGATCTCGTCGCAGATCAGCACGGCGCCATAACGTTTACAGGCGTAGGCCAGTCCTTGGGCGAATTCCGGCGTAGCCATCTGGATACCGCCCACACCCTGGATGCACTCCAGAATGACGGCTGCCACACCGCCCTTGGACAGTTCCCGTACCCATGGCTCGAGATCGTTCATCGGCAGGAAACGTGTGTGATGGTTATCATTGATAGGGGCGATGATCTTAGGATTGTTCGTGACCTCGACGGCCAGACTTGTGCGCCCATGGAAAGCCTTCTCACAGGAAAGCACGCGGGTCTTGCCCGTCTTAAACGAAGCAAGTTTCAGGGCGTTCTCATTGGCCTCGGCACCGGAGTTGATGAGGAACAACTGGTAGTCGTCGTAGCCGCAGATCTTCCCCAATCGCTGAGCCAGTTCTACCTGCAGTTTGTTGATGACCGAGTTGGAGTAAAACCCGATCTTACTCAGTTGCTCCGTCACCTTTTCTATATAGTGCGGGTGCGAGTGTCCGATGCTGATGACGGCATGTCCGCCATACAGGTCGAGGTATTCCTGACCTTTGTCATCCCACACTTTGCAGCCCTTGCCCTTCACGATGTTCACATCGAAGAGCGGATATACGTCGAATAGTTTCATACCGTTACTTTTCTATATTTGGCTGCAAAGTTACTGCAAATATCCGACAAACCGCAATAATCTTTCGTCTTTTTGCATAAAAATGTCAATTGCACACGATAAATCGCATGCAATTGACATATTCTTGCAGATTAATCTCTACTTGATGATCACCTTACGGGCGCTCTTTCCGTTGCGGATGACGTAGATGCCAGCAGGCAGGGCGAGTTGCATCGGACCGTCACCATGAGCCACCCTTACACCCTTTAATGTGTAGACCGTCCATCCGGAACCGTCAAGTGCCTGGTAGGTAATCTCGCGGATGCCAGTGTAGTCGATGGGGGCAGGAGCCGTCTTCTGAGTATTGCCCACGTTGTCTACTGCCAGGGCATAGAACTTGTAGTCAGCGGCAGTGGTACCACTTGGCAGTGGGTAAGTAAACTCCGACGACGTGTCATCGCCGATATACACAAAGTCTCCGTCCTTATAGGAAGCATAGTACCTGAAGTAACTGATGCCTGACTCATTGTCGGTACCAGTGCATTTGATAATCATGCTACCGTCTTTCTCTCCTGCAGACACCATCTCCGTTGTCGGACCATTAAGGTCTAACGTATTGATGTACTCGTTCGTTTCGATAGGCTCGTTGACATCAAAGATGATGGTCGCCTTGTTCTTGATCTGGGTACCATTCTTAAGACCCGGCTTCAGATTGACTGAGAAGGTCACGTAACCCTCGCCTTCCGGTGCATTCACGTTTGGCGGCAGTTCGATGCCCTTGATGTCCCAAGTGAGTTTGTTACCCTCACGACTCATCTTCCAGTTGTACTCGATGCCTTCATGGCTGGTAGAACCGAAGCGTACACTGTTAATGTCAAAGACATTCTCGTCAAGTTCGTTGGTTATCTGTACCCTATAGGCCGGTGCGGTAGCCTCCTTCTTGTTCTCGAAGAGGATGCGGTAGTCCATCGTGCGGGTCTCGGGGATGTAATTCTCGTCGCCGAAGCCTACAGGACCAACCATCTCGTTGGGATCCCAGGAGCGGACGACACGGTTGCAGCCGTACTTTGCGTCAAGCATTCGTGTGTTATATTTCTTTTCCCACTCCTTATAGTTGGCATCAGTTTCCTTTGTCGTCCACCACATCCAGCGACGAGTGATGGCACCACTGAAGGTCTTTGCTGTCTCCAACAGTTCACCGAAGAAGTTGATGACTCCTCCGCCAGGTAATGTGCTCATCCAACTCGTGGCAACAGTCTTTATAGCACGCTTGGCCACGACGACGCCTTCACCAGTGTCCTTCTTGTATGTAGCCAATTGCTGATCCACCTTATGATTAACGTGCTCACGATAGTAGGCTAGTTCTTTCTCGTCGAGGTCAATGTGCTCATTGATGACATCTGTCATGAACTCCGTCACCTTGTCACCGGCATAGTCGATGGCCACCAATGCCGTGACAATCAGGAATGTGGTACCGCTGATGACAATCTTCTGACGTCCACCAGCCACATCCCTGTCAAATGAGCGTGCCTCGTTCATGGTCAGTCCCTCTGCCAGGATATTGAAGGAATACTCCTCATAGGGATTCATACTGGGTACGAGGAATACCATCGACTTGTCACCGTCATAAGAGATGCTGTCCATAGGCAGTTCCTCTACTCCATTCAGACCAGGTAGTTTGCACCCCAGCAGTTTGATGTCATCGCTTGCATGGACTAACAGGAAGAACTTTCCGGTAGGTTGGTTCTCAATGTTTTCCAGTTTCACTGTATATTCACTGGGAACACCCAGGCGGACACTGTTCTGTCCGATGAATGCGATACGCACATCCGAGTCTGCAGCGCGCTCGATGGCATTGTAGGAAATACTATAGCCGCCCTGACCTTGTTCACGACAGATATGAATGTAGTAATCTGCGTCGTCAATGTCATTTACAGTGAGGGTCGTGCGTTCATTGATCCACCATTGGTTGGCTACCACGTCAGACTTATCGCCTTTCACGCGCACGATGTCTGCCCATCTCAATCTCAAGGTCGAGGTGGTATCAGGTTCTATGGTAACAGCCATCATAGCGGCTGCTGCACTGGTGTTCAACTTGATCCAGTCTTCGTTGTCGCGTTTGTCGTTGTCATCAAGATAGCCCAAATGACCTGTCATCGTTTCGCTAATGTCAATCACCTGTGTCACCTGTTCCATCTCTTCGTTAGGCTCTGCATCGTTGGGGAAGTTGTTGGGGGTGAGCAGGTATTTCAGGGTATAGCCGCCATGACCCTTCTCGCGGTTCAGGTGCAAATAGTATGTTCCTGCACCAGCGTCTTCGATGGTCAGCGTATCGTTCACCATCCACCACTTGCTGGTACGCGACGGATAAGTCTGGTCCTCTTTCTTCAGATAGCAGACTTCCATCCACCTGAATTGCAGGTCGTAGTCTTTCTGACAACTTGTGACGAGTTGCACACGGCCATCCTGTGGCACGACAATCTTGTAGCAGTCGTCGTTGTCACGATAGTCGTTGGCATCTAGGTAGCCGATATGTCCCTGTACAGTTTGTCCGATGGCTATCTCGTCTCCTTCTCCGACATTGTCATTCGGTTCGGCATCGTTGGCGTATTCATTGGGCGTGAAGATGTATGTCAGGGCGTAGCCGCCATGTCCCTTTTCACGGTTTAGGTGGACATAATAGGTCCCCACACCTGCGTCTTCGATGGTTAGCGTGTCGTTCACCATCCACCACTTACTGGTCCGTGACGGATAGGTCTGGTCTTCTTTCTGATAGCAGACCTCCATCCACCTGAATTCCAGGTCGTAGTCCTTCTGACAAGTTGTGATGAGTTGTATACGACCGTCCTGTGGCACGACAATCTTGTAACAGTCGTCGTTGTCGCGGTAGTCATTGGCATCGAGGTAGCCGATATGTCCCTCTATAGTCTGTCCGTTGACTAATTCATCACCTTCTCCGACATTGTCATTTGGTTCGGCGTCATTGGCGTACTTATTGGGCGTGAAGATGTATGTCAGGGTGTAGCCGCCATGTCCTTTCTCTCGGTTCAGGTGGACATAATAGGTTCCCACACCTGCATCCTCGATGGTCAGTGTGTCGTTCACCATCCACCACTTGCTGGTACGTGACGGATAGGTCTGGTCTTCTTTCTGATAACAGACTTCCATCCACCTGAATTCCAGGTCGTAGTCCTTCTGACAAGTTGTGATGAGTTGTATACGACCGTCCTGTGGCACAACGATCTTGTAGCAGTCGTCGTTGTCACGATAATCATTGGCATCGAGGTAACCAATGCGTCCCTCTACTGTCTGCCCAGCGGCAATCTCATCGCCTTCACCAACATTGTCATTCGGTTCGGCATCATTGGCTCGCGGACAAGGGGTGAAGTCGTATTTCAGCGTACAGGTACCTGCTCCGCCTTCTCGACTCACATGCAGATAGTACGTACCTTTGCCGATATCAGTGACTTCTAAGGACTCGTTGTTTTTCATCCACCACATGCTGGTGCGACCGACGGGTGTCTGATCTCCATTTGAACGGCAGACTTCTACCCACCTCATCTCAAGGTTGTCGCTCAGTGTCTGGGTAATTACAACGCGTCCCTCTTCGGGTACCTCAATCTTGAACCAGGCTTCAGTTTTATTTTTGTCGAGTGAATAACTGCCGGTTTCTCCTTGGCTGATCGCGATGGCTTCCTGCCACGTCGATCCCTGTGCCAACATTCCTATCGGCAATGCCAGCAACATCATGATGATAAGTTGTAGTCTTCTCATATCTAATCCAGATTGTTTATTCTTGACCTAAATAGATTCATGTTTAATTCGCTGCATCCCACTCTACGACGAATGTCTCAGGAATAGCCCTTATACCCAGATAACTTCCTGATGCATACATATAGACATTGTAGAAATAGAAAGTCTTTTCACCCGGAACATACTTACTGGGGTAATTCTCGTAGGGATAATCGCTACTATTAAAGGTAGACACATCCCATACGAGCATATCATTCTCTCCTATCGGTCCCTTTTGGGTGGCAATGACATTGGTCTCCTTATCCCAGGTGAAATAGTATGAAACAGGTGTTCCATTACCCCACTTTGCGATTTTGTACAAATCTGTTCCCTCGCGGTGATAGAGTTCGTAACCCTCTACAGGACGAGGTTGTGGGACACCATCTACGTAATCGCTCGGCCAGAAAAGTACATAAGAGAACGTTCCGGTACCGACCTTCGTCCAGGATGACTTTCCATTCATACTGATGTATGTGGTCTCCACGATGTCGTCGGCATTCACAACACCGTCGTCATTGGCATCGGCATTGTCCGCATTGAAGTTCTCAGCGGGATTCTCCGGGTCTTCGATGTAGTTCACGATCATCACGATATCCGCCACATTGATGGCCTCGTCGTCGTTGGCATCGCCCCTGACAATCTTTGTGACCATCTCAAAACTGCCTGAGCGACTGGGCATGACTTCCCCGTTGGCAGCAATCAACTGCATGTGCAGGTAATGTTCGCCCTTGCGCAGTTTGCCCACATTGATAGTCATGGTTTCCTTGATGTCAACCTGTACCATGTTGGCATCGTTCTCATCGAACCAGTAACGGATGGCTGTAGCCTCAGCCACCGTCTTCTTGTCCAACTTGATGAATAATGCAGAGACAGGGATGTCAACAGCACCCTTGCTGTCAACAATCTGGTAATGTAAGGTATGGATACCCTCCATTAATTTTGAGGCATCGATAGTCTGTACACCTTCACTGAGAGCAGTTTCCACGACAGAGGCCTTATTGGTGTCGAACCAGTAGCGCAACTTGTTCGCTGTGGCTATTGTCTTCGGGTCAATCTTGATGAACATCCCTGAGACGGGAATGCCTGCAATGTTCTTGTTGTCCACAATCTGGTAATGCACGGTATGAATGCCCTCTTTGAGAGCAGAGGCATCGATGGTGGTAGTACCACTTAGGGTCTCAATGGTTGTGACACTGGCAGCATCGGTGTCGAACCAGTAGCGCAACTTCTTAGCCGTGGCTATTGTCTTGGGATCAACCTTAATGAACATCCCTGAAACAGGAATACCTGCTATACCCTTACTGTCCACAATCTGGTAATGCACGGTGTGGATGCCTTCTTTAAGCGCAGAGGCATTGATGGTGGCAGCACCATTCAGGGTATTGCTGGTCTGTACATTGTCGGCATCGGTGTCGAACCAGTAGCGCAGCGACTTTGCCGTGGCTGTTGTCTTCGGGTCAATCTTGATGAACATTTTCGAGGCGGGAATGCCTGCAATGTTCTTGCTGTCCACAATCTGGTAATGCACGGTATGAATGCCTTCTTTAAGCGCAGAGGCATCAATAGTGGTGGCACTGCCCGAAATGGATGCCGTTTTGACACTGTTGGCATCAGTATCGAACCAGTAACGGAGCGACGAGGCAGTCGTTTTCTCTGGTAGTCCCGACAAATCAATCTCCGGGTCGGATTGCCCCCTCGCGCCTAAGGTCAGGCCGGAGAGCAGTATTGTTAATAATAGATATTTACGCATAATCATGAAATATTTAGTTATTTCACCCCAATTGTTACTTCTAACTGACCATTGTCGTCAGTCTTTTCGCCCACCTCCATCGTAGAAATGAGAGGATAAGACAGAGTGAGGTTGAATGGCTGCGGACCGCCGTAGAGACCCACCTCTGTTCCGTCGGTACCCTTGAAATTTTCGTTTGCCTTGGCGGCGTCAGACAATTCAAAGGTCTGTTCGTCTGTATAAGTGCCTGTGAAATCCTTAAAGGCTTCAGCGTATGATGCGCTTGAGCAGCCTGGCTTAATCTTCAGTTGACTGAAAATGTCATAGTAGTAATCAACGGCTATGCAGTTCGTACATTCGCAATCAGTTGGCAGTCTATAGTCTGAATGGTTTGACGTAGCGAAGATGCAATTTTTCCAGACAGAGTTGTGCAATTGATCCATGCGGTTTTTAAAAAGAATACAATTCAGACCCATAAAATGAGCATTATCATAGTGAGTGACTCCATCCACGTAACTGTTTATCAAGGAGATTCTACAGATGCCTCCTACATTGAAATGGCCTATGACCCTGCTATTGACTACTAAGATGTCAATGTTATCAGTTGTAGTTTTTGTGGTAAAGCCTTCATTCAATTTGCACTTAACAATTTGGGGTGATGAGAAGGTTCCGCTCATGCTCATTTCGCTATTACAGATAATACCCTCCATAGTGAATCGGTTTGCATCGTCCGAGGGGATTTCGATATGCAGATTTCCATTAAGACAAGTAGGATCGTCACTATCAATACCAGCACCACGCAACGTGATACCTACTTTGATCGTCGTAGCATTGAAAATGCCTCTGGATAGGTTAATGACATCGCCGCTCTGGGCCTTCTCTGCTGCTTTTACTAAGGCTGTCAGGCCATAGAACATCGTGGTTTCTCCTTCATGGCTCAGCGAGGCCACTACTGTTTCCTGTGCGAAACTCGTGGCCGCAACCATCATGGCAACCACGGATAATATTAATTTCTTCATAATTCTTCCTTTTTTAATTTTATGTTTGAAATAGTTATTTCACTCCAATCTCAACTTTCAGTTTTCCATTGTCATCCGTCTGCTCGTCAACCTCCATCTTCGAAATGAGAGGATAAGAAAGGGTCAGGTTGAACGGCATCGGACCGCCATAGAGGCCTACCTCTTTTCCGTCGGTGCCTTTCACGGCTTTGCCTGCTTCGGTCAGTGTGAAAGTCCAGTCGTCTGACCAAGAACCTTCCCAATCGAAATCTGTGAATACATCAGTGAGAGCAGCCATAGTTATGTTGTTCGGACTGTCGGTCAAATTCTCAAACATATTATAATAATTGGGTATGCCTATGCAGCTTGTGGCCTTACTACTGTTCGGTAGTCTATAAGAATATGAATTTGTTGTCCAGAAGATGCAGTTCTTCCATATAGAATTTTGCATCTGATCACTTGGACAATATTTTGAAATGATGCAATTGGTAGCCATAAAGTGAGCGTTCTCATAAACACCAGGTTCAGCAATATAACTGTTCACAAGAGATACTGTCGTGCTTCCTCCCAGGCGGAAGAATTCTGTTACTTTACAGTTGACAACCATGACTTCCTTAACGGCGTCAGTATTAGCGATACCGTTAATTCTCCAAAACTGGCACTTCACAAATTGTGGACTGGAAAACGATCCTCCCAATTTTACTTCGCCTTTACATCTGATTCCCTCCATAGTTAAGCGGTTGGAACCTTCTTCTGTCACATTGATGGTGAATCCTCCTTCTATATAAGTAGGATTGTCGTTGTCAATACCCACTCCTCGCAGGGTAATGGCTTTAGTAATATTGGCTGCATTGAAAGTGCCGCTGGAGAGGCTGATGATGTCACCGCTGGCAGCCGCAGTCACTGCCTGTTGCAGGGCTCCGACACCATAGAACATCATGGTTTCTCCCTCATGGTTCAAGGATACCACTACCGTGTTCTGTGCGAAACTTGTGGTTGCAAACAGTGTGGCAACCAAAGATAATAATACATTTTTCATAATGTCAATAGTTTTTTGTTATTACTTGCTGATTTCGATGGTAACCCCCAGTTTACCTTCTGTATTGGTCTGCTTATCCACATTCATCGTGGTAATCAGCGGATAAGATGGAGTGGAATCATATGGGAGCAGACCGCCATAAAGGCCAGCCTCTTTTCCGTCATTGCCGACATATTCAGCCTTGGCCTCATCGGTCAACTCAAATGTCTGATCGTCTGTATAGGCACCTTTGAAGTCCTTGAACATTGATTCCCAAGTAGGAAATTCTTTACAGTTGACACAGGGCCCCCTGAATATACCATAGGCATAACCACTGGGTCCGTAGGCGAGGCTGTAGCAGTTCGTGGCTTTAACATCGTTAGGAAGTCCCCCCTCAGTATATCGACTTGTGTAGAAGATACAGTTAAACCACTCTGATTGGGTTAATCCAGCAGCGACAGAATTAATGATACAATTCGTGGCTGTCATGCTTGCATTCTGATAGTGGGTTATATTTGTTACGTAACTATTAACAAAATAGTATGAGTTATTCGCGCCCACGTTGATACTTCCTGTAATCTTACAATTAGTAAACATAATGTTTGTAACAGCATCCGATTCTGTGCCATTGCTGACGGCATTAAACTGGCACTTTGTGAAATAGGGATTGGCAAATGTGCCTTTTGTCGCCATCGTATTCAGACATCTGATGCCTTCCATCGTGAATTGGTTGGCGTCTTCTTCAGAAATCTCAATAGTGAAATTACCGGAGAGATAGGTCGGATTGTCACTGTCGATGCCAGCACCGCGTAGTGTAATGGCCTTTGAAATGGTTGTCGCATCAAAGACGCCTCCTGAAAGGTTAATGACATCGCCACTTACTGCTGCAGCCTCCGCATCCTTAAATGCCGAAACACCATAGAACATCGTAATGTCCGTATCGTGACTCAGTGTGGCCACCAGTCCGTTTTGAGCATAACTTGTGGCTGCAAACAGCACGGCAACCACGGATAATAGTAATTTCTTCATAATTCTGTCTATTTGATAAGTTATTAATTAAGTTCCTGTTTGATTTATAATCAATTGATTTTGGGACAAAGATAAGAAAAAACGGGATTCATCGACTAACAATTTAGCAAAATCGACTAACAAAACGTGATTTGTTAGTCATTTTTCCTTTTTTTTATCCCGAAACTGTGCAAAATAGCCTCAAAACTGTGGGAAGATATTCTGAACCCGGAAAAACATGCCCAGGATTGGGGGGAAGAAATTCCGAACCCGGAAAAATATGCCCCGGATTTGGGGCATAAAATTCCGACCTCGGAAAATCTTGCCCCAGTTTTGGGGCAGGTTTTTCAGACTTCGGAATGGTCTCTCCCAGATTATTGGCTAGGAAATCAATGTCCGGATTATTGTGCCTTCCACTCACTTGGCGTCATACCAGTGATGGCTTTGAAGGTCCGGAAGAAGGACTGCTCATTGGCAAAACCGGCTTCCATGTAGACATCTGCAATCTTCTTGTTGGGATCCTGACGCAGGATGCGCTTGGCGTGGTCGATACGGTAACCATTGATAAATTGGGTGAAGGAACAGCCGCGCTGGGAATTGATGCAGTCAGATATGAAACGCCTGTTACTGCCAAGGGCAGCGGCGATATCCGTCACCTTCAGTTCGCTGTTCTGGTAGAGTTTCTGCTCTTCCAACAGTTGACAAATGCGATCCATGAGGGCTTTGGCACCTTCAGGGTCATTGACGATGACTTCCGGTTCTGACTCATTGGCTTCCGGCAGGTCTGTTCCCAGCGGGATGGGGCTACGCTTCTTCCAATAATAGAGGAAGATGGCGGCCACAACTAAGACTGCCAGTATCAGTGATACAAGCCAAAGACGGTTGCTGCCCTTTGTCGGTTCGGGCCGTTGTCCGAGATGTAACAGATAGACAGCAGCAGAGGGGTCGAAGTTACTACCGTTGTAAAAACCGCCCGTCATCAGGAGATTCCCATCGCCAGTCAAGACGGGGGCATTGGCGATGGCTCCATCAATCGGATCCGTGTAATAGAGGGTGAGCGGAGCGCCCTCTTCTGTGGCGTGGGCATAGTCGATGCAGAGGATATAATAGCGGTAAGGCTTCTCGGGCGCATTCCTGAAATCGTTACTGATACCCATGAGGTATCCTCGACCAGCCTGTTGGTCAACGATGATGTGGGTGGTGTATTCGATCTCTTCCCACTGACTCCGCATCGGCACGGGGCAGACGGTAGGCAGGAGTGAGAACGTTCCGTTTTCCACCTTGGCGATGGCCATCTGACGGGTACTGTCCTCAACGGGCAACAGGTAGGCAAAGAGGCTTTTTGCTTCGTCGCCGATAAAACTCTCCGCATCGCGGTGCTGACCTACAATCTTTGGATGCCAGGTCTCAAAAAGCGGGATGAGGATAGAGTCGCCCTTCAGCCGGTCGACTGTCTGTGTCAGGATAGTGTCGCCCTTGATGCCCCAGTTGTTGATGATGAGGACATCATCCTCGGCGATACGGAAGATATAGGGATTACTGCCCTGGATGGTCATGTCTTTCACATACGAAAAGGTCCGCTTGCCGTCAAAGAGTTCGATGCCGTCCTGATGATACCAGTTGCCGGCAATGACAACCTTGCCGCTGTCTATCTCCAAGGCGGAGGCTAAGGTGCGCTTTTGGTCCATACTGCCAAAGCCGTTGAAGGTGTGGCTTACGGGGTCGTAGAGTTCTGCTGTAAAGGTCTGGCCGACACCGATGTTCTGTTCACAGCCACCAGCCAGCAGGACATTGCCGGATGTTAAGACGACAGAGGTGCCGAAATCGTGGCTGTAGACCATCTGTATTACCTGCCACTTGCCGTCCTTATAATACTCTGCCGTCGGGGTGGGTACGAAGCCATGGGTGTGCCCACCGGCCACCACGTATTCGCCGTTGACGCAGAACAGTTCGTGTCCGGCACGGGGGATTGTTAAGTCAGACAGACGCTCTGCCTCGATCTTTACTTCGGGGCAGAGCGTCTTCTTGTCCGACTGTGCTGTCGCTGTGGTCAGCGACAGCATGGTCAGAAGCACTATTAATACAAACCGATTTGTCCGTTCCACCGGAGATACCAGTTGCGTTGGTCATTGAGGTCTTTCTTGATCTCACCGCGCATCAAATCACTGTTCTCCTTACCGCGACGGTTGCAGACCTGATTGGACAGGAATGCTCCCGGGTTGGGCTGGCGGAAGGCAAAACGCATGATGTCATAGAAGCGGGTACCTTCGAAGGCCAGTTCCAGACCGTTCTCATTGAGAAGCAGACTGTCGACGAAGGCCTGTTGCTCCTGGATCAGTTCTTCAGAGTCTTTGGGGATGACAATCTCTTCTGCGGGTTCATCACCTTCCTCCTCATCCACTTCAATCACAGGCTTCTGAGTTCCCGGCAACTGATAGAATTCGTTATACGGCGTCCAACCGGAACCACGGGAGTGGAGACCCATCGTGTTGTGGTTTTCGGTTGAATTGCGCGAGGCATATTCCTGAACCGTCACGAGTCCATAACGGGTCTCGGGGAAGTCGATCTGGCTGAGCCACAGGGAGTCGCTCTCAGAGTAATAAGGATAGACATCGCTTCTGCAGACTTCATTGTTCATACCCGTTGACAGAATGCTGAAAGCGGCACGGGGGTAGCCGGCTCCGTTGAGGGCTTCGGCCAGTCGCAGATAGACCATCGCACGACGATAGATGTGGATGTGCTGGAAGGCCTGCTTGTCGATATACGACACCTCGAAGCGGTCACCTGTCAGACGGTCGGTTCTCTCACCTTCATCATAGCTATAATAGAGGCGCAGGTCGCCGGAACGATGACGTGTCAGGTCTTTGGGCGCGTATGAATAGGTGGTTCCAGAGGCACCTACCACACAGTTGTCCTGGCTCTCATACAGGTCAAATAAGTTCTCCGAAGGAACGATACTGACGTGGTAGTCGTTCTCTTCACGGGAGTAGAACAAGTTGCGCAGTTCACTGTAGTTACCTTCTGCACGGATGGAGTCACCGGCGATGATGGTAATGAGTTCCGTATTCGGTCCATATTCCTCATCAGACCAATCACCGCTTATAATACCCCACGTACTGTCCCATGTAGACGATCCTGACTCCCATGCATAATAACTCATGCCAATGGGATAGGACGAGTTGTCGCCGTTACGCTGTGAGATGTATTTGTAGTATCGCATGGCGGCCTCTTGGTAGGTGGCCTTGCTGCCTGTAATACTGGCCAACCAGAGGTTCAGGTCGCCCAGAACCACGTTGACGGGGAAGAAGAGCAGTCTGGAGGCACCGTCTCTGAGGTCTCTGATGTTACCGTACTGAGGGTATTCGTTGGCCCAGCGGTCTGTCAGAGGCATCAAGTCGTTGATGAAATACTGGCAGATAGCCTGGAGGTCATACTTCGGGAAATTCTGCTCTGCCTCGAGTTTGCTCAGGATGGGTTTTGTGACGAAAGGCACCGAACCATAGTTGAGCACCAGTTGCAGATAGGTCCAGGCGCGGATGGCCTTGATGGCGGTATATTCCCGCATGAAGATATACTCGTTACGGTTATTCTTCATGGCCGTGTCAACATTCTCAATGAAATAGTTGCAGTTGTTGATGATGGCATAATAGTCACGCGGCTGGTTGTAACGGTTGTCATCGCCCATATCAAACAGGGACATATCACGTAAGTCGCTGTTGGCTGTCGCAGTGATGTCGACAAGGTCGCCACGTACCTCACCGAGCAATACGGTACGGTCGGCGATGGCCTGTAACTTGTTGAGGACACCGATGACGCTGTAAATGGAGTCGTTAGAGTTGTCCAGATGGTTCTCCTCAGCGAAGATGACGTGCTCAGACTCCTGGTCGAAGAAATCGGAGCAGGAGGCCATACCGCAGACGACACAGATAGCGAAAATGAATTTATATATCTTAGTAATCATAATTCTTAATTCTTAATTCTTCATTATTAATTACAGTTTAATCTTAACGCCTGCAACGATGGAACGGCTCTGACTGAGTTGTCCCACGTCGATGCCCTGTCCGATGACGTTAGAGGTCATGGTGAACTCAGGATCGCTGCCCAAGTACTTGGTCAGGGTGAAGACATTGTTGGCCTGTACCCAGAACTGCAGACCCTGCAGGTATTCGTTCCGGAGCGGCAGGTCATAACTCAGGGTGATGCTCTTCAGGCGCAGATAACTGCCGTCCTCAATCCAACGGTCACTGAAACGGGAGTTACCCATCGGATCCTGGAAGGTAATCTGCGGGATGTCGGTCTGCTGACCTTCCACCTGCCAGCGGCGGATCATGGCCGTGGTCTGGTTCATGAAGCGGCTACCGGCCTCCAGTTGTGAGCGCTGATAGTTGTAGATATCATTGCCGAGTGAGTAGTTGAAACGGAGATCCAGTTTCAAGTGCTTGTAGGCAACGGTTGTGAAGATGTTACCATAGATGTCGGGGTTCGGATCGCCGATGAACGTACGGTCTGCCTCGGTAATCTGATGGTCTCCGTTCAGGTCGGCAAAGTGGATGTCACCAGCCTTGAAATAGGTGCGGTCGATACCGTTCTCGCCGAGGATAAACAAGCCTGCTGCCTCAGCCTCTGCGGTCGTGGAGAAGACACCGAGTGACTTGTAGCCATAGAACTGGTTGGCAGACTGGCCTACCTGTGTACGGATGGTGGCACCATAGACCTCGTTGTCAAGGAAGGTCTTTTCTTCGGGCAACTGAGTGATCTCGTTCTTATAGTGTCCGATACTGCCACCGATCTCCCACTGCAGGTCTTTGAGGGCAAGTACCTTGACGGCTGCCGTCACGTCGAAGCCATTGTTCTTCAGTTTGCCGTCGTTGGTCCAGTTCTCACTCAGACCAGTGAGGAAGCCCAGTGACTGACGGGTGAGCAGGTTGTCTGTGTTGGAGAAGAAGTAGTTGGCACTCAGACTCAGGCGGTTGTTGAAGAGACTTGTCTCCAGTCCGACATTGAAGCGGCGGGTGGTCTCCCACTGGATCTTCGTGTTACCGATACCGTCGAAGGACAGACCTTCAATGGTATTCAGGAAATGAGAAGCACTGAAGAAACTGCGGGCGGCATAGTAGTCGATGTCGTCGTTACCGCTGACGTCGAAACCGCCTGTCAGACGCAGGTAGTTGATGGCGTTGACTTTTGCCATCCAGGGCTCGTTGCTGATAACCCATGAGGCCTGCACACCGGGGAAGATACCCCAGGCAGCGTCGAACAGACGGAAGTTACCGCCGTCACGTCCGAAGCGTGAAGAACCTTCCACTGTGACATTGGCCTGAAGGAAGTAGCGACCCAGGTAGTTGTATTCGCCTTGGGCATACCATGCCAGCGAGTTCCAGTTGTCGTTGGTACCGAAGTCGTTGGTGTTGGACAGGCTTGACTTCATGAACGGCTGTTTGTCGTTACCGGTGTTATAACCTAACAGGGAGGTCATGGAATAGGTCTCCCAGTTGATGCGTGCACCGCCGAAGAGGTGGACGAAATGGGCATTGTAGCGGTTGCTCCAGTCGAGACGGGTGTCGCTCATCACGGAGTTCTGCTTGGAAGCCAGTGAACGTACCTCATTCTGCATATAGTTACCGATACTGATGACGTAGTAATTCGGTGTACCGTTGACAGGAATATAGTATTGCTCGTTCGTGTTCACCAGATTATAACTGAAATGCTCGGACAGGGTGAGGTTACGCGTCAGACGCAGTTTCGGTGTAACCGTCAGGTTGAGCATGGAGTTCTCCAGACGGTTCTTGTTCTCACCCTCAGCATACTCGTTGATGGCGGCGGGGTTACCCAATCGCCAGTTATAGTTCTTATAGTTGGCCAGTGCCTCGGAGAGATAGGACTCTTCTTCGATGTCATAGTGTGTGTCGGAGAGACGTCCCATACCGTAACTGTAAGCACTCATGAACGGGCTCTTGGCGTAGGCCAAGAATCCGGGTGCCGTCGGCGTGCCTTCATCGTAACTGACGGGTGCACCGTCATTACGGATGTTACGGGTGATATTACTGAAAGAGGCATCGAAACGGATGCTGAAACGCTCACTGAGTGAGATATCGGTGTTGAAACGGATGTTCAGACGATCCATATCATTGCATCTTAGGGTGCTCTGCTGGTTGACATAGCCTACAGAGAGGTTGTAGTTGGCCACAGCGTCGCCACCTTCCACATTGATACCGTAGTTCTGCGTCATAGCCGTGTGGTAGACGAAGTCCTTCCAGTCAGTATTCTGATGGTACTGGGTGTAATAATAGTATTCAGGATCCTCGTTGAGGAACTTGAAGGTACGGTTACGGGTGTTAGTGGTCTTCAGCATTTCCGAAGCATAACTGCGGTACTGACCGGCATCCATCACCGAGAGGAACTTGGGTTTAAGAACCACGCCGGCAGAGACGTTGGCCGTGATACGGGTGGCCATCGATTTACTACGCTTGGTCTGGATGATGATCACACCGTTGGCACCCTTGGCACCATAGAGGGCTGTTCCGTTACGCATCACGGTCACCTTCTCGATATCCGACGGGTTGATGGTCGAGAGGATGTCGTTGAAGAAACCCTCGTGGAGCATCGTACGGCCATACTGCTGTTCGATGATCACATCGTCGACTACCACCAGTGGCTGGGCATTCACATTCAGGGAGTTCAGACCCTGTATAAACATGACATTACCGACACCGGGTGTACCGTTACGCGTGATACTATAGACTTGGGCACCCAGATGCTTCTGCACCTCGTCCTTGATGTTGACGGAGTTGGTGTAGGCAAAGTCCTTGGTGCTATAGTCACCACGCACGTTAATCTGCTTGTCGTATTCAGCCGCGAAAGTCTGCGGATAGAGTTTCACCTCGCGCTGAATCTCCTGATCCTGTAGTCCTAAGCGGACGGGGTTGAAGTCAGGCATGTTGACATAGACTGACGTGGTAAACGTGGGGACGTTCAACTTGTAGAAACCGTCTTCTTCGGTGAGCGTGCTGTAACCTTCCACATCGTCGGCACTGACAATCGTACCGGCGATAGGCTGGCCCGTGGTGGCATTCAAGACACGTCCTCGAATGGTTCTCGTGGGATACTGCTTCTGCTTAGGTGTCAATTTGCGGGCAATGGTCTCGATGAGGTCTTCACCTTCGGTATCATCGTCCTGGGCCACAACACTTAAAGGAAAGGCCATCAGCAGTGTAAGTCCAAATAATATATATTTCTTCATAACTATACAGTTCTTTATTCATTACTAATCATTAGTACTTCAGCCATTGGAAGATGTCACCGTCAGCATGGGGCTCAATCTCGAATCGTTCCTCATTGACATTCGAGATGCCGTGAGGTACCAACATGATACAGTCGATGCGCATGATACGGTTGAATTTCTTGGAACTCTTCTCTTGAGGCTTTACCGCTGTTTCAACGAGGAGTGTCACCTGTGGCTCGCTCTCGGTCAGACCGTATGTGGCCGTCGGGAACTTAAAGTCTTCTGCTAAGAGGATATAGTCCACCACATCAGGATTGGTGGTCACGCTCGACTGGAGGACTTGGCTTTCAGTGTCGCCATTCTGAGCGTGATAGTTGATGGTACAAGCCAACTTGGTCGGGATACGCTCTTCTGCTGTCGCATTGCTGTCGTTGGCCAAGGCCGGGGCTGTGACAAGATAGATGTCATAGCCGATGTTGGAGAGCACGTTACGGATGTTAAACGTCACGGAGTGGTTACTCGTGCTGCTCATTTCCCTGAACTCAGCAAATTCATTGCTCCACACCTTTCCGTAGAAACGGTTGTTGTTCAGTACCGTGCGAGGCGTCAGCCTAATGGTTGGCTCCATTTCCTTGGTTGTACTATTCTCTTTCTTACTGACTTCCCTGACGTTACTCTGGTCTTCCGCCTCAATGATGATCCACTCGAAGAAGGTATTCAGTTTGTTGATCTTCCAGTTGTCAGACTTCAGGACTTTTCCGTTGGAACACTCCACGTTTTCCGTGCCAGTGAAGATACCTGTCGGAGAGAAGGGCTTCATGGTGTTAACATCAGACTTGGCACCGTACTGATAATAATGGAGATTGTTGCTGCCCCAGTAATACTGGCGATAGACGTAAGTCTCACAAGCATCGGTCGACATGGCCGAGTCTGTCAGATGTTCATCGGTGTTCAGCGTACGACTGAAGGAGGTTCCACCGACAATGGCCAGACGCGGCATCGTGTAGACCATCGAATCGCGGAAGGGTACATTATTATCATAGTTGAAATAGGGCTCGTACTCCTCAATCAGTTTCTTCCACTCCTTATTGGTGGGTGCGAGCACCCAGTAGGTACTGTCCTCATTGTTCGTATAGGCCCAGAGCATATCCCAGAGGTCATCCTGCTGGACGAAGACAGAGTCGAGATAGACTGTCTTACCATTCTCCAGACCGCCGGGAACGCTTCGCTCCGGATAGAACTCCTTGCGGTAGAAACGACTGTTATAGAAGAAACTGGCAATACTGTCCAGGTCGGGATCCTTACGCAGGTATTCGAACACCGTGGGGAAATAGGGGGATTTGCCCTGAATGGTGAAAAGGACACCGTTGTTATAATGTCCATTGTTGCTCAGGATAGAATTGTTGCCGAAAGAACTGGCAGAGAGTGTGGTCTTCTTGCCGTTCATCAATGTCAGCGAGTCATTGCTCGTTGGAGAGACGGAATGGTTATACAAGGCGATGTGGTTCTGGATGAACTCCTTGATCACGGTGTTGTCATCTTCCGTCACCTTACCTTTCTCTGCATTATAGGCTTCGATCAGTTCATTGGCCTCCTCGGCAGAGAATTCGTCGTTGGTGGGAGCAAAGACCGTAAATACCTGACTACTGTTAAGGGACTTGTCGTAACCACAGGCCTGTACCACCTTGGCGAAGTTGCTCAGGTTGCCGTTCTGCGAAATAGCCTGCCAGAGTGTCTGGTCATTCATCCCTTCGCCTTTGTTGTCGAAGTGATCATTCCATGTGTCGGAGCAGGCCGCGAAGGTGAGGACTGCCAATGCAAGTCCTATCACCTTATTATATATATGTTTAGTGCTCATAACTTTTCACTTTTCATTATTCACTTATCACTTTCTTAGAGGTCGTCCTCCATTCCGCCGTCACTGTCGGCGCCATAGACACTCTTCGGTACCAGTTCAAGCATGTCGAGTGCGAACTCGTTGTTGTTACCTTGCTTACCGTCGGAGGCCACCCTGATTCTCATATAGTGGTCCTTGTTGCAATCAAGATACGACTGGCTGATGATCTTACGCATATTGATGTTGTACACGAGATCCCAGCCTCTGTTACCGCTTCCACCGTTGTCACAGTAGACAGAACGCGGATAGGTATAGACACCGAGGTTCTTCAAGGCCTTCTGATACTCAGCCTTCTCCTCAGGAGCCATGCCATCATAGTCATCGATGGAACTGATAAAATCTTCACCAATATAGTAATCTGAGTCCAGATTCTTGGTCATATCCAAAGGAATACCTTGCGGTATACCGTCCACGTAAATCTGGGCAACACCACGGGTAGGCTGGGAGGTGAAGCCAAGACGAACCTGCCATTCACCATCGAACGGTACGGGCGGCAGACGGAACGTGAAGTCATAGTTGCCATAGAGGTCAAACTCATCCCACATGTAGATATCATAGATGGCGACAGGTCTTCTCATCAGGAACATACAGTTGGAGAATGATACACCGTCAAGATAGCCCTCGGGGAACTGCCAGTTACGACCGTATTTTTCCTCACCGCTATTCCACTGCCAGGGATCGCCCAAGATGCGCAGACCATTTGTGATGATCTCGGGGAATACTGTGTTGAAGTCCATGCGGATGCGCTGGTTTTGTATCTTGTCCTGGACATCCTTGCTGAAGGCGACGATGTCATCGACATAGAAGTAGTGGCCGTTAATACCATCGTGCTTATATTCATCGTCATTCGGATCGATGTGCTGGCCCAGGAATTGGAACTTGTCGTCGTAGCGACGGTTGATATAGCGCTGGCCTTTCTTACATCCGCCTAAATATTTGCTGACGGTGACCTTGTCCACCTTGATCATCCTGTGAGGCAGGAGGGTGTAATGCCAGTCACTGGGGTTGATACGGGTCTCGTCAATACTAATAGCACCCTCGAAATTGGCCTTGTTGGAAACTTCCTGTGGTGTCAGATCATCGGCTCCGGCAGCAATCTTGTTCAGAATATGATACTGGATGAAGCGGCGCAGGGGGTTGACACTGTCCGTGAGATTCTCAAAACTGTGGCCGGCCGCATTCACATCCTGAGGATAGACCTCATCATAGATGGAGCAGGCCAGTTCATAGAGGGCACTGAGGTCACCCTTCTTGATGCCATATTTGCTTTCTAATACCTCGTCAGTCTCAACGAAGAAGGTATAGCCGTATTTCTTGGTGTCAGGTGCGTCATACTTCTTCTTCTCCGTCTCAGAACCGCCTGAGGTCGTGTAATACGGCTCGTAATCCTTCGCATTATAGTCAGGATCCTCAACCAAGAGCACATCGTTGATGACACCTGTAGCCATCAGGGCACTGTAGAAGGTGCTGATCTTTGGATTCTCACGCATCAGGTCGGTGATGTAACTGTTCGACTTCTCGATGACGGCGTCGATGGGCTGCATGATGCCGTTCTCCACCGAGTCATCCTTCAGTTCAAACTTGATCCTGGCAAAATTCTCAAGTACGATAACGGCATTGCTGTCGTTGTCAAAACCCGGGTCTGTTGCCAGATAGCGGTTCAACATATTCACGGACGGTAGTTTGTGACCAATCATGTCGTACGTGGTGTACATGTAAGATACCAAGTGCGTACGGGCGATGGTATCACAGTCGGCATCGCTCAACTGTGAGACACTGCCGAGGCCGCGGCTCTGTAGGAATTTGTTAACGGCATCATTGTTCGGTGCGAAGCAGGTATAGTGACCGTAGGTAGCCAACAGATCCATCATACCGGCTCTCTGGACAATTTCCGTGAATTCACTGTACTCAGGACGATTCTTCAGCCAGTCACTCATCATCTCACCTGTAAAGGTGTAGAAGTATTCGCTGTCAGGCTCGTCGGAGCAACTAGTCAGCATCAGCGTATTGAGGAGAGTCAGCATGGCGATGAGCAGTCCTCCCAAAAATCCTTTAAATATATTATTACGTCTCATAACTATTCTCTTTTCACTTTTACTTCTTGGTCGTCTTTTCGTAACTCTGATCTTCACCACTGCCGAAGGCCGGGTTCTGAACAAGGTTCGTGTTGACCTTCATCTCATCAAGATTATACGGCCAATAGATGGCATCCATCTTTGCCAGATGGTTGCTAATCAGACCTGCACCTGTTGTGGCTTTCTGCAAGGCAGCAGCAGCCAGTACTTGGGTGTTGCCGTTACGCTGCGAGAGGCGCACAAGGTCGAACCACCGCTTACCCTCGAACATCAGTTCGCGTTGGCGCTCCTGGAGGACTAACGTCTCCATGTCAGCCTTGGAACTGTAGTTGCTTCTGAGCAGGGTGTCTGCGAGTTGGGTCTGATTCTGACAGAGGGCTCGTTTGTTTACGGCATTGACCAGAACAAAGGCTCTGTCCAAAAGAGACTTGTTGTAGTCGGCTTCAGTGTCTGAGCCTTCACGCATCATCTGAGTCAGTGCTTCTGCCTTCAGCAACATGATGTCCGTCAGACGGTAGATCACCCAGTTGGAACCGTTTTGGTTTTGTCTGTAGATGGAGTAACTTGCTTCCAGCGTACCGGAGGAGGCATCAATCGTCGTCGAACTTGACGAATATTTCCTGATGGCCTTGTCGCTGCTACCGTTCCTATAGAAACAATTGGTATAGATGCGAGAGTCCAACTTCTTGTTACGGTCGGCAAACACCTTGCGCTCCTGTCCAGTTGCCTCAATTTGAGCGTAGATGTAATCAGAGGGGGCTACCAGACCAGTCGTAGACTGTGAGTTGCCGTAGAATGAGTTGACGGCACCGTTGGCCGGCATATTGTTCGCCTGGGGACTGTCATCGAAAACTAACTGGAAAATGATTTCCTGATTCACCAGATCGGTATAACTCCTGTCACTACCGAACAAGGTCGTATAGGAATTACCGTAAGTGTTACTCGATTTCGAGTCGCCCACCAGTGGGAATCCATTGTAACGATCCAGGTTATCATCGTTGGAAGAGGAAGAACTGGTACGCTTCTGGCGATTCTCCTCGTAGATGGCCTTCTTCGAGTCAATGACCAGGTCGGCATAACGGACACAGTTCTCATAGTCCTTCTTCCAGAGATAGAGTTCGCAAAGCAAGGCACGGATGGCATCCTGCGTAATACGACCTGTCTGGTAGAGTTCCTTGGTAATCGGATAGCGTTTCACCGCATAGTTCTGTACGCTTTCCAAGTCGTCGATCAGGGAATCGAGCACATTGTCGAACTTGGTGGCGGGCAGATCCATCGTCTGGCTGTCGTCGATGTAGGCCACTCTTGAGAAGGGCACGTCGCGGAAGGCACGGATCAGATAGAAGTAACTGAGACTGCGAAGTGCAACCATCTCGGCGATATTGGCCTGTAACTCACTCTCCGTATAGGAGGGGTCGGCGGCGGACACGCCCGGGGCATACTTAATCACAGTGTTACAGCGGTTGATGATATTATAGAAGTCCTTCCAAGTGGTGTAATTGTTCTTGGCATCGATATTCTCCTTTAGGAGTTTCTCAAGGCTTCCGTCGGACTGGACGTTGCTGCCCGGGCCGATATTGTCGCTGCGGAACTCGCCCCATACCATCATGCGCTTGATGACGGCTTCCTCCTGCATGGCGGCGTAACAGCCAGCAATGACGGCTTCCACGTCGGCCTTCTCATTCCAGAAATCCTCCAGGATAATCTCATTCTGAGGTTTGATCTCCAGGAAGTCTGAGCAGGAGGAGAAACCGCAGATTGCGCTGAAGGCGCATATTATATAATAATGTATTCTTTTCATATTCGTATCTTTTTAGAACTCAACAGTGATACCTAATGTGTATGAACGCGAACGTGGTGTCTGGGCACTGTCGATGGCGGGAGAATAGCCGCCGCTCGAGATGTCCGGGTCAACACCAGAGTACTTCGTTATGACGAAGGGATTGTTAGCACTGAGATACAGGCTGATGCGGTTGACACCAAGTGCCTGTGCATATTTCCTACGGATGTTGTAGTTCAATTGTGCATAACCCATACGCAGATAAGAACCGTCTTCTACAAAGCGGTCGCTGATCAGCGTGTTGTAGTTCGAGTTGTTACCGTACATGGCACGAGGAATAGATGTTACATCACCTTCCTTACGCCAACGGTAGTTCACAGCCTGGCTTTGGTTGTTGTTGTTGATCATAGCCTCAGCGTGCAGACGGGCGCGGTTGATGATCTTATTACCAAAGCGGTAAGTGAACTGGGTACTCAGACGCCAGTCGCCGTAGGTGAAGGAGAAGCCGAAACCACCAGTCAACTTCGGCAGTGAAGAACCGAGGTACACAATGTCGAGAGCATTGATCTGACCGTCGTGGTTGATGTCTTCGTAGATGGCGTCACCACCGTTGAAACGGTAGTTACGGCCCGTGGCATCGTTGGTGTAGTTGAACATCATACGGACGGGATCGCCCTTGCCGTCGACGATGACACTTCCGTCGGCTGCAATGGCCACCGGTGCCGTCTTACCTTCTGCCAGGAACTGGTTACGCTCTTCGGGCGTCATATTCTTAAAGGTAGAGTAGTTGTACTGATAGACACCTTTGTAGCGGAAACCGTATATGGCGCCTAACGGGTTGTGCAACTGGACGCGCTGCAGGGTCTCGTCGTTCGAGAAACCGTAGACGGTGTTGTAACTGTCGAGTGTCAGATCGTCGAGTTCCAGCAATTCGTTGCGGTTGTTACCGAAGTTGGCGTTCACGTCAACCCAGAACTTCTTACCAATGGTAATGATGCGGTTTGAACTGATGTGGAACTCCCAACCCAGGTTCCGCATCTTACCTTGGTTTTTATAGGCCACATTCTCGTAACCTGTGTTCGAAGGGATACGGTAGTTGGACAGCAACATGTCGGTTGTCGTCTGTGAGTAGCCCTCGATGGTCAGGGTCAGACGGTCGTTGAAGAAGCCAAGGTCGATACCGCCGTTCCAACTCTCATGGATCTCCCATTTCATGTTCGTCAGACGGATATTGTTCGGCTTCATGGACTGCATGTCGAGATATCTGTTGGTAGAACCGTACTTCGAGGTGTAGAGGTAGTCCTGTCCAGGCTGCTGACCTGTACGACCCCAACTGGGACGGATGGCAAACATGGACAGCCATTTCTTAGTCGGCTCCATCCAAGGCTCGTCACTGATAATCCACTTCAGGGAGAGTGAGGGGAAGAAACCCCAACGGCTGTCCGGGCCGAACTTCGTGGTACCGTCGGCACGCAGAGAACCGTCGATGATATAACGTCCCTTGTAGGCGTAGTGGGCAGAGGCCGTGAAGTACATGGAGCGATGCTGGCTGTAGTTAGAACTCAGATTAGTGATCTGACCACCGCCCTGTGTCGTGGTGATACCTGTGGGGACACCTTTCTTGTCTTCTGACTGGCTGGTGGATGAACCACTGTTCAGTTCGAATCGGCCCAACATCATGAAGGAGTGATCCTTGTTCTTGAAGGACGGAATCAAAGTCAGGGTCTGTTTGGTATTGAATGATACGCTCTTCGAAGAACTGTCAGAGGTGGTGTTGACACCCTGATCCCAGGAAACCGTCTTCAATGCCTGCGGATAGTATTTGTTCGAATAGCCGTTGTTGATGTTCATATAGACCTGACCACGCCAGTTCAACTGCCAGTGGTCTTCGTCCATGCCGAGCAACTGATACTGGATGATCAGTTCAGGCTGCATGTCGTAGGTGCTCTGCTTATTCTTGGCCAAGTGTGCACTGGCAACAGGGTTCACATAGCCCTTCTGGTCGTTGTTGAAGACCGAACTACCGCTCTGCAGCATCGTGTAGTAGGAAGAGGTATTCTCACCTGTCACGGGATCCTGCTCGTAGATACTCATGTTCGGCATCTTCTTCATGGCGATGTCGAGGAGTCCGTCAGAGTTACGATCGTTCTTGGTATAAGTCATGGAGAAGTTGGTGCTGACGCGGATACGCTCACTGACATTATAGTCGAGGGCCACACGGGTGGAGAAACGCTGCAGTTTCTGCTCGATCATCGTACCCGTTTCATGGTCGTAACCGGCACCGATACGGAAGAGTGCCTTTTCACCACCACCGCTCACGGTGACATAGTGGTTCTGGCGCAGACCCCACTGGGTGACGGCATCACGCCAGTCGGTATTGTTGTTGTACTGTTCGTACTCGGAGAACGACGGGTCATAGTTCAATTCCGGGATGTTGGAGGCTTGATCGCTCTGCTCGGGGTTGAAGTACGACTCCTTCAGAAGCATGGTGTAGTCGTCACCGTTCAGCAGGTTGTAACCCTTGGGCTGGTAGGTGCCGGTCAGTTTCAGAGAGTACTGAAGTCTGGGTTTTCCTCGGACACCACGCTTGGTGGTCAACTCAATGACACCGTTACCACCTTGTGAACCGTAGATGGCCGTAGCGGCGGCATCTTTCAGCACACGGATGTCAGAGATGTCTTCCGGGTTGATGTTCAACAGTTCAGCAAACTTTTCGTTGTTGGCTGAGTTCAGGTCGAAGTTGTTAAGGTCTACCTGACGTACGTTGCCATCTACAACGATCAGCGGGTTGGCATCAGTCAGTGTAGAGAGTGAGGAGGCACCACGCAGACGCATGGTAGAACCGGAACCGAGGTCACCGGAGTTACCGATGATGTCAAGACCGGCGATACGTCCCGTAATGGCTTGGTCGATTGTCGTGAAAGACAGACCTTCCACGTCCTTCATGGAGAAGGTCTGTGTGGCATTAGCCACCTCTCGTTGTGGGATGGGCAGACCGTTACCCTGGACACGCCTCTTCGACTGAATGGTCACGGGGGCGATCGTGGTGTTATCGGTCATCACAATCTTGAAGTTTGTCTTATTGATAGGCTGGGTAATAGTCTTCATACCGACATAACTAAAACGGATCTTATCCTTTGGGTTCCTGACCTTCATCGTGAAGTTACCGTTCAGGTCGGTAACAGCCGACTCGATGATACGGCCGTTTCCGTCGATCTCACATACAGTGGCACCCATCAGAGGACCTGTATCATCGCTCACATTACCGTGAACGGAGGTAATCTCTTGTGCCTGTGCGCTGAGGGTTGTAACCACCATCAGTGCCAATAACAATATATATCTTTTAAAAGTAATCATAATTCTTAATTCTTAATGCTTAATTCATAATGCTCAATTCTTGACTACTTTCTCCTTACTTGATTTAGTTTCTCCTTCAGTACATCCTTCCAGGGTTTCATCTCTTCGGAGAGAAGCACACCGTCGATCTGATGGACAACGGCATCGGATGCCATGTAGGTGTAAAGTTTGGTACCATCTGGCCTGAACCAGTATTCACGGCAGATGCGATTGTAGAGTCCGTCGGTCATAACGACATTGCGCTTGTTGCCAAGCACGTCCCGAACCCACATCTGGTTACCTTCGTTGTTGACGGTAACAGGTGAGAATCGGCCCGTCTCGGGATTACGTTTCATCGTTTCGAAGGTGTTCTCGTACTTGTCGTTCTCAGGAGCCATGCCAATCATGACGGCGTGGTCTTGGATGTGGTAGCGCAGGAAACCGACGATAATGTCCTTAATGATAGCCTTGGCTTCCTCGGCGGTCTCTTCAGAACCCCAGACTTCAAAGGTTTGAGCCTCATAGTCGTCCCATGTCGGCAGCAGCCCCTTGTCAATCAAATCCTGTATAGATTTGTTCGTGGGCGCGTATACCGTATAGTTATAATTGTCGAGCAGTTTCAGGTTCTTGCTGGACTTCTTCAGCATACCTGCCTCGTAATTGTTCTTTGTGACGGTGGTTGCCATCAGGTCTGCACCATCGTTATCCAACAACTCCAAGAACTTCGAGAACTCCTCACGTTCATCCAGTGTCAGATAGATACTCTTGTCTGTCGTCAATGGCATCTGACCATTGAGGACGTATGACTTACCATTGTCCTTGATGAAAATATCCTCATTATTCACCGGGAGGACTTTGTTGTGGTCCATCTGCCAGCCACCGGCAAAGGCAATGCGACCGTCGCTCATCTTGACGACACGGAGAGGAGTACCGCCCTTAGACTTATAGTACTCATGACCGTCCTCAATGTCACCGACGATGATCAACTGGTCCATCAGACGCTTCAGACAGTCTTCGATAACGGTACGACTGGACTCTTCTGTACTCGGCTTGGACTCGTCGATTGTAATCTGGCCGTTCTCGTCAACGAAACATGTATAACGTGTGGCTCTGACACGCTGGGCTTCGGCTCTGGTGTTGTCATACCAGAATGCCAAAACGTCCGGCGTCTCCATACCATTCTCCTCGTTACCGTAGGTCGAAGGATCGACATACCACAGCATCGCGTCGTTGGTTGGAAGGATCAGACTATACTTCGAGTCCATGGAAAGCAGGTAGGGCAGGAAGTTACAGTGATCGATGGCCCAGTAGATGACGTTCATGACGGTTGGGTGGGCCAGAGCGGGATAGGCCACAGATTGGAACTCCGCCGGGGTGAATACCTTGTTGGTCATGTAGACCACACCGTTACAACCCATAAAACAGGAATCGACGTCGGCTATGGTGATGCCCATTTCGACCTTGGCATCGTTCAGGACTTTGTCGAATTTCGAGGGAACGGCTTCCGTGAACACTTCACGCAAGTTGACGTTGATGAGTTTGGCAAGCGTGGTCTCAGGAATACTGTCGATCACGCCATACTCCGTCTGGAGGTCCTTGCCTTCTTTGTTCCACCAGTTCTCCAATGCCTGGTTTGTGGGAACAAACATGGCACCGGCGTCGTAGTTCATGTTTGCATCGCCTGAGGCACTGATATATTGGTTCCACCCTGGGTCGAATTTCAATTTGGCTGCGACGGATTTTCCGTCGGGTGTTTCAACGTTAGGTCTTCCACCTGCGGATCGGTCACTATAGTAACGGAGGACGTAGGCGGTGTCCTGACTATTATACAGACGGCCGTATTCTCTCGTACCCTCTGCATCATAATAAGGCGCACTGAAACGGTCCATCAACTCTGCCCAACGTGACATATCCGGATGCTGGTGGACAATCTGTGCCATGTTGGGGGATGCTTCGATCACACCGTTCACCTTTTGGATATAGCCGTTCTTACAGGTGATATCACGCTCAACGACCTTCTTGCCGTTCACCCAAGCCTCTCTGATATCGTTGGCCTGATGGTTGGTCAGCACATCCAAGTCGGTATTGGTAATCTTGTTCACTTTCATGAAAGCGGGCAGGAAGTGGATCATCGGTGCGGATGTGGCATCTCTCAGGATGGGAATACTCTTGCCGTTGTCCTTATACTTGGCCCATACCTCCGTGTTCGGCATCTCTTCTGGTCGCATGATCTGCACGGAGTCATAGATACTCGTGGCCGTCTCGCGGCGCATGGTGCGACCCTCCTCGGGATGGTTGTCCTCACCCTGAGGCCTACCATTTGATAACAACTCAATCAGATAGGCATTGTTGACCATGGAGTTGTTAAGCAGAAGTTTCTTCTGCGACAAGGAGAGTCTGTCGTAACTGTGAACTCCCCAGTTGTTGTTTGCAAACCACGCCTGAAAAGCCGAGTCGTTGGCTGCAAACAAGGTCTTCGAACCTGTGTGACTCAGCACCTCGTGCTGCCCCAGGTCGTCAACCAAACGAAGCATCGTTGTGAAATGACCGTCTTCCTCCAGACGCTCATAGATAGAGTTACCCAGCCATTCAGGTTGTCCGGTGAGCACATCGTCATCTTTACAACCTTGCAGAACCGAGGTACCTATCAGCAGTCCGCAGGCGACAATCATCCAATGGTGCCGTTGCTTTGCGATTTTTCTCTGTTCCATAAAAACGTTGTTAATTTTATTTAGTTTATAGTTCGTCACGTTGTGGCATTTTGATTCGTTTGGGATGCAAATTTAATAAATAATGTTTAATGAAAGGTTTTTGTTTTATAACAAATTTTATAATAGATACATTTCGCAAAGTTTGTGTAACATAAAAAAACGTCTGTTTCATTAAAAAGTACTAATTTTGCAACTGAAATGATTGTTACGCCAAAACGGTGCGAAATCATGATTATACTTAATTATTAACTATAAAAATTATCTTATGAAGAAATTATTTACTTTAATGGCAGTTGTCCTGATGGCTGGTTCTGTCCATGGACAACAAAAGTACAAAAACATCGTCGTCAATGGCGACTTTGAAAAAGATGCACCTGCCTACGAGAATTACAATGACATGACGGCAGATGCATGGAACTCCTTCTGGGTACATGAGTTCCCAAAAGGTGAGGAAGGTGAGACACAGTATCAGGGTACTGTTACCATCGTTGACGGCGTTGGCGTAGATGGCAGCAAGTGTGCAAAGGTTGTGGCTCGTAGTGATGAACAGGCTGTTGCTGCTGGAAACAGAACAGAGGCCAATGGTGCTCTTGCTTCTTGGGATTGTCAGTTCTTTATCTATGGTACAGAACCTATGCCCGAGGGCAAGACGGTTCGCTTGACCATGTGGGTAAAGGCTGATAAGGATGGCACAATGGAAACTCAGGCACACTGGGGACCTGGTGACTACAACCACTATCAGTTGTTTGGCAATATCAGTGTTACTACAGAATGGAAACAGGTTCAGGTAGAAACAACTGTTACTGCAGACCAGAGCAAGGAAGGAGATGGTAAGGCTTTCCAGAGTGTTGCTTTCAACCTGTCTACCAGCACAGAGGGTAATGTGTTCTATTTCGACAACATTAAGTTGCAGATGAAGGATCCTAAATCAGATGACCCCGATGCTCCTGTTGATTGGATTAACTTTATGAGAAAGGGTATTTATTCTGAGGATCATATCACTGGCTTAAATAGTAATGGTGAACCTTGGGAGTGCACCAACTTCACTATCCAGACTCCAGAACAGACAAAAGCACCCGTCGAGGAGGTTCCTGGAGAGCCTGGTGTGATGGCTGTGCGTGTACCTGTACAGGGTTATAAAGTAGAAACTGTTGAAGAAGAAGATCTTGATGAAGAAGGCAATCAGCAGTTTGACGATGATGGCAATGTCAAAATGAAGACAACCACTACTTATTATTGGAATGATGGTACACTCGTGGCTGGCATCAATGGCGCTGCAGATGGTTCCAACGCTCCTGCAAGATGGACTTGTCAGTTCTTTGTCTCTACATTGCATAAGATGAAGACAGGTGAGAGATATAAGTTCAAGTTCAAGGTGAAGGCTGATCACGATGGAAACCTCGGTACTCAGGCACATACTGGTCCTGGACAGTATGTCTCTTACAACACGTTTGGCGACGAGAGTGCTTTCGCCATTACTACTGACTGGCAAGAATTTAGTCTTGGTGATGAAAAGGGTGAGACCGTCCCGTCAGGTGCCAATGGTTGTCAGACCATTACCTTCGACTGCTGTCCTCAGGAAGGAATTGATAATAACTTCTACTTCATCTTCGAAGAATGCTCATTTACTGAAGCCAATGTGACTGACGCAGACCGTACACTTGGTACTCCACAAGACATTGTACTGAAGCCGAACAGCGGTGATGATGAAATGGCTACAACCATCGATATTACACCGATGCTGCAAACCTATGAACTTTCAGACTACAATTTCTTGAAGAATCCAGGTCAGGGTGATGGCATCAAACTTCTTGATCAGAAAGAGTCTGAAGACGAGGATGGTGTTTATGAAGATACCTTCAGTTCTATGCTCACGTGGATTGATGGTGGATTTATCAATGGTGAAGGTTATTTCATTGATAACGAAGCCGGTATTAACATTCGTCTTGATGATGAGGGTCTCGATGGAACAAAGCTAAACTTCATGGTTTGGAATAATCCTGAGTCTGGTATCTCATTCGCTAATGACGAGGCCGTTAAGACCAAACTCGCTATTTCTCAGGGTGGCTGGTACTATATCTACAATATTACCATTACCGCTAACGCTGACGGCATCAGAGACGTCAAGTTCAACAAGCAGAACAACGGCGCTATCTATGACCTGATGGGACGTAGAGTCAATAATCCTTCAAAGGGTATCTACATCCAGAATGGTAAGAAGTTCATCTTGAAGTAAACGATTAGTTTTATCACAAAATAAAGCCTCGGTTCGACGAACCGAGGCTTTATTTTGTGGTTGTTATTAAAAGGCTGAAGCCTTTAATCTTAATCCGGCTGTCTCATCAATACCGAACATGATGTTCATGTTCTGTACAGCCTGACCAACGGCTCCTTTCAACAGATTGTCGATACAGGAGGTGACGAGCAGTTTATCGCCATACTTTTCCACATGTACCAATGCCTTGTTGGTATTCACAACCTGTTTTAAGTCAAGTGACCTGTCACTATAGTGGGTAAAGGCGGCGTCTTTATAGAAGTCCTTGTAGGCTTCGATGATGTCCTCAACAGGCGCTTTTGTCGTGATGACTGCCGTACAGAAGATGCCACGGGCAAAGTCACCACGATAGGGGATGAAGTCGATATCTGCATCGAGGTAGCCTTGAACCTGCTTCAGACTCTGACGAATCTCTGCGATATGCTGGTGCTGGAAGGGCTTATAGATGCTCAGGTTGTTGTTGCGCCACGAGAAATGAGTGGTGGCACCGGGTTTCTGGCCTGCTCCCGTTGAGCCTGTGATGGCATTGACAGCCACATCCTCCTTTAAGAGATTAAGGTAGGCGGCAGGCAACAATGCCATTTGGATGCAGGTCGCAAAACAACCGGGATTGGCCACATGCTGGGTAGTCGCAATCTCTTCGCGGTTTATCTCAGGCAGGCCATATACATAGTCGTGATTGCCCTTGATGCGGAAGTCCTGTGCCAAGTCGATGATTTTCACGTTCTCTGGAATCGTATGTCCCTTGAGGAACGCCTCACTCTTGCCGTGACCGAAGCAGAAGAACAGGACATCAATCTTGTCAAAAGGCATCTCGTCGGTGAAGCATAGATTTGTCTCACCGATCAGTCCTTCATGGACATCGCTGACCAGATTTCCTGCATTGCTCTCGGAATTGGCAAAGACAATCTCTGCCTCAGGGTGGTTGAGCAGTAGACGGATGAGTTCACCGCCCGTATAACCTGCCGCACCTAATATTCCAACTTTTATCATCTCTTCTCGTCTTTGTGGATGCCATAATAGACACGCAGCGGGGTGCTCGATACTTTGATGAAGCCCTTGGCCTCGTCGGCAGTCCAACCGGTCTGCGTCTCACCGTATTCGCCGAGTTTGCTCTTCGTCAGGTCGTTGACGGAGTCGATACCAACTGTCTCGAAACCGTAGGGACGGAGTTTCAGGATGGCCGTACCCGTCACGTTGCGTTGGCTGGAGGTCAGCATGGCTTCGATATCCGGCATCACGGGCTCTAAGTACTGGCTCTCGTGCAGGAACATGCCGTACCAGTTGGCCACCTGGTCCTTCCAATACTGCTGCCATTTGCTCAGGGTTGACTTCTCCAACAGACGGTGTGCCTCGATGATGAGTTTCGGAGCAGCTGCCTCGAAACCTACACGACCTTTGATGCCAATGATGGTGTCGCCCACGTTGGCGTCACGTCCGATGGCATAGGAGGCACCGATCTCCTCAATCTTTTGGATGGCCTTAATGTGATCGTCGAACTTTTCACCGTTTACAGCTACAATCTCGCCCTTCTCAAACTGAATCTTCAACAGCGACTCCTGTTCCTTTGCAGTGACGTGCTTCAGATAGGCATCCTCAGGCAGACCCTGGGTCGGATCCAACAGTTCACCGCCACAGATACTGGTGCCCCAGATACCCACATTATAAGAATACTTCAGTTTGGTGAAATCGGCGAAGAACCCATGTTCGTTCAGATAATCGACCTCTTCCTTGCGGGTCAGTTTCTGGTCACGGGTCAGGGTGATGATTTCCACGCCGGGAGCCATCACGAGGAAGGTCATATCGAAACGGATCTGGTCGTTGCCGGCACCTGTAGAGCCGTGGGCGATGGCGTCGGCGCCAATCTCCTTGGCATAGCGGGCAATGGCGATGGCCTGGAAGATACGCTCACTCGATACGGAGATGGGGTAGCAGTTATTACGCAGCACGTTACCGAAAATCATATACTTCAGCGACTTGGCATAATACTCCTGTGTCACATCGAGCGTGACATATTTTACAGCACCGAGTTTATAGGCGTTCTCCTCATTCTTCTTTAACTGTTCCTCGTTGAAACCGCCGGTATTGGCGCAGGCTGCATACACGTCCCAGCCGTCCTGGGTCAGTTTCATCACGGTGTAACTGGTGTCAAGCCCACCAGAAAAGGCTACTACAACTTTCTTGTTTGCCTTATTATATATATTATTAGTCTTCTTTGCCATCAATCTGACGGATGCGCTCGATGACTTCATCGGGAATCTTGGCGGGCAGATGTTCTGTCGGGTCGTACAGCATCGCCGTACAGATGCAGTATTTCCGTCCTGTCCGATGCAGCACGTCCACATTGCAACAGCCTTCACAACCTTTCCAGAATGCCTCGTCGTCCGTCAGGTCGGCAAAGGTAACAGGCTGATAACCTAAGGCTGTGTTCATGGCCATGACAGCCGCACCGCTTGTCAGAGAGAAAATTTTGGCATGGGGCCAGCGGGTACGGGCCAGTGAGAAGGTCATGTCCTTGATACGTTTGGCGACGTGGTGGCCACGAAAATCGGGGTGAACAATTAGACCAGAGGTGGTCACATATTGCTGGTTCTCCCAGGTCTCGATATAACTGAATCCGGCAAAGCGTCCGTCTTTTGTCAGAGCAATGACGGCTTTCGCCTCCAGCATCTTCTTGGCCAGATACTCGTGGGTACGCTTGGCAATACCGGTACCACGTACCTTGGCAGCCTCGGCAATCGTCTCCAAAATGGTATCGACGTATTTCTCATGCTCCGGTCCTGCCACCAAGACTTCTATTTCTATTTCCTGTTCCATAGGATTATCTGTTCTCTATTAATTCTGTGTATATCTGTGTAATCTGTGGCTTATCTTATGTTTGGTACGACATCACTCAAGGCGTCTGTCACGTCCTGGTGTCTGACACCTTCCTTGATAACGATAAAGATTGTGTCGTCGCCAGCAATGGTGCCGATGATCTCTGGGATGTCACTATTGTCGATGTTCCAGGCAATCGAACTGGCATAGCCTGGTCGTGTCTTGATGACGCCCATGTTGCCGGAGTAGTTGATACTGACAAAGCCGGGTACTTTCATCATCTCACGGATGCTATTAGGGGTGCTCACCCGCTTATACATGGTCTCGTTGGGCAAAACATAGACGTAATTGCCACTCATTGAGGCGGCCTTGGCCACCTTCAGTTGTTTCAGGTCACGACTCAACGTAGCCTGTGTCAACTTGAAACCTTCTTTCTGCAGGGCCGCCAACAGTTCATCCTGACTGCCTAATTGCTGACTCGAAATGATGAGACGCAAGGCCTCTAATCGACTGTTCTTTACTTTCATGTTGGTATATTTATACAAAGTCGGCTGCAAAATTACATAATATTTTGCAACTGACCAAATATTTCTGCATATTTTTGCAGAGATTCTTGTATAAATGTCCTGCTGATTATTTTTTCATGTCGAAGCCGACGCGCACGCCCTCGTATTGCTTGCTCAGTTCTCCGATGGTCTGAAGGTCGGTTCTGCCGCTTAAAGCAGCCATCGTCTGTAGAACATTCAACAGTTTCTTTCCCTCAAAAAGGATGGAAATACCGTTCAACTCTCTCTTAGCGTAGCAGTTGATGGAGAGCAACAGCCCCTTTAGTTTGATCTGTTGGGATGCCTCGTCGAAGGTGTAGGTGCCATTGAAACTGGTACCCGCAATCTTTGAGGAGAAGGTGCCGTCCTGGTTAAAGGTAATATAGGTGTTGCTCGACGAGATGCCCACCTGCTGATAGTAAGGCAGCAGTTTTTCTTCGATCTGCACAGCAGCCACCTCGCCGCCGGCCTTTGCCAACAGGTTCTTACTCGTAAAGGCACAACCTGGCGCATCATATCGCCATGTTCCAATCAGACTTTGCGCACTGACCTTGTCGAGACCAATCACACTGGTGATGGCATTCACGACACCCGTTCCGTTTGTCATGGCACTCAGTACCTGATTCATGTTGCCACAACTGGTCATCAGCAGACAGATGCCTGCGACCACTCCAATCATCAATTTTTTCATACTCGTATTTTTTACTTGTTAGTTCATATTTATTCAAAACCGCAGCGAAGTTACGAACTTTTCTTCCAATAACCATCGATTTATCAGAAATTAACATAGTACGTTCGCGCGTTATATATAATAAGGTGTAGTCTTTTCTTTGTCTTGATATTAGTCAAGAGTGGATGAAAATCTGCATGAAAAGCGAAAATTTTCCCGAAAAAGTTTTGTGGGTTCGGAAAAAAGCAGTACCTTTGCACCCGCTTTCGCCCATTTTGGTGGGCGTTTAGTGTGAAAGAGAGAGTTCTTTGATAGATTTACATAGACAGAAGTAGTACAAGAAGCGAGTGCCTTTACATTGTGTTTATATAATAATGTATTGGTGCTTGGGTAGAAAGAAGACAAACCGTTTCAATTTCTTAACTTGATACTGGATAGTCGTTCTGAGCAGAATATTTCCTAGGTTATCCTAGGAAGAAGATACTTTTTACAGTGAAGAGTTTGATCCTGGCTCAGGATGAACGCTAGCTACAGGCTTAACACATGCAAGTCGAGGGGCATCAGGAAGAAAGCTTGCTTTCTT
>CACZVE010000020.1 GCA_902784565.1 uncultured Prevotellaceae bacterium
GTACGCTCCTTGGCGACATTGATCTTCAGGTTGGCATTCCACGTCTTCACAAACTGGAACCGTACCTCGATATTATAACTCTTTCCCTTCTCGGCCTGGATGGCAGTGCGGACAGGAGTCGTGCGCCAGGTGTGCTGACGGAACTTCTGTTCACCGTTGATATAGAGTTCGAAATGTCCGCAGCCCTCTACGTTTACCACATACTCGCCCGACTCCTTGGGTGTAAAGACGGTCTCGTACTTGACAGAGAAGTCTTCAATCTGCACGCCAGGGGCGAAGTTATGCATACCTGCCGTGGTGACAGCCAGTGGCGTGGTGTAGTACTGCGTAGTGACAGGCTTGCCCTCCATCTCCGTATTGTTCCAGAAGGTACCCTTCAGACCCTTCTTACCACCCGACTCACACTGAGAGGCCAACAGACAGTCGAAAATCTGGTCGTAGGTCAGGTCACAGCCTTTCTGATAGACGAGTTTCTTCTGCTTGGCCTTGATGCCGTCGAGGATGGTGACGGTATGGTTGGGCATACCGTTGTAGTTGCCCCACATCATCGGCGCATCGTCGGCATTGGGACCAATCACGGCTATCTTCTCCGCATTCTTCTTCAGGGGCAGGATATTGTTGTTGTTCTGCAACAGCACGATGGTCTGACGAGCCATGTCGAGGGCAATCTGCCGATGCTCCTTGGAGTCCATGGCAGAATAAGGAATCTTCGACCACTCCACCAGTGAGGGATCGTCCATTTCACCCAGGTCGAAACGGCCTTCGAGCAGACGGATGACATGCTTATCGACCTCAGCCTCGGAGAGCAAGCCTCTCTTTACGGCCTCAGGGATGCTCTTATAGGCATAGTCGAAGCCGCACTCCACATCGGTACCAGCAAGCACAGCCTTCGAAGAACCGTGGACGGCATCAGAGGAACTCTTGTGGTTCATGTGGAAGTCGCTGACGGCGCCGCAGTCGCTGACCACAAGGTATTCGAAGCCCCACTCGTCGCGCAGGATCTGCTGGAGCAGACGGTTACTGCCGCAGCAGGGATCATCGTCGAGGCGCTGGTAGGCACACATCACCTCACGCACCTTCGCATCCTGCACGAGGGTCTTGAAGGCAGGCATATAGGTCTCCCAGAAGTCACGTGCCGAGACATCGGTGAGGTTGACGGTATGACGGGTGTATTCAGGGCCGCTGTGGACGGCATAGTGCTTGGCACAGGCCCAGAGTTTACGATACTTGGCATCCTCAGGGCCTTGCAAGCCCTTCACCACCTGCACACCCATCACGGAGGTCAGATAGGGATCCTCACCGTAGGTCTCCTGTCCGCGTCCCCATCGGGGGTCACGGAAGATGTTTACGTTGGGGGTCCAGACGGAGAGGCTGTGGAACTTCTCATCGATGCCAGAGCCACGATACATGCGCTCGTTGTACTGTGCACGGAACTCGGTACTAGCAGCGTCGAACACCTTATATAATAAGTCAGGGTTGAACGACGAAGCCATCGCGATAGGCTCAGGGAAGACAGTCACGTTGCCCATATTGGCAGCACCATGCAGGGCCTCGCTCCACCAGAAGAACTTTTTTATTCCGAGACGGGGGATTGCCGGGCTCTCATCGAGCATCAGCATGGCCTTCTCTTCAAGGGTTAGTCGACCACAGAGATCCTTGGCGCGCTCCTTGGCGCTCAGGTTCGGATTCTGATACGGCAGTGTCTGTGCAGTCACACTCAGGCTGACACACAACACAAAAAACGGGGCAATAGAAACGCTTTTCATTGCCCCGAAGTAGGAAAAACTACTAACTACTAATACTAATATAACTAAAACAATTCTATTCTGTCATTTTGACGCTGCAAAGATACGGCAAAATAGTAATATCCTATTTGTTTTGCGTTACATTTATTTTCGCGTTTGTTTCAATCGTCTCCGAGGTTACAAATAATATTATTCCCTGCAACAGTTTCGATATCGTACTCGTAGACCTTACGGATGGGAAGTGTCTCGAAATTAGAAAGTTCCGCAGACCTGAGCGGCTGCTGGATGTCGGCAGGACGTAACAAATCGTTGGGACAATCACCCTGAGCAGGTTTCAGACCCTTGCCCTTCAACGGCACATAGGAACGCAGACGGAGCGTGCCACCGATCGTGGGACGGATCACCGCCTGTTGGAGTTTGCCTTCACGCCACTTCATATCCACCGTGAAACCACCACGAGCCTGCAAACCCTTCACCTCGCCACTGGCCCAGTCGTCGGGCAGGGCAGGCAACAGATGGACGGCACCGTCGTGACTCTGGAGAAGCATCTCACAGACACCGGCGGCACAGCCGAAGTTACCATCGATCTGGAACGGCGGGTGCGCATCGAAGAGGTTCGGATAGGTACGTCCGTCAGGATGGCTGCGCATCGAACGGTCATCCGGTAACAGATGCAACATGTTCTTGATGATCTTGAAGGCGTGGTTGCCGTCGAGCATACGCGCCCAGAAATTAATCTTCCACCCCAGACTCCAACCCGTTGCCATATCGCCACGCTGGTTCAGTGTATTGGCAGCAGCGGTGAAGAGGTCGGGATGAGAATAAGGCGAGATCTGGTTGGAGGGATAGAGACCATAGAGGTGGGAGATATGACGGTGCTCATCCTTGGGGTCGTCGCCATCAATCATCCACTCCTGCAACTGGCCATAGCGACCAATCTGCATCGGCGGCAGGCGTTTCAGGGCGGCACTGAGCGGTGCAAGTTCAGCCTCATCCTTGCCCAGCACCTTCGCAGCAGCGAGAACTTGCGTAAAGACATCGAAGATGATCTGGTTATCCATCGTGGAGCCAGCCGTCACCGTGGTACGCTTGCCCAATGGTCCGTGCTCTGGCGAGACGGTAGGCACAGACACCAGCCAACCAGCGGCATTCTTCACCTCACCATTCGCGGGATAGGTCTGCAGATAGTCCACCAAGAAATCAGCAGCCCCCTTCATCACATCGTAGTATTGAGCCAGGAAAGCCTTGTCGCCCGTATAGAGGTAGTGCTGCCAGATATGCGTTGTCAACCAGGCACCGCCTGTTGGGAACATACCCCACGTGGTGCCGTCGATAGGACCAGACACACGGAAGAGGTCGGTATTGTGATGGGCCACCCAACCCTTGCAGCCATACATCTCCTGCGCCGTCGTGGCACCCGTCTCACTCAGGTCACGGATCATCGAGAAGAGCGGTTGCTGCGTCTCAGCGATATTGCCCACGAGGGCAGGCCAGTAATTCATCTCGGCATTGATATTGATGGTGTACTTCGCATCCCATGGTGCATTCACCTGTGCATTCCAGATACCTTGCAGATTGGCAGGCTGTCCACCGGGCTGAGACGAGGAAATCAGCAGATAACGGCCATATTGCATCATCAGCGACACCATATCGAGGTCGGTGGGATCCTTCTCAAAGGCAGCGAGGCGCTGGTCAGTCGGGAGTGAATAGGCATTCCTAGGAGTCCTAGGATTGCCTAGGCTAAGGCTGACGCGATTATACTGCTGTTGGTATTTCTGGATATGGCTCTTCAGTAACTGCTTATAGGACTTCTGGACGGCCAACGCCAGACGCTGGTTGTTCTTCTTCACTGGAGTGCCGTTGATATCGTGGTAGTTCACGAAGTTGGTGGCAGCAGAGATATAGATGGTAGCAGTGGTGGCATCATCCACCTCTATCGACTCCAAATTGCGCTTCACCTCACCATCCGTCTGCACCAGGATACGGCACTCGGCCTTCAAACCGGCCTTGATGCCTTCGTGATCGACACCATCGATGACGGCAGCCAGTTCGTTGACAGAACCCTTGATGCCCTCGTGGGAGGAAACGGTAAACACCTGTGCCTGCAACGGTGTCGTGAAACTCATATCGAACTCCAATTTCCCTTTCTTGCCAGCTTTCAACTGCACGATGACGACACTATCCGTCTGCGAGGCAAAGACGGTACGCTCGTACTTCACACCATCATATCTATAAGAGGTGGTGGCAATGGCAGTGCTTAAGTCCAGTTCACGATGATAGTCGCTGACATCCTTGTGTTCCAGTTTCAGTTTCAAGGAACCCAAGGGCAGGTATTTCATACCGTGAGGACCCTTGAAAAAGTACTTGTCGATAAGGGCGTGGGCCTGATCTTCCTTTCCGTCATAAATCAACTGGCGTACCCTAGGCAGATAAGCCTTGGCCTCAGGACTGTTGTTATTGTGCGGCGAACCGCTCCAGAATGTCTCCTCGTTGAGTTGGATCTCTTCGGTATCGGTACCGCCATAGACCATGGCACCGAGGGTGGAGTTGCCTACGGGCAGAGCCTCCAACCACTGACTGGCAGGCTTGTCGTACCATAACTTGTGCTGTTGTGCCGTTGCTGAGAGCGCTGTCAGACAGACGGCAAATGTGATGAAATACTTTCTCATATTTACTTACTGATATTGATTTCCTGTCCTTGATAGTTGATCTGTTTAGTGGTGCCATCAGGCCATACCACGGTGAATGTCCTCGACGTGAGCATACCTGGATAGTTACCCTTGCGAGCACCAATCGTGAGCGTCTTCTTGGCATTGTTCCAGCGGAAGGCAATGGTGCTGTAGATACCTTTCTCGTAGTTGTAACTGTCGCCCTCGTCCTCATAGAGGATGAAAGAACCGTCGGCACCTGGGTAAACGCGGACTTCCAGATTATCCCACGCCTTCTCGCCCACATACTGCATCTCAGGACCGAGTGGCAGGATACTGCCTGCACGGACGAACATCGGTACACGGTCAAGGGTGGTCTGCAGCGTCACATCCTGTCCACCCTTATAGGTCTGGTTCGTCCAGAAGTCATACCAGAGAGCGCCCTTTGGCAGATACTTCGTGGCACTCTTTGTGACACTCCAATCTACCGAATCCTGACTCCTGTCTCCTGACTCCTGTCTTCTGTCCCACCCCGTCATCGCATTGGTGCGGATCACTTTTTCCTCAGTATACTGCGGATCGACGATGGGGGCTGCGAGGATGCTACGACCAAACATAAACTCATCCGTCATGTCCCACACCTTGCGGTCAGCAGCAAAGTCACTGAAAAGGGGACGCAGATAACTGTCGTTGTTAGATGTCACCTGCCAGGCGGTACTATATAAATAAGGTATAAGACGATAGCGCAGACGGATCATCTTTTCGATGGCATCATAGACGGGCTCGCCCTTCTGTCCGAACTGCCAGATTTCTCGGGGTGCATCAGCACCGTGGCTGCGGAAGACGGGACAGAACAGACCGTACTGCATCCAGCGCACGTAGAGTTCCTGGAACTGTGGGTTCTTAGGCGCAGAGCCAGCCCCACGGGTATTGTAGGAACTACAGAAGAAGCCGCCGATATCGGTATTGAAGTTGGGATTGCCCGTCAGTGAGAAACTCAGTCCGGCAGGTACCTGCTTGCGGAGCATATCCCACGAGGAATTCACATCACCACTCCACATATTCGAGCCGTAGTGCTGCTGTCCAGCGTATGACGAGCGCGTCATAATGAAGACGCGCTTCTCCTGACTCCTGTCTCCTGACTTCTGACTCCTTTGCGCTTGATAGATGCCACGCACGGTTTCCAAGGGGAAGGCGTTGCGCTGCGAGCGCCACGTACCGCCATAGACCTTATGCTGGTAGTCCGACTCACGGGGATCGAAGAAATCCGGATCGGTAGAGTCCATCCACCACGCATCCGTACCGTAGTCGTAGAGGCGTTTCAGGTGCTTCCAGTAGATATCACGAGCCACAGGACTGAAAGCATCGTAGACCTTCACGCCTGAGGGGTAATCCCTGCGTGGCGGCCAGATATGGGAGATACCGCTCTGGGGCCAGGTTTCGAAAGGCATCAACAGACCCTTATCGTTGAGTTCACGGAACTGCTGGGTCTGTGGTCCGAAACTGGCCCAGATGGAGATCATGAAGTGGGCGTGCTTCTGGTGCACGTTCTTGATCATCTGTTCACCATTGGAAAAATCCTCAGAAAGGAAGTCCATCGCATTCCACAGGTAGTTCGAGCCCCAGTACTGCCAGTCCTGGATGATGCCATCGAGAGGCACCTGCAACTCACGGTACTTATCGACGATGCCTTCTGTCTCACGGGCTGTCTTATAACGTTCCTTCGACTGCCAAAAACCATAGGTCCAGAGGGGGAACATCGGCACATCGCCCGTCAGGTGACGCATCTGGGCGATGACCCCGTCGGCAGAGCCGCCATACATGAAATAATAATCGACGCCCTCCCCCACTTCAGAGGTGAACGACATCCCGTTGGCATCGTCGTCAAACTGCGTTGGCGAATAATTATCCCAATAGAGGCCCCAGCCCTTGATGCTCTGCAACACATTCTGGAAGTCTTCGAGATTCGACTGCTCCATCCGCTTGTGCTCACCACGACGGTTCATCTTGCCGTTCTGGATGGTACCCAGGCCATAGATAGCCTCATCCTTGTCGAGGGTGAAGACCTGCTGCACTTGATACTTACCTGCATCGTTACCTGTTGTGATGGGGGTCAGAGCGAGTTTCTTCTCACGGAGCAGCACCTTCCCTTTGGCGGAAAAGGTGATGGCTCCCGTCTTGGGATCCACCTTTACCATAAGCGTCTTGCTGGAAAAGGTACTGCCGTTGCGACTCACCTCCACAGCCTCCGGCTGAGCGGTCACCACCAGATTTCCACCTGTAAACGTACTCCCCACAGGGTGCTTCGTCACCCTGATAATAGAAGACGTGTAGAACTCCACACTCACTTCTGTCTCACCTACTTGCAACCGCATCGGACTCTGTGCGGCCATGCCTATTGCCACACACAAGAGGGGCAACAGCAATAATAATCTTTTCTTCATGATTCGTCTTGTCTTTGTTTGACTGCACAAAGATACAAACTTTTTTTGAAATAAACAGAAATACATCCCTTTTTCTTGCAAATTTGAAAAAATATCCTTAACTTTGCCGCATCAACAATCATAAATAGAAGGATATGGAGAATCATAATCAAAGAAGCATGGGGCGCCGCGAGTTCCTTCGCAGACTCGGCGTTGGTACAGGATCAGCCATGGCCCTGATGGCGATGGAGCCACTGAACGCACTGGCACAGAAAGACAAGAAAGCCGTTGAGAACCGCATGACCTACCGTGTGCAGCACGGCTCAGGCGAACAGATCTCCCTGTTGGGCTTCGGTATGATGCGCCTGCCCAACAATCAGGAACAGGTGAACGAACTCGTTGACTATGCCATCGAGCATGGCGTGAACTACTACGACACCGCCCCGATGTATATGGGCGGACAGTCGGAGGTGCTGATGGGTAATGCCCTCTCGCGGCATCCCAGGGAGAAATACTACGTGGCCACGAAGATGTCGAGCCAGAACCGTCGTCTCTGGGCCTTCGACGAGTCGAAGCGGATGTACGAGCAGTCGTTTGAGCGGTTGAAGGTGGATCATATCGACTACTACCTGTTGCACAGCATCGGCGGTGGCATGGACTCGCTGAAAGGGCGTTTCCTCGACAACGGCGTATTGGAGTTCCTGCTCAAGGAGCGCGAGGCCGGACGTATCAAGCACTTGGGATTCTCGTATCACGGTGATGTACGTGACTTCGACTGGCTGCTCGACCACAACGATGAGTACCACTGGGACTTCGTACAGATCCAGATGAACTTCCTCGACTGGACACATGCCTCTATGCGTGGTGGCCGCAGGTCGGATGCCGACGCAGAATATCTTTATAATAAATGTGAGAAACTCGGTATCCAGAATGTCGTGATGGAACCCCTTCGTGGTGGTGCCTTCGGACGCATGGCCCAGGAACTGACAGACCAGTTGAAGGCAGTGCGCCCTGACGACAGTACGGCCCGCTGGGCCTTCCGCTGGGTAGGTTCACATCCCAACATCCTCACCACCCTCAGTGGCATGAACCGCATGGATCATCTGGAGGAGAACGTGAAGACCTTCTCACCCCTGGAGGTCTGCACGGAGGCAGAGAATGCGCTGTTGGCGAAGATTGCCGACCAGATGTCGGGTGTGCCTACCGTACCCTGCACCGCCTGCGAATACTGTATGCCGTGTCCTTACGGTGTGAATATCCCTGGCAACTTCACCTATTACAACGAGGCGGTGAACAGCCATATCCTCCCGTTGCCAGAGCCATCTGCTGCCGACTATGCCGAGCGCCAGCAGAAGTTCATCGAGGGCTACCGCAAGGCCCTGCCCAATGCCGAGACCTGGGCCCGTGCCTGTCAGGACTGTGAGGAGTGTCTCTCCAAGTGTCCGCAGCAGATCCGCATCCCCAACCAACTGAGTCGCATCGTCCAGACCCTCCGCGTCCGAAAGGCATAACTATTGGCAATAACATCGAGTGAAAAAGGTATGACGACGTGGCCCCAGAGAACATCCTCCAGGTGATTCTCGACAAGTACGCGTCAGACGGTATCCCCACCTACGCCATCTACAACACCAAGGGCGAACAGACTTTCAAGAACATTGGTTTCCCTGGTAACGACGTCATCCGCAAAGAACTGGAAGCAGCAAGTAAGTAAGTTTCACTGATGTCGCAATTTTTCTGCAAATTCCTTGCGGGCGGCAGCCATATCTTTAAGGAAATCCTCACTCGTATGCAGGCGGGCATAACAGGCAGATGCCAATAGGCGCGAAGCGTCGGTGTCACTCTGCCAGTGGTATCCGGCTATCACACGGCTCTCGCCCCACTCGTAGCCCTTCTTGAGGATTTCGTCTTGTGCAGCAGGATTGATCTCGCTGAGCAGCAGAGCCATTGCCCATCCGCGTAAGGTATGGCCAGAGGGGTAGGATCCAGTATTGCGCAACTCGTCCTCTTCGGCAGGGATGAGTGTGGGCTCAGAGAATACCACAAAGGGACGCCTCCGCATATAGGTGGTCTTAAGGTTCGAGGCACTCAGACGCATGGTAACAACTCCCAGATTGAGTACCTTGAAGATGGCGGGTGTCTTCTCTTTCGAGATCTCCATGCCGAATACCGGACTGAACTCGCGAGCCATATCCCCGATGTCTGTGACTACGTCACGTATGGCCTGCTGGGCACGCAGCGAATCCTGTCGCTTGCTCTTGCCCCAGACGTACTGTGAGATGTCGTACAAGAACTGTGCCGATGACGAATCGGGCGGTGCCGGCAAAAACGCCAAGCCGTTGGGCAACTCAGTCTTGTTGAAATACAGTTCGCTTGGAGTGGGATCCTGTGCTTGTACAGTCATACTGCACACCGCAAGGGCAACGGCGACCAGAAACCGTTTAGTTCTCATGTCCTTAGTTCTCATACTTCTTAACCTTAACAAAAAATATATATATGTTTCAGAGGGCAAAGGTACGAAATATTTCATTCCTTTCCAAGAAAAAATCTATGGAAATTTGTATATTTCAGAAATAATATATATCTTTGCAATCCCAATAAGAATGATGTTCGGAGATATGTCATAAGATTCAGATATGATAAAAAAGAGTCTATTATGGATTGCCGCCATCCTGATTTCCTGCGGCGCAAGTTTGTTTATATCGTGTTCTAACGATGACAACCCAGTAGGCCCGACACCTGCCGATGCAGTGGAGGAACAACTTCAGAAGATGACCCTGCGTGAGAAAGTAGGGCAGATGTTCTTTGTGCGCCCTGAGTGCCTCGACACCACTATCCACTGGAAGGAATATGCTGACCTGATGCCCCTGGAACTACAGGAGGTGAACAACTCCATGAAAGGTGTAAACGAGAAGTACCCCGTGGGTGGCATTATCCTCTATGCCTGGAACATGAAGGATGAGACACAGTTAGGGCAGTTCCTGCCACAACTGAAAGCACTGAAAGGCAAGCCGCTGATGTGTATCGACGAGGAAGGGGGGCGCGTGGCCCGTATTGCCAACAACGAGAACTTCCACGTGAAGAAGTACGAGTCGATGGGAGCCATCGGTGCTACTGGCGATCCCGCCAATGCCTACGAGTGCGGCAACACCATCGGCACCTATCTGAAATACTACGGTTTCGACATCGATTTTGCCCCTGTGGCCGATGTGAACACCAATCCCGAGAATATCGTCATCGGTCCCCGTGCCTTCAGTGACAACCCCGCTGTGGCTGCACCCATGGTGACCAACTACCTGCAGGGACTGAAGGATGCCGGTATCATAGGATGCATCAAGCATTTCCCTGGTCATGGCGATGTGAAAAACGACACCCACTACGGCTACGCCCAGACCCAGAAGACGTGGGATGAGATGCTCGACTGCGAGATTATCACCTTCCGTGCAGGTATCCAGTGGGGCTGCCAACTCATTATGACTGCCCATATCAGTGCACCTAACGTCATCGGCGAGGATATCCCCTCCACCATGTCGTCGGTCATCCTACAGGACAAGTTGCGTCGTGAGTTGGGTTATCAGAACATCATCGTGACCGATGCAATGGATATGGGTGCCATTACACAGCAGTACACCATTGAAAAGGCCGCTGTAGGATGCATTCAGGCAGGGGCCGACATCGTGCTGTGCCCCAAGAATCTCGTCAAGGCCTTCGATGCCGTCATCGACGCTGTCGAGAATGGCACCATCACTGAGGAGCGCATCAACCAGAGCGCCCGCCGCATCCTGAGACTGAAAATCAAATAAGGGGAGTCACTGGGCACGACTTATTCTCGTCGGAATGACTCCTCCTTTTTATTAGTATCCGAGTATGTGACGATTTCCTATTTGCCAAAACCTATGGGGTGGTTCAGCAGAACGATGCTGGTGTCAGCCAGTTTCAACTCGCGCTTGACGGCATCTTTATCCATCATGGCACGGGCCACCGTATGCAGGCCGAGAGCCGTGCAGGCCAGGTAGATGTTCTGTGACACGTAACCTGCATCTACCCCACCATAGCGATTATTGTCCATCCGCTCATTATCCTTCGTGCTGACAAGTATCAGGTTCACGTGTGAGTGACGAGCCGAGGGCACCATAGGGGACGTTGATCAGCGTGAAACACATGCTCAGTCCCACATAGGTGACATAGGCATAGAGCAGCGACCCGCTGAACCCGTTCCATCACCTGAACAGAATCCGATGCGCTCCCTCCACGAGAGTCTGTAATATCCGTTGACAGCATTTTCCATTTGATAACACCTTCTGAAAAATCATCCCCGCTCAGTCGGGCGGGGATGACCTCTTGATACTATTTCAGGCCTGACACAACCTGAATGTCTGTTGTATTCGTTTCTCGTCCTAAAAGGAACTTGTCGATGAATGCCTGTACCTCGGGGAACTGACTCTCGGGCAACTGGCAGTGGCCGTGGCCTGCCACAATGGAATAGCCGAAACGGTCGCCAATACCAAACTGTTCCCATACCTTCTTCGCAGCCTTTGCGGATACAACCATAGAGCCGTCGGCCAGCCACTCATAGTCGGGATTACCCAACAACAGGAGGGCACGCGGACAGACCAGCGCACAGAGTTCGTGCTGGTCGTAGGGCAGACGATAGACACTGTCGCCGTGGAAATTCTCTTTCTGACTCTCCAAGAACCAGTGGTAGTCAGTTTTGTCAAGGTCTTCCAGATTCTTTCCTGCCAACGTAGACTCGTGAGAGGTACGCCAGGCAGCAGCACCACCGCCACCAGGCTCCTGAGCCACCACCAAAGCCACGCGTTCGTCGAAGGCTCCACAATAGAGGGACATCTTACCGGCATACGAGCAGCCAGAGACTCCGATGTGCTTTGTGTCGATCTTTGTCACCTCAGGACCTAACTGCTGCAGACCGTCGATGAGACGGCTCAGACCCCAGGCCCATTCGCTGTAGGCACCATTGTCCTTCAGTTCGGGATAGAGGCGGTCGAAATTGTGCTCTCCCCTCTCATGATGACGACCCATCTGTCCGTAGTCGTTCACCTGCTTCTCACGGAAGTTCATGATGGCGATAGGACGGTCGGCGAACAACTGTCTCGGCAGGGCCAGCATGCTCGTACCGATCATCAGGGCATAAGGTGCCTCACCAACCTTCGGATAGGTGATGACCGATGACAGGGTGAGCGTCTCCCCATTGACCGTGACATCAACGATGAGGGTATCGCCACTCATACGAGCCTTGACGGCTCCTGGATCCACAGCAGGTTTCGTGCCAATGCCATAGTGCTGGATCTGATGGGCTATCTCACTGCGACGGCGCGACCAGTCCTTGAAAGACTTCACTTTTCCCTTACCGTTGCTAAAGGCAAAGGGGTCGGGCAACTCACGGATCTCGGGGAGTTTGTCGATGCCGGGCATGGCGGGAGCGGCAAACTTACTACCCGTACTCTCGACCTCATATACCAAAGGTACTTTCCCCTTCTGGGCATAGGCCATACCCATGCCACAGAGGAGGACTGATAATACTAAAAACTTCTTCACTCTTAACTCTTAATTCTTAATTCTAAAATCTTACTTGAAAAGACTCAGAGCCATCTGACGGAGGCAACGGCGCCAGGTCAGGAACTCATGGGCAGTACCCTCAGAGATCAGACCTTCGGCATTGAAGCCTGCAGCCTTCAAATCTGCAACACTCTTGTTGATGCCATCAGGATTCTCCTTAGAGCCACAGCCCTCGAAGATATACTTAACCGCTGTTGGGTCCTTGATTTCCTCAGGCGCATACTGACCGCCACTGAGCAGACCCCAGTAACCGAACACCTCAGGACGGCGAAGGGTGATCAGTTTAGTCTCCATACCACCCATTGACAGACCTGCCATAGCACGATTCCACTTATCGGCCTTTGTCAGGAAGTTCTTATCGATATGCGGAATGAGTTCATCGATGAGCACCTTCTCAAATTCCTCGGCAGTAAACTGACCGATGGTTCCAAACTTAAAGTCGTTGGTCAGACCGTATGCCATCACGATGATGAACGGCTTAATCTTGCCATCGGCAATCAGGTTATCCATAATCAGACCTGCCTTACCCTGTATGGGCCAACTGGTCTCGTTCTCACCCCAGCCATGCTGTAGGTAGAGCACAGGATATCGCTCCTGAATACCCTTGGCACCTTCCTTCACAGGATTACCCTTCTTGTCAACAAGTTTGCCATAGCCATAGGGCAGATAGACCGTAGCCTCCTGCATCTTACCCAAACTGGGTGAGTAGAATTTCACCGTCTGCATGCTGCCATGAGGAATATTGGTGCGCTCTGCATAGAAATCCTGATCAGGTGCAGGAATCTCGATACCACTCTCCCAACGGCACGAACCGAAGTAGTTGCCTGTACCCGGATCATTAACAGTAGCACCGTCAATGGTCAGGTGATAGTAGTGGAAACCTGGATCCATCGGACCCTCGGTAGTACCTGTCCAGACACCGTCATTATCCTTCTTCAGCACAGTGCCGCCACGGCCACCAAGACCGAGACTGACAATCACCGACTTGGCGTCGGGAGCCTCGATACGGAAACGGGCATAACCCTCGCTGTTCACCTTCGGCCACTCCTGACCAGGCTGGTTCCACGGATTGCTGACGAAGTCTTCCTTCGGCACACGCTTGTCGAGGGCGGGGTCAAAATCACGGATCGCACGGAAGCAAGCCTTCGGACGATAGTTCTCGTCGAAGGGCAGCGGGTGGTTGTTCACACCGAGCCAAGAGTCCTGGTCGCCCAGGTTCCAGAAGGTTACGTTGTCAATCACGTCGGCATGCTTACGGAACACCTTGAACAGACGGGCATACTGATCGGTCTGCAGGGTACCCATATACTCAGGCATCGGCTTAGCCTCACCACGCGAGAACATCAGCTGACCACCGCTCTCATTGTTCATACGCAGGTCGAGTTCGGTGATATTGATATGCTTCACAATCTCCTTGAAACGGACAATGGCCTTCTCGAGTTGCTCCTCGCTAGGAAAGTAGATGTTGTAGTGGCCCTGCATACCGATACCGTCGATGGGTACACCGGCATCCTTCATCTTCTTCACCATATTATAAATACGCTCACGCTTACCCTCGTCTACACAACTGTAGTCATTATAGAACAACAGCGTATTGGGGTCGGCCTCACGGGCAAACTCGAAAGCCTTGGCAATGAACTCGTCACCACAGAGTTGGAAGTGACGGCTCTGACGGTAAGGACTCGGTTCCTGAGCACCGCGTCCGAATCCGAAGCGGGGACCAAACTGGTTGTCATCAGCCATAGCCTCGTTCACCACGTCCCAGGCATAAACCACATCCTTGTAGCGGTTCACCACCGTATGGATGTGCTCGCGCAGACGCTGATAGAACACCTCTTTCGTGACGGGCTTACCCTTCTTATCGGTAAACATCCAGTCAGCAAACTGTGAGTGCCAGCACAGACAATGACCACGCATCTTGATACCGTTCTGACGACAGAAGTCGGCAATCTTGTCGGCACGCTCGAAATTCCACACGCCCTCCTTCGGATGAATTTCACCGGGCTTCCAGTCGTTCTCGGCAGTCACACTATTGAACTGCTTGATGACGAGGGCTTTCTGGGCATCATCACTAACATTACGCTGGTTCAGCGCTACACCAATGGTAAAATAACCCTTGTAGGCATCTTTCAGGCCAACATTCTCTCTGGGGTCAACCTGACGCCACTGTGCAAATACAGACGTACTACCCACGATGGTCAGGATCAGACCGAAAAATAATTTCTTCATCATTTCAATACTATGATTATTCAACATTCAATTCTTATTTAAACAGACTCAGAGCCATCTGACGGAGTGCACGGCGCCAAGTCAGGAACTCATGGGCTGTGCCCTCAGAGATATGACTCTCGGCGTTGAAGCCGGCAGCCTTCAGAGTCTCCACAGCCGACTTGATGCGGTCGGGGCCTTCCTTAGAACCACAACTCAGGAAGATATACTTCACCTGTTTTTTGTCCTTAATCTCCTCGGGAGTATAGACGCCACCGCTAAGCAGTCCGTAATAGTTAAACAGTTCAGGACGAGCCAGGGTAATGGAATGAGTCTCCATACCGCCCATCGACAGACCGGCCATAGCGCGGCTCTCCTTCTTGGCAATGGTGCGGAAGTTAGCATCGACGTATGGTATAAGTTCATCGCAGAGTACCTTCTCGAAGTTCTGGGCAGCAGCTCCACGACCGCCACCACCAAAGCCCATCTCATTGGTCATACCATAGGTGCAGACCACGATGAAAGGCTTTATCTTACCCTCAGCAATCAGGTTGTCCATGATGAGGTTGGCGTGACCCTGTGTCATCCAGGCGGTCTCGTCCTCACCCCAGCCATGCTGCAGATAGAGCACAGGATAATTGGTCTGGGCATCCTTGTCGTAGGTTGGCGGCGTATATACGAAGGCACGACGGCACTGCTGTGTGCTCTCACTCCAGAAGAGGATTTGCGAAACCTTGCCGTGAGGCACATTCTTCATGGCGTAGAAGTCCTTGTCCTTAGCGGGAATCTCGATACCGCTCTCCCATCGGGTAGAGCCATAGTAGTTACCTGTACCGGGATCATTGAACGTACCACCGTCAACAGTGATGTGATAGTAATGGAAACCTTCGTCCATCGGTCCGGCTGTGGTGCCTACCCATGAACCGTCGTAAGTCTTCTTCAACTGGGTTCCACCCTGGCCGCCGAGACCAAGACCTACATTCACAGCCTGAGCATCGGGAGCCTCAATGCGGAAACGGGCATAGCCCTGAGAGTTCACCTGCGGATACTGCTGTCCGGGCTGGTTCAGTTCAGAAGGAACGAAGTCCTCCTTGATACCGGGCTGCTCGGGGAAGGCGCGCTTAGCATCAAACTGCGGACGCTGCTGGCCGAAACCGCCAAAACCACCAGGACCTCCCTGACCACGACGACGACCCTGACCAGGACCACCCTGACCAAAACCGCCCTGAGGACCACCCTGGCCAAAGCCCTGACCGAAGCCCTGTCCCTGTGGACGGGGACGACGTGCGGGACGCTTAGGCATGCTCCATGCGGGATCCTTCATCTCCTTGATATAGGTATAAGCCAACTTGGGCTTGTATTCAGAGTCCCAAGGCAGAGGATAGTTAGCTGCACCGAGCCAGGAGTCACGGTCACCGAGGTTCCAGAAGGTCACACAGTCGATGACATCCTTATGCTTACGGAACACTTTGAAGCAACGGGCATACTGGTCAGCCAGGTGCTGCTTCACAGAGTCGGTGACGGTAGCACCCTCACGACTGAACTGCAGACCACCACCCATCTCCTCGTTGACACGGATATCGAACTCCGTAATGTGGATGTGTTTCACGACAGTCTTGAACAGCGTGATGGCTGAGTCGAGACGAGCCTCAGAGGGATAATAGATATTGTAGTGAGCCTGCATACCGATACCGTCGATGGGGATACCCTTGGCCTTCATCTTCTTCACCATATTGTAGATACGGTCACGCTTGTGAGGATCCACGGTGCTGTAGTCATTATAGAACAACAGGGCGTTGGGGTCTGCCTCACGGGCATACTGGAAAGCCTTCTCAATAAACTCGTCACCGCAGAGACGGTACATGGCGCTCTGACGATAAGGATCAGTAGCGTTGGCATCGTCGCTGATGGCCTCGTTCACGACATCCCAGCAGTATACCACATCCTTATAACGGCTGACGATAGCCTGGATATGGTTCTTCATACGGGCATAGAACTGTTCCTTGGTCGTACCCTCGGCAGTCATCCAACGACCAATCTGCGAGTGCCACATCAGGGTGTGTCCACGCAGTTTGATGCCGTTGGCACGGGCGAAGTTAGCGATACGGTCGGCATTCTCCCAGTTAAACTGACCCTCCTGGGGCTCTGTGGGCTCTGGTTTCATGTCGTTCTCAGCCGTCATGCTGTTGAACTCCTGCTTGATCAAAGCCACCTGTTCGGGATTAGACACATTACGTTGGTTCACAGCGACACCGATCATGAAGTAGTCCTTATAGACATCCTTCAGTCCTTGTGCAAATGTGGCGGTACTGCCCATCATCAACAGGGCTAGTGCCAGAATCGTTTTTTTCATCTTGTAATTCTTTTCGTTTTTAATACTAATTTATCAATTTTCATTCATCATTTCTTGAAGATGTGAGGGATGAACTCATGGAGTCCGCGACGCCAGGTGAGGAATTCGTGGGCAGTGCCTTCCGACTGCTTACCCTCGACCTTGACACCCATTTCCTGCAAGCCCTTCACGATATCACCGCTCTTGATGAAATCTTCAGAACCCCAGTTCATATACATGTAGTGGATCTTCTTATTGAACTCGTCGGCATTGGTGAAGACACCGTTGTAAGCCGTCTTGAGGTCAAGACCAAAGATAGCACCACTGAAGGTGCCGAGCCAAGCAAACTTATCCATGTTGTTGAACACAATGTCGAAGGTCTGGTGTCCGCCCCAAGAGAGACCTGCCATTGCACGGTTGTCGCGGTCGGTCTTCGTACGGAAGTTGGCATCGATATAAGGAATCAGGTCGTTCAGGAGGACAGGATAGAACGAAGCGCCGTAGTCGGCCATGCTCTGACCACGTCCCATGCCAGCCTTGATGTCACCACTCTCCATCACCACAATCATCGGCACAGCCTCACCCTTGGCAATGGCATTGTCCATGATATGCTGCATTTTTCCCTGGAGGGTCCAACTGGTCTCACCTTCGCCCATACCATGCTGCAGGTAAAGCACGGGATAGCGCTTCTTGAAGCCCTGCTTCTGATCGTACTCAGCAGGTGTATAGACCATAGCATGACGCCATTTGTTCTGTTCGTTGCTATAGTAATAGATGCTACGGACGGAACCAGCAGGCACACCCTGCTGCGGACGGTAGTAGTCGCCCTCAGGTCCTTCGGGAACCTCCAGACCACCGGCCTCACGGTTCGTACCGAAGAAGGTCTCAGAGGCAGGATCGATGAAGTTGACACCGTCGATGTTCATAAAGTAATAGTGGAAGCCAACGGGCAGGGGATCGGTCACAGCCATGAAGACACCATCGCCCTGAGGCTGCATCTCGTATTGTTTGCTGCAGATGTCAACAATCACTTTCTTGGCCTGAGGCGCCTGGATACGGAAGTAGGCACGACGCTGCGAGTCTACCTTCGGGAAGTCATTGCCGGGAATGGTGTTCTCACCCGTCACAGCATCGGCAGGTACATTGATCTTCTTGATGGCTACGGGCAGGTTAGCAGGACGCTTGGGCTGGAAGCCAAGGTGACGGGCCACAGCCTCACCATAGCGGCATCCCAGTTCACGGTAACCGGCAGCATCGAAGTGCAGACGGTCCGGACCGTTGGAACAATTGTCTGACGAAATGACCTGAGAGGTATGAATCGTCTGCGGCAGTTCGTCGATCTGTTTCTTACAACCGATGCAGACACCCTTGCCGTCAGCCTGAACGATATTTCCGACATAGAGGTTCACCTCCTCAGGCTTCAACTGAAGGTCGCTGCAGAGATGGTCATACACCTCCTTCACCATACCAGCCCACTTCGGGTCGCCGGTATTGGTCTCGCCTTGGTGCATCAGGATACCCTTGATGACACCGTCTTTCTGAGCCTTCTTTGCCAGTGTGACCAGACGCTCGTAGGGGTTGTTGTCGTAGGCCTGAAGCATACCCTTCATCCAACCCGGAGCCTTCTTGTTCACGTAATCGGAGATACTGTCGGGGAGGAATCCCTTGATGTCAATACCACCAACAGCCACATGGATGACACCGATCTTGATGTTCTCCGGCAGAGAGGCCACGAGGGTACGTCCGAACCAGTCGGCGGGGGTCAGACCCGTGTTAGGACGACACAGGGGAGCCGAAGCCTCGCACCACTCACCCATCTTACGCTCCGGGCGACCGTTGGCGGCAGGGAAATCCACGGCAGGCATCAACAGGAAACGGGGACCCGGACTGGCGAGATCAACAGCCTCAGGACGGGCGTTGCCTTCCATGTTGGATTGTCCGAAACAAAGGAAAATGTAAAAGTTAGGGTCAGCGGGCTGAACGGTTTCCTCAGTCTTGACCTTTTTACTGGCAGCTTTTTTTTGGGCTGTCAACGTACCCGGCAGCGCAACTAACAGCGCCGCAAAGAGCACGGTTTTAAGTTTTGATTGAATCATATTGAATGGTTTTAAAATAAAAGTACGTACCTTTTCGGTGCAAAGGTACGTACTTTTCCTTAAAGCGATATTTGACAGTGTTTCAGATGCTTTGTCGTATGTTACATTTGTTAAATATCACCCTACAATCACCACGCCTCCGTTACAGGGAATGGTAACGACGACCTGTTGTTTCTTGTTCTGTTTCTGTGTCTTTACGCTGCCATTCAACTGGGCGTCGTCGCTATAGACCGTCATCTCCTTATCCTTTTCAAACATCGGGAGCGTGATGGTCTTCTTCAACGGCTCGTTCTCGGCATTGATACCCACCACATACCACTTGTCGCCACGGCGACGGGCCAGGATGACGTACTTACCGGGATAGCCGTCGATGAACTTCACCTCGTCCCAGGTCGTCGGCACCTGTTTCATGAAGTCAATGGCCCAAGCAGGGGCATCGGTGAGGTTGTTGGGAGCCATCGCGAAATGCTGCACGGCACTCTGGAAGAGTACGGCAGTAGCGAGAGCATAGACATCAGAAGTCTTACGCACGGTACCGCGCTTGTTGTCGGCACTATAATACTTGTTGAGGGTAGAACCGCCAAAGTCCATCGAACCGACAGTATTGCGAATAAACGGATGGGTACAGCCGTTACGGGCTTCCGCATCACAGGCACCCTGTCCGAAGTGAAGGTTCTCTGAGGCGAGCACAGCCTCCGAAGCAGCATAGTTGGGGTACATCCGTTCCCAACCACGCGGCAACGTACATCCGTGGAAGATACAGAGCAGTCCGAAGTCGTTGGCATCGGCGAGGATATCCTCATAGAGTTGCATCGTTGGCTGTTTGTCGCCGCCGAAGAAATCAACCTTGATACCGCGGATACCATTCTCCTGCATCCACTTCATCTCCTCGCGACGGATACGGGCATTGTCCATCTTACCTATCGGCGTCTGCGGGGCATCGTTCCACTTACCGTTGGAGTTGTACCAAAGGAAGAGTCCCACACCCTTGGTCTTGCCGTAGCGGGCCAGTTCGGCGATCTTCTCGTAACCAATCTGCTTGTCCCAGAAGGCATCGATCAACACGCTCTGATAACCCATCGCAGCGGAAAAATCGATATAACGCTTCTGTTCGTCGAAGTTACAACTGTTGTCCATGCCGATAATCCAACTCCACGAGCCTCTGCCATAGATATAATCCTGTGAGGCTTTGTACTTGGGTTGTACGAGGTCGAAAGGAACCGTCGTCTCCACGATATTCGCCAGAGGACCCACGGTAATAGTACGCCAAGGTGTTTCACCAGGCAGTGACATGGCAGGGGTCACGGAACCCACGCCATTGAGTTCTCCCGGCTGCGGGAAACCAATGCGATAGTTGGCACCGCCGTCGTTCAGCAGACGACAGCCTACATAACCGCCATCCGTACCCGTCTCGCTGATAAGCACCCATCCTGACGGCGTCTTGAAGAGGCAGGGGAAGGTATAGCCCTCGCCCCAGCCGTTCTTACCCATCGTATCATCGAGGGTATAGGATGTCTCATAACTCGGAGAGGTACGAGCAAAGCCACCCATCGGCTTCGACTGCGGACAGAGGAAGGTGGTGGTACCCTCTGGCATCACAAAACCGCTGGCCTCGCTCTGTACCACACAGACACGGGTGTCGCGCTTCGGATAAATCTTATAGCGGAACGCCACATCGCGGTTGCTGACGCGGAAGGTGATATCCATCACGGGCTGGTTGTTCTGCAGATAGGTGGCCACACCCTCGTTGGCCTGATAACTCACCTGACGCTGTTTGATGTTACGCAGTGTGTAGGTCTCGCTGACAGGCATCGAGCCAAAGCCCTCCTTGAGGGTCAGTCCCTGGGTATAATCACCGATATTCGTCACCACACCGAGAGCCGAGCGGTTCAGCATCGCCTGTCCCTCATAATTAACACTATAGCACGGTTTCCCGTCCTGCAGATCCAATGTCACCTGTATCTTTCCGTCAGGGCTCGAAATGGTCTGGGCTTTCGTCCCTATTGTCAGGCACAGCAGTGCCAAACTGCATATTATCGTCTTCTTCATATCTTACTTAATCTTTTGATAACAGAACTCATCGACATCCACAAAACCACCCTTCGGTTTCGTGCCATAGCAGAAGATACCGAACTTGGTACCCATGAAGAAACGGCGCCAATCGAAACTGAGACGGTAGTCCTTCGTACCGATCTGAGTCCACTGCTCACCATCCATGCTGTAGTAGAAGTTTGCCTTATCGGCACCACCCATGCGTCGTCCATCCTGATTGGGACGGAAGTCGGCATCGATACGCAACCAGATTTTCTTGGCCTTGGGATAGAGTTTGGATAGGGCGACACCCTCGACCATCTTCTGGTCAACCTTGGTTACCTCCTTGTTGCGCTCAGACAGTTGTACTGATAGTTCGTTCATCTCCAGGAAATAGTTCTTGCCTGTACGTTTGATGAAGAGACCACCCGTATCGCTGTTGAAAGCCGCAAAACCTGCGCAGTCGCCGTCCTTCATGTTCGAGTAGTCCATCACGATATAGGCACTGCACTGCGGACCTTCCATACGCTGTGTCAGCGTATTGGGAGCAAGGTAGATATTCTCCACCACGCGGTTGGTCTTCAAACGAAGGAAACCGGGTTTCTCCGTCAGACTCCATGCTGCGTCGATGGGGTTGTGGTTCCATTGCCAGTGCAGACCGAGTTTCGCCTCGGAGAAGTCATCGCTCTTCACAATGGAAGTCTCTGGCTGTCCACTTACGAACGGACGTACCTCATCGGGCACCTTACCGTTCTCGTCGCCGAGCATCGGCCAACCGTTGATCCAACGACAGGGCATCACCGTAAGCACACGACCCACACCACCACGGTCCTGGAAGATAATACCGTACCAGTCGCCGGAGGGTGAATCGACAATCGTTCCCTGAGCCTCGTAGGAGAAACCACCAAACTCACTCTCCAGGATCACCTGCTTCTCGTAGGGACCATGGATATCGTCGGCACGGTAGCACACCTCACGACGGTGCTTACCGGGGGCATAGACATGCGAGATCATCAGGAGGTAGTACTTACCATTATATTTGATGACACGTGAGCCCTCCAGCAGTCCTGTCTCGTCGGCTTCCTTCTGGAAAATGCGCATGTGTGTACCTTCTATCACATCAGAGAGGTCTGGTTTCAGTTCCATCAACTCTCCCGTACCATATATTACATACATGCGACCATCATCGTCAAAGAACAGCGAACAGTCATGGAAATGACGCATACGGGAAACGATCTTCCACGGGCCCTCGGCCTTGTCGGCAGAGAAGATATAGGTATCACCCATCGCACCCTGTTCGTTAGGAGCCAGGAGTGCATAGAATTTCCCGTTGTGATACTTCAACGAAGTGGCCCACTGACCACGTCCGTAGACGGTACCTTCAAGCAGGTCGTACTTCGGTGAGTCGGTCAGTTTGTCGAAGATGTAACCCACCGTCTCCCAGTTTTTCAGGTCTTTCGAGGCCATAACGGGAGCACCCGGCATCAGGTGCATAGTAGTGGATACAAGATAAAAGGTGTCACCGACGCGAATCACGTCGGGATCAGGCACATCGGCCCACAACATGGGATTCTGGATCTTCTCCGTGTGGAGAGTCGCATAGTCGTCTGCCATCACCCTGGCAACAGGCAGGAATAGCAGCGCTGTCAACAGCACTTTAGATAACATTTTTTCCATTTCAATTGGGTTTAAGTTTCATTTGTGTGTGCAAAGATACATCTTTTTCGGGACATAAACGAATATCCTCTCTACTTTTTTTGCAATGTTAAGATTTTACTTTTTGTCTTTTCGAAGGTCATATAAGTGATGACAGATGACAATCATATCCTCCCGGCGATCAGGGAGAATGCGGAAAAGGGATTCCGGCTGTTGATGGCGGAATACAGAGAGCCCGTCTATTGGCACATCCGCCGACTGGTGGTCAGTCATGCTGATGCACAGGATGCCACACAGGAAGCATTCATCAGAATATTCCGCTGCATCGACCAGTATAGCGGCGAAGGCACCTTCAGGGCCTGGATCTTCCGCATCGCCACCAACGAGGCCCTGCGCCTACTGGGACGGAATCAGGGGAAGACCACGCTGTCGCTTGACGACACGGTTACTGCCACCCTCACGATGAAGGCCGACGATTACTTCGACTATAGCGACGTAGAGGCTGTCAGACTACAGAAGGCCATTACGGCCCTACCCGCCAAACAACAACTGGCCTTCAACCTGCGCTACTACGACGACCTGTCATACCGCGAGATTGCTGCCATCACGGACTCCACGGAGGCTACTGTCAAGGCGAACTACCACTTTGCCAAAGAGAAGATTATCAAGTTTATGAACTCAAACGAGATATAATTATGGAACAGAATTATGATTTCAACCGCATCGGCAAACAGATGCCCTACACCGTACCCGACGGCTTCTTCGACCAGTTGGAGGAGAACGTCATGAAAAAGTGGAAAGAGGAAGGTGGAAAAAGGAAAGAGGATACCTCCTCATCCCGAAAGGCCCGGATTATTCGTATGGCTTTCCGAACGCTGCTGGCCGCTGCCGCCTGTCTCGCCCTGTTCCTCATCGTCAGGAAAGCCCTGCCACAAGGCAATGATGCCGTCACCGACGACTTCACCAGTGTGGAACTGGCATTCAACAACCTCAGCACGGAAGACCAGGACTACCTGTTGGAGGTTTATCAGGAAGAACAATTCTTAAACAACGATTTAAATGACCAAAACAATGAAGAAAGTATTTAGAATCCTGCTGACAACCGTCATGATGGTTGCATTCAGCACCGCCGTATCGGCACAGGACAACAACGCTGCACAGCAGCACAGTAAGAAACAACGCATGAGTCGTGAACAGATGGCAGAGATGCAGGCCAAGCACATCTCCCGTCAACTGGCCCTCGACGATGCCACCAGCCAGAAGTTCGTAGAGACCTTCAGTGCCTATCAGAAAGAGGTGTGGGCCCTCCGTCCGCAGGGAAAGGGAAAGCATCAGAAGAAGTCGGAGATGACAGATGCCGAAGTGGAGAAATCCATTCAGGATCAGTTCGACCACAGTCAGAAGATCCTCACCCTACGACAGGACTACTACAAGAAGTACAGTAAGTTCCTCACCCCAAAACAGATCCAACGGGTCTACGAACTGGAGAAGCAGTCGATGAACCGTCTGTCGAAACGTGGCAAGGGCAATGCCGCTGGCAGAGGCAACGCCCCGGGCAGACCGAAGGGAGGTCCGAATGCAGGCAAACCTGGCGGTCCCGGCAAGGGTAAGCACGATGGCAAGTTCCAGCACCGCCAACCCAAGACCCAAAAGGCCCCAGAGACTAACAAGTAAACACCCTACTTACCACTGAGGAATACCAAAATAGTCGCAGAACCATTCCTTGGTGTGGTTGATAAAAGTTAGCGACGCGAAAGTGTGGGAATCTTCGAACAGGATACCGTATTTCCCTTTGTCCAGTTCAATGTTTTCCACACCTTCTTTTGTCAGGAAGTCATAGAGCAAGGTGGTATTCTCGTACGGCACAGTGTCGTCGACAAGACTATGAAAAAGCAGGATGTTTTCATCTTGACGGGGTGTCCATCCCTTGCATAGGTTATCGGCTTCAAACACCTTAATCAGTCGTTGTGAGGCACTGCTTTCCATATCCAATAGTGCCGGAGCCAGACAGTCTGTAAGTTTCACTTCCTCCCCAATCATCTCGTCAATCTCCTGACGTCCATACTGCTTACTCAGGAACCAGTCGACCACATGATTCAGTACCGGTTCACGGAACATCTCCGGATAGGTCAATCCCAGTCCGGCAAACTCATTGTAGGCCAACAACACACTGACGGCATTACTTGACCTGCCCGCTGCATCTTGTGCGATGAGTTGACGGTAGGTCTCCGTGAGATCGTAGGGTCCTGCACCGGCAATGGTACGGATGAAATGGATATCGAGATTATTTTCACTGATATGACGCAATACACCGATGGCCGTCTGTGCTCCCTGCGAATAACCGATATTGATGAGGGCATCGCCATAGTTGTAGCCTGCCTGCGTCAGCAACTGTCGGGCGGCAAGGAGGGCATCGACACTGGCCTGCGCATTCTGACGAGCCATGCAGTAGGTCTGCGACTGGTTGGCCGTAGAACCGAAACCGTAACCGTCTGGCGATACCACGATGAAACCACTGCCCCGCATCTTGTCTTGCATGTCGAGTTTTCCCTTCGACGGACAGTCGTCAGCCTTGAAGATGCTATAATGGTTATAGAGCACCAGTCCGAGGGCATTGTCCTTCGTCACCTCCGGTCCCATGGAGATGGTACCCGACAGCATGACGGGATTGCCGTAGGGGTCGGTAGAGGGATAGAGGAAATTATAGTTGGTGAGGGCAATGTATTGGGGATAGTAGACAGTACCGATGATATACGCTCCCGTCACTGGTGGGTTGACAGGCGTAACGGGGTTGTCCTCCTTATTACATGAGGAAAACAAGATGATGGTGCAGCCCAACAACACTGCACAGAAACGGTTGACGATGGGATTCATATCTGTTCTGTTTACTTTCTCTGACGTTCTGTCTCTTCGCGCTTGGCCTTGTAGAAACGATCCACGAAGTCGATCTTCTCGCGGTTGGGGCGCATGATAAGCGAAGCACCGTTACTAAACTGCATCGTGGTGGGTTTCGCATCATCGAACGAGGGCCAGTAAGGCAGACCTGCACCGTTGGGATTCCCCGTCTTGGCGAAGTTCACCCAGTACTGTTGGATCATCTCTGCCACAGCTGACTCCGCAGGATATTTGTCGGGTTGCATCAGGAACTCCCCGTTCAGATAGAGGATATCATCCGCATGGGCCACCCCTATACGACGCTTATCCTGAGAGAAACTACGTGTAGAGGGCTGGGCGAGGAAGGCAGCGTAGGCAGGACTCTTACCTGTCTTGTTCTGCAGACTCACCCAAGCGTAAGAAGGCCAGGCAAAACCCATATCACGGAAGGCGTCGCCAAAACCGTGCCAGGCCTCATCGTCGGTATTTCCGGGATAGACCTTCAGGGCCTCGTCAGCAAAGTCACCGAAGATCTGACGTACCTGTTTCTGGTAGTCGTCAGTCTTGATATTCCCCGGTGAGAAGAGAGCCCCCTCGTCACTGTTGGTCATCACAATGACAGGTACATCATTATACTCCCCTCTCTCATAGAGACGGTACTGGTCGTCGGTAATCACATAACCATCCACACAAGGCCAGAAACCCGCAAAGCCCACATTCCCATCGCAGAGCGACATGGCATCCATCTGACGCAGTTCCTTGAGGGACTTTTTCTTCAGATGCTTCTGGAAGGCGAGACCCTGTTGTTCAGCACCTTTTTGTGAGGCATCCAGACCCAACGAACGGGGCTGGTCACTCCACGGGGCAAACGAGCCTCCGCTCTGACTGATAGCCGCACGGAAGAGACCCTTTGTCAAGGGTGAGCCACAAAGCAGACTACAACTGATGGCACCGGCACTCTCACCGAAGATGGTCACCTTCGAGGGGTCACCGCCAAAGTTGGCGATGTTACGCTGCACCCACTGGAGCGCATAGATCTGGTCGAGCAGGCCGTAGTTACCGGAATGGCCTTGGGGATCCTCCTTCGACAATTCGGGATGTGCCATAAATCCTAAGGCTCCCGTCCGGTATTCCACACTGACGATGACCACACCCCGTAAGGCGAGGTATTTCCACAGGTCACCACCATAGTGCTCTGTCTGGAAACCGCCTCCGTGAATCCACACCATCACCGGCAGACGGTCGGCTGTGGAGGTGGCTGGGGTTGCGATACCTAAGTAAAGACAGTCCTCACTCATCATATCTGCCGTACGACCCTGACGGGTTGGCTGTGGTGGCCAGGGGCCGAACTTGTCGCATTTGAGTACACCCTCCCACGCCTTAGCGGGCTGCGGGGCACGCCAACGCAGGTTTCCTACTGGCGGAGCGGCGTAGGGGATGGCCTTATAGACAGCCAACGAGCCATCGGCAACACCTTCCAGTTCACCTGTCTCGACACAGGTACGGAGCAGGGGTTGCGGCTGTGCAGGAGATATCTTCAGGATGAAGCCGCCACGGGGTTGACAGGTCATCTGCGAGGGAAGACGATTCGACGTGGACAGATCCCAGCCGCCACCGACGGGGTCGGCAAAGGTTTCCACCCGCCAGTCCTCATTGCCGAGGAAAGAGAGGTCGAACTTCAATGTCTGTACCTCGTCGCGTCCGTTGATGCCAGCCACATACCAGGTATTCCCACTGTGACGGGCCATGACGGCACGTTCTCCGGGATAGCCGTCGAGCAGACGGGTCTCATCCCACACATTCGGCAGGGTGGAAAGGAACTGCTGTACCTCCTGCGGCTGTGCCAGGAAACTCTCCGGTCTGTCGGCGAGATGCTGCAAGCCACTCTCGAAGAGTACCGTCAGAGCGAGTTCATGGGCATTCGACGTGATATGCGGATGCTGGGAGTCGCTGAAGGCACAGGGGGTATAGTCCATCGGCCCGATGACATTACGGGTAAAGGGCAGGGTGGCATTGTGAGATGCCGCCTGCTTGGTGAATGTCGGTACATTATTATACCACTCGGCTCCATAGACCCCCTCGGTGGAGAGCAGGTTCGGATAGGTACGCTGCCAACCACGCGGAATGGTGGCACCGTGGAAGTTCACCAACAGATGATGCCGGGCGGCACACTCCATCAGTTCGATACAGTAGTCCATATTCATCTGGTTGTCGCCAGAGAAGAAGTCAATCTTCACACCGGCCACCCCAATCTGTTCGCACCAGGCAAACTCCTTCTCGCGATCCTCTGGCTTGTTCAGACGGTATTTAGGTGTAGGCGCACCATCCACCCAACCCACAGAAGAGTTGTACCAGATCATCGGTTGAATGCCCTGCGACTTGGCATAGTTGACAGCATCCTCAACGGTCTTGCCATCCTTCATCGTATCCCACTCCGCATCGATCAACACATAAGGGAGATGGAGGGCAACTGCCAAATCCACATATTTCTTGATGATATTATAGTCGTTGCTGCCATGGTTATAGGCCCAGTAGACCCACGACACCACCCCCGGACGGATCCAACTGGTATCCTCGAGTTTGCAGGGTTCAGAGACATCGGTGATAAGGGTGGAAGCCACCACATCAGCCAGACTTCCGATGATGGCCACCCGCCACGGACTATGCCACTCACCCGACACCTTCACCTCATTCTGGTCGGGGGTCACACGGTAGAGTTCCCCATCGCTATAGAGGCACGAGGCACTCTGACGGCGCTCGATATTCGCCTCGGAGAGCAGGGCAAACACCCCGTCAGCAGGCTCGATGAGGGCAGGATACCCCCAACGGATGTTCCAGCCATCGGCTGACTTGAATGTTCCGCTAAAGGAGCGTACAGGCTGTGTCTTATAGGAGGTCGTCAGGGGGAAGAAGCCCTCGTAGGCATCGGTCCACTGTTGTATCCAGCGCTTCGTACCTTCTGGAATACGGTAGGTGGTCTGTTCCCTTGGGAGGGAGGCATCCTTCAATCCTGATAGTTCGTAACGGAAGGCGAGTCCGTCGTTATAGAGGCGCACCACCAAGCGTACATTCTTCCCCAAAGATGCCTGATAGACATTCGCCTCATTGGTACAGTGCAGCCGTTTGCCGGCCAGCATCTGATAGTCGGGTTTCACCGTACCAGTCCCCTTCAGTTTCGGTACCGCCTGACTACCTTCATAGCCCACGGCAGGGATGTCGAGCACCTGTTGGTTATCATAACTGACCACAAGCCCACTACCCTTCGTTTCTACCGTCAACTTCCCGTTCGGTGAGGCCACACGCTGTGCCGCTGCCGCCATCACCAACCCTATCAGGGCGATGCTTAAAAGAATTCTTTTCATCTATACTTACTTTTTTAAACTTTCCGTCAGTTCTTTTTTGTGAGAGACTCGTGCGAAGACAGGGATAAACTCCTTGTGCACCTTTGTGGTGACGGTCTGTCCGCCCTCGAAATGCTCAGCCGTATGGATTTCTTCCCATCCGCCCTCAGACTTGGGGAGATAGGTCTTCCACTCCGTGACACCTGGTTCTGTAATCGGACTGACAAGCAATGAGGGACCGAACATATACTCGTATTTCTGCCTCAGGGCCTGAGGGTCGTCGGCGAAATCAAACACCAACGGGCGCATCAGGGTATAGCCTTCTTTCGACACACGTTCGGCACAAGCCTTGATATAGGGTTGCAAGGTCTCACGCTCCTGCAGACTCACCTTAAACAATCGCTGGGCCTCCTCACCGTAATTCCAAGGCTCCGTATTGCTCATATAACCATGCACACGCATCAGAGGCAGATAGACACTGGTCTGTATCCAACGGAGCATCCGTTCGATATAGTCCTGATTGTTGTACTGGTCTCCGGGACGGAAGAACCCACCTGCGTCGTAAGTCCACCAGGGGATACCTGCGGCCTGCATGCCGAGACCCGCCGTGATCTGCCTGCGGAACGCTTCCCAGTCGTTGCCCACATCACCGCTCCACAGAGCAGAACCATAACGCTGGATGCCCGGGAAACCGCAACGGGTGAGGATCATCGGTTCCTTGCCTGCCTTCATCAGACCTTCATAGACCGTCTTGTTCACCAGCAACGGATAGACGTTACGCACCAGTTCGCCCGCCCAGCGCCCATTATTCACACGCCGTCCTACTAGGTCGTCATTCTCAGGCTCCGTAGCATCCTGCCACCAGGCATCAATACCGAGGGGAACCAGTCGCTGGTTGAAGTGCTTCCAATAGGCGGCAGCCGCCTCCGGGTTGAAGAAGTCAATCCAGTCGGTACCGGGGATATAATAGTTGCCGGCTACCATCTGCCGACCCACCTCTGAGTTCTTGTCAATCTTCGACCAGACACTCACCATCAGTCGGATGTCCATCTGGTGCAGACTGTCTGTCAGAGCCTTGGGGTCGGGATAGTACTGCTCGTCAAATTGCATCGAGTTCCAGCCATACTTGCCCCAGTACTGCCAGTCCTGGACAATCACGCTAATAGGCATCTCTTCCTTGCGGAAGCGCTTGGCTGTCTGCAAGATCTCGTCAGAGGAATGGAAGCGTTCGCGACAATGGATATAGCCCAGTGCCCATGTCGGCATGGGAGGGCACTCGCCTGTCAGGTAGCGATAGGAGGCAATGATCTCGTCGGGAGTGCCGACAAACACGGTATAGTCGACGGCATTGGCAATCGGTGAACGGAACACCGTCTCGTTGTTCACTTTCTTATAATAGACTACGGGTTTGTCGCCTCGTGAAAGTTCTGCCGTCAACTGATGCTTTCCTGCCGTCAGATGCACGATGGCCGAAGCCGTAGGCGGCAACCACGTATTCTGTATCTCAATGACAGTCTTCCCGTCAATGAGGAGATTGTGTCGGCGTGCCATTTTCTGGCCTACGTCGAGCAACAGCGCATAGTCGCCAGCCTCTGCCACGTCGATAGTGGCTTCATAGAGGTTACGCTGGCGCACCTCCCGACGATTACCCTCTGTCGTGGTGACATTCACCACCTCACTGGCACCTTGTCCCTCTCGCCGTTCCAGCGTGACGCTGAGGTCGCAAGGGTTGAACTCCGTCAGACCGTAGTTGTTCCAAAGGATGCCATAACCTTTGTTCGACAAGAGCATCGGAATGGATATCTGAGTATTCACCTGTGTGAGCCGCCGAGAAAGGCCTCTTACATTGCTATAGCCATCCTGAAACTGTCCCAGTCCATATAGGAATTCATCCTCGGGAGAGACAAAAGCCAGTTTAGCCTCACCAGCCTGTAACTGATGACGGAGAGCCGTAAACACCACCCGTCCCTGCTTATTCTTGACGGTCAGCCGTTGCTGCCGTGCATCCACATTGACGGATATGGCATTACTCTCCACCTCATTGTGTTTCACATAGAGCCAGTCAGGGAGCGTGTCAACCAACGTTCCTTCAAAATACTGGATACGCACGGCGTTCTTCGCCACCGTCGTCACCTTCACTTGACCCTTCCCAAACTTCACCGTCTTTGCCTGTGCCGTCAGACAAAGCAACAGGGTCAACAATAGTAAAAAAGTCTTTCTCATACCAATAATTGTTGTTTAATAGGTTGCAAAGGTACAAAAGAATTTGCAGAAAAAACCCTCCAAATGTATCAAGAATTATTCAAAATGTAACACCCTTAACATTCACGTGTATTTTCTACACATAATTTATACATTAATTATTTTAGACATACCTTTTTTTTAGTACCTTTGCGGCCAAATTTTATTAAAAGTATTATGTGGTCAACTTTACTATCAGTAGTTCTGGTCATCAATGAACTGATGGCCTCAAATGCAGGACAGGTCATGAGTCCTGCCATCAATTTCGACAGTTGGATTGAAGTCTACAATCCCTCTGACGAGGAAATCAACCTGGGAGGCATGTATCTGAGTAACGATGCCGAAAATCTTAAGAAATGGCTCATGCCGAGTTATGTGGGAAAAGTTCCCGCCAAAGGATTCCAAGTCATCTGGCTGGGTTCCCATGACAGGGACGATGCACAGGCACCCTTCAAACTCGACTGCGACGGTGGTGCTATCTACCTGAGCGATGCCGACGGAAAACTCATTACCAGTCAGGAATACCCCGAAGCCCTGAGTCGTACGGCATGGGCCCGGAAGACCGATGGCGGCAACGACTGGGGATGGACTGCCAAACCCACCCCTGGCGAGAGCAATGCCACAGCCGTCTTTGCCGACAAACGTCTGGATGCCCCGAAAGTCAATATGGACAGCAAACTCTTCAATGGTTCTCTGACCATCAAGGTGGACATCCCCGCAGGTACCCGTCTGACCTATACCACCAACGGTAGTCTGCCCACAGACCCGAAGGATATTCCCACGGAAGACCCCTGGACACAACAGGTGAAGAACGGCAACTGCGAAGGTGAGGATGCCTCCTGCTTTGGAAGCAAGGATGGAAACACCAATAAAATAGAATACCGCATCACCGACGGTGTCGGCGTGAAAGACTCCCGTGGTGTCACCGTAAAAGCCGTCAAGAATGCCAAGAGCGATGACGCCGCCCAGTTCTTTGTCTATACGCCGGATCACGTCTGGCAGACCGGCGAAAAGTACCGTTTTACCATGAGGGTACGTGCCGACAAAGCTACCAAGATCAAGGCCTTCGCCCAGAAGAAACCCGGAGAGGCCATCGAGGTGGAAACGGGCTGGGGCTGGAACACTCAAAAAACGCTTGTCAGCATGTTAGACGGCCAATACAACGTCACCACCGAATGGACGGTGATCAAATGTGAAGGTTACATCAACTCCGACCAAGCCGGCGAACAGTGGAGCGGTGGCGGCGGCTGGGGAGGCTGGGGTGGCTGGACGGTCACCTACTCTCTGCAGACCATCGCCTTCAACCTGAACATCGATAAGAAAGAGGACAACAACTTCTACTTCGACGAGATCTCGTGGGAGTCACTGCCTGTCGGTTATACTGAGTTCCCCACCCAGGAGAGTACGAACGGCGAATTCACCATCGCAGGAACCACCAACTTCACGTTCCGTCTCTTCAAGGACGGTTCTCTGCCCAGCGTTCCCGTGACGCGTTCTTATATCCAGACCACGAACAAATACACCCTGCCGATCATCAGTATCGTAGCCGACGAGGAGTTCCTCTGGGACGAGAAGATCGGACTGGATACCGACGGTGACGGCACCAACGGTGAGACGGGCAATGGTCAGAACTCCCCCAAGAACTACAACTGTTCCTGGGACCGTCCTGTGAACTTCAGTTTCCTGAGTCCGGAAGGTGAGATGCTCTTCAACCAGGATGTGAACCTCAGCGTCTCAGGCGGCTATACCCGTTCGCAGGAGTACCGTTCCTTCAAACTGAAGAGCAATAAGATCTTCGACGGTCTGAACCGTCTCGACTATCCTTTCTTCCCGCAAAAGCCCTATAATCGCAACAAGGTACTGCTTATCCGCAACGGTGGTAACGACATTTGGCGACACAACGCCCGCTTCATCGATCCTGCCCTGGAGACCATCATCCAGCGTTCCGGCATCGACCTCGACGTGCAGTCTTACGTACCTATCATAGAATATGTGAACGGCGAACTCCGTGGTGTGCTGAACATGCGTGAACCCAACAACGATAAGTTTGCCGATGCCAACTTCGGCTATGACGACGAGGAACTCGATGCCCTGGAGAACAGTGAGGTCAAGAAAGGCAGCGACGAGGTGATGAAACGCATCTATGAACTCGGTAAGAAGATCAACGAGACAGGTGTCTATGAGGAGCTGAAGACCCTCCTGGACATCGACGAGTACATCAACTACATGGCTGTCACCTTCTTCCTCTACAACGACGACTGGCCCGACAACAATATCAAGTGCTACCGCAGTCAGAACGACGGACGCTACCGTTTCATCAGTTTCGACCTCGACTACGCCTTCAAGGGCTGCTGGAACTACAGCAAGGACGATCCCTTCGCCACCTTCGAGCAGTTCAAGGACAACAAGGCCCCGAGAGAGAGTAAGAACATGGAGTTTGTCAACTTCTTCCTTAACATGCTGAACCACGACGGTTTCCGCAAAAAGTTCATCGACACCTTCTGTCTGATGGGAGGCAGTGTCTTCGAGCCCACCCGTGCCAATGCCATCGTCGACGAGTTGTACAACAACATCAAGGCCATGTGCCAGTTGATGAAGAACCAAGAGTACATCAACGCCGGACACGACCCCGAGCGCGCCGTCGAGACCATCAAGAAAGAGTTGAATGGACGTTCCAAGAAGATGACTGTCCACCTGAAGCAATATGAGCCGATGAAACTGAAGAATGTCAACAGACAGGATGTCACACTCAGTGCCAATGCCGAGGGGGCTACCCTCCTTGTCAACGGCATGGAGGTGCCATACGCCGACTTCAAGGGTCATCTCTTCGCACCTGTCACCCTCGAGGCCAAGGCACCCGCAGGCTATACCTTCACGGGTTGGAAGAGCGGCGACAATGTCGTCTCCACAGCCACCAAGATGGATCTTCCCAGCGATGCCAGCGTATCGCTTATGGCCTGCTTCGAACCACTCTCCAGCGAACAGATGATGGCCCAGGGCATCACACCGGTGCGTGTCAACGAGGTGAGTGCTGCCAACAGCATCTTCGCCAACGAATACTGGAAGCGTAACGACTGGGTAGAACTCTACAATACCACCGATAAGGATATCGACGTGGCAGGCATGTACCTGTCAGACAATCCTGACAAACCCCAGAAATACCAGATTGCCGCCGACGGTGCCTCGACGGTTATCCCCGCACACGGCTATCTCGTCATCTGGTGCGACAAACTCGACCCGCTGTCACAACTGCACGCCTCCTTCAAACTCGCCGCAGAGGGCGGTTATATCCTGCTCACTGCTGCCGACGGTTCGTGGAGCGACCAGTTCTTCTACAGCCAGCATAAGGGTGATGAGTCGGTAGGCCGCTATCCCGACGGTGGCTCTGACATCTTCGTGATGAACTTCCCCACCATCGCCAAGGCCAATATCACGTCGAGTTATGCTGCCCTCGTCGACCAGTCACAGGGTGTCGGCATCCGCGACATCACGCTGGACGCTACGGAAAGCATCAGCATCAGTTACCTGCAGGGTAACCTCGCCATCCGCAGCACCTCGGCAGAGCGTCTGCAAGTCAGGATTACCAACCTTGCCGGACAGACGGTGGCTTCCCTCCAGGCACAGTTGAGCGGTGGTTATGCAGAGGTATCCACAGAACAACTGCCTGCAGGTGTCTATATCGCCATCGCCACCGACCAGCAGGGTCACAAGGCAACGTGTAAGTTCATCAAGCGCTAAGGCTTGTTTGACAGATAGCAAAACGAGGGTGTGCCAGTTTTGGCACACCCTCGTTAATTATAAGGCTTCCTATTATTTGCTTGCTGTTTCCAACTCTTTGCGGATGACTTCATTTCCTGGGAAACCGATGTTCTTGTAGGTCTGTTCACCCTTGGTGTTGTAGATGGCGTAAGTGGGGATGCCAATCGACTCGTACTTATTCATGATATATTGGAATTGTTCATCCGTCAGGTAGTAGTGGTCACCATCGATGTCCTTTAGCATCTCCTGTTTCATCCTTTTCATCGTAACAGAGTCTCGTTTTTCCCGAGACTCTTTTGCCAAGTCCATCAGCATTCCTTCTTTCAGCACGTCGCGGCAATACTCCGTTAAACGGTTTTGTGTCTGCTGTTCAGGTATCGGGCTCTCCACCTTCCATAAGGGGTTAAGACAGTCATTGCCCGTCACTTTCACAGTCACATCGGGACGCAGGAAGATAAGAGTGTAGGAATTAGGGCAACCTTCGCCAATAAAAGAGAGAAAACTTTCGGTGAACTCCTCAACGGGCAGGGTGTAGGCGAAATGTCCGGCCTGCACGGTATCAACAACAGTTCCGGAAGTACCGATCCCGGCCAACACCAACGTGCCGTCTTTCAGTGCGGGTGAGTAACCTGTGACAGTTGCTGTCTTTGTCTGTGCCAGCCCTGTCGTTGTGACGAGAGCAAGCATCATCGTCATCATAATCTTCTTGTTCATCTTACCAATTCTTATCAATTAATGCTGCAAAGATAGTACTTTTCATTAAATAATGTGCAGGGAAGAGGGTGTTTTTTAGTTTTGCACCTTGGACAGGAAGGTTTTTCGAAAAGTTACCCACTTACCCGCTTACCCATTTATGACAGGAAGGTTTTTCAAAAGAAATAAGGTCGATGCAATCAAGGTTATAACTTATAACTTATAACTTTGGACATTTATGGTTTTAGAAATCTTGATTTTTATATTGTAATTATTACACTTAATATTATTTATTAATATTATATATATTATATATATATTATAATATATATATAATATATATAATATCTCTAATTAGGAATTACTAATCTAAAAACCTTCCTGTCCAAAGTGAAAAACTGAAAAAGTGAAAAAGTAAAAACCTTCCTGTCATAAATGGGTAAGTGGGTAAGTGGGTAAGTTGAATACTTAAATGTCCAAAGTTATAAGTTATAAGTTATAAGTTTTACCCTTAATGTACATAGTGAGTAAGTGAGTAAGTGAGTAACTTCTTGCTAAACCTTGCCCCAAAACTGGGGGACGTTTATGCACACCGTGCAAAATTATGCCTCAGATTTGAGGGACATTTATGCACACCGTGCAAAATCATGCCCCAGATTTGAGGGACATTTATGCACACCGTGCAAAATCATGCCCCAGATTTGAGGGACGTTTTTGCACCCCATGCAAAATCATGCCCCAGATTTGAGGGACGTTTTTGCCCCCCATGCAAAATCATGCCCCAGATTTGAGGGACATTTATGCACACCGTGCAAAATCATGCCCCAGTTTTGAGGGACGTTTTTGCACCCCGTGCAAAACCTTGCCCCAGATTTGAGGGAAGATTTTGCAGGGGTTGCATAAACGCAAACCAGATTTTAGACAGTAATTTGAAAGATGAGAGAGACTACTTTATCAATTTCTTCCTGCCGTTCTGGATTACAAGGCCTTTATAGGAAGCATCGACCTTCTGACCTGCGAGGTTGTAGATGGTACCATCTTCCGTTGGTTTCTGTATGCGAGGCGAGGCAACACCCGTAGTAACTTTACCCAGATACTGGCCGATGAAGAAGATCGTCCCTGTAGATTGCTCGCTGATGACATAAAGGAAAGGCCGCGTGGCATGGAAATTGACAGGTTCATCGGGCTCAGCGGTCTCCACCATTCCTATGACTGTGACAGCAGCAGCCTCAGTACCCTCTTCGTCTAGTTTTATCTTGGCAACTTGGAACATTTGACCGATGAATACAGGCACGTTGCAGAAATAGGGGAAGTCTGCATCATACGTAAAGGCAGTAGGCATACCAAGTGCCGACATGATGTCAACCAGATCCTGATTAGTTTCCGTCTCGAAACGTGGTAATTTCAAATCTACTTCATGGAAACTGCCATTAACCTGCCAGTTGCT
>CACZVE010000021.1 GCA_902784565.1 uncultured Prevotellaceae bacterium
GGCACACCCTGACGATAGAGTTTCATGGCGAGGTTGTTAGGTATCTGACCACCCACAGAGACAATCACGCCGCGCGGCTGTTCGAGGTCGATCACATCGAGTACGCGCTCCAATGAGAGTTCATCGAAGTAGAGACGGTCGCACATATCGTAGTCGGTAGAGACGGTCTCGGGGTTGTAGTTGATCATGATCGACTTGTAACCCAGTTTGCGAGCGGTGTTGATGGCATTCACAGAGCACCAGTCGAACTCCACTGAAGAACCGATACGGTAGGCACCGGAACCGAGCACCACCACTGACTTCTCGTGATTATAATAGTTGATGTCATGTGCGGGTACATATTTCTCACCTCTCGGATCGCCAAAGGCAGGCGTGTGAGTGTAGGTGAAATAGAGGTAGTTGGTCAGTTCGGGATTCTCGGAGGCCACTGTCGGGATACGCTTCACACTTGGCATGATACCCTTCTGCTTACGATACTTACGAACGGCCAGATTCTCCTTCTCCATATTACCGCCCTGAGGCTTCAGCACGAAGCGTGCGATCTGGAAGTCACTGAATCCGCAACGCTTTACTTCCAACAGCAACTCGTCGGGCAGCGACTCCAAAGAGTCATATTCCTGCAACTCGTGCTTCAAGTCAACGATATGCTTCAGTCTTTCCAAGAACCATACATCAATCTTCGTGAGTTCTTCGATGCGCTCGATGCTGTAACCTTCTTCGAGAGCCTGAGCGATGGCGAAGATACGGAGGTCAGTGGGGTTAGCGAGTTCCTCGTCGAGGTTGTCGAACTTCGTGTGGTCGTTGCCCACAAAACCGTGCATGCCCTGACCAATCATACGCAAGCCCTTCTGCATCATCTCCTCGAACGAACGGCCGATTGACATGATTTCACCGACTGATTTCATGCTTGAACCGATCTGCCTTGAAACACCAGCGAACTTCGTCAAGTCCCAACGGGGAATCTTACAGATCATATAGTCGAGGCTCGGAGCCACGTATGCACTTGAGGTCGTACCCATCTCACCGATCTGGTCGAGTGTGTAGCCCAAAGCAATCTTGGCGGCAACGAAGGCGAGGGGATAACCTGTGGCCTTGGATGCGAGGGCCGAAGAACGACTGAGTCGGGCGTTAATCTCGATGATGCGGTAGTCGTTGGTCTCGGCGTTGAATGCGAACTGAATATTACACTCACCGACGATACCGAGGTGCTTCACGCACTTGATAGTCAGTTCCTGAAGCATCTTCACCTGATCCTCCTTCAAAGAACAGGTCGGAGCCACCACGATCGACTCACCGGTATGGATACCGAGGGGGTCGAAGTTCTCCATCGAGGCCACGGTAAAGCAACGGTCGTTGGCGTCACGGATGCACTCGAACTCGATTTCCTTCCAGCCTTTCAGTGATTCCTCCACAAGGATCTGCGGAGCGAAGGTGAATGCCGACTCTGCAATCTCAATGAACTTCTTCTCATCGGGGCAGATGCCGGAACCGAGACCGCCGAGGGCGTAGGCAGAACGGATCATGATGGGGAAGCCAATCTCGTGGGCTGCCTTCAGGGCATCTTCCATCGACTCCACAGCGTGCGAGACAGGGACTTTCAGGTCTACCTCGGCCAGTTTCTTCACAAAGAGGTCGCGATCCTCAGTGTTCATGATGGCCTCGACGCTTGTACCTAATACTTCTACACCATATTCTTTCAGCGTACCGTTCAAATAAAGTTCCGTACCGCAGTTCAATGCGGTCTGACCGCCGAATGCCAAAAGGATACCGTCAGGGCGTTCCTTTTTGATGATCTCCGTTACGAAGTGTGTATTTACGGGTTGGAAATACACCTTGTCTGCAATACCTTCACTGGTCTGGATGGTTGCGATGTTGGGGTTGACGAGGACGCTCTTGATGCCTTCCTCGCGGAGGGCTTTTAATGCTTGTGAACCAGAGTAGTCAAACTCTCCTGCTTGTCCGATTTTCAAGGCACCCGATCCGAGCACCAACACCTTTTTCAGTTCTTTTTTCATTTTTGTTTGCGTTGATTTGGATAACTTTCTCAATTCGCGTGCAAAGGTACATTTTTTTTTGGAAACCACCAAATTTGAAAGCCTCTGAAATGTTAAAAAATACACGTTTTTTGATATTGATTTATTTCCCGCATTCTTACGGTATATTTATACGTTCCAAAAAGTGCCGCCCTTGTTCAGAGCAGCACCATCTTGCTATATTAACTTTGTTTTGAGAGAGATTTGTCAGGCATTGTTATTCTTCTTCTCCATTCGTAATTTGTTCTTTTCAACCTTCTTGCCATACTTCTCCATCTTTTCCCCAAACTTCTCCATCTCGCGTCCGAAATCCTCACCCCATTTCTCCATGTCTCGTCCGAATTTTTCCATGTCTACATTTCCGATACCTTCCAATAAACCGTCGATGCCGTTGAGTTCAATGGCTCCGGTTCCAAAGAAGGAGTTTATGATGTCGTAATCGTCATTTTCCTTGACATTACCATCTCTCATAACGATTTTCAATGAAACACGTGGATCCTTGTCCTGCTGCTCTTGGATGTTGAGAGAGTAGGTGGTTTTCTTCTTGCCGTCAACGAAGATGAGCCGATAGTTGTTGCCCTTGTTGCTCACCGATTCTTGATCGGCATCTTCGGCATCCTTCCTAAATGCCTCTTTTAGGCGATTGGCGTAGTTGCTGTCCTTACTATAAAAGGTAAGGCTTTTTACAATAGAGTAGGGCTTCTTTGTCTTGGGGTCACGCTTTACGACCTTGCTGACATCAACACCCTTTTGTTCAATCTCGTCCACAATCTTGTCGATGCGACTCTGGGCCATCACGGGACTGCATGCGATAAGCGCAGCCACCATCGTTAGGAATAAATTCTTTGCTTTCATATCGTTGGAATTTCTTGATTATTATTCTGCTGTTTCAATGCATTTGCCACCTCCTGTTCAGTCGCTTGGAGTTCTGGCAGGATTTGTTTGATGTCAGTATTCTTTACGCCATTGCGGATGATGTAACTGCCCTCATAGATGGCATACAGTTCCTGCTGTTCCTGATAATGACGATAGCCGAATCCGATGCCTACAAGCAATAACAACGAGGCTGCCATAGCGAGCCATTTGGCGTAAGTTCTCTTCTTGGGATTCGCCTTCTGTTCTGGCATACCTGCTGCATACCATCGGAACATTTCCCGGTAGGGCTCGAGGCCTTCTGCGACATTACTGATGTTGAAATATTCGTACAGCATTTGCTCCTCGGCATTGGTGGTTTCCCCTTCAAGGAACCGCTCAATCAGTTGTTGTATCTCTTTTTCTTTCATCATTGCATGAACATTTTTAGGATTTTCTTTCTTGCTCTTGACAGATTCTGGCGGATGGCTTCTTCGCTGCTGCCAGTGATGCGGGCAATCTCAGAAGTTTCCAATCCGTCGATATGTTTCATTCGGAGTACGGTTTGCTGTGCATCGGGTAGGGTGGATATCATTTTTATCACCTTCGTTTCCTCCTCCCGACTGATCAACAGATCCTCTGGTGAGTCGATGCTGTCGGTGTCCGTCTGCTGCCAGTTTGACAATGGAATGGTAGTGGCTACTCTTTTCCTGCTGAGGGCGAGACGGCGCACCATCACCACTGCCAATGCCTCCATGCTGCGGTATATCTCTAACTGTTGCCGTATGGTCCACAGTTTCAATACCGTTTCTTGGGTGACATCTTCTGCCTCGTCGCTGTCTGTCAGTAACCTGAGTGCCTCAGCGTACAGTTTCGGACGTATTTGCCGTATCAGTGTCTCGAACTCCTTTTGTTCCATATTCAACTATAAGACGCAAGGAATCCTCCAAACGTGACACCCTTTAACATCAATTATGAAATAAATGTGTTGCCCCAGAATTGGGTCAGTCCATTTTGAATCTAAAAAAATTAGTTTTGTAGAATGGGAATATATTTTGGATATAAAATATTTAGTTTTGCAGCAAATTATTATTTTTCTGATTTAGAATATTTAGTTTTGTAGCAAATAATTATATTTTTAAATCAGAATATTTAGTTTTGTAACAAATCATTATATTTCAGGTTTAAAAAATAATGATTTGATACATTTCTATATTTTCTGCGAACAAAAAATATTCCCATTTTTTATTGGGAATATATTTCTGAGTCAATTGTAAGAGAAAACTCTGATAGGATGGTCTACGATTTGATGTCAAAGACTGAACTCCATCTGACCGGCAAAACTGATTCGTTCCCGCCGACGGGAGCGCACACTAATGTTTGAATTACCCTTGGCAGACACCTCAATCACAAATAATAAGGTATCATTATCATTTTCCACACTTATTTCTATATGCCGTTTGCCCTTCTTCGTCAGTTCCTCTTGGTAACTACTGATCGGTTCATAGAGTATCAGTCCCCTCCAACCTACACCAGCTTCAGACAGAATCTGATTATATCCGTACTGTGGCAGAAATGAGATCAGCGAGTCATTTCTCACCTCTAGCGAAAAGTTAGACTTTAATTGCGGACTTCTTTTTTCGTCGGTCTCACTCAGGTCTGCCATGGAGTTCACTACTATCTTGTAATGTCTTTCAGCCAGTGCAGCCTTCACTTTCGCTGCCTGTTCAGTTTCCCTCGCTGCCTTCTCCTTTGATGTTGCACACCCATTTAGTGCCATCACTGCCACGAGTACACACGCCATTGATATCAGATACTTTTTCATAACATAACGTTTTTAGTGATTCACGCTGCGAATTTAGTTAATTCTTCACTGCAAACATAGGGGAAAACCCTAAACGATGATAGGGTTTTCCCTATTTAATGACGACTTTCCAGGTATTTTTTTTCCTCAAAGCATTGCGTTTTGGGCTGATTTTGTACAAAAAACACAAATTAATTGGCAAAATATTTGCTAATGCAACTAGAAATAGTTACCTTTGTGGCGGTGAATAAGAAAGATAAACTTATAAAACGATTCAAGACTCAGCCTCGGGATTTTACTTTCGATGAGGTTGTGACTCTGTTTCAAGGCTATGGCTTCGAACTTGAAAACAAAGGATCAACATCAGGTTCACGCGTCAAGTTCTACAATGCCAAGGATAAGAACTCATACATCATGCACAAGCCCCATCCAAGTAATGTCATAAAGGGTTATCTGATGCGTGACATATTGAATTTTCTATTAACGAACAATTATATTAAATAAGGAGGAAGGAGATATGGGATATTTGAAGTACAAAGGCTATACAGGAAGCGTGGAGTATAGCGAAGAAGACAAATGCCTGTTTGGAAAAGTACAGGGCATGGCTAAGGACAGTATCACTTATGAAGGTTCTACTGTTGAGGAATTGACAGAAGACTTTGAGGGTGCTGTTGATGATTACTTGGCATTATGCGAAGAAAAGGGAATAGAACCACGTAAACCATATTCAGGTGTGCTTAATGTGCGACTTACACCAGAAATCCATAGTAGTGCGGCTATGGCAGCCCAAAAGGCAGGCATAACCATCAATGCTTTTATCAAGAACGCCGTAGCACGCGCATTGGGTATAGCATTGTAGTACAAATGTATAATGATTTAAAATAAGCAGGGTTTATTAAAATAAGGAGGACATGATATGAATACAATGACTTACAAAGGCTATATTGGCTCAGTGGCTTATAGTGAGAAGGATCAGGTGTTCTTTGGAAAAATAGAAGGCATCAATGGATTAGTGAATTTCGAAGGAGAGAGCGTCAAAGAATTGACGGATGCTTTCCATGAGGCTGTTGATGACTATCTTGCATATTGTGAGGAAGAAGGCATTGAACCAGACAAGAGTTATACGGGGGTCTTGAATGTGAGGTTGACACCTGCTATTCATCGTCAGATAGCCATCCTAGCCCGTCAAGCAGGCTTGACAATAAATGCATACATCAAGGATGCCTTAGAAGAGAAAGTCGAGACAGCCGTTGCGGTTTAGTGCTTAGTAACATAACAAAAGAGTCCCTTTGTTAGATAACTTTGCAACGTGAACACAGAGATATTAGAACAACTTAATGAGAGTCAGCGCGTTGCTGTGGAATACTGCGACGGGGCGAGTCTGGTGATTGCGGGAGCAGGATCGGGAAAAACGAGAGTGCTGACGTATAAGATCGCGTGGCTGTTGGCGCAGGCGAAGGAGCCTGGTAATGAGCTGATAAGGCCGTGGAATATATTGGCGCTGACGTTTACCAACAAGGCGGCACGGGAGATGAAGGAACGCATAGGCCGACTGGTGGGCGAAGAAGAGGCGAGATACCTGCAAATGGGAACCTTCCATAGCGTTTTTGCACGTATTTTGAGGGCAGAAGCGGAGCATATCGGCTTTAATTCTAACTTTACCATCTACGACCAGACGGATGCCCGTTCGTTGGTGAAGGCAATCATTAAGGAAATGGGGCTTGACGACAAGGTCTATAAGCCAGCGTCCGTTGCGGATCGTATCTCGATGGCTAAGAACCACTTATTGCTCCCTCAGGCCTACGCTCAGAGTGCATGGGCTCGGGATGATGCCAGTCAGAAGCGGCCTCAGGTGACGAATATATATATAAGGTACGCGGAAAGGTGCAGACAGGCCAATGCGATGGACTTCGATGATTTACTCGTCCAGACGTGGCTCTTGTTTCAGAATCACGAGGATATTCGAAGAAAATACGTGGAGAAGTTCCATTTCGTGCTCGTGGATGAGTATCAGGACACTAACTTTGCACAGCAGGCCATCGTCTATCAACTCACGAAGGAACGTCAGAAGGTGTGCGTGGTGGGCGACGATGCACAGAGCATCTATTCTTTCCGAGGTGCGAACATCGACAATATCCTGAACTTTCAGAGCCAATACAACGATACCAAACTCTTCAAACTGGAACAGAACTATCGTTCGACGCAGTTGATTGTGCAGGCAGCAAACTCGTTGATTAGGCGCAACGAAAGACAGATACCGAAAAATGTATTTTCCAAGAACGAGCATGGTGAGAAGTTACAACTGAAGCCTGCCTATTCTGACAAGGAGGAGTCGATGATCGTCTGTCAGGACATTAAGCGCATACGGCGGCAGGATCATTGTGACTGGTGCGACTTTGCCATCCTTTACCGTACGAACTCACAAAGCCGATCGTTTGAGGAGCAGATGCGAAAAGAAAATATCCCGTATCGTATCTATGGCGGCCTGAGTTTCTATCAGCGCAAGGAGATCAAGGATGTGATTGCCTATTTTCGTCTGATTGCAAACCCTGACGACGAAGAGGCCTTTAAACGTATCATCAACTATCCGGCACGAGGCATCGGTGATACGACAGTGGCAAAGATTATCCAGACGGCGCAGGCTTACGGTGTGAGTCTGTGGCAAGTCATCAAAGAACCCATACTGTTTCCGATGGATGTCAGCAAGGGTACGATGACGAAGATCCAAGCCTTCCGTGAACTGATAGAGGGGTGGATAGGACGTGTGAACAGCGAGGATGCCTACACGCTGGGTCATGATATCGTCATGAACTCCGGCATCAGTAAGGACATCTATTCAGGTCGCAACCCGGAGGACATCTCGCGTCAGGAGAACCTCGAAGAATTCCTGAGTGGTATGCAGGACTTTGTGGAGAGTCGGAAGGAGGAGGATATGGGTGACCAGATATATCTGCCTGATTTCCTGCAAGAAGTGGCATTGTTGACAGACCTCGACAGCGATACTGGCGATGAGAATGACAAGGTGACGCTGATGACCATCCACTCAGCAAAGGGGTTGGAATTCCCGACAGTGTTTGTGGTGGGTCTCGAAGAGAATATTTTTCCTTCTCCGATGTGTACGAATTCGATGCGGGAACTTGAAGAAGAACGCCGTTTGCTTTATGTGGCAATTACGCGTGCCGAGAAGCATTGCATCCTGACTTGTGCACAGAATCGGTTCAGATATGGACGGATGGAGTACGACACACCATCGAGATTCATTCGTGATATTGATCCAGAGTTGTTGGATGTACAGAGCGAGTCGGGTGGGGGCAAGTCATCCTTTGGAGGCTCATCTTTCGGAGGATCCTACGGAAGTTCCTATGGTGGTAGTCGAAGCCCTGAATGGATGCAGAATCCGAGACCTGTGGCCACGCAGTTCAAGGCTGATCCGAAGCCGAGAGCCGTTGCACCAAGACAGCCCGAGAAACCTGTGGATCCTTTTGGTACAGGATTCAAACGACTCTACCAGCAGCAGACGGGTAGGCCCTTGATACCTCCTGGTGGTAACTTCAAGTCTGTGAACCGGGCCGTTCCTCCCCGTCCGATGGCATCAGATCCCAATGTGGGTGATTTGCACGAGGGCAACACCATCGAGCATCAGCGCTTTGGCGTGGGTAAGGTGATAAAGATTGAGGGTACGGGTGAGAATACCAAGGCCACCGTGGAGTTCCGCAATGCAGGCACGAAGCAATTACTTCTGAAGTTCGCGAAGTTCAATATTATCGGGTGAATTTACACAGTGTTCCTGTCCCCGTGTGTAAAATTAGAGCGACTCGTTTTCGGGTCGCTCTATTTCTCTCTTGCCGATCTTAGGCAGGTGTTTCTTTTTTCGAAGCCATGCGGCCTTACGGGCCTCATAGTCTTCGTGATGTTTCTCCAGATATCCGTCAGCCATCAATTCTTGAATTTACCGTAGATCACTTCTAACTTGATGGGATTCTCAGCAGAGCCCTTTACCAGTCGTGTACTTGTCAGTCCCATCTTGTTTTCTGTCGCAATCGGGTTCTCGTAAGTCTGCGTACCGTAGATGGTTGATGTAGAAGACTTGATGCTGATAACCTCCACAGGTACAAGCAGGGCCTTGTTCCAGTTGGGGTGGTTGGCTGTCCAGTTAGGATCACTCTTCATACCATTCTCCTTGGCAAGGTGCATCCGCGTAATGAGGTTGGAGATATTTGGGAATGTATAGGCATTCTTCTCCAATGCCACCTGGTAGGCATATAGGTTGTTGAAAAGATTCTTTCCCTTGAAGAATGAATCCAGACTGTCTTTCTCAATCAACATCAGTTTCTGTGGCACCTCAAAGGACAGTTTAGGAGTAGACGACTGGTTGTTCTGACGCTGGAAGACGATCTTTGCCGTGAGCAGTGAGTCCGTCGAATGACTTGTGCTGATCTCATCAACGGGGAGCGTCACTTCCGTGAAGATACCTGCCGGTGTCTTCAGATAGGTGCAGGTGTTGTCTTCCACCAAACGGTTGATGGCTTCTTTGTCGTTCGTCACTTTCGTGGTCTGTACCACCTCTTCTGTAGAAGTCATTCGGAGGTAATCTGAGAATTCCGTGCCATCCCACAATACTCTATAGAAGATACACAGGTCCATTTCCAGAATCCTTGCCATTACACCTGTGCCGTCGACTGTTTCGAAATGGAAACCAGGACAGACGTGATTGATGAAGTTATAGGAATTCTTGAAATATTCGGGGTGCTGGAAGAATGTGCGTAGGATATACGTGCCAAATCCATATTCGTCATCGTATGTCACGCCGTTCTTGTCTGTGTACGATCCTTTCAAATAAAGGTTCAGTTCGTCATAATAGCCGTTACTGCTTGTTGTATTGGTATTACGGTGCAAATTGACTTCTGTCAGGTTCCTGACACTGTCGCTTTGCGTCAGGTCTCTCAAGGAAAATATTCTGTCAAGTCGCAGACCGCCATCACGGATGTATCCTCTTTCCTTCGGATCGAAGTTGGTGTAGTGCATCAACTGGTTGTTGATGGGTTTATCCAATTCCGACACTCTCAGTTTCATGGATGCCAGTGTGTCACCATAACTGGAGGGCACGTCGAAGAGAATCTTGATGAAACAGGAATCAGCAATGACGTTGCCGTTTTCATCGACGCTTGCCATCTCGTCAAGGTCTGGCATGTCATCGACCACATTTTCCATCATATTAAACTGTGTCGTGAACTCACTTTTCACAAACGCATTTGTTTCCGGATCCCTCACGTTTCCGAAATAACCTTGTCGTTCACGGGTAAAGACGGAGTCAACGGCTATGGATTGTGTCTGTACGTTAAAAGTGTGAGTCGATACAATCAGTTTGTCATTCTCACTCGTCAGAGAGTCTCCGATGGTTGCTGCTTCTTCATCGCAAGAAACAAACGCCATTGCGCAAAGTGCAATCGCTGTTATGTACTTGAATTTCATTGTTGTGATTCTGTTACTGTTTAATCATCCTCTTCTTCAGATGCCACATCGGGTGCAATCTGGTTGTAGAAGGCCTCAATGTCATCTGCAAAACAATCTTCTTTATATTTCAGAATAGGTGTTTCTTTTTCCTTGGCATAGTTCAACAGTTCTTTGTTCACTGTGTTGTCTGTCTGAATAATGCCGTCACTATAGTCGATGGCCAGTTTTCCGAGTTCGTCAAAGTCAAAACTATCTTTGTAGGGCTTCAGCAGATCAGCTGTTGCCTCCCGGAATTCCACACAACGCTTGAAATTGTCGGCCAGGTCTTTACTCAGGCTCTTGGTGAAGAGCGAGGTGACAACTTTGGTATTGGTGAATGACGGCTCATCGTGATAGGCTGTCTTGATGTAAAGGGGCACTACGGCACTCATCCATCCCTGACAGTGGATGATATCCGGAACCCAGCGCAGTTTCTTGACGGTTTCAAGAACACCACGTGCAAAGAAGATGGCTCTCTCACCATTGTCAGGATAATCTTCTCCCTGTTCATCTTTCCCCATCTGACGCTTATTGAAATAGTCGTCGTTGTCAATGAAGTAGACCTGAATCTTTGCCGATTGTATCGAGGCCACCTTGATGATCAACGGGTGGTCGGTATCATCGATGATAAGGTTCATGCCAGAGAGTCGCTGAACTTCGTGGAGTTGCCCCCGGCGCTCATTGATATTTCCCCATTTCGGCATGAAGATACGGATCTCATAACCCTTCTCCTGAATGGCCGAAGGGATGTCTCTACCCATGAGCGACATGAGGGTGTCTGGAACGTATGGAGCAATCTCCTGATTGATATAAAGAATCTTCTTTTTCGCCATCTTTTATGATTTAACTCTGCAAAGATACGAAAAAAATGGGGATTATCGAGCCTTTTGGCTTGGTTTTTTGCAAAAAGTGACATTTTTTTTGCAAAATTACGCTAATAAAAGAATCATTTATAGAATCTTTTTGTATATTTGCAGAAAATTTGGGATCAACTTGAACCATTCAAGTATTATGGGTAAGTACAACATTACAGAAAAGAAAGAAAAGGAGGCTGCCTATCGCAGTTTGGTGAGCCCCCGACTGATGGACGAGATGCAGGAGAAAATCATGAACATCATCGTCATGCAGAAGAAGTATCGCGACAAAGATTATTCGGCTAAGAAACTGGCTGAGGATCTTGGCACAAACACGCGTTACATCTCTGCAGTGGTGAATGTACGTTTTCACATGAACTACACCTCGTTTGTCAACAAGTATCGTATTGACGAGGCCATGTCTATTCTTGTGGACAAGCGCTATCAGGACCTCCGTATGGAGGAAGTGAGCGATATGGTCGGTTTTGCCAACCGTCAGTCGTTCTATGCGTCGTTCTACAAGATTATGGGAATCACGCCTCGTGAATACCGTTTGAAGCACCTGATGCAACATCCTTCTCTTAAGAAGGCCAGTAAGCGCAAAAAGGATTAAGGGAGGAGGCTTCGTGGATTTCAACTATCAAAGCGAGCGGTTTGCTGATCTGCAACTGCTTCGCTATCGATTGAATGGATTTGAGAAATTGTCGCTTCGGCAGAAGATATTTGTCTATTATCTTGCCAAAGCGACACTTTTTGGCAGGGATATCACCTTCGATCAATACGGGAAATACAATCTCCGCATCCGCAAGATGCTCGAAGTCATTTATTCGGACCTTACGATTAATCGTCAGACGGACGACTTCAAGGCTTTGGAGATCTATCTCAAGCGTGTCTGGTTTTCGAACGGTATTTATCATCATTATGGTTGTGAGAAGTTCGAGCCGGGATTCAGCAGCGAATATCTGGAACGGGTACTTCATCAGGTGGATGTGCGCCGTTTACCCTTGAGGGAAGGAGAGACATTGGAGCAATTCTGTCATGAGTTGTTTCCGGTCATCTTTGATGAAAACATACTCCCCAAGCGGGTAAATAAAGTTGATGGGGAGGATTTGGTGATGACATCAGCCTGTAATTTCTATGATAATATCACTCAGCAGGAAGCAGAAGAATTCTATGCACAGATGAAGCAGGAACATGCCGACGATAAAGCCCCTCAATCGTATGGTTTGAACTCCACGTTAGTGAAGGAAAATAACATCGTGAAAGAACGCGTTTGGTCTTCTGAAGGATTATATGCCAATGCCATCCGACATATAATTTACTGGCTTGAAAAGGCATTGGATGTGGCAGAAAACGACCATCAGAAACGGATCATTGCACTTCTCATAAAATACTATCAATCAGGCGATTTGGATATTTTTAATGAATATTGCATAGAATGGGTTGGCGAGCACGATGCTACGATCGATTTTATCAATGGTTTTATTGAGGTCTATGGTGATCCTTTGGGGTTGAAAGGCTCTTGGGAAGGTCTTGTGGAATATATTGATGAGGAGGCCACCTATCGTACCCAGACCATCAGTCAGAATGCGCAGTGGTTTGAAGATCATTCACCGGTAGATCCCCGTTTCCGCAAACCTGTCGTTAAGGGTGTCTCTGCTAACGTCATCTGTGCCGCGATGCTCGGCGGTGAGGAATATCCTTCAACCGCCATAGGTATCAATCTGCCCAATGCCGACTGGATCAGGGCGCAATACGGTAGCAAGAGCATTACGATCAGTAACATCACCGATGCTTACAACAAAGCGGCTCACGGCAATGGTTTTAAGGAAGAGTTTGTCATCAATCAGGATACCCTAAGTCTGATTGAGAAATACGGTGACATCTGTGATGATCTGCATACGGATCTCCATGAGTGCCTCGGACACGGTAGCGGACAATTGTTGCCCGGCGTGGATCCTGATGCGCTGAAGGCTTACGGTAATACGATAGAGGAGGCGAGGGCAGATCTTTTCGGACTCTATTATATCGCTGACCAGAAACTGGTTGAACTCGGACTGACACCTGATATGGAAGCCTACAAGTCGCAATACTATACCTATATGATGAATGGTTTGATGACACAACTCATCCGTATCACTCCCGGTCATCAGATTGAGGAGGCTCATATGCGTAACCGTGCCCTGATAGCCCATTGGTGCTATGAGAACGGCAGTGCCATCCAACTTGTGAAGCATGAGGGTAAGACCTATGTAGAAATCTCCGATTATGTGGCTTTGCGTGAACTCATTGCCCGATTGTTGGCAGAGGTGCAGCGTATCAAGAGTGAGGGTGACTTTGAGGCAGCACGTGAACTTGTAGAGCGTTATGCCGTGAAGGTGGATCCCGAATTGCACAACGAAGTGTTGGAGCGTTACAAACATCTGAACCTTGCTCCCTACAAGGGTTTTATCAATCCTCAGTTGCTGCCCGTTTATGATAAGAATGGCGATATCTGTGATATCCAAGTATATTATGGTGAGAGTTATGCCCACCAGATGCTGCGGTATAGTACTGAATACGGAACGTTGATTTAGAAGGAAGAGTAAAGAAGTAAGATGTAAGAGGTAAGAAGTAAAATGGAAGATGTCAGTCAGATAGTGAAGGAAATCAAGCAGTCGTTCCGTCAGATGATGGACGGTGCCGTTTCAAAGTCGATGCGCGACAAAGGCATCGATTACAAACTCAACTGGGGGGCCACTCTGCCTCGTCTTCGTGAGAAAGCCGATGAAATCGGCCCTCACTACGATTTGGCCATTGCACTATGGAAGGAGAATGTTCGCGAGTGCAAGATTCTGGCCACGATGATCATGCCTCCTGATAAGGTTCTTCCCGAGGTGATTGATATCTGGATGGAGCAAATCAGTTCGCAGGAGATTGCCGAACAGGCTGCCTTTAACCTGTTCCAGTACCTGCCGTACGCCCCGGAAAAGGCCTATACATGGATGGCCTCAGACAAACCGCTCTATCAACTCTGCGGTTTCCACATTCTCTCACGTCTGTTCATGAACAAGCAGGAACCGAATGAACGTGGTATCAATGAGTTCATAGACCAAGCCATTGTGGCCTTACAAGGCGACAGTCTGATGGTACGTAAGGCAGCCATGTCTTCCATCCAACGTTTCTCTGAATTGGGTCTTGTCTATGAAAGAATAGCCAAAAGCGCATTAAAACGCGCTAATTTGGATTTTTTATAAATTATCTTGCTATTATCTCGACGAAAAGTCGTACCTTTGTGCGGTTTTCATGATACGTACGTGGTATGATTAAGATTGACGTGTGGAAAAACGTGCTTCGGATTCTCGATAATTACCTTGAGATGAACAATCATCGCAAGACCCCTGAGCGATACACGATTCTTAAAGCCATCTATAATTCAGAAGGTCATTTCACACTCGAGGAACTGGGCGACAAACTGATCCGTGACTATAACTTCCCAGTCAGTCGCGCCACGCTCTACAACACCCTCAACCTGTTCATGCAACTCCGTCTTGTGATCCGCCACCGTTTTCAGGGTTCTACGGTTTATGAAGCCTGTTTCGACAATACCAGTCACTGTCATCAGATATGTACCGTGTGCGGTAAGGTGACAGAGGTGAAGTCCGACCTGATATACGAGGCCATTGAGGCTACGCATCTGAAGCGTTTCCGCAAAGACGGCTATACACTTTATATTTATGGTATCTGTAGTACCTGTCAAGCCAAGTTGACACGCATGCGTAACAAAGAACAAAAGAAAAAGCAAACAACAAATAAGATATGAACACAGGAAAAGTTGACGTCCTGCTTGGATTACAGTGGGGCGATGAAGGAAAAGGTAAGGTGGTCGACGTGCTGACCCCCAAGTATGATGTGATAGCCCGTTTCCAGGGTGGCCCCAATGCTGGTCATACACTGGAGTTCGAAGGGCAGAAGTATGTGCTCCGTAGCATCCCCTCTGGTATCTTCCAGGGTGGCAAGGTGAATATCATCGGTAATGGTGTTGTGCTGGCTCCCGATCTGTTTATGGATGAGGCCAAGGCTCTTGAGGCCAGCGGGCACGATCTGCATTCACGTCTGCACATCTCGAAGAAGGCGCATCTGATTATGCCTACTCACCGTGTGCTCGATGCTGCCTACGAGGCGCAGAAAGGCAAGAATAAGGTTGGTACCACCGGTAAGGGCATCGGTCCGACCTATACCGACAAAGTGAGCCGTAACGGTCTCCGCGTGGGTGATATCCTCGACAACTTCCCCGAGAAGTACGCCAAGGCGAAGGCTCGCCATGAGGCTATCCTGAAATCTCTGAACTTCGATTACGACATCACTGAAGTGGAGAAGAAATGGTTGGAGGGTGTCGAGTATCTGCGTCAGTTCCAGATTGTCGATTCTGAACATGAGATCAACAATATCCTCAAGAGTGGCAAGAGTGTACTCTGCGAAGGTGCACAGGGCACGATGCTTGATGTTGACTTCGGCTCGTATCCCTTTGTTACTTCGTCCAATACCATCTGCGCTGGAGCATGCACAGGTCTCGGCATCGGTCCTAACAAGATCGGTGAGGTCTATGGTATCATGAAGGCCTATTGTACCCGTGTCGGTGCTGGTCCGTTCCCCACCGAACTCTTTGATGAGACAGGTAAACTGATTCGCGACCTCGGCCATGAATATGGTGCTGTGACTGGTCGTGAGCGCCGTTGTGGCTGGATTGACTTGGTAGCCCTGCGCTATTCGATTATGGTGAATGGTGTTACCCAACTCATCATGATGAAGAGTGATGTACTCGACGGTTTCGATACCATCAAGGCCTGCACGGCTTATAAGGTGAATGGCATGGAGACGCGCGACTTCCCGTACAACATCGAGGGCGGTATCGAACCTATCTATGAGGAACTCCCGGGATGGAAAACCGACATGACTCAGTTTACCAGTGAGGATCAGTTCCCTAAGGCCTTCAAGGATTATATCGCCTTCCTCGAAAAAGAACTCGAAACTCCAATTAAGATCATAAGCATCGGTCCTGACCGTGCCCAAACCATCGTGAGGAAGTAATGGCACAGAAACCTTCAATTCCCAAAGGAACGCGTGATTTCTCGCCATTGGAGATGGCGAAGCGCAACTATATCTTCAATACCATCAAGGAGGTGTATCAACTCTACGGCTTCCAGCAGATAGAGACCCCTGCCATGGAAACCCTCGGTACACTGATGGGCAAATATGGTGAGGAGGGTGATAAACTGCTCTTCAAGGTGCTCAACAGTGGTGATTTTCTTTCGAAAGTCTCCGACGACGAGTTAAAAGAGCGCAATAGTCTCCATCTGGCCGCAGTGCTTTGTGAGAAAGGACTCCGTTACGACCTCACCGTACCCTTCGCCCGTTATGTGGTGATGCACCGTGAGGAACTCCAGTTGCCTTTCAAACGATATCAGATGCAGCCAGTGTGGCGTGCCGATCGTCCACAGAAGGGTCGTTATCGTGAGTTCTGGCAGTTCGATGGTGATATCGTGGGTTCTGACTCTCTGCTCAATGAGGTTGAACTCATGCAGATAGTCGACACTGTCTTCACCCGTTTTGGCGTACGTGTTCAGATCAAAATCAACAACCGTAAGATCCTTTCCGGTATAGCCGAGGTTATCGGTGCTGCCGACAAGATTGTGGATATCACCGTAGCCATCGACAAACTGGATAAAATCGGTCTTGACAATGTAAATGCCGAATTACGCGAGGATGGACTGTCAGAGGAACAGATTGCGAAACTCCAACCCATCATCACCCTCGAAGGCACGAATGACGAGAAACTCAACACCATTGCCCAGGTGCTCGCCGCCAGCGAGACCGGCATGCGTGGGGTTGAGGAATTGCAATATATCCTCGGGGCTTTGAAGACGGCGGGCTTGAAGAATGAGATCCAACTTGATCTTACTCTCGCCCGTGGCCTAAACTACTATACCGGTGCCATCTTTGAGGTCAAGGCCCTCGATGTACCGATGGGTTCCATCCTCGGTGGCGGACGCTATGATAACCTGACAGGTATCTTCGGTATGCCGGGTATCTCTGGTGTCGGCATCTCGTTCGGCATCGACCGTATCTTCGATGTCCTCAATGCCCTCGATGCCTATCCCAAGGATGCTGTCGTCGGCACCCAACTGCTCTTCATTAACTTCGGTGAGCGCGAGACTGCCTATTGTCTGCCCTTTGTGGCTCAGGCCCGTGCCGCCGGTATCCGCACCGAGATATTCCCCGATGCCGCCAAGATGAAGAAGCAGATGTCGTACGCCAACGCCAAACAGATTCCTTTTGTGGCTCTGGCAGGAGAAAACGAGATGGCTGCAGGCAAACTTACCCTCAAGAATATGGAGACTGGTGAACAAACACTCGTTACGTCAGAACAGATGATTAAAGCCATAAAATGATGAACATATGAGAAGTCGGATGAATCGTATTTTATTGTCGCTAGGATTGCTGTTGACATCGGCTGTGGCTATGGCAGACAGTGAGAAAACATTCTATGTCTATAATGCTGCCAACGGTTTGGCTGACAATAGTGCACAGACAGTGAACTGCACCAAGACCGGACGTTTGGTCATCACGACGATGGGTCAGATCAACTTCTATGACGGTCAGAAGTTCAGTTTCATTGACCCAACGACGGAAAATACGTATCCACTTTCTAAATATAATGGTCATGCCCATCTGTATTTCGACGATAACCATCACCTTTGGTTGAAGAGACGTCATAGTCTGACCTGTGTGAATCTGACCAAGGAGATGCTCGTGCATAATATCGTAGATGAGTTCAAGGAGTTGGGAATGACCGACAAGGTCGAGGACCTCTTCGTTGATGGTAACAACGAAGTGTGGCTCCTGACGGAAAAGGGACTCTTCTCGACGGAAAGCCATAAATACTATCAGGTTCAACCCAAGCGGAACCTACAGGAATTAGACACCTATGAGAACAAGTATCTTCTTCTTTTCTATGATAACGGACAGGTAGACGCTTTGAACTTGAGTAATGGGGAGATTGTTAATTCTGTAAAGGCATACGAAGACCAAAAGGTAGGGAAATACAATCAAACCACCATCATCCACAAGGTTGGAAACAAATACTACCAGATACGCAATGGGGCAGTGAACGGCAATTCGGTGGCTATCCTGCTGCGCTTCGATGTAGAAAAATGGAGGTTTGATTCCATCTTGGAGACGCCTTATTACCTCAGTAATATGGTGGATCGCGACTCGCTTCTGTATGTACCATCTGCCTATGGTTATTGGACATACGATATTCCTACAGGGAAATTGGAACATATTGAGAAACTGAAGATGTCCAATGGCGGAATGTTGCTGACAGATATCAACTGTATGGAATTTGACCGTCAGGGAGGACTCTGGGTTGGTACGGAGAAGCGCGGACTGCTTTATTCACGTCCTCACCCGGCTCCATTCACTGCCTACAACTGGACAGACAAACGGGCATTGGATCTCTCTACGATGATGGATCATCTGCCGATACCGGAAACCAAGTACCGGGGCATGTCTGTAAACTGTGTCCTTCGTGATTCGCGCGGATGGGACTGGGTCGGAACATCGTTGGGATTACAATTGTATCAGAACAACAATAATCATCTGCCTCAACTCTTCACACGCAACGAGGGATTACTGAACAATGTCGTCCACTGTATTGTGGAGGATCGCCTGCACAACATCTGGGTTGGAACGAGTTATGGTATCTGTTGTCTGAAGATCGAGAATGACAAGGTGAGGTATATCAATAGGTATAACCAGTGGGACGGTGTCCCCAACGAATCGTTCGTCAATGGTCGTTCGATGATCCTGCCTGATGGTGAGATCGTGATGCAGGCACTTGACCATGTGATTACTTTCAATCCCAGTAAGATGAATACGCTCAACGACTCCGCTCGGTATGAGATCTATCCGAAACTGATCCGTTTGATGGTGAACGGAAATGATGTCAAGACGGGTGAGAAAATGGGTGGAAATGTCATCCTGGAACGCGCCTTGACCCGTACAAAGGAAATAAATCTGAACTATGATCAGAACAGTATCTCGCTGACATTCTCGGGCCTGAACTATTTCCGTCCGCAACAGACATACTACCGTGTTCGTCAGACCGGTCCTGGCAGAAGTGGGAAATGGGAGGTCTATACTCCCTATAACTCGCAGGGATTGGTGGACAGAAACGGTCTCTTGCATCTGCCGATGGCCTCATTGCTTCCTGGACATTATACAGTAGAGGTACAGTCATCCATGTTGCCCGACGTATGGGAGACCACACCATACGAGTGGATCATCAATGTCTATGAACCCTGGTGGCGCACGACGGGTGTGATGGCAGTGATGTGTCTTCTGCTCTTGTTCTTGTTGCTGGTGTATGTCCTCCTTTATCTGAGGAATGCCAATATGCGGGCACGTCGTACCAGTGAGGAACAGTCTATCATTAAACGTATTAGGACGTTTGTGGAACGTTGTGATGCCAGGAACGGTGCCATTCTGGAACCGCAGCCGGAAGTGGCTACAGGTGGATTTGATATCTCGGGTGATTTCAGTCCGGAATTCATTGAGGCCATGACGGCCATTATGCCAACAGTTGCCAAAAAGAGTGAAAAACCTCTCTCCATGCGTGAGTTGAGTAATGTGGCTGGACTGAAGTTACAGGATTTCTGCAAACTGATTGCTTCGAACATCTACAAGAACCCACGTCCGTTAGCCATGCAGATGATGCTGAATCGTGCTGCCGATATGTTGTTAAAGAATCGTCGTAAAGATATTGCAGAGATTTCCGACGAGTGCGGATTCGTGTCACCAAACTTCTTTATTGCCTCGTTCTATCATAAGTATCAGAAGACGCCAGAGCAATATCGCGGAAACTAACCAGTCGCCAGGTCCTTTCTCCTGTACCCTTGAAATAGGCGAAGGCCTGGTAACGGTTCTCCGTCTGGTAGAAATTCCCCTCTAATGGTAGGAAAGAGACGGTGCCGTTGTCTTTCAGCCAAAGGTACTGATAGTTGTAGTAGCCCTGTTTCTGAAGGATGCGGGTATGATACATCCCTTCTTCCTCATTGTATGCCATCACGTAGTTGTAGATGTTCTCGTCAGTCGTCCATTGGCCGTCAACGATGACCTTGCCTTCAGGAAGTCTGGGAACTTTCAGACGGTAGTTCACCCAGACATAGTCACTGGCAATGTCGTTCTCAATGTTATCACTGTTACGGATATAGAAGGCACCGTTGGCATCCTCGTCGTAGATGTAGTTAATGCGAGGCTCATTGGTGAAGGGAAATGCCTGATAGTATCTCCCGTCCCAGCGGATGAAGTCGATGCCCATAGTGGGATGACTCACGTCGAGCACCTCAAACTTATGATACTCGTTGCCTGCATCGAAGATTAGTTCACGGTTGTGTGTCCAGGAGAGGTTGACACTGCCAGACGGATTCTGGTAGGTAGGACTCACATTTCGTCGTGGCGTCTGTCCGTTCTGCATCACAACGGTCTGTATCTGCTCGGCAGGACTTGTTACCTGCCATTTGCCGTAACTGAGACCCATTGACACCTGCTGATGACTCGCGTTAAGGTCAATATCGGTATTGGTGGTCACACTGAGGTTAAGTCCCATCGTCTGTTCTGTCACCATAAATTCCACCACCAGCACTTCCTCGCTGTCGTTATCCTCATCAAGTACGTGCAATTTGTAGTTGCCGCTTAATTTCAACCGACATCGGTCATTGGGTATCTGTAGCCAGTAGTGGGTGTAGGCCACCGTCGTATTGATGGAGTTCTCGTAGTTGTCAATGGTGTTATCGTTGAATCCCTCCAGCCATTCGCTCTCAAAGAGTTCCTCCGATGGAGACCAGTCTGCTTCGCAATGTTCCATCCGATAGATATAACGGTGGTACTGGTGCGACAACTCGTCGAAGGATACATTCAGTACATCGTCTGTGCCGAGGCGCATGACGGCGACTGGTGAGATCCAGTTCTGATTCACAACAGCCTGTAATGACCTGACCTGAGGCGTGTAGATCCTGTTTTTGGCAAAGAGACCTATCGGCAGGAACAGACAAAGGGATAACAGCAACCTTCTCATCCTAACTGCGTTTTTCGGTGATGATACCGTGACGGTAGGCATAGAGCAGTTCCTTCAGGTCTGCAATCTGGGCGCGCAGTTCCTCGCCTTTGTCGGTATCTGCCACAAGCATACGGTGGGCAGACATCTCTACAATCTGAGTAGTCGATTTGATGTCTGTACCCTTGACAATCGCATCACGGGCAGAAGTAAATGGCGCATGCTGCACCAGTTGGAACCCCCGTGAGTGGTAGACGAGCGTATAGCCAGCGATACCCGTCTCAGAGTGGTACGCCTCAGAGAAGCCGCCGTCAATAACCATCAGTTTTCCACCTGCCTTGATGGGGTTCTCACCCTTCGAGGCATGAACGGGAACGTGACCGTTGATGATATGACGGTTCTCGCCTTTCACCTCGAAGGCATCAAGGATACGGTCACAGACTTCTTCCGAGTCACGGAGTTTGAAGTAGTTGCCTTTTTCCTCCTTATAGGTTTCCTTGTCCTGAAGGAAATAGCGTTCGAAGGTAGCCATCTTCGACTTGTCGAAGAGGGGGGAGTCCTTGCCGCACCAGAGGTAGAGGAAATAATCGCGGGCATAATTCCGTGGATACTCATCCGATGGACTTGTGCTAGAATTGAAGGCTGCGCGGATCATCATGCCGATGTTGTGCATCAGGTCTTTGCCGCTGTACTTCTTGCCTGGATAGATCTCCACCTCCTTCAGTGAGCCGTCATCGGTCAGCGGAATACTGGCATGGAAGAGTAGGTTGGAGTTGCTGATGGCAAACATACACCCATGCGAGAGGATGGTGCGGATATGCTTCTGCAGTTTCTCACTGATACGGAACGAGTGGTGCAGTTTCTCCATCAATTGCCATTCCTCTTCCGTAAAGGCATTGGGATTGGCAGGATCGATGGTGGGGAAGTTACAGGACTTCATCTTATATGCCTTCCCGTCAATCGTGCAGATGCCAAGCTGGTAGTCCACGTTGTCAAAGAGACTGCGATCCTGCATCTGCCATTCTGGATGACGACCGAATATCTTTGCCTCCTCCTTGAGTTGGATGACAGTGATGGCCTTATGCATCTTGGCTGTCAACTGACGTGTCTTCTCGTCTATCTCATTATCCCGCAACAGGATTGGCAGGAACTCCTCACAGGGGTCCTCCCCATAGACCTCCAAAGCGAAGGTGGCCAGTGGCACAAGATTAATACCATATTCCTCGAGGGTGGCGAGATTGGCATAGCGCAGACTGAGACGCAGCACATTACAGATACAGGCATTATTCCCTGCCGAGGCTCCCATCCAGAGGATATCGTGGTTGCCCCACTGGATATCCCAGTGGTGATACTGTCGCAGCGTTTCCATGATCTTGTGCGCTCCGGGGCCACGGTCATAGATGTCACCGAGGATATGCAACTGGTCGATGGCCAGTCGTTGTATCACATTACAGATTGCCTCGATAAAAGCATCGGCACGTCCCGTAGAGATGATGGTATCTACGATGACAGCCACATAGGCAGCCTTGTCCTGATCGTCCGTCCGTTCATGCAACAGTTCCTCGATGATATAGGAGAAATCAGCGGGCAATGACTTACGCACTTTACTGCGTGTATATTTCGAGGAGACATCACGGCACACCCTCACCAGTTGGTGAATGGTGATACGGTACCAGTCGTCAAGATCCGTCTCCTGTGCCTTGATAAGTTCCAGTTTCTGCTCTGGATAGTAGATGAGCGTACAGAGTTCCTTCTTTTCCGCCTCACGGATCGTATTACCGAAGAGTTCGTTTACCTTACGTTTGATATTACCGGAGGCATTCTTGAGTACATGTTGGAAAGCCTCACTCTCACCGTGTATGTCGGCCAGGAAGTGTTCTGTGCCTTTTGGCAGATGCAGGATTGCCTCCAGGTTGATGATTTCCTTGGCGGCATCTGCGATGGTGGGAAACGATTGTGACAGCAGTTGCAGATAATGTCTGTCAGCCTGGTTGTATGAATGCTTTGATGTCATATCGTCATTTGGTTAGTAATCAGTTTGCGTATTTGTTGTGTCCCTCTGTCATTTGTCGAGGGTAGGGGCATATAACCTTCTTCTAAGCGTGTCTGCTCTTGCAGGATTTGCATGAGTCGCGAGGCATATTTCAACAGTTTCTTTTCTTCCAGAGCCTGTTGCAACAGGTCGTCATCCACCGTGTCACGCCGCAGTTCCCGGGCCAGTTCAACGAGATGCAGCAACAGGGGTTGTTTCTCTATCTGACGGATCATACGTACCAGATAGTCCGTCTCGTCGCCCTTATAATCACCAATGATTTCCTTCAGCGGCACCGGCTGTTGCCAGTTATCGGGAAAGTAGGCTGTAATCTTGGACGTGTCGATATTGGGTGTCTCAAGACCGAGGGTACTGATGCCGTAGTCCACGTAGTTACGGATGTGATGGTGCTCAGCATAGATCAACAGTCTGCGCCAGTCTGTTTCCGGACCACAGACCACAGACTCCTGTACCCATCGTCTGTCACCGGTGATACCGGCCTTGAGAATCACGGCCAACAGTTGTTGGGTGGTCTCGTCCATCTGTTCCAGAACATTGGAGTCCATCACCTTCTGGTAGACGGCAAATGTCTGTGAACACATCTCCTGTGGGGTCAGACTGTTGGTGATCACACAATTGTGGATTACCTCGATACGCTGGTTCCATTTCAACAGTCTGAGGTGTTTCTGTTCCATGTTGCCGAAGGCGATGACGCTATAGGCGCGCTCCACGCTGCTCTTCTGCCAGAGCAGTGTCTTATGCAGTTTCTCCTGCAACGATTTCTCCTCGAGTATCCAGGGCTCCAGTTGTCCGTGTGGCGAGAGGATAATGCGTGCGCCATTTTTACGGGCATAGTTAACTGCATTCACAATGGCGTACTGCCAACAGCCGTGACAGTGCACGATATCTGGCTCCATCTGTCGGCAGATGGTCTTGAAGTCACTGGGTGAGTCTGTCGCCCTGACGTCAATACTATGACGCATCCCCTCCAACAATATGTTGATGTGCTTGACAATCATATTGTCCGACTTGGGGTATAAGTGCAGTACCTTCATAGGGGAAGACAGTGTTTGTTTATTTGCTGTTCTGGCACATCACGGCCAGTCTGAGACCCAGCAGACGACGGAAACTGATCTTCTGTTCGAAATACTTCAGGAGATCATGGGCCTTTTCTGTCTTCACGACGATGAAATCGTATTTGCCGCGCAGGTACTTCAGGTGCTTTCCCTTATGACCGTCAGCCCTTTTCCGTTCTGCCTTTCTGATAAGACGACGTGTCTCCGTGATATCATCGAAGAGTTGTATCTTGGTGCCTTTCTTCCGATAATAGCCAATCATGGCCTCTGTCGAGGAGTCCATACATTCGGCAATCTCTTTCAGCCATTCTTCAGAAGGGGGCTGTTTATGTATGTCTGTCAGTATAACCCATTCATTCTTAGTCGCTTTTACGCCAATGGTTAGAGCCAGTTTCCGACGCATGATATTTTGGTCGGGTTTGGGAAGGAAGGTGTTATAGAGGTGCGGATGGTCATTCTTGAACAGTTTCAGCACGTCTTCCGTATTATCGGTAGAAGACTCGTCAACGACAATGACTTCATAGCCTGGCTCGTATGTCTGGGTAAGGAATGCTGGGAGATTTTCTTCCAACTCCCTGGCATTGTCACAGACGGCCATGATAACGGAAAAACGGCATGCTTCTTTTGTCATGTTTGATTTGTTTATAGTTCGTCGCTCATATAACCTATAGGCAGTTTGCGACAGTTGTATTGCGAGGCCATGATCTCACCGTAGGCCCCAGCAGAACGGATCGCCAACAGGTCGCCACGACGGGTACCGTTCAGGTCTATCTGTTTGGCGAAGACATCCGTTGACTCACAGATGGGTCCTACCACGTCGTAGGTGTCGTTGGGTTCCTCGCTGGTGATGTTCTCTATCTTGTGGTAGGCCTGATAGAGGGCAGGTCGGATGAGGTCGGGGAATCCGGCATCCACGATGGCGAACTTTTTCAGTGCCCCTTTCTTTATATATAAGGTACGCGCGATAAGACTGCCACATTGTGCCACCATCGCCCGTCCGAGTTCGAAATGCAATGTCTGACCCGGACGCAGTTTCAGTTTCTTGGCATAGGTGTCGAAGTAAGCCTTGAAGTCAGGAATCGGCAGACGGTTGGGATGTTCATAATCCACGCCGAGTCCACCGCCCACATTGATATGCTCTGCACGGATACGGTGACTGTCGAGGATGTTCTGTAGTTCGTTCACACGGTTGCAGAGGGCTTCAAAGTCACCCATGTCCAGGATCTGTGACCCGATATGGAAGTGCAGTCCCACGAACTTCACGTTTGGTAGTTTCTCGGCTTCGGCAATCACGTCGAGCATGTCACGCATGGCAATACCGAACTTGTTCTCTGCCAGTCCTGTGGTAATGTTTGCATGGGTATGTGCGCCGACGTTGGGATTCAGGCGGAAAGCCACGCGGGCCACCTTACCTTTTGCGGCAGCCAGTTCATTGATGACTTCCAGTTCGGGGATGCTCTCCACGTTGAAACAGAAGATATCGTTGTCCAGTCCGAGATTGATCTCCCAGTCGGCCTTGCCTACACCTGCATAGACCATCTTATTGTTGGGGAACCCGGCCTTGACGCATGCTTCTATCTCACCACCGCTGACGCAGTCGGCTCCCATGCCGGCTTCACGGATCAGACGGAGCACCTTCGGATTGGCATTGGCCTTGATGGCGTAGTGCACCACAAAACCCTCATGCTTGCCAGCCTCCTCGTTGATGGTGCGCAGCGTCTGGCGCAGCACCTCCGCATCGTAGTAGTAGAAGGGCGTCTGTATCGCCTGCATCTTCTCTACGGGGAATTTTCCTTTGCCCATAATTAAGTCTGTGTTGTGTTTATGACGAATCCTATTTGTTGAAGATCGTGTCGCTGAGTTTCTGGAGGGCACGCTTCTTGTCTTCCTCACGGATTAGGAAGGAGATATTGTAGTTCGAGCCGCCGTAACTCACCATACGCACGGGGATGTCCTTCAGGGCATCCAGTGCCAGTGTCTCGAAACCGATGTTCGACCAGTCGAGGTCGCCCACCACACAGATGATACACATGCCAGTGTCCACTGTCACCGTACCGTACTTCTTCAGTTCGTCCACGATCTCACCCAGATGAGCGGAGTTGTCGATACTCATGGAGACGCCTACCTCAGAGGTACACACCATGTCAATCGGTGTCTGGTAACTCTCGAAGATCTCGAATACCTTACGCAGGAAACCGGTGGCGAGCAACATTCTCGAAGACTTGATCTTGATGGCAATGATATTGTCCTTGGCAGCGATGGCTTTGATCTTGCCGTACTCCGTGGCGTTTGAGATAGTCGTGCCTTCTGCATCCGGATCCATCGTGTTCAACAGACGCACGGGGATACCGGCATACTTCGCAGGCTGTACACAGGTCGGGTGGAGGATCTTCGCACCGAAATAAGCCAACTCAGCGGCTTCCTCGAAATGCAACTGATGCACCGGTTCCGTATGGTCTACCACACGGGGATCGTTGTTGTGCATACCGTCGATGTCCGTCCAGATCTGGATCTCCTCGGCAGCGATGGCGGCACCCACCAGTGAGGCGGTATAGTCAGAGCCGCCGCGCTGCAGGTTGTCCACCTCGCCGTAGGCATTGCGGCAGATGAATCCCTGAGTGATATAGACCTGTGCCCCCTCGTTGTCGGCGAGGATGGCATTCAGTTTCTCCTTGATATATACCGGATCTGGTTCGGAATTCTTATCCGTGCGCATAAAATCGAGAGCATTCAACAACACGGCGTTGATACCCTGTTCCTTCATGTAGTTGGCCACCATGTTTGTCGACATCATCTCACCCTGTGCCACGATACTCTTCTCCTCGAAACTGGTGAAGAGTTCCTTGGTAAACGAACGCAGGTAGTCGAACTCTCCCTTCAGGAACTCACGGGTTGTCTGCTTCGTCTCGTCCTTGCTGTAGAGGTCTTCCACATGACGCAGATACTTTTGTTCCAGACGGTTGATCACCTCATTGGCGCCGTCGGGGTTCTTCTTATAGAGATAATCGGAAATCTCGACAAGCGAGTTGGTGGTTCCTGACATGGCGGAGAGTACCACGAACACGGGTTCTCCTGACTTGGTGACGAGTTTGGTCACCTCTTTCATTCTCTCTGGAGTGCCGACGGACGTACCGCCGAATTTCATGACTTTCATATGCTTTATTTTAATTTTTCACTTTTCACTATTCACTTTTCACTTCTTATATTTCTTCGCGTTCTGAGTATCTGACGGTGATCTCGTCGACGTCTGGCTCATCCACCAGTTGTATCTGGTTGAAGTCACTGGTCACCTCTTCCATCTTACCTTTGGCACAGCGGTACACCACACCGGGATATTTGTCGAGCAACGGCATGTTGTGGGTTGCCATCACCACGGCGGTGCCTGTCTGACAGATCTGCCGGAGCAGTTCGACGATGTTCTCGGCAGTCTCCGGATCCAGGTTACCTGTCGGCTCGTCGGCGATGATGAGTTTCGGTTTGTTCAGGATGGCCCGTGCAATGGCCACACGCTGTTGTTCTCCACCGGAGAGTTCGTGCGGCATCTTGTCGACCTTGTCTTGCAGACCCACGTCGCTCAACACCTCGAAGATACGCTGGTCTATCTCGTCCTTCTTCTTCCAACCGGTGGCTTTCAACACAAACTGCAGGTTCTTGTAAATGGTACGGTCGCCCAACAACTGGAAGTCCTGAAACACCACACCCATCTGTCGTCTGAGGGCGGGGATGTCTTTCTGTCGCAGACTGAGCAGATCGTAGTCGAGCACCTTGGCCTCGTCGGCTTCATCGACATCCAGTTCGAAGTACAGGGTCCTCAACAGACTGGTCTTTCCGGAGCCTACGCGTCCGATGATATAGACGAACTCTCCCTCTTCCAGGTGGAAGTTCACCTCCTTCAGCACACAGATGCCGTGCCGCTGGTAGATATTCGCGTTCTTATAACTGATCAGCATCATTCCATCTCTCCTTTCGCTTTCGCCTCGCGACGCTTCTTGTCCCAGTTGGGGTCGTGGCGCTTCTGCAGTTCGGCAGCAACATCCTCTATGCGCATGCCCTTGCTGGTCATCAGCACAATCAGGTGGTACAACAGGTCGCTGGCCTCATAGACCAACTTCTCCTTACTGCCGTTGGTGGCTTCGATGACAGTCTCCAGTGCCTCTTCGCCCACCTTCTGGGCAATACGGTTCGTGCCGTCCTTGAAGAGCGAGGTGGTGTACGAACCCTCAGGCATCTCCTCACGACGTTTGTCGATGAAGTCCTGTAGTTCAGTCAGGAAGAGTAGGGGATTGCTCTCGTTCTCCTCACCCCAACAGGTGTCCGTGCCTTTATGACAGGTAGGTCCGTCTGGCAACGCCTTTACCAACAACGTGTCGTTGTCGCAGTCTTCGGCAATGCTTACCAGATTCAGGTAGTTGCCACTGGTCTCGCCCTTCGTCCACAGACACTCCCGACTGCGGCTCCAGAAAGTCACCTTCTTCGTCAACAGTGTCTTGTCGTAGGCCTCTTTGTTCATATAGCCCAGCATCAGCACGTTCTTTGTCTTCGCATCCTGTACGATGGCCGGCACCAGTCCGCCACCCTTCTCAAAATCTATCATTATTTCCTTCATTATTTCAATTTGGGTGCAAATTTACAAAAAAAGGGGGATATACCCCCCTTTTTCTTTCAGAAATTCTTATTTCACTCTGATTTTCTTACCTTTTTGTATGTAAACGCCCTTTCTCTGGGGCTCTCCCTGTAACTTTCTGCCGTCAATCGAGTACCAGGCACTTTCCGCAGAATCGGTCTTGATGTCCCTGATTCCTACCGACTCGTTGCTGGGTTGGGCGGCGATACGGATGAAGTTGGGCCTTGCACCGTTTCTCTCTCCGTGAGTGGTATACGCTTCGAAGGGACGTACATCGCGGAGGTCCCGTGCAAACACGCTGCCTTCAGCATAGCGTTCACGAGCATGACCCACATTCACGGCATAGACATATTCGTTCTGTGGAATATACTGGAAGGTGGGCATCATGATGATATTGTCACGGACAACCATCATTTCTTCCGATGGTGGTGTGGCAGGTACGGTAGTGTTCGAAGCCGAGAAGGTGACACGTCCGTTCAGGTTGTATGCATCGGGATAGACCACCGTATTGTTTGGCATCGAGATGACGTACGGCTTGTTGGCCTCCAGTGTGGCAGCACTATAGAGTCCATCGGGTGAGTAACCGCGCAACCAGAAATGTTTTGTACCGTTTGCACCGAAAGGTGTAATCTGGCCTTTGCTCTCGTGGGTGATTTCCTGCACGGTGAAGGGTAGGGCGATGCTCTCCCAGCCCCGGCTGACACCAACCTCTGTCTGCTGCCCGAAGTTTCGGGTGTAACTGATCTTCTCGGCAGTGAACGCCTGCGGACAGTACCAGTTGTTATTTCCCGTAGCAGCATCGGTCAGCACAATCTCCTGTGCCTGACCATTCACCACGACATTCTGAATTCCCTGTGGCGCCAGTGAAGGCTCATTCACATATACCAACAGGTTCGGATTCGAGATGCCCTGCAACATATCGGCAGTCAGTGCATACGAATTATCCCATACAATGGCAGCAATCGTCTGTGAAGCCGCCTCACGACCACCTTCAACTTCCATAAAGGCTTCCTCGAGGGGAACATCCCCGCTCACCCATGCCGTCAGTCCATCGAAAGTGGCACCACTTTCTTCTAATTTATCAGCATATTTTGCCAATTCCTCCACTTCGTCATCTCCCAGGGCTCGGTTATAGATGCGGATTTCATCCAATATGCCGTTCATGGGATACCAATAGTTATTATACTTACCGAAATACCAGTCTTTCGTATTCGCCTCTGCAAAATCCGGGGTAGTGGTAAAGGCGGTAAGCATCTTACCATTAATGTAGACACGAAATACATTGTTGGCGAATGTAAAGGCAATGTGTATCCATTTGTTCATGGGCTTTCCGTTTACAGTGGCTTCAACGCCTTCGTTCCATCCACCACCATAATGTCCTATCCATGTGCGGAACATATCATCGCTTACCTCGTACTGTATGGAGAAACCATGCTGGTCATGGTCATGTCCGAGAACGGCATGCCATCCATAATCTGACGCTGTTCCCCAGCCATCCATACCGGCACTGGTAAAGGGTTTTACGTATGTGGCAAAACTCCATTCATTGCCGATTTGCAGGGATTCTGAGTTGGGTACATGTATGCTACCGGGATTGTCTGTACCTCCGAACTGATAGGCTCCGTTGGCATCACCATGTACACCTACAGTCAGCGCTGCATTTTCCATGGGTGTTCCGTGATTCCCATGTCCGCTCTCATCATTGGCATTGCCATTGAAGGGATAGTAGGCCACAAGACTATTGTCGACACCGGTGAAGTAGCCTGGATTATTCTCTCCACCGTCGATATGGGCATAGGTATGGTCTGTATGGTTCGCATCATAACGTGTACCAGCACCGCCCACAAGGCTCTCGCAACCATTAAACATATTCTCACTGGAAGTGACATTTGCCGTACTCCACTTGTTACTTACGTTAATAGTTGTCAAGTTGGAGCAGCCACGGAACATATACTGCATATCTGTTACGTTCTCTGTGTTGAAGTTACTCAGATCAAGGCTTTTCAGATTGGGATTGTCTCTGAACATCCCCCCCATATTAATCACGTTTGATGTATTGAAGTTGCTCACATCAAGACTGGAGAGAGAATAACAATTCGCAAACATACCATCCATAGCTGTCACATTTGATGTATCAAAGTGACTTACATCCAGACTAGAAAGAGCATTACAATCTATGAACATGCCACCCATATGAGTCACATTTGATGTGTTAAAGTTGCTTACATCCAGATTTTCCAGAGAATGACATGCAGCGAACATATTAATCATGGTTGTCACTTTTGAAGTGTTGAAGTTGCTTACATCCAGACTCGTAAGAGATTGACAAGTCATGAACATACTCAACATGTTAGTTACGTTCGAGGTATTCAAGTGTTCAAGGCCTATAATTTTTTCGAGTGTAAACATGCCAGCGAACCATTCCTGTGTGCTGGTGATGGTGGTGCAATTTGCGAAAGATTCATCGAAAACAACTGTTGAAATTGATATATATTTAGACCAACCTCTTTCGCTCATTTCTTCAAACGGACCGACACTCATACCATTCCGTTCTGCCTTGTGCTCATCGTAATAGAACGTCAGCACGGTGTTATTGTCGCTGAGCACGGCGTAAGGCTCGGCATCCTTTACAGGCACAAGTGAATTCTTGCTTGTGAAGTAGCCGGGATTATTCTCACCTCCGTCAATATGGGCGTAGGTGTAGTCTGTATGGTTTTCGTCGTAATGAGTGCCTGCACCACCGACAAGGCTGGTGCAGCCAGTAAAGACATCTGCGCTCTCTGATAGATTAGCGGTGGTCCAACCGTCACTTACCCAAATCGTGGTTATGGAAGAACAATTCTTGAACATAGATTGCATTCCTTCTGAATATGGATAATTGTTTGGGGCATATGTCACCTCTGAAGTTTTAAAATTGCTCAAGTCAAGGTTTGTCAGACCGGAACAGCTATCGAACATAAATCCCATATTCGTCACGTTGTCCGTCTTGAATCCTGTAACGTCAATGCTTGTCAGACCGGAACAGCCAAAGAACATATATCCCATATTCCTTACATTGTCAGTCTTGAATCCTGCCACGTCAAGGTTCGTCAGGCTTGAACATCCATAGAACATATATTGCATCTCGCTTACATTGTCAGTTTTAAATCCACTCACGTCGAGACTCGTCAGGCCGGAACATCCCGAGAACATATAGTCCATGCCCATCACGTTGTCGGTGTTGAATCCACTCACGTCAAGGCTTGTTAGGCCAGAACAGTTTTGGAACATCATCCCCATGTTCCTCACGTTGTCGGTTTTAAATCCACTCACGTCAAGGTTTGTCAGGCCGGAACAGCCGTAGAACATACCATTCATGCTCGTCACGTTGTCGGTCTTGAATCCTGTCACGTCAAGATTTGTCAGGCTAGAACAGCCCCAGAACATACCAACTATGTTTGTCACGTTCTCGGTGTTGAATCCACTCACGTCAAGGCTCGTCAGACCGGAACAATCATAGAACATACATTCCATGTTTGTCACATTGTCTGTTTTGAAGTTGCTCACGTCAAGGCTCGTCAGACTGGAACTGTAAGCGAACATATCGTACATGCTTGTCACGTTGTCTGTCTTGAATCCGCTCACGTCAAGGCTTGTCAGGCTAGAACAGTATAAGAACATACCGTCCATGTTCGTAACGTTGTCGGTCTTGAAGTTGCTCAGGTCAAGACTTGTCAGGCCGGAACAGCCACTGAACATATAGTACATACTTATCACATTGTCCGTCTTGAGATTATTGATGCCTGTAATTGTAGTTAAACTCCAACAATCATAGAACCAATAGGCAGTACTGGTTAATGTGGTGTAATTGGCGAAAGAATTATCAAACACAACACTTGTAATACTTCCTCTTTGCTCGAACCAATCTGAGTTAACACTATAATTGTTTGTGTTAAAAGTAAACGGCCCAACATCCATACCATTGCGCTCTGCCTTATGGTCATCGTAGTAGAACGTTAGTACGGTGTTGTTGTCACTCAGGGCAGCGTAGGGTTCTTGTGCCCAGGATTTGGTGGAGAGAATGATAGCGAGGGCCATCAGGATCGTGGAAAGGAGACTCTTATTCATATTGTTTTTATTTTTATTCGTTAGTGAACTATAGTTTTATTTTGCAAAGATAAACAATTTCTTTGGAACATCAAAGCTAAAATGTAATCTTGAATTCGGGGTATGTCATCACAAGGGTTAGAAAATGTGCCGGAAATCCGCGGCATGTCATCACAAGGGTTAGAAAATATGCCGGAAATCCGCGGCATGTCATCACAAGGGTTAGAAAATGCGCCGACAATTTGCGGCATGTCATCACAAGGGTTAGAAAATGTGCCGAAAAATTGCGGCATGTCATCACAAGGGTTAGAAAACGTGCCGAAAAATTGCGGCACGTCATCACAAGGGTTAGAAAATGCGCCGGAAATTTGCGGCATGTCATCACAAGGGTTAGAAAATGCGCCGGAAATTTGCGGCATGTCATCACAAGGGTTAGAAAACGTGCCGACAATCTTAGGCACGTCATTCAACGCTCTGACGGAGGCAAACCGCTACAGGCGCACGTTGATGCCCTCGGCGCGGAGGTATTGTTTGAGTTCGGGGATGGGAATCTCGCCGAAATGGAAAACGCTGGCAGCAAGGGCGGCATCGGAATGACCCTCGATAAAGGTATCGCGGAAATGTTCCTTACAACCGGCACCGCCGCTGGCGATGATAGGAATGGAAAGGTTATCGGCAAGTTCGCGCAGGGCTTCATTGGCGTAGCCGTTCTTTGTGCCGTCATGGTTCATTGAGGTGAACAGAATCTCACCGGCACCACGTTCCTGTGCCTCGTGGGCCCACTCAAACAACCCCCTTTCCGTCCGTTCCCGGCCTCCCTTCAGATAACAATGCCACCCGTCAGGATCGAGACGGGCATCGATGGCACAGACACAGACCTGAGAACCGAAACGACTCGTGATCTCGTCGATGAGTTCGGGTCGGCGGATGGCGGCGCTATTGACACTCACCTTGTCGGCACCGGCATAAAGCAACCGCTCTACATCAGCCAGTTCGTTGATACCGCCGCCAACAGTGAAAGGAATGTTAATTTCTTTCGCCACACGCGTCACCATGTCAGTGAACGTCTTACGACCCTCGAAACTTGCCGTGATATCGAGGAAACACAGTTCGTCGGCACCCTGCTCGGAATAGGCCTTGCCGAGTTCCACGGGGTCACCGGCACTGCGCAGGTTGACGAAGTTCGTGCCTTTGACGGTCTCGCCGTCCTTCACGTCGAGGCAGGGGATGATGCGTTTTGCTAGTCCTGACATGGGATTGATGGGTTTAATGGGGATATTAACTCGCGCAGATTGATGCGACCTTCGTAGATGGCCTTGCCGAAGACGACGGCGGGGATGCCGGCTGCGTCGAGGGCCTTTATATCGTCGAGTGAGGACACACCGCCACTGGCGATGAGGTGCAGGTCTGGATAGGTGTTCATCACCTCGCTATAGAGGTCGACGGCAGGACCGGAGAGGGTGCCGTCCTTCGAGATTTCCGTGCAGAGCACATTGCGCACGCCTGCCTCGATGTATTTGCGGAGGAAGGGCAGGAGGTCTTCGGTGGAATCCTCCTTCCAACCGTTGATGCTGATCTTCCCGTGGCGCACGTCGGCACCGAGGATCATCCGTTCGGGACCGTATTTCTCCAACCAACCCATAAAGAGGTCGGGTTGCGTAACGGCGATAGAACCTACCGTCACCATAGAGGCTCCTGCGGCAAAGGCCTTTTCTATATCCTCGTCGGTTTTAATACCGCCGCCAAAGTCGACAATAAGGTTTGTCTCAGTGGTGATGGCAGTCAACACAGTGTCATTGACGATGTGCTTCGACTTCGCCCCGTCGAGATCTACCACGTGCAGACGACGGAAACCGATTGCCTCGAACTCCTTTGCCACTTCGGCGGGAGAATCGCGGTAGACGGTCTTCTGGTTGTAGTCGCCCTTCGTGAGTCGCACGCACTGACCGTTGATGATATCGATGGCAGGGATGAGTTCTATCATAAGGCGAGGAAGTTTTTAAGAATCTGTTCGCCCACCTTGCCACTCTTTTCGGGGTGGAACTGACAGGCGTAGAAGTTGTCTTTATGCATCGAAGCAGAGTAGGGAAGGACGTAATTGGCAGTTGCGATAGTGTCCTGACACACAGGTACATAATACGAATGCACGAAGTAAACGTACGGTTTCTCGCCTAACCCCCGGAAGATTGGGTTTACAAAGTATTCTCCTTCCTCTTTCCTCTTTCCTCTTTCCTCTAAATAATTCCATCCCATGCAAGGCACCTTGTCCTCATGGCGTTCGGGCTGGAAGCGCTTCACCTCTGCATCGAAGATACCGATACAGTCCACGTCGCCTTCCTCGGAATGACGACAGAGCAGTTGCTGTCCCACGCAGATACCGAAGACGGGCTGTCGGAGATCACGGATGACCTCGTCGAGACGACGGGCCTTTAGATATTCCATCGTCTCTCGTGCATGACCCTGTCCGGGAAACAGTACCTTATCGGCTTTCCTCAGCAGTTCGGCATCATCCGTCAGCACGGGTTCGATTCCCATCCGCCTCAGGGCATTCACCACCGAGTAGATATTTCCTGCATTATATTTGACGATTGCTACGTTCATGAGAAGATGATGGTCTTGTTCTTGTAGGTGAGGATCTTGCGCTGGATATGTTTCGAGACGGCGTGTGAGAGCACAATCTTCTCGAGGTCCTTGCCTTTCAGCACCAGACTCTCCGGCGTGTCCTTGTGGGTGATACGGGTGACATCCTGTTCGATGATGGGTCCGGCGTCGAGATCTGCCGTGACATAATGGCTCGTGGCACCGATAATCTTCACACCCCGTTCGTAGGCCTGATGATAAGGTTTTGCCCCGATAAAGGCCGGCAGGAACGAGTGGTGGATATTAATAATATGGTGGGGATACTCTGCAATCATCTCATCGCTGATAATCTGCATGTATCGGGCCAGCACGATAAAGGAAATGTCTTCTTTTTTCAGTAGTTCCATCTCGGCCTGTTCCACCTCCGCCTTGTTGGAGTGGTCTTTCTTGATGCTCCATACATAATAAGGAATACCAAACTGGTCGGCGACGTAGCGCAGATCCTCGTGGTTGCTGACGATACAAGGAATGTCGCAATTGAACTCACCCGCCTTCCAACGTGCCAACAGGTCGTAGAGACAGTGACTCATCTTGCTCACGAAGATGGCCATACGGGGACGCTTGTCGCTGTAATAGAGCGAGAATTTCATCTGGTAGCGCTGGGCATAGAGCGTGGTGATGTAGTCGTAGAGTTTGTTGCGGGGAATCAAAAAGCCTTCGAGTTCCCATTCTATGCGCATAAAAAACATGCCGTCTACCTTATCCACATACTGGTCGAGGTAGACGATGTTGCCTTTGTTGTCGGTGATAAACTTGGTCACTTCCGAAATGATGCCCTGTTGGTCAGGGCAGTGCAGAAGCAAAATCGCTGTTGTATCCATCTTGTGTATTTACAATTTTACAATTTACAATTGATTTTCTTCCTCGTTGTCGGCGGAACGCAGGATAATACTGGTGGCGCCGAGGGTGAAGAGGGTTCCGTCGTCGATGAGGCGCCGCTCCTTGGGGGAGAGTTCCACGTTGTCGACAAAGGTACCTGTATTACTATTGTTATCTTTCAGTGTATAACGGAGTGCCCCGTGCTTGTCGCGAGAGACGGTAATGGTGCAGTGGTTCAGGTCGACGCTGGGGTCTACAGTCTCGAAGGTACAGTTGGCGGGATTGCCTTTCTGGTAACGACCTATCACATTGTCGCCCATCCTGAGGGGGATGACCTGTTTGTAGTGGAACACATTCTCAATGACGACAATAGAGCCACAGCCCTCCTCGTTGGCTTGTTCGTCTGGGTTCTCGTCCTTCTGACGGTTCTTCAGTTTACTGACACCCATGCGGATGCCGAACTCCTTGCCGCAGTCAGGACATTTGAAGACGAGCGACTGGCCCGCCTCATATTGGGTTTCATCAAAGGTGATGTATTGGTCGCACTTAGGACAACGGACACGTTTCATACTCCTGTCTTCTGACTCTTGTCTGCTTTAATCTTGAGCACCCAAGCCTCTTCGAGACCTTTTTTCTTCTGGATGCTGTTCAACTTGTTGTAAGCCTCGTTGGCTGTACTGAAATTACCGTATATGACGCGTGTGACATTGTTGCGGATAAAGACCTCAGCCTCGGCATAGCCCCGCTGGTGCAGTTCCTCTACAAAGGCGTGGGCGTTCTTCTTGGAAACATAACTGGCCAGGACGATGCAGTAGTATGGTTTCTGGTCTGCTGCAGTAGCGGTTGTGGTGTCAGCCTTAGTGACGGTCTTCGTTTCCTCAGCGGGATTCTTGACCGGTGCCACGGAGTCGTTCTTAACAACGGTCTTGGGGGCTTGGGCTTCAATCTTACTGATATCGATTTTCTCCATGTTGGAATCCTTCGGCATCATGCCGGCAATCACCGGACTGTTGAGGTTGCCGATGGCCAGATTGCTCTCGCTGTTGGTGACGGGTGTCGTCATCAGGAAGAATGCCAGGACGGCAGCAGCCACAGCCACGGCATTACGTACCCACGACATCTTGATGACAATGGCACGCTCTTCGTATTCTTCTTCGTCGGTGTCGGCGGTAGCCTCCTGGATTTCCGGATTCTCCGAATTTTCCGGGGCCTCCGAAATGTTCAGGGCTTTTGGGGCTTCCAAGGTTTTTGCCATGGCCCCTAATGGTGCCATCTCGAAAGTGGAAAGTCCATAGAGTTCGGGGGTCAGGATACCTGCCTCGCAGGGGGAGAAGACATAATTACCATCTTCATTGACAGACAGGGTTCCGATGTCGTTGAGTTCATAGGAACCTTCGCTCTCCAGATGCTGTTTCAGTTCATCGACCTCATCCTCGATTCTCCGCAGGGCCTCGGGGTAACTCATGTCGTAGGCTTCCACATACGACTGCACCAACAGGGAGTCGTTCATGGTGAGTTGCGGGTTGAAGCCGAGGGTGCGCAATGGCGGGAGGAACGTGTGGTCTTCCTCGTCGTAGCGGGCCTCTGCATGGTGGGCCATAAAGCCTCCCAGACCCGGCACGATGACACAGTCATTGCTCAGCAATAGAATCTCAATATGTCTGTCTAATTCAATCACGAGTGCAAAATTACTGCTTTTTTGCGAGATAAACAAATAAAGAAACTTAAAAATTCGATAAAATGAAAATTTTGCATTATCTTTGCACCCAAATTAACCAGATGAAGATTAGAATTACGGTGATAATGGCATGTGTTCTGCTGATGGGATGTGCTCGTCAGCAGGGTGGAAATGTCTCAGAAGAGCAAGAAAGTCTTGAAGCCAAGACGATGCTACAAGGCGTCTGGATGGATAAGGAGTCGGGCGATGTGTCGTTCCGTGTGAAGGGTGACACCATCTTCTATGCCGACACGACCAGTATGCCTGCCTATTTCAAGATTGTAGGCGATTCGCTGGTCTTTGCCTCTGGTACCAAATATGCCATTGAGAAACAGACGGAACATCTGTTCTGGTTCAGGAATCAGAATGGTGACATTATCAAACTGGAAAAGACGGACAATCAGGATGCAACGGCTGAGTTTACACACGACACGCCTAAGATTATGACTTATACCCATCAGGTGAAGACGGATTCTGTGATTTCCTATAACGGGGAGCGTTATCACTGGTATATCGCCATCAACCCCACGAAGTACAAGGTGGTGAACCGTACGTATAATGACGACGGTGTGGAGGTGGAGAATGTCTATTACGACAACATCATGCACATCAGCGTCTTTAAGGGTGGACAGCAACTCTATTCCAGCGATTTCCGCAAGCAGCAGTACGGTAATATAGTGCCTTCCGAGTTTCTGTCGGAGGCGATATTCGCCAATATGGAGTATAGCCACGCCGATGCAGCGGGTCTGCATTTCAATGCCACGCTCTGTATGCCGGATGGAGCGAGTTGTTATCTGGTGGAAACGTTGATATCTTATAAGGGTCAGATGACCATGAAGATGATAGAATGAATAAAGGGAACCCGAAAGTTCCCTTTTATTTTTCTTCTATCCACGCATCTAACAGCATTCTGGCAATAGACAGTTTCTCGGGGATATCTGGGAGATTGTCTTTGCGGAACCAACCGCCTTTAGCAATCTCACTTGTTTGCAGGTGGATATCTCCACTCACGTAGTCGGCATTGAAGCCTACCATCAGTCCGCATGGGTAGGGCCAGGGCTGTGAGGCAAAGTAACGGATGTTCGTAATCTTGACACCTGTCTCTTCCATAGCCTCACGGGCTACGGCTTCTTCCAATGTCTCGCCAGTCTCAACAAAGCCTGCCACCAGTCCGAAGAAGTCCCGTTTGAAATTCTTGGCACGTACCAGCAGTACCTCATCGCCCTTATGGATCAGTACGATAACGGCAGTAGCCAACTGGGGCCATATCTCCTTGCCACATTCCGTACATTTCTTGGAGATATCCGTGTCCATACGCATCGGCGCACCACAGACACCACAGTATTTTGTATTCTGATCCCAGTAGAGCAGTTCCTGGCATTTGCCTGCTTTCAGATAGAGCGGACGGGGCAGTTTGTAATAACTCTGACGGAGTCCACACATTTCGTAGCGTTCATCATCTGTGATGGGGGCATCAATACGATAGGTCACCACAGGTGTACCTTCTTCCATTGGGGTGATGTTCATCTGGTGCGTCCAGGCCTTCACCTCCGTAGGCGGTTCATCCAGAAGGGGAATCGTATAACCCTCTGCCGTCTTTTCCAACAGCAGGTCTTCCTTACAGAAAACAAAATAATACTTCATCTGTGAAATCTGTGAAAATCTGTGGCTTATTTCCCAAACAATTGTTTACGGTCACGTTCCAAGGCTGGCTTCACCCAATCCTCCGGTATGAAACGCCAGTTGTGGTTGGGCTGCGGATTGATGGTACCTTGTTTCCGTATCTCTTCTGTCAGGTAGTGTCGCTGGTCTAAGTCTGTATTCCAGATGACACGACTGTCGAGTGAGTCCTTCGGAATACCGGCACCACGTGTCAGCAGTTCACCACCGCCGTTGGCACGGTAACTGTTCATCACTACCTTATACCATTTTTTCTCGTCGAAGGGTTGACCGTTTGACATCTTCAGGATGCGAACCTTCTGTCCGTCGGGCTTCGTCAGGTCTACCTCGTAGTCAATGCCTGCCGCCGAGTCGAAGTTGAAGGTGTAATATTGGAATCCCGTGCGCTGCTGGTCGTCTGTAGAAGCGTCATTCAGGCGCAGGGCGTGATCTTCTGGTGAGGTCATTGTGTTGCACCACATATCATATGAGAACTCCAAGTGCTTACGGATCTCTTCGCCCGTCATACGGAGCATGAACATCAGGTTCTCGAAGCGGTAGAGTTTGAACATGTCGGCCTGCGTCACATCGCCAGCACTGATGGTGGCATTGAATGACAAGGGGGCATTGAACGAGACATCTGCCTTGGATATCTGCAACTGCAGGTTGTGGATCAGGTCGGTGAAGGCAGAATTGCCAAAGAAACTCTCACGGGTGTAGATAGGCTGTTCAAAGTAGCCGATCTTCCGACTCACATACTCTTTCACTGCGTCGATCTTCGACTGGAAATGGTCAACCATCTTTTGGTCTATCTCCTCATCCTCCACACTGACGATGGTTCCCTTGATGTCCTTTTTCGTCAGACGACCGTTCTTGTAGGTGAGTTCTATCTCTGCCTCTGCCACATTCTTCACATAGCAACTGGGATCAATGCAGAGTACCTTCTTGCCCGCCTTGTTGGTAATCCACAGGTTGTGTACCTTATGGTCATGTCCGAAGAAGATGATATCGAAGCCTGGCACTTCCTTGGCCACTGACTCCGTGGCGTCCTCTTCGTATTCGTCGGTCTTGATACCGCCGTTGAGTCCGGAGTGAAACAGTCCGAAGAGCAAATCGGGGTGCTCTGTCTCCTGGATGTACTTCACCCATTTCTTGGCGCAACTCACCATCTCCTCAAACTCGATGCCTTTCCAGATGGATTTGTTCAACCAGTTGGGGATGGCGGGGGTGAGCATACCGATGACACAGATCTTCACACCATCCTTGTAGTGAACGGAGTAGGGCTGCAGTCCTGTGTAGATATGGGAGGGACGGGCTTCAGCGTTCTTGTATTCCTCTTTGACGATGTTGGCACCGAGCAACGGACAGCGCACCTCACGGATCCACTTGTCATAGACCTTATGGCCCGGTTCGATATCGTGGTTGCCTACCGTCTCTGCGTCGTACTTCATGTAGTTGATAACGCTGGCGGCGAGATTCTCATCCGTAGGCATCACGTAGTTCGTCCAGTAGACGCAGGGCTGACCTTGTAGGATATCGCCGTTGTCAATCAGCAACAGGTTGTCGCCATATTGCTGGCGCTGTTTATTAATATAGGTATTTGCACGCGCGAGGGTGCCCTTGATGGGCTTGCCTTCCATGAAGTCCCAGGGAAAGAAGTGTCCGTGAACATCGCTGGTCTCAATGACTTTTAGACGCACGGTTTTCGTGACGGGCTGGGCGATTGCTGAGAGCGTGATGCTAGCAAAGGCAATGGTTGTGAAAAGGAGTCTCTTCATTTGATTGTTATTTTGGTGCAAAGGTACGAAGAAAGTTCGATATTTCCAAATTCTTGGTATACTTTTTGCAGGATGCTTGTTGGAAGTAAACAATAAATGAATAGGAGGATAAAATAATGGCATTCATAGACTATTACAAGATTCTAGGCGTCGACAAGACGATACCACAGAAGGATGTGAAGAAGGCGTACTTAAAGCGCGCCAAGCAGTTTCATCCCGACTTGCACCCCGACGACCCGAAGGCGCAGGCCAAGTTTCAGGCTTTGCAGGAGGCCTACGATGTGATTGGCGATCCTGAGAAGCGGAAGAAGTATGACCAGTATGGTGAGCAGTGGAAGGAGGCTGAGCAGTTCCAGGGCTTTGGAGGCGGTGGAGGTGCTGGTGGCGCTAATCCGTTCAGTGGCTTTGATTTTAGCAGTTTCAGTGGCGGAGGCGGTTTCAGTTCGTTCTTCGAGGATCTCTTCGGACGTAAAGGTAAGCCCGGTGGAGGCTTTGGAGGCTTCCAAGGATTTGGTGGGGCAGCTGGTGGTTCTGGCTTCTCCGGGACTTCTGGCCATCGCACGCACTCTGGCGAGATGAACGCCAATGTCACCATCGACCTCTACACGGCAATGCTGGGTGGCGAGATCATCGTAACCCTCTCCAACGGACAGAAACTGAAATTGAAGATCAAGCCCGAGACACAGCCCGGTACAAAGGTTCGTCTGCGTGGCAAGGGCTACGACAGAGGCGACGGTACTTTCGGCGACCTCATCATCACCTATCAGGTAAAACTCCCGCAGAACCTGTCAGACCGTCAGAAAGACCTTCTGCGCCAGATGCAACGAGGCTGATTCTATTTCAAGAACGCCTCAGCACGCTGGAGATCCTCTGGGGTGTCGATGCCTACGGTTTCAACATCGGTAAGTCCCACGCGGATGCGGTAGCCGTTCTGCAGCCAGCGCAGTTGTTCGAGACTCTCGGCTTTTTCCAGACTGCTCTGTGGCAGTTGCGTCACCTCTGCCAATACCTCACGACGGTAGGCATAGATACCTAAATGCTTCAGGAAGGGATACTCGCCAAACCACTCGTTGCGCTCTTTACCTCTTATATAAGGTATCACGCTGCGACTAAAATAGAGGGCGAAGCCACGATTATCCACCACGATCTTCGGTGAGTTGGGATTCTCGATGGCCTCGATACTCTCGAAAGGTTTTCCGAGGGTGCCTATCTGTGTCTGAGGATCGTCGAAGAGGTGCATCAGTGTCTCTACTTGTGAGGGCTGGATGAAAGGCTCGTCGCCTTGCACATTGATGATGACATCGGCATCCGTACCGATCTTTGTGGCAGCCTCCTGGATACGGTCTGTGCCGCTCTTGTGGTCTGCACGGGTCATCACAGCCCGGCCCCCGAAGGCTTCGACGCACTGGAAGATACGTTCATCGTCGGTAGCCACATAGACCTCATCGAGCAGGGTTGATACCTGCTCATACACTCTCTGAATCACTGTCTTGCCGCCTAAAATGGCCAGCGGCTTGCCCGGAAAACGCGTAGAAGCGTAACGGGCGGGGATGATGGCGATATATTTCATAACGGTTGCAAAGTTAAACAAAAAATATGTAAAACATAACAATAGGTTCAAAATAGTTTTAAAAGATTTGTCCATCTCGCTTTATTTTCGTACTTTTGCAAAGATTTATGTAAAAAAGAAAACAATGAACAGAAAGAAATATATCATCAACATACTGACATCCATCCTACTTTTGACGCCTCTTTCGGCGAATGCACAGAAGATAACCCTCGGCTCGGCCAACACCAAAGACGGTGGCCAGTATCAGGGAGAGATGATGCAAGGAAAACCCCATGGAAAAGGAAAGGCCACTTATAAGAACGGCAATGTCTACGAGGGTGAATACGTGAAAGGCAAGCGTCAGGGCTTCGGTACCTATACCTTCTTCGACGGTGAGAAGTATGAAGGAGAATGGTTCCAAGACCAACAGCACGGCCAGGGTGTCTATTATTTCTCCAACAACAACCGTTACGAAGGACTCTGGTTCCGTGACTACCAGCACGGGCACGGCGTGATGTACTATTTCAACGGCGACACTTACGACGGTGAGTGGAAGATGGACAAGCGTTCCGGCAAGGGTACCTATACCTTCTCTAACGGTGCCTATTACAAAGGCGAATGGAAAGACGACCAGAAAAACGGTAACGGTTTCTATGACTGGGGCGACGGTTCCAGTTATGAGGGACAGTGGGCTGACAATATGCGCTCCGGCAAAGGTACATTCCGTTATGCAGACGGTGACCAGTATATCGGACAGTGGGCCAACGACGTCCAGAACGGACGGGGCATCTATAAGTTCCAGAACGGCGATGTCTACGAAGGAGACTACGTGGATGGCGAACGTACGGGAACAGGTATCTCGAAGTACGCCAACGGCGACAAATATACGGGTCAGTTCTTCGAGGGCGACAAACAGGGCCAGGGTACGATGGTGTGGAACAATGGTGATCAGTACATCGGTATGTGGAAAGCCGACAAGATGAACGGCAAGGGTAAACTCACCACCAAGAACGGCGATGTGTTCGAAGGCCAGTTCAAGAACGGAAAGATAGAAGGCGAGGGTATTGCCCGCTATGCCGACGGTTCGAAGTTCAAGGGTACTTTCAAGAATGGTAAGCGTAATGGTGCTGCCATTGAGGAGGACAAGGACGGCAAACGTTTCGAAGGCACCTACAAGGATGATGTACGTGACGGCAAATTCGTGGAGAAAGACCGCAACGGCAAAGTCATTGCGTCTGGCACCTACGAACGTGGCCATCGTCAGTTAGACAAATAAGCACTTAAAACTATAAAGTAAAAACAAAGTTATGGCAACAAAGAAAGAAACAGCGAAAGCAACGAAGAAAGCAGTGACGAAAAAGAAGGTTGTAACCAAGAGAATAGTGGATGCCGCTCCTGAGCACATTGGACTCGTAAGGAATGACGGTTGGCTGGAACCCTTTGAGGCTGCCATCCGTGGACGGCACGATCATGCTGTGTGGAAGATCAACCAGTTGACGAGGAATGGCAAGAAGAAATTGAGTGATTTCGCCTCGGGCCATCTGTATTTCGGCCTGCACAAACTCGCCAAGGGCTGGGTGTTCCGTGAGTGGGCTCCCAATGCGACTGACATCTATCTGATTGGCGACTTCAACAACTGGCAGGAGTCCGAGAAGTATCGTTGCAAGCGTATTGCCGGGACGGGCAACTGGGAACTGAAACTCTCTGAAAAAGCCCTGAAACACGGTGACCTTTACAAGATGAAGGTAAAGTGGAATGGGGGAGAGGGTGAGCGTATCCCCGCCTGGTGCCGTCGTGTGGTACAGGATGACAATACGAAGATTTTCTCCGCTCAGGTGTGGAACCCTGAGAAGAAATACGAGTTCCAGAAAAAGACCTTCAAACCCAAGAAGAACCCGCTGCTCATCTATGAGTGCCACGTGGGTATGGGACAGGATGCCGAGAAGGTTGGTACCTACACTGAGTTCAAGGACAATGTGTTGCCACGTGTCATCAAGGACGGCTACAACTGCATCCAGGTGATGGCCATTCAGGAGCATCCCTATTACGGCTCCTTCGGTTATCATGTCAGTTCTTTCTTCGCGCCTTCAAGTCGTTTCGGTACCCCCGAGGAATTGAAGGAACTTATCGATACCGCCCACAAGCACGGCATTGCCGTCATCATGGATATCGTCCACTCCCATGCCGTGAAGAACGAGGTGGAGGGTCTTGGTAATCTGGCCGGTGATCCGAACCAATTCTTCTATCCTGGTGACCGTCACGAGCACCCCGCCTGGGACTCGCTCTGCTTTGATTATGGTAAGGACGATGTGCTCCACTTCCTGCTCTCCAACTGCAAGTACTGGTTGGAGGAGTTCCATTTCGACGGTTTCCGTTTCGACGGTGTCACCTCGATGCTCTATTACTCGCACGGACTCGGTGAGGCTTTTGGAGGCTATGGTGATTATTTCAATGGACACGAGGACGATAATGCCATCTGTTATCTCACCCTCGCCAACAAACTCATCCATGAGGTGAACCCCGATGCCATCACCATTGCCGAGGAGGTATCAGGTATGCCTGGACTCGCTGCAAAGTTTGAGGATGGTGGCTACGGTTTCGACTACCGTATGGCGATGAACATCCCCGACTACTGGATCAAGACGATTAAAGAGGTGCGCGACGAGGATATCAACGTGTGCTCCATCTTCTGGGAGGTCAAGAACCGTCGTCCTGATGAAAAGACCATCTCTTACTGTGAGAGTCACGATCAGGCACTGGTGGGCGATAAGACCATTATCTTCCGACTCATCGACGCTGATATGTACTGGCACTTCGCCAAAAAGGATGTCAACGATATGGCCCAGCGCGGTATCGCCCTGCACAAGATGATTCGTCTGGTCACGGCTGCTGCCATCAACGGCGGCTACCTGAACTTCATGGGTAATGAGTTCGGTCATCCCGAGTGGATTGACTTCCCACGTGAGGGTAATGGCTGGAGTTACAAGTATGCCCGTCGTCAGTGGAACCTTGTTGACAACAAGGACCTCTGCTATCACTGGCTCGGAGACTTCGACCGTGCGATGCTGAAGACTATCAAGAGCGTGCGTAACTTCCAGGACAAGCCTGTCGTGGAGATCTGGCACGATGACGGCGATCAGGTGCTCTGCTTCATGCGTGGCGACCTCGTGTTTGTGTTCAACTTCTCCCCGAATCGCAGTTACACCGACTACGGTTTCCTCGTGCCCACCGGCTCCTATGATGTGGTGCTCAATACCGACTCGCCGGACTTCGGCGGCAACGGATTTGCCGATGACACCGTAACCCACTTCACCAACTACGACCCGCTCTATGTGCAGGATAAGAAAGAGTGGCTGAAACTCTACATCCCTGCCCGTTCCGCTGTCGTCTTGAAGAAGAACTAAGATGAATTACAATCACCCCAATAGGAACAGTAGCACCGTCGGCATCAGGCTGATGTGTGCTATTGTTTTTCTCTCTTTCTCATTCGTCTGGCTCTACTGTTTCCAGGCCGACGTACTGGCTGCTGCGCAACATATATTGAGCAAGGGTCTGACACAATATAAACCCTTCGTTGGGGCCGTGCTCATTACGTTGGTACTCCAACTGCTCCAGACGATTGTCTATGCCTTTGCACGTCTCCGCAAACGTAGTTACGCACTGACCTATCTGCCATCGATGTTGGTACTGGCTCTCATCACCGACATTCATATCGACATCGACAACCAGTTCTCTTTAGGATCTTGGTGGTGGCTCTTTCCACTGGTCCTTGTGGTATGGGTGATCCTTGTCGTTTTGGCTCGGATGCTGCAGACGGTGGAACCTGACACAGAGACGACGAGTTTGTTTTCACGGGCCATGTGGATAAACATGTTGACGATGGCATTACTCATCATCCTCCTAGTAGCCTTCAGCAATACCAATGCTGTGTTCCACTACCGTATGCGGGCAGAGACCCGGCTTCTCAGTGGTGACTACGAGGGTGCACTGCAGATGGGTGTCAAGTCGTTGGAGAGCGATGCTGACCTACAGATGATCCGCATGTATGCCCTTTCACGAACAGGAGAGTTGGGAGAGCGTCTGTTTGCCTATCCTGTACCGGAACAGAGCGAGTCCTCCATGTTGCCTGTTGAGGGAAAGGTGAAGTTCGTTATGTATCCCACAGACAGTCTGTATAAGTTCTTGGGAGCCCGTCCGAAGGGCGAAATGACTACAACCCGTTATCTGGAACTCATGCAGCGTCGCGACACCATCGATGACAAGCATATTGCCGACTATCAGTTGTGTGGCCTGCTCATAGAAAAGCGTATCGATGATTTTGTCCGTCTGTTGCGCCGTTATTATTCCGAGAGCGACACACTGATTATCGACCAACTGCCACGTCATTATCGTGAGGCGATGACGCTTTACACCCATCTGCGTTCGCGACCTGTTGTCATCTATCAAAACAGTGTGATGGACGAGGACTGGAAAAACCTCCAGGAGTTGGAAGCCAAATATCCTGACGCTACAGAGCGCAAAGGAAAGGTCGAGGAACAATACCGTGCTACTTACTGGTATTATTACGAGTACGAATAATAAGAAAACCCGCCGACCGGCGGGTTTCTTTTATTTGTAGAGGTAGCGCTTGATGGAGCGCTTGGGCGTCTTTTCAAATTCCTCTTCGCGGATTTCGATCTCAGAGATTTTCTCGTAGGCGGGCAACATTTCGTTGAGGCCGTTGCGGTTCTGCTCCATCACGTTACGGATATCATCGGCAGTGAAATTCATATTCTTTGCCTCTTCGTAGTCAGGATAGACAATAGCCACCAGTTTGGTATTACGTTGTACAATGAGACTCTCCACCACCAATGTCATCGAATTGAGCTTGTCCTCAATTTCCTCCGGATAGATATTCTGTCCACTGGGACCTAGAAGCATATTTTTACTTCGTCCGTTGATGTAGATATTTCCTTCTGCATCCATCGTACCGAGGTCGCCGGTGTGATACCAGCCCTCGCGATCGATAACCTCCGCTGTGGCCTCTGGATTCTTGAAGTAGCCTAGCATCACGTTCAGACCGCGTGTGAGTATCTCACCAGGTACATGACGTGGGTTGCGGGAGTCGATCTTCACCTCCATGTGGTAGGCAGACTTGCCGCAGGAGCCTGGGGCAAAACGGTGCCAGTCCTCATAACCGATGATGGGGGCACACTCGGTAGCACCGTAGCCGACGGTATAGGGGAAGTCGATGCGTTTGAGGAAATGTTCCACCTCCTGATTGAGGGCGGCACCGCCGATAATCACTTCGTACAACTGACCGCCAAAGGCCTTGAGCACCTCCTGACAAATCATCTCACGTACCTTCTTCGAGATGACCGGCATCTGCAACAGCAGACGCATACGGTTGTTCTGGATTTTCGGGAATACCTTTTTCCGAATAATCTTCTCGATGATGAGCGGTACGGCGATGACGATGACGGGTTTTATCTCTGCCAATGCCTGTGCAATGATGGCAGGCGATGGGACACGGTTCAGGTAATACACATGACAGCCATGCAGGAACTCAAAAATGAATTCGAACGACATGCCGTACATATGCGCCATCGGCAACATGGAGATGATACGGTCACCGGTACGGATGGTCTTGCCGAGTTCGTATTCTGCAAAGTCGAAGTTCGACCAGATGGCACGGTAGGGTATCATGACACCTTTCGAAAAGCCGGTGGTTCCACTGGTATAGTTGATGAGGGCGAGTTCCTCGGGACTCTCTTCCTTGTAGTAGTTCACATGTTCCTTGCGGAAGTACTTGGGGAACTTCTTACCGTAGAGTTCGTTCAGGTGTTCACGGGCATAGGTGAGTTTATCGGTGCGGCTCACCATCAGCGAGTAGTCGGGATTGTTGATGATGCCTTCGAGATGCGGCATCTGCTGCGGATCGATGATCGTTGCCACATGGTCGCCGACGAAGAGCAGGCGCGACTCGGAGTGGTTGACGATATTATGGATCTGTTCGGCATTGAACTCGTGGAGGATGGGGACGGCTACTGCACCGTAGGTCAACGTGGCGAGGAAGGCCACCGCCCACTGGCTGGAATTCCGTCCGCAGAGGGCTATCTTGTCACCCTTCACGATACCGCTGTTCTCAAACAGGATATGCAGTTTCTCTATTTTACGCGCCACATCGTGGAACTGCAAGGTCTGACCCTTGAAGTCGGTCAGCGCGTCGCGATCCCAATTCTCGATAATGCTCTTCTGGATCAGCGCATTGAAACTCGGTATTTCTTTGTTATACATATCGGCTTTTATTTAGTTGTATAGGTAACGTTTAATACTCTTCTTCGGTGTCTTGGCGAATTCCTCGTCGTGCAGTTCGATGGCGGCGATGCGGCTGTAAGCAGGCAACTGTCCATTGAGATCGTTGCGGTTCTGTTCCATGATGCGTTCCAGTTCCTCCTGTGTGAAACTGACCACTTCGTCTTTATCTGGGTATATGAGGGCAACAAGTTTGTCGTCACGTTGTACGACGACACTCTCTGCCACCATCGGCATGGAGTTGAGTTTGTCTTCGATCTCCTCTGGATAAATATTCTGGCCGTTAGCACCCAACAGCATATTCTTGATACGTCCGCGGATGAACAAGTGCTTCTCATAATCCATCGTGCCGAGGTCGCCGGTATGGTACCAGCCCTCTTCGTCGATGGCCTGACGCGTGGCCTCTTCGTTTTTGTAGTAGCCCAGCATCACGTTACACCCCTTCGTCACAATCTCACCGGGGATGTGATGCGGGTCTCTGGACAGAATCTTCACCTCCATGCGGTCAACGGGTTTACCGCAACAGCCTGCCACGAACTCCCTGTGGTCACAATAGGAGATGAGCGGGGCGCACTCGGTAGTGCCATAGCCTACGGTCAGGGGGAAGTTGATGCTCAGCAGGAACTCTTCGACTTCCTTCGAGAGGGCGGCTCCGCCGACAATGATTTCATAGAAGTTACCACCAAAAGCCTTCTGTACTTCCTGACAGATACGATCCTTCACCTTCTTGTTGACAACAGGCATCGACAGCAACAGTTTCACGCGGTTGTCCTGTACCTTCGGGAACACCTTCTTACGGATGATTTTCTCAATGATGAGTGGTACGGTGACGATGAGTGCCGGTTTGGTATCGGCAAAAGCCTGTGCAATGATGGCCGGTGACGGCAACCGGGTGAGGAAAAACAGATGACACCCATGACAGAAAGCAAAGAGAAACTCCACCGCCATACCGTACATGTGGGCCATTGGCAGGATACTCAACAGATTGTCGCCAGGACGAACCTTCTTGCCCAGACGATTGATGATAAACTCGATATTTCCCCAGATGGCACGGTAGGGGAGCATGACTCCCTTAGAGAATCCTGTCGTTCCACTGGTATAGTTGATGAGCGCCAGTTCCTCGGCCTCGTCCTGATGATAGTTGACGTGTTCTCGGCGGAAGGCCATCGGGTATTTGCTGCCGAACATAAGATTTAAATGTTCGCGCGCATACGTGAGGCGTTCTGAACGGGAGATCAACAGGGAAAAGTCTGGGATGTTGATGATACCTTCAAGAGCGGGCATCTGCTCGGGGTCGATGGTCTTCACGGCATAATCGCCGATAAACAGCAGTTTCGACTCGGAGTGGTTGACGATATTCTGAATCTGTTCACCGTTGAACTCATGAAGGATTGGTACTGCTACGGCTCCGTAAGTGAGTGTAGCGAGGAATGCCACAGCCCAGTTGGCAGAGTTTCTACCACAGATGGCAATCTTGTCACCTTGTTTAACGTCGCTGTTCTCAAACAGGATATGCAGTTTTTCAATCTTTCGAGCCACATCATGAAACTGAAGGGTAATGCCTTGATAATCGGTCAAAGCATCCTGATCCCAGTATTCTGTGATGGCACGTTGTATATAGTGATTAAAACTACTAAAAGTCTCCATTAAATTGCACAAATTTCGAAATTTTGTGCAAAGATAATGTGTTTTCTGCACATTCGCAAAAAAAATGTGCAACAATTAACGTTATTTTACTCATATCGCATGGATTTCGCAGGGTGGATATGCGAAATCAGGAAACTTGGTGCGATTAGAACAAAAATACTGATGAGTAGGGTGGCGATGTTAAGCAAGACGAAAAGAGGGATGTTGATTTCCATCGGAACCTCACTGACATAATAAGTCTGGGCATCCAGTTTGAGAAATCCCGTTGTCCGTTGCAGTAAGATGATACCGAGTCCGAGGACATTTCCTAACAGCAGTCCCTGGCCGATGATAAACGCCGCAAACCAGAGGAAGGTGTGACGGATGGTCTTGTTACGGGCACCGATGGCTTTCAGTACGCCGATCATCTGGGTGCGTTCCAGAATAATGATAAGCAGTCCACTGATCATCGTAAAGCCAGCCACACAGACCATTAGTGCCAGGATGATCCACACGTTGATGTCGAGCAGTTCGAGCCATGTAAACACCTGGGGATAGGCCTCGAAGATAGTTTGTGAGGAGAGGGTCTGATCATATTTGTCCACGCTCCGGTTCACCTTCTCAATGACATCATCCTCGGTGATGTAGAGTTGTTCAAAGTCATCCACGAGCAGTTCGGCTCCCGTCACCTGATCTTTCTCCCAGCCGTTGATCTTCACGGTGGCATAGAGATCGGTGATACAGAGTGACTCATCGAAGCGTGTCATATTTGTCTGGTAAATGCCACAGATGGTATAGCGACGGGTGCGCACACTCTCGTCGATGAAATAGGCAAACACCTTGTCACCCACGTTGAGTTTCATCTTATCGGCAATCATCCGTGAGATCAGTAGTCTGTTGCTACTGGTGGTATCGCTGAACACGGGTATCTCACCTTCCACGAGGTTCTGTTTCAGGAAGGTCATGTCGTATTCCGGTCCCACACCCTTGAACATCACACCGAGAAAATCCTCATCGGTCTTCAGGATACCCTGTGTGAAGGCATAGCGTTCCACATGGCGCACACCCTTCAGTCCGCCCAGCACCTGCATCATACTATCGTCGATGCACACGGGGAAACGGTCGGAAGAAGTGAAATTCATGATGTTCTGTACCTGAATATGACTGCCGAAGCCCACCACCTTGTCGCGGATGGTATGTTTGAATCCCAGCACCACGCCGACGGTGACAATCATCACCGCCAGTCCGATGCCGACACCAAGGGTGGCAATACGGATGGCAGGGCGACTCACTTTCCGTTTGTCGCCCTGATCGCTATAGATTCTCTTCGCTATGAAAAATGGCAGATTCACTCTTCGTCGACTCTGCCAGGATAAGATTCTAATGCTTTGCGCAGCACGAAGAGGGCCCGTTCTAGGTCTTTCTTCTTCAACACGTAAGCGATACGCACTTGGTTGATGCCGGCACCCGGGGTGGTATAGAAGCCTGCGGCAGGTGCCATCATCACCGTCTCACCCTCATACTCGAAGTCTGCCAGACACCAGCGACAGAATTTCTCTGCGTCGTCAACGGGCAGTTTGGCAACGGTATAGAAAGCACCCATCGGAATGGGGGAGTAGACACCGGGGATACGGTTCAGTCCGTCGATCAGACACTTACGGCGCTCCACATATTCGTCGTACACCTCACGCAAATATTCCTCGGGTGTATCCAGTGAGGCCTCTGCCACAATCTGTCCGATAAGGGGCGGGGAGAGACGTGCCTGACAGAACTTCATCACGGCCTTCCTTACTTCAGCGTTCTTCGTGATGAGGGCACCGATACGGATACCGCACTCTGAATAACGCTTCGACACGGAGTCGATGAGGATGACATTCTGTTCGATGCCTTCCAGATGACAGGCAGAGATATAGGGTGAACCGGTATAGATATACTCACGATACACCTCGTCGGAGAAGAGGTACAGGTCGTACTTCTTCACCAAGTCACGTATCTGGTTCATCTCGCGACGGGTGTAGAGATAACCCGTTGGGTTGTTGGGGTTGCAGATCATGATGGCACGGGTGCGCTCATTGATGAGTTCCTCGAACTTCTCTACCTTCGGCAACGAAAAACCCTCCTCGATGGTCGTGGCGATGGTACGTATCTTCGCACCGGCACTGATGGCAAACGCCATATAGTTGGCATAGGCTGGCTCGGGGACGATGATCTCATCGCCCGGGTTCAGACAAGAGAGGAAGGCAAAGAGCACAGCCTCAGAACCGCCTGAGGTGATGATGATATCCTCCGCGGTGACATTGATATCATATTTCGCGTAATAGTCCACGAGTTTCTCCCGATAACTCAGGTAACCCTGCGAGGGTGAGTACTCGAGGATGTTGCGGTCTATCTGCTTCAAGGCGTCAAGTCCTACTTGGGGTGTTGGCAGGTCGGGCTGACCGATGTTCAGGTGGTACACCTTCGTCCCCTTTTTCTTAGCGGCGGCGGCAAGTGGAGCGAGTTTCCGGATAGGCGACTCGGGCATCTCAAGACCGCGTACTGATATCTCTGGCATCTTTTAATTAATTAAAAACGGTGCAAAGGTACAACTTTTTTTTTAATTCATTGTCCTTTTTCGATTTAATTGTGTACTTTTGCACCGAAATTTCGATAAAACGATGAATTACGAAGAACTATTAGAGACACGCGATGTGCGTCAGACTAATAAGGTGCGCCTGCCATACGGTCACTTCTACAAGCGACTCATCGACGGGAAATACAGCAATTTCGTGGAGTTCCACGATGAGTTGTCTGACAATATTGCCTTCAATGAATGCATCCGCAAACAGTGCGAGGCGCTGCAGCAGATCAAGAGCAACCGTCAGTTGCGTTTCACCCCTAACGGGGGCGACGACAGTGTCTATGCCATTGCTGTAGAACCAGGCAACTACATCACCATCGAGCAGTTGCTCAATGAGGCACCTGCTGTGGTGGCGAAAGGTGATTTCATGGATTCTACCATCAGCGACTTAGTGAGTCTCACCGCCGAACTCCATCAGCAGGGTATTCAGTATCTCTGTTTCTCACCCAACAATGTCTTGGTGCGCAAATCCGACAACTCTGTCCGTCTGCTGTTGCACGGCTCGTTCTTCCTGCCCCTGAAGGCGCAGGAGGAGATGTACGATGGGTTGGAGGACTATGTGGCTCCCGAGGTAATGGCAGAGGGTAAGGCTGATGACCGTAGTGATGTCTACTCCTTGGCGAAGTTCATCGATTACCTCTATGCCTCATCCGGACTACCCTTTGAACTGAAACATGTCATCCAGAAGGCAACGGCAGAGAATCCTGAAGACCGTTATGCCTCTGTCGAGGATATGTATAGTCATATGAAGGCCAGTCGTACCATCCGTCGTACAGGTACCATTGCCCTTGCTGCCCTCGTCATTGCCCTCATCGTGGTGGGTATGTTCTTTGAGATGCTGCCGAATACCGAACCCGTGGAGTTTGTGAAACGCGTGGAAGAGCCTGTCGATGAAAGTCTGTTGGATGAGGGCTTCAACCCCCTCACGGAACTGGGTCCCGATGCCGATTCCGCCACGATTGCCAAAGCCATCCAGGACTATATGATGAACGACTCCGACAAGGTGGATGAGAAGAAGATGCGTGAGTTCCAGACCAAGGCTGAGAACATCTTCCGCAAACAGTATACGAAGGCTGCTGACCTCATTCTCTCGAAGATCTACAACAACGAGCGGATGAACAATAATGAGAAGAACTTCAAGGCCACGAGCGAAGAGGTGATGAAGGAACTGGTGGAGAAGCAGCGTGAATTGTCGGAGAACACTGCCTTGAGCAGTGAGACTGCCCAGCGCATCGCCTCGGAGATCATCGATCAACTCACTGAGAAGAAAAAGGCCGAACTTGAAAAAAAGTCCAAAGCCGATACCGAATAGTTTATTATTTTACAAAATATGAGATCAAGAACAGCAGAATGGTTTGAGTGCAAGATCCGCTATGAGAAAGTCATGGAGGACGGCTTGCAGAAGAAAGTCACAGAGACATATATTGTCGATGCCCTCAGTTTCAGCGAGGCCGAGGAGCGCATCATTGAGGAGATGTCATCCTATATCAGCGGCGAATTCAATGTGGTGGATATCAAGAAAGCCACCTACAAGGAAATCTTTTTCGCCGATCAGGACGCCGCCGACAAATGGTACAGGGCGAAACTCCAGTTTGTCACCATCGACGAAAAGACGGCTAAGGAGTCGCGTACCAATATCTATTATCTCGTCAATGCCGGCTCGTTCAATGGTGCCGTGAAGAGTATCGACGAGGTGATGGGCGGTACGATGATCGACTATGTCATTGCCTCCATGAGTGAGACCACCACGATGGACGTGTTTGAAAGTGGGAAATAAGATGTACGATGTAAAAGGTCATTTGCATGAGGTGCTCGACGTGCTACCTGAGGGTGTGCGCCTGGTGGCCATCTCCAAGTACCATCCCAACGAGTATATCCTGGCTGCCTATGAGGAGGGTCAGCGTATTTTCGGCGAGAGTCATGAACAGGAACTGCGCCAGAAACACGAGTCGTTGCCGAAGGATATCGAGTGGCATTTCATCGGTCATCTGCAGACGAACAAGGTGAAGTACATCGCACCGTATGTGTCTATGGTCGAGGCTGTTGACTCACTTAAACTCCTGCGGGAGATTAATAAGCAGGCAGAGAAGTGCGGACGGGTTATCAACGTATTGCTCGAACTCCATATTGCCGAGGAAAGTACTAAATACGGACTCACCCTTGAGGCCTGTCGTCAACTGTTGGATGAGGGCGAATGGCGCCAGATGCAAAACGTCCGCATCTGTGGTCTGATGATGATGGCTTCGTTTGTGGATGACCAGGAACAGATCCGTCGTGAGATGCTTACGGCCCGTGATTTCTTCGACGAGGTGAAGAGTCGCTATTTCGCTGATGATCCCGCTTTCTGCGAACGTTCCTGGGGGATGAGTGACGACTATCCCATTGCCCTTGAGACCGGTTCTACGATGGTCCGTATCGGCACCGCTATCTTCGGTCCCCGCGTCTATTGAAATAATACTGATCCCGTTTCATTTTGCCCCAATGGATGGCATGCTTCGGACAGTGGTGATAGCATGCCAGACAATTCGTGCATTGTCCGTTGTGCTTCCATCTCGGTGGTGTCCCTTCTATGTCATCCACAGGACAGAGTCTGCTACACAAACCGCAACCGATACAGGCATCTTCATCCACCCATAGTTTGTCATCTTTAATCAGGTGTTTGTTGTAGTAGCCACCAATCACATAACTATAGGTTCTGGGTATGGCGCCTTTCACCAATTCCACCACACCTTCCTGTCTTTCTTTAATCACGTCGATGATATGCGGCAGACGGGCTCTGGCTGCCTCAATCTTCTGTCTTTCCTTCTCAGGCGTGTCTAAGTGTAAGAACGAGAAGCACACATTCGACTCCGGCATCACAACGGCAAACTGTGTCTTGGCCTGTAAAGGAAATAATTCCTTATTGAATATCGTCATTGCCTCGCCCATATTGTCGCCGCATGTCGTCAGGGCCCAACAATAGGGCCGACGTTCCTCGGAATTTCCAAATTCCCTTATCTTCATCTGGCTGACAAACTCCCGCACTATCCTCGGCGGTTGCCACCCGTGCGTCGGAAAGCAGAACCCGATCCGTTCACCTTCCTGCAACTCAAACTCATACCGTCCTTCCCTGATCAGATCTGGGATAAACAGCAGTTCCTCTCCGATGGCTTCTGCTATCTGCTCCGCCACCCATCGCGTATTACCAGTGCCTGTGAAATAGAATATCATGGTGCAAAGTTACACTTTTTAATTGGAACCACCAAAAAAAACAGGACTTGCCGCTGCAAGCCCTGATTTTCTAACTAACTAATTATTAACAAAACCTAGAATGAAAAAAACTATATGTCTAAATCGTATGAATCTTATTTCTGATGTTTCTGATGCAAAGTTACGGCGAAATCTACCTGATTCCAAGAAATATCTCAAATTCTTCTCCAACTTGTGTGGACAAACACCCGACTTCTGGACAAAACAGGCAAATACCCTCAATTTCTGTCCATTATTCGTTTTATTTTTCTTTTTTTTCCCCAATAGTACCACTTTCCAAAATTATTTTGTACCTTTGCACATAATATGAAACCGGCTATCATTGAAGATATATTATTCGAATTTGAACCGTTTGAAGAAAACGGCTCTGTAATGATGGCAGCGGAAACCTCATGGAGAGGTATGGCTGACGAACTGCAAGAGTTACATTATCTGAAAGGCGCCCAGTTTATTAAACAACTGAAACTAATAATCTACTATGGAGAGTTCAAGTCCGTGGAGGGCGAAACCGATATTTACAGCGCTATTAGTGAACAAAGTGATGATTTCGACAATCTGATCAATGCAGCGCGTAAGGCTGTAGAGCATGGTTATCGTGTCTATATATTGCCTAATCCAAGAAGTTGTCGCACTGCCGATTTCATTTTTGAAAAGAAAGGTATCCTCGGACTCTATGATTTGAAAACCGTTCATGGAAAAGGATCTGTAGGGACACAATTGCTTGATTCCATTGGGCAGACAAATCGCGTTTTGCTGAATATGACAACAGACTATAACGCGCGTTTGCTTTCATCTGAAATCAAAGCATATTTTGAAGCCAATGAAAATGCTGTAGAAATCTTGATTTTTAAAGGCAAGAAATCCATATCTGTTTCAAGATGGCAGGTCGAAGCCCCCAGATTCAACCGCTTTTTCAGAAAGAAATACGAAAAATAAAAAGCCACCCGTAGGTGACTTTTAAATGGAGCAGTATCGATCAAGCCTTGCTCCCCGCACTCAGCGGCGTAGTCAAAACTTTCATTCTGACGGTGCAAAGATAGATATTTTTTGCATATCTTCCAAATAATTCTCGAATTATTTCTTTTTTTATCCCTAAATAGTACAACTTTTAAAGAAAAGTGCTATCTTTGCAACTATAATTTACTTACAATTAATATGAAGATGCTAGAAGAAAATCAGAAGATTTCTAATTATGGTAAGTATCGACGATTACAAGGAGGTCAAGGATTGCATCTATAAAGAAGAGCATTATTCTGTACGTGACAATGGCGCTGTAATGCGGCATCCACGTGAAGGTAAGCGGATTCGTAAGGATGACAACGTTTGGACTTTTGGAAAGCCCAACGATATAACGGGCTATATGGAGATTGCTGGACAAAGAGTTCATAGAATTGTTGCTTTCGCTTTTCATGGCAACCCACCAACTGACCAGCATGTAGTAGACCACATAGACACAAATCGTCGTAATAATCGTCCAGGGAATCTTCGTTGGCTCACGCGATTGGAGAATGCCTTGAATAATCCAATTACTCGTGCAAGAATTGAAAACCTCTGTGGAAGTATTGAGGTATTCCTCGCAGATCCTTCTATACTGAGGGTTCACTTCATTTCTGTCCCCCTGCAATTAAAAAACTTGTCAAAAATCTGAGAGAAGATATTCTGGGGTCGGAATTTCTTGCCCTAGATTTGGGGGATAATTTCCCGAGGTCGGAATTATTTGCCCTGAATCCGAAGCAGGTTTTCCCGTGGTCGGAATATCTTCACCCAAAACTGGGCCAGACTTTTCTGGGGTCGGAATTATTCGCCCCGGATCCGAGGGATAATTTCCCGAGGTCGGAATATCTTGCCCTGGAACTGGGGCATATTTTTCCGGGGCCTGGATTTCTTCACCCAGAATTGGGGCACGATTTCCCGAGGTCGGAATGTTTTGTCCCCGATTTGGGGCTGATTTTTACAGGTTCAAAATGGCATGTCCCAGATTCGGGACAGATCATCCAAAAACTTGAAAACCTTGTCCCAAATCCGTGAAAAACCGTCCCAGAACTTCAAAGACCAGCCTGAAAACTGGGAGACGTTTATGCACACCGTGCAGAAACATGCCTCAGTTTTGGGGGAAGATTTTGCATGGGGTGCATAAACATGCCTCAGATTTGGGGGAAGATTTTGCACGGGGTGCATAAACATGCCTCAGTTTTGGGGCAGACTTTTGCATGGGGTGCATAAACGTGCCTCAGATTTGGGGCAGACTTTTGCACGGTGTGCATAAACGTCTCCCAGTTTTAGGGCTGAATTCTGCACGGTGTGCAGAGACTTGAGCAGAAATAGAATGTTACCGCAGTTGGGCGGCCATTTGCTGCTGGAGTTCCTGGGCTTTCTGCGCGGCAACCTCGGCGAAGTCCTCACCGTTGGAGGCATAGATGATGCCACGGGAAGAATTGACAAGCAGACCGCAGTCGTCAGTCATGCCGTAACGACAAACTTCCTCCAAAGAACCGCCTTGTGCGCCGACACCTGGAACGAGCAGGAAATGGTGGGGGGCGATGCTGCGGATATCCTCGAACATCTTACCCTGAGTGGCACCGACAACGAACATCATGTTTTCTTCTGTGCCCCATTGCAGCGAGGTCTTCAACACACGCTCAAAGAGACGCTCACCCGGGAAAATTCCTGGTCCCCACCTGCCAACAAGAGGCGTATGGAGCGGCGTCATCTGGAAGTCCTGTGAGCCCTTGTTGGAAGTCAGAGCCAACAAGATGACCCACTTGCCATCGTAGCCGAGGAAAGGCGTGACAGAGTCTTCGCCCATATAAGGGGCGACGGTAAGGGCATCGACATCATATTCCTCGAAGAAGGTCTTGGCATACATCTTCGACGTGTTACCGATATCCCCGCGCTTGGCATCGGCGATGATGAAGTGGTTGGGGTATTCCTCCTTCAGATAGTCGATGGTGGCTTCGAAGGCCAGAATACCGTCGACGCCGTAAGCCTCATAGAAAGCGAGGTTGGGTTTATAGGCCACGCAATAAGGTGCTGTGGCATCGATGATGAGGGCATTAAACTCGCAGAAGGCGCGGAAGATATAGTCCTCGCCGTCATGGCTCTTGGCCTCTTCGATGATACACTGGGGAATCTTCGTAATGTCGGTGTCGAGACCGACGCAGAGAAAACTCTGCTTCTCGCGAATCTGGGATATCAGTTCTTGTCGGGTCATGGATTTGATGGGATTAATGGGTTTGATGGGTTAGAGTTCGGTTTCCTTCATGCGTTCGGCGTTCTCGGCTACGGTGAGGGCATCGATCATTGCCTGGATGTCGCCACCGAGGAATCCCTGTAGGTCGTGGGTGGTATAACCGATGCGATGATCAGTCACACGTCCCTGTGGGAAGTTATAGGTACGGATCTTCGCACTGCGGTCGCCGGTGGATACAAGACTCTTACGACGCGAGGCGATGTCGTCCATATACTTCTGGTGTTCTTTGTCGTAGATGAAGGTGTAGAGACGCGAGAGGGCACGTTCCTTGTTCTTTGGCTGGTCACGGGTCTCGGTACACTCGATGAGGATCTCCTCGGTCTCGCCGGTATTGGGGTTTTTCCACATATAACGCAGACGCACACCAGACTCCACCTTGTTGACGTTCTGGCCACCGGCACCGCTGGAACGGAAGGTGTCCCACTTGATCTCGCCCTCGTTGACGTGTACCTCAAACTTATCGGCTTCGGGCAGCACGGCGACAGTGGCGGCACTGGTATGCATACGACCCTGTGTCTCGGTGGCAGGCACACGCTGTACACGGTGGACACCCGACTCGTATTTCAATGTGCCATAGACATCAGCACCGCTGACGGCGAAATCGATTTCCTTATAGCCACCGACAGCACCCTCGGAGACGCTGGTGATGCTGACCTGCCAACCCTTGGCATCGCAAAAGCTCTTGTACATCTTAAACAGGTCGCCGGCAAAGAGACAGGCCTCGTCACCGCCTGTTCCGGCACGAATCTCCATCTGTACGTTCTTCGCATCCTCGGGATCCTTCGGGATGAGGGCGATCTTGATCTCCTCTTCCAGTTTGGGTTGGAGTTCCTCATTGACGGCCAGTTCCTCGCGGGCCATTTCCTTCATCTCGGGATCGTCCTCGTTGGCGAGGATATCTTTAGCCTCCTTGATACTGTTCAGACAGGCGATATATCGTTTGCGGGCATCCATGATGTCGCCCAGGTCCTTGTATTCCTTTGTCAGTTTTACGAAACGGTTCTGGTCGGCAATGACGTCGGGGTCGGTAATCAGAGTCGACACCTCCTCGAAACGCGCCTCCAGGCCGTCGAGTTTCTGTAGTATGCTGTTATTCTCCATTTAATGATGATGGGATTAATGGGTTTAATAGGTGAAGGTGCCGAACTCGCTTTGGATGGTGAGGCTCTTCGGGCCTTCCTCGATGTGACCGATGATTTGGGCATCGATGTTGAAGGATTTGCTGATGGCGATGACCTGCTCTGCAATCTCGGGACGGATGTAGATCTCCATGCGATGTCCCATGTTGAATACCTGGTACATCTCCTTCCAGTCGGTGCCGGAGCACTCATGGATGGCGCGGAAGAGTGGGGGCACGGGGAACATGTTGTCCTTGATGACACGACAGTTGTCGTTGACGAAATGCAGTACCTTGGTCTGGGCACCACCCGTACAATGTACCATGCCGTGGATCTCAGGACGTAGTTCGTCGAGCAATTTCTTGATCACCGGGGCATAGGTGCGGGTAGGAGAGAGTACGAGTTGTCCAGCATCCACAGGCGAGCCTTCGACGCTGTCCGTCAGTTTGTACTTACCACTATACACCAGTTCATCGGGCACAGCGTGGTCGTAACTCTCGGGATAGTTCTCGGCGAGGTATTTGGCGAAGACATCGTGACGGGCAGAGGTCAAACCATTCGAACCCATACCGCCGTTGTAACGCTTCTCATAGGTGGCCTGACCAGTGCTGGAAAGACCTACGATGA
>CACZVE010000022.1 GCA_902784565.1 uncultured Prevotellaceae bacterium
CGTTATCACAAGAGCGTGAACCTCGGTATCCTGAAGTTCCTCGCTTTCGAGCAGACTTTCAAGAACTCTCTGACCACACTGCCGATGGGTGGTGCCAAGGGTGGTTCCGATTTCTCTCCCCGTGGTAAGAGCGACGCTGAGGTGATGCGCTTCTGCCAGGCATTCATGAACGAACTCTATCGCGTGATTGGTCCGGATGAGGACGTTCCCGCAGGTGATATCGGTGTAGGTGGTCGTGAGGTTGGCTATCTGTTCGGACAGTACAAGAAACTCACCCACCAGTTCCAGGGTGTGCTTACTGGTAAGGGTATCCCCTTCGGTGGTTCACTGATCCGTCCTGAGGCTACTGGTTATGGTACCGTATACTTCCTCTGCTCGATGCTCGCTACCCGTAACATCGATATCAAGGGTAAGAAGGTGCTGATCTCTGGTGCCGGTAACGTGGCCCAGTATGCTGCCGAGAAGTGTCTGCAACTCGGTGCTATTCCTATGACCATGTCTGACTCTGACGGTTACATCTACGATCCCGATGGTATCGATCGTGCAAAACTCGACTATATCATGGAGTTGAAGAACGTGGAGCGCGGACGTATCAAGGAGTATGTTCAGGAGTATCCCACAGCCAAGTACTTCGAGGGCAAGCGCCCCTGGTATGAGAAGGCTGATATCGCCCTGCCTTGCGCTACCCAGAACGAGATCAACGGTGACGAGGCTGCTGCCCTCGTGAAGAATGGTGTGATTGCTGTGGCTGAGGGTGCTAACATGCCTTCACTGCCTGAGGCTATCAAGATCTTCCAGGATGCCAAGATCCTCTACTCTCCGGGTAAGGCTTCTAACGCCGGTGGTGTGTCTGTATCAGGTCTCGAGATGTCACAGAACTCTGAGCGTCTGTCATGGACGGCTGAGGAGGTAGACAACTACCTGAAGCGCATCATGAACGACATTCACGAGAACTGCGTGAAGTATGGTACTGAGAAGGATGGCTACATCAACTACGTGAAGGGTGCCAACGTGGCCGGCTTCATGAAGGTTGCTAAGGCCATGATGGCTCAGGGCATCGTGTAAGTTCGGCGAAGCCAAGGTTAACACGATGATGATGGCTCAGGGCATCGTATGATGACCACAGGGAATCATTTGACCAACACACTTAAAGTTATATAATGTAGAAAACAGTATTGTTTATGATAGGAGGGCAAGTTCGTGAGAATTTGCCCTCTTTTTGTTAATCTTTCCTAAAACCGTTAATTATTCACTTTTCACTTTTCACTTTTCACTTAAAAAGCAGTACCTTTGCACCCGTTTTTGACCCCTAAAGGGGTCGTAGGGGCCGGAACAGGCGCTTGCTCCTATTGATTATTAACCCTTTAAAGATGGTCTGATAAACGTCTGTTCAGACCCCGCCCCGACAACAAACGAGGGGCAAAAAGTTTTTTATGTCAGATTTAACAAAGAACGTACAGCCGTTACAGGACTTCGACTGGGAAGAGTTCGAGAATGGCACCAGCGCAGGTGTTAACAAGGAAGCCCTTGACAAAGCGTACGACGAAACCCTGAACAAGGTAGCCGACCATCAGGTGGTTGACGGTAAGGTCATCAGTTTCGACAAGAAAGAAGTGGTCGTAAACATCGGTTACAAGAGCGACGGTATCATCCCCGCATCAGAATTCCGCTACAATCCCGACCTGAAGATCGGTGACGTAGTAGAAGTTTATGTAGAGAGCGCAGAGGACAAGAAAGGTCAACTGATTCTCTCTCACAAGAAGGCTCGCCTGAGCAAGTCTTGGGACCGTGTGAACGCCGCCCTCGATGCAGAGGAGGTGGTTCAGGGCTTCATCAAGTGTCGTACCAAGGGTGGTATGATTGTTGACGTGTTTGGTATCGAGGCATTCCTGCCCGGAAGCCAGATTGACGTTCATCCCATACGCGACTACGACCAGTTCGTGGGCAAGACCATGGAGTTCAAGATCGTGAAGATCAACCAGGAGTTCCGCAATGTCGTTGTGTCTCACAAGGCTCTCATCGAACAGGAACTCGAGGCCCAGAAGAAGGAGATCATCGGTCGCCTGGAGAAGGGACAGATCCTCGAGGGTACTGTCAAGAATATCACGACCTACGGTGTATTCGTCGACCTCGGCGGTGTGGACGGACTGATCCATATCACAGACCTCTCTTGGGGTCGCGTAGACGATCCTCACAAGGTGGTGGAACTCGACCAGAAGATCAATGTGGTGATCCTCGACTTCGACGACGAGAAGCGTCGTATCGCCCTCGGTCTGAAGCAACTCACACCGCATCCTTGGGATGCTTTGGATGCCGACCTCAAGGTGGGTGACCACGTGAAGGGTAAGGTAGTCGTGATTGCTGACTACGGTGCATTTGTAGAGGTTCAGCCCGGTGTTGAGGGTCTGATCCACGTCAGTGAGATGTCTTGGAGCCAGCACCTCCGTTCTGCTCAGGAGTTCCTGAAGGTAGGCGACGATGTAGAGGCTGTGATCCTGACACTCGACCGCGACGAGCGTAAGATGTCTCTCGGTATCAAACAACTCCGCGAGGATCCCTGGGAGGATATCGAGGCTAAATATCCTGTGGGCAGCAAACACACTGCCAAGGTGCGCAACTTCACCAACTTCGGTGTGTTCGTAGAACTGGAAGAGGGTGTCGATGGTCTGATCCACATCAGCGACCTGTCTTGGACCAAGAAGGTGAAGCACCCCTCAGAGTTCACACAGGTAGGTGCCGAGATCGAGGTGATCGTCCTCGACATCGACAAGGAGAACCGTCGTCTTTCTCTCGGTCACAAGCAACTCGAGGACAATCCTTGGGATGTGTTCGAGGAGAAGTTCACCGTTGGCTCTATCCACGAGGGTAAGATTACCGAACTCATGGAGAAGGGTGCTGTGGTGGCCCTCGACGAGAACGTGGAAGGGTTTGCTACGCCGAAGCACCTGCAGAAGGAGGATGGCACACAGGCTCAGGCCGGTGAGACACTGCCCTTCAAGGTGATTGAGTTCAATAAGGACAGCAAGCGTATCATCCTCTCTCACAGTCGTACCTTCGAGGATCCTGCCCGTGAGGAGAAGAAGGCTGCCGCTGCTGCCAAGAAGACTGCTCCGCGTGCCAAGAAGGAAGAGTCTCCGAAGATTGAGAACGTAGCAGCCAGCACCACGCTGGGCGACATCGACGTCCTCGCTGAGTTGAAGGCTAAGATGGAAAAGGGTGAGTAAAATCATATTTCCCTCAATAAAAAAGGTGTCCGAGTGGACACCTTTTTTTATTGAGGTATAGCCAGGCGATCACTGATGATCTTGCGGGCGTAGCGCTCGGGATAACCGGGACGCTGCACACGCTCACCAAGACCGTATTTGTTACGCTTGAAGGCACCGTTCTCGTCGGTGGGTTTCACCACGCTGTCATTGAACTTCACGATGAGATGGAAGGCGAGTTGCTGCCAACGGGCTATCATCTCGTCGCCCTTCTGACAACTGTAATTGGTGAGGAACCGTACACGTGCATCGCCTTCAAGGGCCAGCGCCTGCACCTCGATCTGTGCCTGTAACTTATCGTACGAGGCATCGAGGGAGTCGCGCACAGCCTGCAAGGTGGGGAACATCAGCGAATAACGGGGGTAGACCATGTTCGAAACCCAGTTACACACCCAATAGGCATTGTCCATCGAGAAGGTGATTTCATCGGCACCCTCGCCGGAGAAACACTTCGGCAGACGGGTCATACAGTTGTACATCGGGGTGTAGGCCACCATGTTACCATCGTCGTTACCAAACCAGAAACATCCGCCAATCTCACGGGGCAGTGAGGAGCGCATCTGCGAGATATACGTCCAGACAGTCTGGAAGGTGCTGGTGGTACGCTCATTGAAATACTCCTTGCCATCAACCTTGTAGGAAAGGGGCGACAGACGGTAAGGCATCTCGAACATACCACCTCCGATGTCGGAGTCGAGGGCGAAGGGGGTGCCTTCGTAATGGTCGCGCATGGCCTCACGTAACATCTGCAAGGTGACCTTCTTGTTGGGGATGATCCACAGGGGCATGGGCTCAGCATCCTTCTCGATACCGGCTGCATAAGGCACGTACTTCGAGAAATCATCGGCAAAACGGTTGAAGAAACTCCACACACGGGCCTCACAATAACGACGTCCGGAGAAGTCGGGGGCTGCATAGGCGGCATTATAGGAGAAATCGGCATCCTTACCGTCGAACCAACCCATCGTACGTGCATACCTTATTATATTATCTGAATAGACCACGAGGTTGGGTACGGGCTTCTTGCCACCTATGGGGAATTTCTTATGCAGGTCCTTTATCCTGACAGGCGTATAACGACCATCGAGGAACTGGGTGATACGACTCTGGTTGGCATGGGCGGCGATGGCGTCGTCAGGAATGCGGACAGCCACCCAGACAGTGCGCCCTGCCTCCTTGGTACGGTCTGGCCCACATCCCATCATCTCCAACATCCACGCTTCGTCCTTGTCAGCCACGGAGAAGGTCTCACCCTCGGAACAGTAGCCGTACTGCTCCACGAGGGATGTCATGATCTGTAAAGCCTCACGGGCGGTCTTGGCACGCTGGAGGGTGATATAGATCAGGGAACCGTAGTCAATGATACCTGTGGAGTCCACCATCTCCTCACGACCTCCGAAGGTGGTCTCACCGATGGTGACTTGCCACTCGTTCGAGTTGCCGATGACGTTATAGGTCTCTGGAGCCTCTGCTATCTCACCCAGGTATTTGTTGGTGTCCCACTCATACACCTTCAGCATATCGCCAGGATGATGCTTGGCGGCTGGATAATGGTAGAGTGGCATAAAGGCCCCATAGGAGTCACAATGATAGGTGACGAACACACTGCCGTCGGCACTGGCCTGCTTACCCACGATGAAGTTGGTACAGGCGCTTAGAGGTGAGAGGTAAGAGGTGAGAGGTAAGAGAATACCTGTCAGTATCCCTATGATCAATAAACGCTTCTTCATAACTTCAATTCTTCAATTCTCACTCGCAGGCTTTAAACGACATATCCAGTCCTTTCACACTATGTGTCAGGGCACCCACCGACACAAAGTCAACACCCTGTTCGGCATAGTCACGGATCGTATCGAAGGTGATACCCCCACTCGACTCTGTCTCATAGCGGCCTCCAATGATGTCCACAGCCTTCTTGGTGTCAGGCACGGAGAAGTTATCGAGCATGATACGGTTTACGCCACCATGATCCAACACCTGTTGAAGTTCATCGAAGTTGCGCACCTCAATCTCAATCTTCAAGTCGAGACCTTTCGCTTTCAGATACTGATGACAACGGTCGATGGCATTGGTGATGCCTCCGGCAAAGTCGACGTGGTTGTCCTTCAACAGGATCATGTCGAAGAGTCCGATACGATGGTTACAACCACCTCCGATCTTCACGGCCTGCTTTTCCAGCATACGCATGCCTGGGGTGGTCTTACGGGTGTCGAGCACGCGGGTATGGGTGCCCTTCAGACGCTGCACATACTTGTCCGTCATCGTGGCGATGCCACTCATACGCTGCATGATGTTCAGCATCAGACGCTCTGTCTGCAACAGGGAACGCACCTTACCTGTGACAATCATGGCGATGTCGCCCTTCTTCACACGGGAGCCGTCACCCATCAGCACCTCCACCTGCATGGTGGGGTCGAAACGGTGGAACACTTCCTTGGCAATCTCCACACCAGCGAGGATGCCATCCTCCTTGATGAGCAGGTGCGACTTACCCATCGCATCTTCGGGAATACAACACAACGTGGTGTGGTCACCATCGCCAATATCTTCTGCAAACGACAGATCAATCAGTCTGTCAACGAGTTCTTCAACACTTAACATATACTATCACTTTTACTTTTCACTTCTCACTTTTCACTTCTCACTTCTCTCCTGTACCATAGGCAGAACCAGACGATGGCCACAATGAGGCAGGCGATGCCAAAGCCATAGGCCACTGTTTCGGGCAGTCCCAGCATCTGCTTCGAGACGAAGAAATAGGTAGAGCAAACGGTCGTCATAAAGAGTGCTGGAATCAGTGCAATCCAGAAACATTTCTTGTTGCGCACCAGATAGACCGTCAGCGTCCACAGGGTAAACACAGCCAGGGTCTGGTTACTCCAACCGAAGTATTGCCAGATGGTATTGAAACCGTCAGGATTCTCTATCTGCCAGATCAACATGGCGATGGAAACGGCAAACAATGGAATACAGATCATCAGGCGTTTGACGATGGGACGCTGGTCGAGTTTGAGCCACTCTGCCACAATCAGACGGGCACTGCGGAAGGCGGTATCGCCAGAGGTGATGGGGGCTGCCACCACACCCAACATGGCGAGGACAGCACCTGCCACACCCAACCAGTCGTTACATACCAGATTCACGACAGCAGGTGCCGAGGTATAGAAACCTTTCGTGGCCTGCTCGATAAGGGTATAGCCAGGGGCTGGATCGCCATAGAAGAACCAGGCTGCCACCGTAGCCCAGATCAGGGCTACCACACCCTCGGTAATCATGGCACCGTAGAAAATAGGACGACCCATCTTCTCACTCTTCACGCAACGGGCCATCAACGGACTCTGTGTGGCGTGGAAGCCGGAGATGGCACCACAGGCCACCGTGATAAACAATGCCGGGAAGATTGCATCCTTCCACGTTTCCGGTTCTGTGGCGGCTCCCATATTATAGAGGTTTGTCCACAACTCTGGCAATGAGGGCCAGTGGATGAACAACCATACCATCAGGGCGGCTGCCATAAACAGCAGCGAGAAGGCAAACAAGGGATATACTTTTCCGATGATCTTGTCGATGGGCAGCATCGTGGCAATGATGTAATAGCAGAAGATGATAATAATCCACATGATGGACTCGCCACCGATGGAATGCAGAATCTCCGCAGGCGAATATACAAACACCGTTCCCACCATGATGAGCAACAGCACGGTAAATACCAGCATGATACCCTTCGTGGTCTTGCCTAAGTAACGGCCAATTAGTTCTGGCAGTCCGGCTCCGTCGTGACGCATGGAGAGCATACCACTCAGGTAGTCATGGACGGCTCCGGCGAAGATACATCCGAAGACAATCCACAGATAGGCCACAGGACCGAACTTAGCACCCATGATGGCACCGAAGATGGGACCCGTTCCTGCAATGTTCAGAAACTGGATCATGAAGATCTTCCAGTTGGGAAGCACAATATAGTCAAGCCCGTCGGCTTTCGCCACAGCAGGCGTCACACGGTCATCTGGTCCGAAGACGCGTTCCACGAACCGTCCGTAGAGCAGATAACCCAACACAAGAGCCACAAGACTCAAAAGAAATGAAATCATAGTTGTTAATCGTTTAATGCTTTATTTTCATGGCAAAATTACAAATAATCTGCGATAATCTGTGAAATCTGTGGCTTTTTTTGTATCTTTGCACCAAAATTCATCAAAAAGACATTATTTTGAAAACGATTATACAATTATTTCTCCTATTAATCCTGACGCTCCCCACGCAGGCGAAGCCCAAACAATTGCAGGCACCGTCACCCAAACATGAGGTCAGGGCGGTGTGGTTGACCACCATTGGCGGCATCGACTGGCCCCGTTCGCATAGCAGCGTGACACAGAAACAGGAACTCACCCAGATCCTCGACCAGTTACAGAAGGCGAACATCAACACCATCCTGTTTCAGGCACGTGTCAGGGCCACCACCGTCTTTCCTTCAGACATGGAACCCTGGGACGTCTGTATGACAGGTAAGGCCGGTAACTCACCCGGCTATGATGCCCTGCAGTTCTGTATCGACGAGTGTCACAAACGGGGCATGGAGTGTCATGCGTGGATTGTGACCATCCCTGTGGGGAAATGGAACACCTATGGCTGTCAACAGATCCGTAAGAAACTGCCCAAACTCATCGTGAAGATTGGTGAGGAGGGCTATATGAATCCTGAGAAACCGGAGACAGGCGACTATCTGGCGAGGTTCTGTAGGGAGGTGACGCGCCGTTATGATGTCGATGGCATCCATCTCGACTATATCCGTTATCCGGAGACCTGGAAACTGAAGGTGTCACGCTCCCAGGGACGCCAATATATCACGGACATTGTCCGGAAGATCAACCGGGCTGTCAAAGGCGAGAAAGCCTGGGTGAAGGTGTCGTGCTCACCCATCGGCAAATACGACGACCTGCCCCGTTATAAGAGCAGTGGGTGGAATGCCAACACCACGGTGTGTCAGGATGCACAGGGCTGGATGCGCGACGGACTGATGGACGCGCTCTTCCCGATGATGTATTTCCAGGGGAATCATTTCTATCCCTTTGCCGTCAACTGGAAGGAGTATGCCTACGGGCGTATCGTGGCCCCGGGACTGGCGGTCTATATGTTGCATCCGAAGGAGAAAAACTGGGATCTGAGCGTCATCCAACGGGAGATGAACGTGCTTCGTGAACTGGAACTCGGGTGTACGTTCTTCCGTAGTAAGTTCTTCACTGACAATACGAAAGGCATCTATTCCTTCACCAAAGACTTTAATGTCTCCCCTGCCCTGGTGCCACCGATGACATGGACGGGAAAACAGGCGCCCCTGAAACCCACACAGTTGGATATCCAACGGGGCATGACGACTGACCGACTGGTATGGCGTGGAGCCCGGGATCTCTCGGGTGGCGACTACCTCCTCTATCATGTCTATGCCTCGACCGACTATCCGGTCAATACCGACAAACCGGAAAATCTGGTGGCGATACGTCTGCGGGGAGAGTCGTTGAACGTGCCCCATGGTGGAAGGGCCCTGAACTACGCTGTGACAGCCGTAGACCGCTATGGCAATGAGAGTCGTCCGGTCTACACGCCGGAGACCCTGCAGAAACAGTCGAAGGTGGACTTCCGTCAACTCATCATGGGAAAACCGCAACCCAAAAAACAGACAACATCCAAAAAGAATTCAAAATCCAAAAAGAGAAATAAACGCTGAATTATGGAAAGAACATGGAGATGGTTTGGCAAGAAGGACAAGATTACCCTTGCCATGTTAAGACAAATTGGTGTCGAGGGCATCGTCACTGCTTTGCATGATGTACCCCTCGGTGAAGTGTGGACACGGGAAAAGATCCGTGACCTGCGCGAGTATATCGAAAGTTATGGCATGCGCTGGAGCGTGGTGGAATCCCTGCCTGTGGTGGAGACCATCAAATATGGCGGTCCTGATCGTGACCACCAGATTGAGGTCTACAAGGAGTCATTGCGCAACCTCTCGGCAGAGGGCATCCACTGCATCTGCTACAACTTCATGCCGGTACTCGACTGGGCGCGTACGGATCTCTTGCATACGAATCCCAATGGCTCTACCAACCTCTACTTCAACTATGCTGAGTTTGCCTACTTCGATATTTATATCCTGAAGCGCGAAGGAGCCCGTGAGGAATGGGCGCAGTTCGTGTTCCCCGCTGGTGTGGGTCAGGGACGCAATGTCCTGGCTGAGTGTGATGAACTGGCCAAGACCATGACGCCAGAAAAGGAACACAAACTCGTAGAGAACATCATCATCAAGACACAGGGCTTTGTCTCGGGCAACTTCAGCGAGAACGACGAGGCACCCATCCAGAAGTTCCGTGACTTCCTTGATCTCTATAAGGGTATCGACAAGGCACAACTGCGTGAGAACATGAAGTACTTCCTCGAGGCCATCATGCCCACCTGCGAGGAATACAATATGAATATGTGCGTGCACCCGGATGATCCCCCCATCGAGATCCTCGGTCTGCCCCGTATCGTACGCACCGAAGAGGATATCCAGTGGTTCATCGATGCTGTACCCAACAAACACAATGGCCTGACCTTCTGTGCAGGTTCACTCTCAGCAGGGGCCTATAACAATGTGGTGGAGATGGCTAAGAAATTTGCCTCACGCACGCATTTCGTTCATCTGCGTTCCTGCCATATCTTCCCCAATGGCGACTTCACCGAGGCTTCACATCTGGGAGGACGTGCAGACCTTATCGAACTCTGCCGTATCTTCGAACAGACCAACCCGGAGTTGCCCATGCGTGTGGATCATGGCATGACCTTCACCGACCAGCCTGGTGGTATCATGGATGAGTCTTCGCATGGCCACAATGCAGGCTACACGCTCTTAGGTCGAATGTTCGCCCTCGGACAGGTACAGGGCATCCTCGCCACCGTCGATCGTGAGTTAGGAATTGAATACAAACAACCAGGATTCTTTGATTAATATGAAACTGAATGATATATTTAATGGGAATTTTAATCCCGCAGAGTGGGAAGCAAAAGGCTATCTGCTCCCCAAGTTTGACATCGCAAAAGTTCGCGAAAAGACCGCCAAGGAACCCACCTGGGTACATTTCGGAGGCGGTAATATCTTCCGTGCCTTCCCTGCAGCGATTCTGAATGATGCCCTGAACACGGGCAAATACGACCGTGGTGTCATCGTGGCCGAGACCTTCGACTTCGAAGTCATCGACAAGGCCTACGCCCCGTATAACAATCTCTCGCTCCTGGTCAGCCTGCAATCCACAGGCACCATCGAGAAGAAGGTCATCGCCAGTGTCACAGAGGCTTTGAAGGCAGACCCGCAGTTCCCTGACTGGAACCGTCTGGTGGAGATCTTCAAGAATCCGAGTCTTCAGATGATTTCCTTTACCATCACGGAGAAGGGCTACACCTATAACGAGGCCGACCTCGCACGGGGTCTGAAACCTCTGTTTGCGATGGGTAAGGTCTGCGCCCTGCTCTATGAGCGCTGGCAGGCCGGTCAGTTGCCTCTGACCGTGCAGAGCATGGACAACTGCTCGCACAATGGCGACAAAGTGAAGGCTGGTGTCTTCGCCTACGCAGAGCGTTGGGTGGCAGACGGACTGATTGAAAAGGCCTTCCTCGACTACCTGAAGGACGAAACAAAAATCACCTTCCCCTGGTCGATGATTGACAAGATCACCCCTCGTCCCCACGAGAAGGTGAAGGAGATGTTGGCAGCCGATGACTTCGAGGACAACGACTATATCGAGACAGAGAAGCATACCTTCACAGCCCCCTTCGTGAATGCCGAGGAAGTGCAGTATCTGGTCATCGAGGACCACTACACCAATGGTCGTCCCCCACTCGACTTGGGCGGAGCCCTCTACACCACCCGTGAGACCGTTGACAAGGTGGAGACGATGAAGGTGACCACCTGTCTGAACCCCCTCCACACAGCCATGGCACTCTATGGTTGTATGTTGGGCTACACGCTCATCTCTGCCGAGATGGCCGATGAGGACCTGCGTCCCTTCATCCAGAAGATCGGCTATATGGAAGCCATGCCAGTGGTCGTAGACCCGGGTGTACTGAATCCCTATGAGTTTATTGGAGCGGTCATCAACCGTCGTCTGCCGAATCCTTTCATGCCGGATGCTCCGCAGCGTATTGCCTGTGACACCAGTCAGAAACTGCCCATCCGTTTCGGTGAGACACTGAAGAAATACATCGCCCGTGGCTTGGACAAATCGAACCTCGTCCTCATCCCCCTCACCCTTGCAGGCTATGCCCGTTATCTGAAAGGCATCAAGGACGATGGTACACCGTTCGACTGTTCTCCCGACCCCCTGCTCGAGGAACTGCAGGCCATCGTAGCCCCCTTGGAGATTGGCCAACCTGATCAGGACTGGAGTCCGCTCAAAAAACTCTATTCCCGCAAGGATATCTTCGCCGTAGACCTCTATGAGGCTGGTCTCGGTGAACAGATTGAGGGCATGGTCAAGGAACTCTACGCTGGTCCAGGGGCGGTGCGTAAGACACTCCATAAATATGTTTCAGCAAGATAATAGAATATGAAACCACTCAATAAACAGTTTGCGCCGAAGAGCGTGATGCCGGAGAAGGTGATACAGTTCGGGGAGGGAAATTTCCTGCGTGCCTTTGTGGACTGGATCATCTGGAACATGGACCAGAAGACGGACTTCAACGGAAGCGTGGTCGTGGTACAACCCATCGAGAAGGGCATGGTCGATATGCTCAACGGACAGGACTGCCTGTACCACGTGAACCTCCAGGGACGTGAGAACGGGAAACCCGTGAACACCTTAGAGCGCATCGATGTCATCAGTCGGGCCCTGAACCCTTATACACAGAACGCCGCCTTCATGGCACTGGCCGACCAACCGGAGATCCGGTTTGTGATTTCAAACACCACAGAGGCGGGTATCGCCTTCGATCCGGCTTGTAAACTGGAGGATGCACCCGCCAGTTCTTATCCTGGAAAACTGGTGCAGTTGCTGTATCGTCGTTACCAGACGTTCAATGGCGACCCCACCAAGGGTCTGATCATCTTCCCCTGTGAACTGATCTTCCTGAATGGTCATGTCCTGAAGGACTGCATCGAGAAATACATCGACCTCTGGAATCTGGGGGCTGACTTCAAGAAATGGTTCGAGGAGTCCTGTGGCGTGTATGCCACCCTTGTCGACCGTATCGTACCTGGATTCCCCCGCAACGAGATCGCACAGATTCAGGAGAAGATCTGTTACCGCGACAACCTCGTGGTACAGGCTGAGAACTTCCACCTCTGGGTCATCGAGGCTCCGAGGGAGGTAGCCAGGGAATTCCCGGCAGACAAGGCGGGACTGCACGTATTGTTCGTGCCTTCTGAGGAACCCTACCACAAACGTAAGGTGACGTTGCTCAATGGCCCGCACACGGTCCTCTCCCCTGTGGCTTTCCTCAGTGGCGTGAACATCGTCCGCGATGCCTGCAACCATGAGGTCATCAGCAAATATATCCACAAGGTACAGTTTGATGAACTGATGCAGACACTCGACCTCCCGATGGAGGAACTGGAGAAGTTTGCGAAGGATGTCCTGGAACGTTTCGACAATCCCTACGTCGACCATCAGGTGACATCGATCATGCTGAACTCCTTCCCGAAATTCCAGGCTCGCGACCTGCCCGGTCTGAAGACCTACCTCCAACGGAAGGGTGAACTGCCCAAGGGACTGGTATTCGGTCTGGCAGCCATCATCACGTATTACAAAGGTGGCAAACGCGCCGATGGCGTGGAGATTGTACCCAACGATGATCCGAAGATCATATCTCTGTTGAATGGTCTCTGGGCCACAGGCAACACACAGATGGTGACCATAGGCGTACTGGGCGCTGAGTTTATCTGGCAGGAAGACCTGAATAAGATTCCCGGTCTCGCGGATCTGGTACGCCAGTACCTCGACCTCATCCAACACCTCGGTATGCTTGAGGCTGTGAAGTCCATCTTATGAATGAAGCGATAGAGATCAAGGGGGCACGGGTCAACAACCTGAAGAACATCGATGTAACCATCCCCCGTAACCAGTTCGTGGTGATTGCCGGTGTCAGTGGCTCCGGCAAGTCATCGTTGGCCTTCGACACACTCTATGCCGAGGGTCAGCGACGCTATGTGGAGAGTCTGTCGAGTTATGCGCGCCAGTTCCTGGGACGCATGAACAAGCCCGAGTGTGACTTCATCCGGGGCATTCCTCCTGCCATCGCCATCGAACAGAAGGTCATCTCCCGTAATCCGCGTTCAACCGTAGGCACCACCACGGAGATCTACGAATACCTGCGACTGCTCTACGCCCGCATAGGTCGTACCTTCTCGCCTATCAGTGGCTGTGAGGTTCGCAAGCACACCACCGAGGATGTGGTACAGAAGATGCTGGCGTTCTCGAAAGGCACGCGTTTTGTGGTCATGGCCCCCATCCATCTCCCTGCTGAGCGCACCCTCGAACAACAACTCAAGGCCTATATCCTCGAGGGCTACGCCCGCCTCTTCGTTAATAATGACTTCCAGCGCATCGATGATTTCCTAGGAATGCCTAGTCCAAACCTAGGATCGCCTAGGCCAGCCCTAGGATCGCCTAATCTCTTCCTCGTCATCGACCGCCTCTCGGTCGATGATTCCAAGGATGTCATCGCCCGTCTAGTGGATTCTGCTGAGACCGCCTTCTTCGAAGGCCATGGCGAGTGTCGCCTGATGTTCCAGCCCTCGAACATCTCCTACGACTTCTCCACCCGTTTTGAGGCCGATGGCATGACCTTCGAGGAACCCACCGACCAACTCTTCTCCTTCAACTCCCCCGCAGGAGCCTGTCCGGAGTGTCAGGGCTTCGGGAAGATTATCGGCATCGACGAACGACTGGTCATCCCGAATACCACCCTTTCTGTCTACGACGGTTGTGTGGTGTGTTGGCACGGCGAGAAGATGGGCGAGTGGAAAGAGTGGTTCTGCCGGCATGCGGCAAAGGATAACTTCCCTATCTTCGAACCGTACATGAACCTCTCCCAACAACAGAAGGACTGGCTCTGGCACGGACTACCCTCTGACAAGGGTCAGAAGGAAAAGCCCTGCATCGACTTCTTCTTTGACATGGTGCGCGAGAACCAGTATAAGATCCAATATCGCGTGATGCTGGCCCGCTATCGGGGTAAGACCACCTGTCCGAAGTGTCATGGTACCCGTTTGAAACCCGAGGCAGACTACGTGAAAATTGGGGGCAGGAGCATCACAGACCTGGTGCAGATGCCGGTGGTACGACTGCAGGAGTGGTTCCGGAACCTGGAACTCACCCAACAGGAACAGGCCATCGGCAAACGCTTGCTCACGGAGATACGGAACAGGCTGCAATTCCTTCTGGATGTGGGACTTGGCTATCTGACGCTCAACCGACTCTCGAATACACTCTCTGGCGGTGAGAGCCAGCGTATTAATCTCACCACAAGCCTTGGAAGCAGTCTGGTGGGCTCGCTCTATATCCTCGATGAACCGAGCATCGGACTCCACGCCCGGGACACCGAACGACTCATCCATGTCCTCAAGGAACTCCAGGCCTTAGGTAATACGGTCGTGGTCGTGGAGCACGATGAGGAGATCATGCGTGCCGCCGATCATCTCATCGACGTAGGCCCTGATGCCGGTCGCCTCGGTGGCGAAATCGTCTTCGACGGCTCCCTCTCAGACATCCCCCCATCAAACCCATCCAACCCATCAAACCCACAAAACCCATTCATCCCATCCTCCCTCTCCCGCTCCCACACCATCCGATATCTCCTCGGCCAGGAACAGATCCCCGTCCCCTCCTCCCGACGCCCCTGGAACCGCCACATCGACATTCTGGGCGCCCGTATGAACAACCTCCGGGGCATTGATGTCCAGATCCCCCTGAACGTTCTGACAGTCATCACCGGTGTCTCTGGCTCAGGCAAGTCAAGTCTCATCAAGGGCATCCTCTACCCTGCCCTGAAACGTCGTTTGGGCGAGGTAGCAGACCCGCCAGGCGAATATATCGCCCTCGAAGGCGATATCGAGGCCATCCATCGTGTGGAGTTCGTTGACCAGAATCCCATTGGCAAGTCCACGCGTTCGAATCCCGCCACCTATGTCAAGGCCTATGATGCCATCCGTGACCTCTATGCCGAACAACCCCTCTCCCAACAGATGGGCTTCACCCCCCAGTATTTCTCCTTCAACACCGAGGGAGGACGCTGTGAGGAGTGTAAGGGCGCTGGTGTCATCACGGTCGAGATGCAGTTTATGGCGGATCTGGTGCTCGAGTGCGAGGCCTGTCACGGTCATCGCTTCAAGCACGACATCCTCGATGTCAAATACCATGACAAGAACATCGATGAGGTCCTCAACATGACCATCTCCGAAGCCATTCCTTTCTTTGAAGGATGCCCCACCATCGTCCGCCGCCTTAAAACCCTCGAAGACGTCGGTCTCGGCTACATCAAACTCGGCCAGAACTCCTCCACGCTCTCCGGCGGTGAGAACCAGCGTGTCAAACTGGCTTATTTCATCGGTCTTGAGAAACAGGACCCCACGCTCTTTATCTTCGATGAACCGACCACCGGTCTCCACTTCCATGACATCCAGAAACTCCTGAACACCTTCGATGCCCTTATCAGCAGAGGACACACCATCTTGGTCATCGAACACAACATGGAGGTCATCAAGTCTGCCGACCATGTCATCGACCTGGGTCCCGATGGAGGCGACCGGGGTGGTAACCTGGTCTGTGCCGGTACCCCCGAACAGGTGGTCGCCTGCAAGGAAAGCATCACCGGACAGTATCTGAAAGAAAAATTAAAATAATTGTTAAAAATCGAACAACGTATCGATATTTTTAGTAACTTTGCATCCGCTTTCAGGTAAAATTCAGGATATTAGTTTGATAATCAAACAGTTAAAGACGTTTTTAGGAATAGGATGAGACAACTTAAGATTCAGAAAAGTATTACAAACCGTTCAAGCGAGGCACTGGATAAATACCTCGTTGAGATTGGTCGTGCCCCCTTGATCTCCATCGACGAGGAAATCGAACTCGCCCAGAAGATTCGCAAGGGTGGTCCCGATGGTGAGCGTGCCAAGGAAAAACTGGTGACAGCCAACCTGCGCTTTGTCGTATCTGTGGCCAAACAGTACCAGCACCAGGGCCTGACACTGACCGACCTCATCGACGAAGGAAATATCGGTCTGATCAAGGCAGCCCAGAAGTTTGACGAGACACGTGGTTTTAAGTTCATCTCCTACGCTGTGTGGTGGATCCGTCAGAGCATCCTCCAGGCCATTGCCGAACAGAGTCGTATCGTTCGTCTCCCCCTCAACCAGGTGGGTTCTCTCAATAAGATCAATCACGAGATCAATAAGTTCGAACAGGAGAACCAGCGTCATCCGAGTGTCTCGGAACTGAGTGAGGCGATCAACATCGATGAGGACAAGATTGGTCAGTCGATGATGGCCGATGGTCACCACGTGAGTATCGATGCCCCCTTCCAGGATGGCGAGGACAACTGTATGTTGGACGTGATGGCCTCTGGTGATGAGACCCGTACGGATAAACTCGTGGACCATGAGTCGATGGCCATGGAACTCAACACCGTGCTCAACAAGGTACTGAAAGAACGTGAGATCACCATCATCCGCGAGTGTTTCGGTATCGGTTGTCATGAGAAGGGCCTCGAGGAGATTGGCGACCAACTGGGTCTCACGCGCGAGCGCGTGCGTCAGATTCGCGAAAAGAGCATTGCCAAACTGCGCGACAGTGGCAATGCAAAAATTCTGATGAAATATCTCGGATAAATTTTTGTATCTACAGATTTTTTCCGTACTTTTGCATGCGTGAAATGCGGAACGCTGATAAAGATCATGATGCTGGGCATACTCACGGGTATGCCCGGTATTGTTTTGGGCAAGGGGAAGAAAGACTCCCTGATCCTCCAACTCATCTATGCGTTCATGGACGCACACCCCAACAGTCCCGACAGCGTTGAGGACCATGTCTATGCGAAATACCGGTTCAATGTCGAGCGCCGCAACCCTACCCTCTGGCTCATCCCGACCATGTATGTGATGGCCAAGGACGAACGCGAGTACATCCGCGAGTCGTACAACCGTCTCACCTATACGGATTATGACGCCCATCAGGTGGAGATCACCAGTCAGGTACTCTCTGGCACCATCCGCCGCAATCGTAGGGCGATGCCCACCCTGTGGGACCTGATGATTCCGAATGTCTATGATGCGACCCTCTACGACGGACATATTCTCTCCCCCTTCAACCGCCACAACCGCCGACACTATAAGTTCTCGCAGTCTCGTCTGGTCGATGGCACCACCCGACTGGAATTCCACCCAAAGTCCTATAACACCCAACTCATCAATGGCTATGCCATCGTCGACTCCGAGAGCGGACATATCATCCGGACGGTCATGAACGGTGAGTTCGACATGATCTCCTTCCGCACAGAGATCTACCAGAGTGATGAAGACTGGCCCCTGCCCACGCCCAAACGATGCACCACGGCAGCCACCTTCAGGTTTCTGGGCAACAGGATCTCGGCGGTGCTCGATGGGTATTTCAACTGTGAGAAGACCATCTCCGACACCATCGACCGTGTCTCTGACCGACAGATGATGGACACGCTGCGCGTGGTACCGCTCACAGAGACCGACAAACGCATCTATGACAAATACGACTTAGAGCACCAGCCTGACACGTTGGCGGTCGACACCACGCCGCAAAAGACGAACATTATCAAGAAGATCTTCTGGGACACCATCGGCGAGAGTCTTGTCACCCCCATCGCCGCAGAGTCGGAGAAAGCGTCCTTCCGTCTGTCACCGCTCCTCGACCCCCTCCAACTGAGTTGGAGCGACACGCGTGGTTTCCGCTACAAGATCAACCTGCGGTCGCGTTACACCTTCTCGCCCCACCGTTACCTCACCTTCAACCCGCGCTTCGGCTACAACTTCAAGTTCCGGGAGTTCTATTTCACCATGCCCCTGCGTATGACCTACAACCCGAAACGAAACGGTTATGCAGAGGTGGTCTATGGCAATGGTAACCGTATCTCCAACAGTCAGGTGGTGGATGTCATCAACCACCAACATGGCGACTCCCTGAACCTCGATGAGACGGACATCGACAAGTTTACGGACTATGAAATGAGAGCCTTCAATAATATCATGATCTTCGACTGGCTCGATTTCGAGGCAGGCATCACCTACCACCGGCGTATCGCCCTCAACAAGGATCTCATGCGCCAGTATGGGATGCCCACCGAATACCGCAGTTTCGCCCCGAAGATCGGTTTGAAGATCCGTCCCTGGACCCTGGGACCCCTGTTCTCCATCGACTGGGAACGGGCCATCACAGGGGTCTTCCAATCGGACATCAAATATGAGCGTTGGGAGTTCGATGGCTCCTGGAAATACAAACTCCCCGGACTGCGCCTCATCAATATGCGGGCGGGAACGGGTTTTTATACGCACAAGAACCAGAACTATTTCGTGGACTATGCCAACTTCCGCGACAACAACCTGCCCGAAGGCTGGGAGGACGACTGGAGCGGTAACTTCGAACTGCTCCGGAGTCGTGTCTACAATGAGTCCAACTATTATGTCCGGGCGAATGTGTCGTATGACTCCCCGATGATGATTGGCAGTTGGGTACCCTATCTGGGCAAGTACATCGAACGGGAACGCTTCTACTTTGGCACGGCCATCGTAGAACGCTCAAAACCGTATTATGAACTGGGTTACAGTTTCACCAACCGCTACCTCTCCATTGGTATCTTTGCGGGTTTCAACGGCCGGAAATACAAGGAGGTGGGTGTGGATTTTGATATCGAACTCTTCCGAAGATGGTAAGACCGCTCACCGTATATAAGGCATCCGCAGGCAGTGGCAAGACCTTCACCCTGGCCACGGAATATATCCGTCTGTTGGTGGAAAACCCACAGAGTTACCGCCATATCCTTGCTGTCACCTTCACCAACAAGGCCACGGAGGAGATGAAACGCCGCATCCTCAGTCAACTCTATGGCATCTGGCAACATCTTCCGGAATCAGACAGATATCTGGCGGTGGTACGGACAAAGACCGGTCTGACGGAGGAGACCATCCGTGAACGGGCAGGCCTGGCACTCCATCAGCTCATCTACAACTACACCGACTTCCGTGTGATGACCATCGACACCTTCTTCCAGGGAGTGCTGCGCAACCTGGCCCGCGAACTCGATCTCACGGCCAACCTGCGTATCGGTCTCAACGATGTACAGGTGGAGGAAATGGCGGTCGACCAGATGATCGAGCATCTGAAGACGACGGATGTGTTGCTCCAGTGGCTGATGGGGTATATCATGGAGAATATCTCCGACGACCGCAGTTGGAATGTCATCGGACAGATCAAGAAGTTCGGACGGACCATCTTCAAGGATGACTACAAGGCGGTGAGTGCCGAGATCCAACAGAAGATGACGGAGCCCGGGTTCTTCGACCGCTACACGACCCTGATGAAGGAGACGCGTCAGACGGCCCGCCAACAGATGCTGGCTATCTCAGATGAGTTTTTCGGAATTCTGGAGAAAGAGGGATTCACCATCGATGATTTCTCTTTTGGCAAGTCCGGTGTGGCGGGTGTCTTCCAGAAACTCCGTGAAGGAGCCTCCTTCGATGAGTCACTTATCGGCAAACGGGCCTTGGATAGTGTGGGTGACCCGGTTAAATGGGTGAAGAAGACGCACCCACAACGGGATCGTCTCCTGATCCTGGTGGAGTCGCAACTGGACCCGTTGTTGCACAGACTCATCGAGAACCAACCGCTCCAGTGGTGCCTGTATCAGTCGGCCGACCTCACCCTGCGCCACCTCAACCAACTCCGGCTCCTGGGGAGTATCGAACAGAAAATACGCCAACTCAACGAGGAGAACAACCGTTTCTTACTCAGCGACACGCAACACCTGCTCCATACGCTCATCGACGGCAGCGACTCACCGTTTATCTTCGAGAAGATTGGCACCCAACTGGAACAGGTGATGATCGATGAGTTTCAGGATACTTCCACCGTCCAGTGGGAGAACTTCAGGATTCTCATGGCCGAGGCCATGAGTCACCAGCAGTCGGGCAACCTCATCGTGGGGGATGTCAAACAGAGCATCTACCGCTGGCGCTCGGGCGACTGGCGCCTGCTGAACGACATCGAGGCACAGTTCCCGCATCCCGACCAACAAATGGAGGTCAAAAACCTCGACACGAACTACCGCTCTGACCGTCGTATCGTCGCGTTCAACAATGCCTTCTTCACCCACGCCGCCGAACTGGAATACCTCGCCCTCGGCTCCACCCCCGAAGCCAACCAACTCCGCAAGGCCTATGCCGATGTCATCCAACAAGTGCCTGCAGACAGACCCGACGAAGGCTTCGTGAGCATCAGTCTTTTGCCCGACAAGGGCCAGGATATGGACTATAAAGAACGTACCCTTTGTGAAATAGCCTCAAACGTCTCTGCCCTCCTTGCAGAAGGCGCTGCCCCCAACGAGATTGCCATTCTCGTCCGTACCAATGCCTATATCCCTGTCATTGCCCGCTATTTCATCGAACACCTCCCTGAGGTCACCATCGTCTCCGACGAAGCCTTCCGCCTCGATGCCTCCTCTGCTGTCTGCCTCCTCATCGATGCCCTGCGCCTCTTACTACACCCCGATGACCTCCTCACCAAGGCCACCCTCGCCAAACGCTACCAACGCCAAGTCCTCGGCAATAATCTGACCGACACCCAGCTTCTTATGGATGAAGGTTATTTTGCAGGAGCAGGCACCTTCCTTCCAAAAACGTCCTGGCTCGTACCTCGTGCGGAATGTTTTTTTGAAGAAAGGTCCTGCTCCTTGCCCCACCGCCATAAGGAATTCAACGAACTATTTCCCGAAGAATTCGTGGCATCCTTCAACGATCTTCGCTCGATGCCCCTCTACGAACTCGTTGAGCGTCTCTACCGCATATTTGCCCTCGACCGCCTCGAGTTTCAAAGTGCCTACATCTGCACTTTCTTCGATTATTTAACAGACTACCTCTCAGAGGCCAGTGTTGTTCCTTTAAGAAAACACTCCGCACGAGGAGGCACGACGAGCCAGGACGTTTTTGAAAGGAATTACACTGGTCTGGAACAACTCAAAGCGTTCCTTAACGAATGGGACGAGACCCTATGTGGCAAGACTATTCAGAGCGACGAAATCACTGGCATTCGCCTGATTTCCATCCATAAGTCGAAGGGCCTTGAATTCCCCCATGTCATTATTCCTTTCTGCGACTGGTCCCTCGAACACCCCGGCATTCTTTGGGCAGCCCCCAGCCAAACAGAGGACATGACCTTTCTTTCAGAAAATCTCCCCCTCGTTCCGGTTGATTACAGCCAGAAGCAACTGACAGGAACGATCTTCGAGGCCGCTTACAACCACGAACACTTGCAGACGGTGGTTGATAACCTCAACCTCCTTTATGTGGCTTTCACCCGAGCCTCGAAGTCCCTCCATGTCCTCGGCAAACGCAATGCCAAGAACTCCCGTTCCACCCTCATCGAACAAGTCCTCCCCCTTATTGCGGAATCCCTGCCCAATGCCACCCTCGAAGGCCTGGATGCCGAAGACGCTCCCTTTATATTCCGCCTTACAGGAGTAATCTCATACCAAAACGTTCCTGAACCGAAAAGGGTGCAAGATCTTTCCTCCAAAAGCACTCCGCACGAGGAGGTCTTCAGAGACTGTAAGATTTTCGGAACCACTTTCGATTCTTGTCTCGCTGAACGAGACAAGCAAATCGACACGAGATGCTGTTTGAGCGTAGCGAGTTCATCGAGTGGTTCCGAAAATATTACAGTCGGCCTCCGAGACAGGACGCTTTTGGAAGAAAGGTCTTGCACCCGGCCTCACTCCAACCCCTTTCTCCAGTCCCCAATGTCTCTCCCTCTAAAGATTGCTACTTACGAGAACAAAGTCGAATTCCGACAGAGCAACCGTAGCAAGGCCTTTATGGAAGGCGAGGACGAGAACTCTTCCACGAACTACCTGAAGATGGGCAGCATTCTCCACGAGGTGTTTTCAAATATACGTACGACTGCCGATATTGACCGGGAACTGAAACGACTCGAACTCGAAGGCGTACTCTATGATGACCAACACACGTCCGAGAAGATTACCGCCATGTTGCGCAAACGCCTTGAGCACCCGAAGGTGGCAGAATGGTTCAGTGACAAATGGACCCTCTTCAACGAGTGTACCATCCTGACCCGTGTTGACGGCCAACTCGTGGAACGTCGTCCCGACCGTGTCATGACAGACGGTCATCAGTGGATCATTGTCGACTTCAAGTTCGGTTCCCCCAAACCCGAACACGAGTCACAAGTGCGAGAATACATGTCACTTATCCGTGAGATGCATTCCTCAGAAGATATTATTGTCAACGGCTACCTCTGGTATATCTATTCCAACAAAGTCTTATCGCTTAGTTTTTAGTATTTATATGTCCTTCCTCGCTTCCCTCGCCCAACAATTACTCACCACCTACGGCACCAATCTCTCGCAGGTCACCGTGGTCTTCCCCAACAAACGCGCCTCGTTGTTTCTCAACGAAGAACTGGCCCGCCTGTCCGACAGTCCCATCTGGGCCCCCGCCTATACCACGATCAGTGACCTCTTCCGTAGTCTGTCCTCACGCGAGGTAGCCGACCCCATCAAACTCATCTGCGACCTCCATAAGAGTTTCGTCCAGTGCACCGGCATAGACGAATCCCTCGACCATTTCTATGGCTGGGGTCAGATCCTCCTGGCCGACTTCGATGACGTGGACAAACACCTCGCCCCCGCCGACAAAGTCTTTGCCAACCTCCGCGACCTCCACGAGTTGGACGATGACTCCTACCTCACTCAAGAACAACGCGACATCATCCGTAAGTTCTTCAGTCACTTCAATGAAGACCACACCACCGAACTCAAGCAACGCTTCCTCTCCCTCTGGAGCCACCTCTACGACATCTACCTCGATTTCAATGCCCGCCTCGTCTCCCAAAACCTCGCCTACGAAGGCTCCCTCTACCGCCAAGTCATTGACATTGAAAATGATATCAGTGCGTCTTTGAATTACGTTTTCGCGGGCTTTAATCTGCTCCATCCTGTAGAACAAGCCCTGATTGACGCACTGGGAGATAAGGCTCAGGTTATTCACGATACGGACGAAGAGACCCCCAAGGACGTTTCGATCATCTCCGCCACGACCAACGATATCCAGGCCCGCTATATCGCTACCTGGCTGAAGGAAAAAGACCGCATTGCTGCAGGCAGTAAGACCGCTATTGTCCTGGCAGACGAGTCCTTGCTCCAGACCGTTATTCACTGCCTGCCCCCGGAGGTCACAAAGGTGAACATCACCACCGGCTATCCCCTCTCCCAAACAGCAGCCGCCTGCTGTTTGAGCGTAGCGAGTTCATCGAATGGTTCCGAAAATATTGCAGTCGGCCTCCGAGACAGGACGCTTTTGGAGGGAAGGCTCCAGACCCCGGCCAGCGTTGAAAGCCCTCTTGAACAGGAGGCCCAATTCCAGATGTACACGATCCAGAATCGCCTTCAGGCTTTGGTCGAGAGCGGTGACCTCGATGTCAGTGACGCTACGCTCCAACGCCTGATGACCCAGATCATCGCCTCCACAAGCATTCCCTTCCACGGCGAACCCATTGAAGGCATTCAGATCATGGGCGTCCTCGAGACCCGTAACCTCGACTTCGACCACGTGCTGTTGCTCTCCTGCAACGAAGGCAACCTCCCCAAGGGCGTCAACGACACCTCCTTCATTCCCTATAGCATCCGCAAGGCCTATGGCCTCACCACGATAGACCACAAGGTATCCATTTATCACAACTACTTCCGCCGACTCCTCCAACGCGCCGGCGATGTCACCCTTCTCTACAACAACGCCACCAACGATGGCAAGACCGGTGAGATGTCCCGTTTCATGTTACAGATGATGGTCGAGGGCCGCCATCCCATCACCTTCAAGACCCTCCAGGCCGGTCAGACCCCCGTTTTACAAAACCCGCAACCAGTCGAAAAGACCGAGGCCGTCATGCAAAAACTGCAGTCCATCGACACCCTCTCCCCCTCTGCCCTGTCCCGCTACCTCCGTTGTCCGTTGCAGTTCTTCTACTATTATATTGCGGGGCTCGACGAATATGAGGAAGAAGACGAGCGCATCGACAACCGTCTCTTCGGAAATATCTTCCACAAAGCCGCCCAAATCCTGTACACCCCACTGACAGGGGACAGAGCGTTTTCGAAAGAAATGTTCTGTTCCTTAAACGACGTTGATATAGCACGGGCGGTGGATCAGGCGATCAAAATCGAACTCTTTCATATCGAGGACCCAATGGCGAAGATGCCACCCTTGAACGGCCTCCAACTCATCAACCGTGAGGTCATCATCCGCTACCTCCATCAACTCCTCGAACTCGACCGCCAATTCGCCCCCTTCACCATCCTCGCCCTTGAAACTCCTATAAGATCTAAGTGTTCCACCGTCAAGGTTGGTGGAATCGTTGACCGCATAGATTTGATTACGCTCCCCGATGGTACAGAGCGCATTCGTATCATCGACTATAAAACGGGCAGTGGTCGTTTGAAACCCCTACCTGATGTTGCAGCGATTTTCGACCCCGCCAACATCAAGCTCCACAGTGATTATTACCTCCAGTCCATCCTTTACTCTTGTCTGCTTCAGGAAAAAACGATCCTGAACCAGAAAGAGGAACAGAACCTTTCTTTCGAAAGCAATCCGCACGAGGAGGTCTTCAGAGACTGTAAGATTTTCGGAACCAACATTGAGTCTCAGATTGAACAACAATCTGAGGAACGAAATACGAAATGCTGTTTGAGCGTAGCGAGTTCATTGAGTGGTTCCGAAAATCTTACAGTCGGCCTCCGAGACAGGACGCTTGAGAAAGGAAGGTCCTGTTCCTCGTCGGTCGATGATTCAGACAGGATGATACCCCCGATATCCCCCTGCCTCTTGTTCATACAACACGCTGGGGCTGACGATTACAACCCGACTTTGATTATTGGTCAGGCACCTGTTACTGACGTTCGCGAGATCAAGGACGAGTTCATGGAACGGCTCAATAAACTCATTGAGGAAATCTTCGATCCAGCCATTCCCTTCACACCAACAGAAGAAGGGACAAGATGTAAGTCCTGTCCCTTCTCCTCAATCTGTGGAATATAACTAAAGAACAGTTTTAAAAGCCCTCTTTACCGCCTCATAACTCTCCAGATTCCCGATGTCATAGCGGTGTCCCGGCATCTCCCAGGCATAGACACGTGTCTGACCACAGAGCCAGGCAATGAAACTGCCGGGTGCATCCGTGCCACAACCGCTCTCGATTCCTTTCTGGATCAGTCGGGCATCCTCACGCGTATAAAAATAGAAGGCGGGTACGCACCAGTGACTCTTCGGCTGGGCCGGTTTTTCCTCCATCGAGAGGATGCGTCCGTCGGCATCAATCTCTGCCACACCGGTCTTATGGAGGCGGGCCTCGTCAGCCTCGTAATAGCGCATCACACAGGTGGACTGTTTTTCTTTCGCATAGCGGATAAAACCGCCGAGGCTGAAGTCAAGCAGGTTGTCTCCAGCCATGACCAACAGGTCGTCATCAAGGTGAAGCGATTCGATGGCGAACTGGATGTCCTTCACGGCCCCGAGACGTGTCTCGTTCGAGGTCGTACCGTCGTCGAGGACAGTAATCTTTTCACTTTTCTGCCCGGCCCATTGTTGAAAAATGGATGCGAACTTGTGGTTGCTTATCACGATGTATTCGTCGATCAGGCCGGTCTGGTTCATGTCGTCGATCAACCAGTCGAGAATGGGTTTATCACCAACCTTTAATAAAGGTTTCGGAAAGTTTTCTGTGAGGGGGTACAACCTGGTTGCATAGCCCGCTGCCAAAAAAACGCACTTCATAATTTTACACCATTTGCACTCTCGCAGATGAAGACATCATATTTTCCCTTAAGGTGCGGGAAGTCCTTCAGATAAGCTTCTGTTACTGCCTTTGAGATGGAGTCTTCGAAAGCGGGATCGATTAACGCCATGCAACAGCCCTTGAAGCCGGCACCAGAGAAACGGCCGCCGTAGATGCCCTCGGTCTGGGTCATGATCTCGTAGAGGCGGATCTGTTCCGGTGCACCCGATTCCCAGTTGTGGATACTGCTCCAGCCTGACTCGAACGACAGTTTGCCATACGCCTCGATATCCCCGCGACGCCAGGCTTCGGCCCCCTTCTCCACACGTTCGAACTCCGTGTACCAGTGTTCACAGCGCTTCGCCCAGGGCTCCGGCAGACGGTCCTTATACTGTTCGTAGACCTCCCGCGGCACGTTGCGCGCATTGGCCTCGTTGAACTTACCATACGCCATCCCCGCCAACGCCTGAAGGGCATAGACCCCTGCCCGCAGTTCATCTACGCGCATGTTGTATTTCGAGCCCGCCAGACTGTGTTCCAGTCCGGAGAAGAAGATCGCAATCTTATAGGGTTTCATCGCCGGATGTTCCGGGATCAACTCATAGTGGTTGTCCTTCGTGTCGAGATAGAGCAGGTGGTTCTGTTTACTCAGTACCTCACAACTCTGGTCCAGTTTACCGACACTCACGCCCACATAGTTCAACTCCGCGTCGTAGGCCACGTCGATGATCTCCTGTTGACTGAGCGTCAGACCGTTCACCTTGCACAGGGCTGTCAGGAAACTGATGATCACCGCTGCACTCGATGACAGGCCGCCGATGGGCAGAGTACCCTCGATGACGCCACAGAGACCGATATGCAACTGGTGCTGTTTCGCCAACGCCCAGGTCGCGCCCCGCAGGTAGTCCGCCCAGTCGTTCTGTTTCTGGGTCGGTACTGAGGCGATATGCCACTGGGCCCGTTTGGGAAACTGCAACGACGCCATTTCCACGACGCCGTTTTGTTTCGGGGCGTAGGCGATGTGAATGCCCTTGTCGATGGCCAGACCGGTGATTTTGCCTAAGTTATGGTCGGAATGCGCCCCGATGGGACAGATTCTGTAAGGGCAGAAGGCCATGCCTTCTGGGTCACGGCCGTATGTTTGTTTGAATTTCGATTCGCAGTTCATATCAATTCGTATAATATTCCTTATACCATTTAGCAAATTTTCTCAGTCCTTCGCGTAAGGTGATTTTCGGGGTGAAGCCGAAGTCACGCTCGAGGGCAGTGGCATCCGCATAGGTGGTTGGGACGTCGCCAGGCTGCATGGGTACCAGTTGCTTGTGCGCCTCGAAGTCGTAGTCTTCGGGCAGCACCCCGGCCCGCACCAGTTCCTCCTGCAGGATCTGCACGAAGTCGAGCAGGTTTTCCGGTTGTCCGCCACCTATATTATAGATTGCGTACGGGGGAACGGGCAGTCCGTCCTCCCCCTTCTTACGTTCAGGTGCACCCTCCATCACACGTACGATACCCTCCACGATGTCATCCACGTAGGTGAAGTCGCGTCGACAGTTACCGTAGTTGTAGATCTGGATCGTGTCACCCTTCAACAGTTTGTTCGTAAACCCGAAGTACGCCATGTCCGGTCGTCCTGCCGGTCCATACACCGTAAAGAACCGCAGTCCCGTTGTTGGGATATCGTAGAGTTTCGAATAACAGTGTGCCATGAGTTCGTTGCTTTTCTTCGTCGCGGCATAGAGCGAAACGGGGTTATCCACCCGATCGTCCGTGCTAAAGGGAACCTTTTTGTTTCCGCCATAAACACTTGAACTCGAAGCGTATACCAGATGCTCGACAGGGTAGTTACGACAGGCCTCGAGGATGTTATAGAAGCCGATGATGTTCGACTGGATGTAGGCATCGGGGTTCTCGATCGAGTAGCGCACGCCCGCCTGCGCAGCCAGGTTCACCACTACCTGGGGATGATATTGTTCGAAGATCTGGTCGATCAAGGTCTTGTCGGCAAGATCGCCCTTCACGAAGGTGTAGTTGACGTCCGAGGGAACGAGGCGTTCGAGTTCTTTCAAACGCCATTCCTTCAACGAAACGTCATAATAATCATTTAGATTGTCAATATTGACAATCGTCTGGTATTTTTTTTCGGTAAACAACCGTTTTATCAGGTTGGAGCCGATAAAACCGGCTCCACCCGTCACGAGGACAGTTTTTCTGTTCATAGCTCTCCAATGCGTGTATAAACAAAGCCCTGTTCTTCGAGTTCGGCGCGGTCGTAGATGTTTCGGCCATCGACGACGACGTTGCCAGTCATGACCTTCTTGATCACATTCCACGACGGCATACGGAACTGTCGCCACTCCGTCATCAGGGCGAAGACGTCAGCGCCGTCCGCTGCATCGTACATGTTCTTGCAGTAGGTGACGACATCACCGATGCGTCGCTTACACTCGTCCATGGCAATGGGATCAAAGACACGCACTGTGGCCCCATCGGCCAGCAGTTTCTCGATGACCACCAGTGCCGGTGCCTCACGCATGTCATCCGTCTCCGGCTTGAATGCCAGACCCAGGATGGCCACCGTCTTGCCCTTCACAGAACCAGCCATCTTGATGATCTTATCGTAAACGATGGACTTCTGTTTCTCGTTGACGCGCTCCACGGCCTCGATCACCTCCATGTGGTAACCATTGTCGATACCCGTGTGCATCAGCGCCTTCACGTCCTTCGGGAAACACGAACCGCCATAGCCACAACCCGCATAGAGGAATTTCTTGCCGATACGCGTGTCCGTACCGATACCCCGACGCACATTGTCCACGTTCGCCCCTACCCGTTCACACAGGTTGGCGATATCGTTCATAAACGAGATACGCGTGGCCAACATCGCGTTCGCCGCATATTTCGTCATCTCCGCCGAAGGGATATCCATGAAGATCACGCGGAAGTTCTGGAGCATGAGGGGGCGGTACAAGCGTGTCATCACCTCCTGCGCCTTCTCAGACTCTGTGCCCACCACCACACGGTCGGGCGACATGAAGTCCTTGATGGCCGCACCCTCCTTCAGGAACTCCGGGTTCGAGGCCACGTCGAAAGGCACCTGTACGCCGCGCTTGTCCAGTTCTGCCTGGATGGCGGCCTTCACCTTCTTCGCCGTCCCCACAGGCACCGTCGACTTCGTCACCAGGATCGTGTACTTGTTGATGTGCTGACCAAACTGTCTGGCGACGGCCAACACGTACTTCAGATCGGCACTGCCATCCTCGTCGGGCGGCGTACCCACAGCAGAGAACACCACCTCCACATCGTCGAGCACCTCGGTCAGGTCGGTGGTAAACTGCAGACGCTCACATTCCACGTTGCGCTTCACCATCTCCTCCAGTCCGGGTTCGTAGATGGGCATGATGCCGTTTTTCAGTTTCTCAATCTTCTGTGCATCCACGTCGACGCACGTCACATGTGCTCCCATCTCGGCGAAGCACGTGCCACTTACCAGGCCCACATAGCCTGTTCCTACAATTGCTATATTCATAATATCACTTGATATATTTCATTTTATTTCGCTAAACTCTGCCGGTACCAGTCGAAGAGTCTGGCCACGCCGTCTTCGATCTCAATTTTGTGCGTCCAACCGAGGGAGTGAAGTTTGCTCACGTCTATGAGCTTGCGCATCGTGCCATCGGGCTTGGAGGTGTCGAAGGCTACTTCGCCCTCGAAGCCGACGGCCTTCACCACCAGTTCTGAGAGGGCGCGGATGGTCAGTTCTTTGCCGGTGCCGACGTTGATATGACAGTTGCGGATCTCGCCTAACGAGGGGATGGCTCCGCCACGACCGGCAGAGTGGTTGCGATCCACGGCGCCATCGGTGCTGGCACCATAGTGGACTGAACTGTATTTTTCGATGCCGATGACGTCTTTGAAGTCCACGTTCAGCAGCACATGGACAGAGGCATCGGCCATATCCTCGCTCCAGAGGAATTCTCTTAAAGGCGTGCCGGTGCCCCAGAGAGTCACCTTATTATTCTCTATGCCGTATTTGGCCAGCACTTTCAGGATGTCCTCCTTGCTGGCGTTGCCAGTGACGCCTTCGACGGGACGTTTGTTCAGGTCGATGGCGATCTTGTCCCAGGCGCCGTCATGGATGAGTTTCGCCAGGTAGACCTTACGCATCATCGCCGGCATGACATGGGAGTTCTCCAGGTGGAAGTTGTCGTTCGGGCCATAGAGGTTTGTCGGCATCACGGCGATGTAGTTCGTGCCGTACTGCAGGTTGTAACTCTCGCACATCTTCAGGCCGGCAATCTTCGCGATGGCGTACTCCTCGTTCGTGTACTCCAGTGGGCTGGTGAGGAGACAGTCCTCCTTCATCGGCTGCGGGGCGTTCTTGGGATAGATGCAGGTGGAGCCGAGGAAGAGCAGTTTCTTGACATTGTGGGCGTAGGCTTCGCTAATCACATTGCACTGGATCTTCATGTTCATCATGATGAAGTCGGCGCGGTAGAGGCTGTTGGCCATGATACCGCCGACGAAGGCGGCGGCCAGCACCACGGCGTCAGGACGCTCTTCGTCGAAGAACTGCTTGACAGCGTATTGGTCGGTCAGGTCCAGTTCCTTGTGGCTGCGACCCACGAGGTTGGTATAGCCGCGCTGCTTTAAATTGTTCCAGATCGCGGATCCCACAAGGCCGTTGTGACCTGCCACATATATCTTAGAAGATCGATCCAGCATATTACTCCTCCATTTGTGCTTTGAGGAACAACTTCTTCACGAACTTCATGTCGTGCTTCACCATCAGGCGTACCAGTTCCTCAAACGGTGTCTTGTGCGGGTTCCAGCCCAACTTCGCCTTCGCCTTGGCGGGATTACCCAACAACTGATCTACCTCTGCCGGACGGAAATACTTCGGATCCACCTCGACCAACGGTTTGCCCGTGGCCTTGTCGTAGCCCTTCTCGTCGATGCCGTCACCCCGCCATTCCAGTTCTATGCCTGCCTCCTTGAAGGCCAGCGTGGCAAACTCGCGTACGGTATGATACTCGCCCGTGGCAATCACGAAGTCGTCCGGCTCCGGCTGTTGCAGGATGAGCCACATACACTCGATATAGTCCTTCGCATAGCCCCAGTCGCGCAGGGAATTCAGGTTACCCAGGTAGAGTTTGTCCTGATAGCCCTGGGCGATACGGGCGGCCGCCAACGTGATCTTGCGCGTCACGAAGTTCTCGCCGCGGCGCTCACTCTCGTGGTTGAACAGGATACCGTTGCAACAGTACATCCCGTACGACTCGCGGTAGTTCTTCATGATCCAGTAGCCGTAGAGTTTGGCCACGGCATAGGGACTACGCGGGTAGAACGGGGTCGTCTCGCTCTGCGGCACCTCCTGTACCTTACCGTACAGTTCCGAGGTCGAGGCCTGGTAGATGCGGCACGTCTTCTCCAGTCCGCAGATCCGCACGGCCTCCAACAGGCGCAGCACACCGTTGGCATCGACGTCGGCCGTATATTCCGGCACGTCGAACGACACCTTCACATGACTCTGTGCGGCGAGGTTGTAGATCTCCGTCGGTTTCGTCTCACCGATAATGCGGATAAGGGATGACGAGTCGGTCATGTCCGCCCAGTGCAGGTTCACCAGACGTTTCTTCTTCATGTCCCTCACCCACTCGTCGAGGTACAGATGCTCGATACGTCCCGTATTAAACGATGACGACCGTCTCAGCAGACCGTGCACCTCATAGCCTTTCTCAATCAGAAACTCGGCCAGATACGATCCGTCCTGACCCGTTATACCCGTAATCAATGCTGTCTTCATACGTCAAAATCTTGTTTATCGTCTGCAAAAGTATCTATTTTTTTTCACATAAACAAGAAATCTCCCGTTTTTTTCTCATTACCTATCACTAGGGCCAGGCCCCCTGATAGGTTTGATAGGTTCCGCCGCCAAAAACCTATCAGGGGGCCTGGCCCTAGTGATAGGTTAGAAGGTGAGGTGGGTTTCGCCGGACCAGTCGGTGTTGACGGTGAGGCCGGTGATGGCGGTGGCGGAGGAGGCAGAGGAGCCGGAGAAAAAGGCGGCAGAGGAGCCGGAGAAAAAGGCGCCGGAGAGCCAGGTGATATGATTCACCTCCATCGGTACAGCGAACTCACGCCTGTACAACTCATTGTCGTTGACATCAAAGGCGGTCACCTTCAGGGTGATGGTACCGGTGACGTCGTGGAGGAAGGTGTAGAGGTCGAACTGCTTTTGACCATCTGTCACATCGAAGGTCACGGTCTGTTTGCTGTTGACACTGCCTAAACCGGTCGTGGCATTGAAAGCACCGGAACCTCCCGTGTAATAGAACTGCATCTTCGCCACACCGACAGGGATATCGTCGGTGACCACAAAGCGACACAGCGACACAATACGGTTGAGAGAGACCTGCATCTCAACGGGTTCGTCCCCGATAGAGACCGCACCGCTACTCAGGAAGGTATCACTGTAGCCCGTGCCATTGGTGAACTAGTTCGACATGTCGGCCGTCTGGTTCACCTGTTTGACGCGCGTACCGTCTTGATCGTATACGGCGTAGTTCAGACGGTTACAGACCTGAGCGACTGGCTCGACCCCACGCGTGGCGGCGCTACTGCCTGAGGGAAAAAGACTCGCAAAGGGGGTCTTCTCAATCTGAAAGACACGGACAATCAGATTGCCCTTCACACTACCTGTGGTCTCGTCGCTCGAAAGGGGCTTTTCACAGGAAACAAATACGCACAATGCGACCAGCGCACAGCATGCGCCCCAAAACATTAACTTCTTCATAATTCGTCCTCCCGATGATTAGAAGTTAACGGTTTCGCCATCGAGCCAATCGGCGTTGACCAGGAAAGCACCGGTCAGAGAGGCGTTGGTATATAGAGGCCCGGAAAGGGTCGTGATGCGGTTGCGCTTCAGCGGCACATCCTTCACCGTCTTGCTGTAGAGGATATTCTCAGCGGCATCGAGGATGTCGATGGTGACATCGATTGTCTGCTCGTCGGTGGTCAGGAACAGGAAACTCGTGGAACTGGTGGTCTCACCGGTCTTCTTGGAGATGTTCAGAGTGTTGACGAGGCCGGTATTGTCAGTCGCCAGTCCGGTGGTCGGACTGAAACTGATGCCACCACCGGAGAGGGTCATCCGCACCTTGGCGGCTTCGGCCGACCTGCCGTCGGTGGACTCTACCGTGACCCTCGAGGCAATGCGGTTCAGCGTGGCGCTGATATCCACTGCCGCTGCACTGGTGATGGTCACCGGCTGGGTCTTCACAAAGGTCTCACGGGCCTTGGGCGAGAAGTTGGCGCTTTCAGGACTGGTGAGGGTGAATGTATCGCCATCGAACAGGCCGTAGCCCACCACGACCATCGTGTAAGAGCCGGTGGGCAGCATCAGACCAAACTCACCAAACGTGTCGTAGGTACTGGCGGAACGCTTCACCTGGGTGGTCTTGTAGACCTCGGTCCCCTCTTTGTAGAAAGCCAGGGTGATGGCGCCTACGCCATCGTAGGTGGCGGGATTCACGGCATCCCTGGTCCTTCCTGCGGCATCCGGAAACTCACCCACAGACATCGAGAAATCGCTCACATGCACCTTTACAGGAGCAATGATCGTCTCGGTTTCAACTTGTTCGACACACTCTTTGCTGCAACTGGCAGCCAACAGGCAGACGCCTGCCAATAAAAAAATCTTTTTCATTTTGTTAAATTTAAGTAATAAAAAATGTAACGGTGTTTTTCAATTGCACCGCCACAAAATTACTACTTATCCTTTAAACAAAGGCAACAATCTAACAAAATTACACTTATTTAACAGTTATGTGCAGGAAACGGGTCACCACCCCTGCCAGACTCGTATCCATATTGTCGATAAAGGCATCGAGGAGTCGGGTCGTTCCATGCTGGGGGAAAATGTCGTAGTCGGCAATGGCAGCGGGGATCAAGGTACTGCTGCCTTCGCGAAGGGTCAATTCTTCGCCCGTACTCCTGATGACTATCTTACAATCGCCCTCAATACACATGGAGATAATGAAACTGTCGTATTTCAACAGGTTGCGGTGGAAAGGCTTGGAGATCTCCATCACACGGACATCGAAATAAGGGGTGTCGATAATCTGGACAGCCTTGTTGGAGGCGTCGGTGTATTCTGTACGATAATTTTCCTCGACATGGTAGTCAAGGGCCTGTGCGGCAAGTTTTGTATGCAACTCACGGGGTTTGCCATCCAAGCCAGGACGGTTGTAGTCGAAGATGCGGTAGGTGACATCGGAGGACTGCTGGACTTCAGCGAGGAGGATGCCGCCGCAGATGGCATGGACTCTGCCTGCTGGGAGGTAGAACACATCGCCCGCCTTGACCTGATGGTCGGCCAGGACTTCGATGATGCTGCCGTCTTCCACGCGCTTCTGGTATTCGTAGGGGGTAATCGACTGCTTGAAACCGGCATAGAGATGGGCGCCCTCATCGGCCTTGATGATATACCACATCTCCGACTTGCCCATCTTGCCATGCTCGCGCATGGCCATCTCGTCGTTCGGGTGCACCTGGATACTCAGGTCCTTCTTCGCGTCGATAAACTTCACCAGCAGAGGCAGTTGGCCGTGATAGCGCTGGTTGACCTTCACGCCCAGAATGGCATCGGGGTGTTCGTTGATGACGGATATCAGGTCCCTACCCTTCCAGGCGCCATTACTGATGATGCTCGTGCTGGATGGCACTGCACTCACCTCCCAGCGCTCCCATCCCCACACCAACGTGTGCAGATTCTCTTCAAACAACAGCGGATACAATTTCATACTGCAAAGATAGTACAATTCCCACAAACCACCAAATTTTTCCCCCAAAATCTATCACTAGGGCCAGGCCCCCTGATAGGTTTTTGGTGGCGGAACCTATCAGGGGGCCTGGCCCTAGTGATAGGTTTAGGCTTTTTGGATGATGGAGTAGCCAATGGAGGTCAGGCGGGAGAGTTGACGGATGGAGGCACCGTAGCGTTTTGCTGCCTTGAGGATTTCGTCACGGCGGGATTTTGCGTAGAGAGTGAGATCGGCAGGGTGGATTAGTCCGTAGTTTGATGAGAGAAAGGCTTTTACTTCTTCGTCTGTAGCGGCTCCGTTCTGGTTATCGTATTCCAATACGCGGAGGGTTTTCGGCAGGGGGGTGTTGACTAATTCGCAGAGTTCTTCGAGGGGGAAACTTTTCAGAACTACCGACACTGCGCAGATAGAAGAGACGCGTTTGGGGTCGGCTATGAATTCACGCCAACTGCTCCACTCGTAGGATTCCACGTCGTTAGAGAGTCCACCAGCGACGGGGTTTTGGTGGATGTATCGGATGAGTGTGAGGAAATAGGCGGCATCGTTGACGGGCTCGCTTTTGTATCGATCCTGGAAAAGGTGACCGAAGTGTTCGTAACGGTTGTTGTAGTACATCGCGTAGCGTGAGGCAATGTCCCTGATGATGTTGGGTAGTTTGTCGTCTTTTTCCTGTATGAGGAGATGGACATGGTTGGTCATCAGGCAGTAAGCGTATATGGCACAACGCGGTGGAAGGGGGCGCTTGAGCTGGTCTTTTGGAGCGACCAAGTCGTGGAGGATGAAGATGAATTTACGGTAGTCGTCATCGTTTTCAAACATGATTTGACGGTTGATGCCGCGGAGCATCACGTGATGGATGCCTGTCGAACTTTGTTGTCGGAGTTGTCTTGTCATAGCATTGAGAATTAATTATAACGGCTGCAAAGTTAAGCATTTTTGTTGTAACCACCAAATTTTTCCTCCAAAATCTATCACCAGGGCCAGGCCCCCTGATAGGTTTGGCGGCGGAACCTATCAGGGGGCCTGGCCCTAGTGATAGGTTAGTCAAACTTGTACCGCTTTTCAATCAACCGCCAGTCGATGATTTGCCAGAGGGCAGTGAGATGGTCAGGACGGCGATTCTGATAGTCCAGGTAGTAGGCATGCTCCCAGACATCGAAGGTCAGCAGTGGCTTCAAGCCCTTCTGTACAGGATTAGCAGCATTCGTCTCTTGCGTAATCACAAGTTTGCCATCCTTATCAGCCGACAGCCACACCCAGCCAGAGCCAAATAGCGTAGCTCCTTTTTTCTGGAACTCCTCCTTGAACGCCTCAAACGACCCGAAGTCACGAGTGATGGCCTCGCCAAGACTCCCCTCCGGTCGGTTCTCAGCCTTAGGTGTAGAGAACTGACCAAAATACAGCTCATGGTTCAGGATTTGTCCTGCATTATTCAATATTCCACCATCAGCCTTCAATACAATCTCCTCCAGCGACAAACCCGCCAACGGGCTCCCATCCAGCAATCCATTCAGATTATTCACATAAGCCGCCAGATGTCTCCCATGGTGAAACTCCAACGTCTGTCTGCTAATCACCGGCTCCAATGCCTCCAGTGCATACGGCAATGCCATTAATTCAAATTTCTTCATATCCTTAAGTTTTTTAGTAATTCCGTTGCGAAGATACAAAATATTTTCGAAATGGTTGTAACTTTACAACCTTTTTAACACTTTAGGCTATACCGTCCTCCCCCTTGTCATTTCGAGCGGAGTCGAGAAATCTGAGATTTCTCCACGCGCTACGCTTGATCGAAATGACAGAAACCTATCACCAGGGCCAGGCCCCCTGATAGGTTCCGCTGCCAAAACCTATCAGGGGGCCTGGCCCTAGTGATAGCCCTACTCATTCAAGGACAACAAGAAACTATAGAAATAACCTTTAAAAGAGTTAATTTATAATAGAAATTTGCAAATTTAAGCGTTCATAAACTAATTTTTAATCGAAATATTTGGCTCTTAGGGAAAGTTTATGTACCTTTGCAGCCATATGGAAGAGATAATGGATATAAAATCAATGCCTACAGTGCAAATAATACAGGCATTAGGCAAGAGATTTAGGG
>CACZVE010000023.1 GCA_902784565.1 uncultured Prevotellaceae bacterium
CGACTATCAGCAGATCATCGCCCAACTCAAGGGCATCGACAAGGTAATCTTCGTGGGTGGTATCTCTGCTGCCCTTGAAGGTGAGGAGATGCCTGTCAATATCGACGGTTTCAAGGGTGGCGACCGCACCCATATCGAACTGCCCAAGGTGCAGCGCGACTTCCTCAAAGCACTGAAGGAGGCTGGCAAGCAGGTGATCTTCGTCAACTGCTCCGGCTCCTGCATCGCACTGGAACCGGAGACCAAGACCTGCGAGGCCATCGTACAGGCCTGGTATGCGGGTCAGGAGGGTGGCACCGCCATTGCAGATGTGCTCTTCGGCGACTTCAACCCCAGCGGTAAACTGCCCGTGACATTCTACAAGAACAGCAGTCAACTGCCTGACTACGAGGACTACTCGATGAAGGGCCGCACCTATCGTTACTTCACCGACGCCCTCTTCCCCTTCGGCTATGGCCTGAGTTACACGACGTTTGAGGTAGGCGAGCCCAGTATTTCCGGAAATTCCGACTTTACCCTCACCGTCCCCGTCAAGAACACCAATAAGCGTGGGTTAAAAAAATGCGCCCCTCGGTGAGGAGGAGCGCATAGGTTTGTTGTCAGATGAATTGTAAACGCTTAGAGTGCGAACTTGTAACCTAAAGTGAAGGTGAACCAAGAGTGCTTGGAGTCGATATCCTTGATGGCCTTGGTGACACCGAGGTTATAACGGGCATCGATGACGACGTTGCTGATTTCATAAGACAGACCAAAGGGAACTGACAGGTAGAAACCTTTGGTGCCATCAATATTCTCTTCCTCACTCATTTTCGAGCCACTGTACGAACCCTCGAATTTTGCCTTTGATGTAACCTTGAAGGCGGGCTGAATACCAGCCTTGATAGCGAGACCCTTGACAATGTAGTAATTGGCCAGAATGGGAATGTTGATATAGTCCAACTTATAGGTCTGGTCAATCTTGACACCAGCGATGTCCGTCGTACCCTTCACGCCCTGCATAGAGTAAAGCACACCTGCAGAAACGCCTAAGTCCTCAGCAAGGCCGTATTCGGCTTCAACACCGGCGGCAAGACCGACGCGCATCTTAGAATCGTCAGTCTTTGTCATCGTAGCCAAGTTGATACCTGCCATCGGCTTCAGAGTAATCTGACCTAATTCGTTCTGGGCATTTGCACTCAGCGTAGCAATCATCATTGCTGCAATCATCAAAACTTTCTTCATAATCTTAATTGTTTAGTGAATAATAATGTTAGTTAATACTTTGCAAAGATATGTTTTTTTCTTTTAATTTCCAAATTTTTTGGCAAAAAAGTGTCCTTTTTAATCATATTTCTGCCCTTTGAGCAGATTTGTCCCCATTTTCTCCATATCATTTCTGTCTATTGACGAGTTTTGCCCCCCTTTATTGTGCAAACCTGCCATTATTTTTGCGTTTTTCTTGGTAGTTACGAATTTATTGCTTATTTTTGCACCCGATAAGTATAAATTATAAGTATAATCAAAATTTAAACCAGCAGAATATGATGAAGAGACTAGTGATGATGCTGATGATGGCGATAGCCTTCGCAGTGAACGTGAATGCTCAGGGATTCCTGAACAGACTGAAGGACAGAGCGGTAAAGGCCGCTGAGAATGCTGTGGAGCGCAAGGTGGAGAGTAAGGTGGAACGTACCACCGACGATGCGATGGACGAAGTCCTCGACGGAAAGAAGTCCAGCAAAAAGAGCAAGAGTTCTAACAGCGATGCTGATGATGAGGAGGAAGAAGGTCCACAAGATACAGAAGCAGAGTATCAGCAGACCGACTTCGTGCCAGGCAGCGCAGTATTCTTTGAGGATAATCTTCAAGGCGAACAGATGGGTGAGTTCCCCTCTAAGTGGGACCTGATTGATGGTTCTACCGATGTGGCCAATATGAAGGGAAAGAAATGTATTCACTTCGAGCCTGGTACAAGAATTGAGCCATTGATGACCAATCAATCCAGTTATTTGCCCGATTTCTTCACTATGGAATGTGATTTCTGGATGAACGACCCAAAGACGGAGCTTAGTAACTGCTACGAATTTGAGTTTAACAAGAGCAATGATGAGGGTGTATATGAAATCAGAATCGGTGAGAGTTATGACAAACTTGAAGTGACTTGTCGTTACAGATCAGTATCAGGTGACTGGCGTGATTCTGGAGGTGGCAAGACTTGGGAATTAAAGAAGAACGATTGGAGCCATTTTGCTTTGTCGTTCAACAAGCGTGCCATCAAGATCTATATTAACGGTAAGCGTGTGATAAATATTCCCAATAGTACGGCTGCCGATCGTGTGAAGATTCATCAGGCAGATTGGGGCGGATTCCATGGGAATAAGAACTATCTGACCAACTTCCGTTTTGCCAAGGGTGGAAATGAGCTCTATGCCCAGCAGACAACTGATATGAGTGCCGTTGAGAAGGCTATTGCAGAGACTGGAAAATTTGTGACAAACAATATTCTCTTCGAGACAGCTAAGGCTACGCTGAAGCCCGAGTCGATGGAGGAGATCCAGAAGGTGGCCGACTATATGAAGAAAAATCCCAGCGTTCGCTTTGAGGTGCAGGGACATACCGACAATCAGGGCTCTGATGCCGTGAACGATCCCCTGTCGCAGCAGCGTGCTGAGGCCGTGGTAAAGGCTCTCGAAGGCTTAGGCGTGGATGGCTTCAACCTCCGTGCTGTGGGTAAGGGCTCGCACGAGCCCGTCGCAGACAATAAGACCGACGAGGGCCGCGCCAAGAACCGTCGCGTCGAGTTTATCAAGAAATAACAATCACAGAGGGACGGTTCTTTTGTTACATCGCCAATTGACGTAACAAAAGAACCGTCCCTCTGTGATTCTAATCAACCGACTTATGAAGAAGATCTTTTTCACACTAGTGTGCATGCTGTTTATGGGAGGCACCAGTGCTTCGGCAGCGTCGGATGACCAGCCGATGCTGAGGGTGGATCTTGCAGACGGTTCTCAGTTGGAGTTCCCTCTGGCAGAGCGTCCACAGTTGTTGTGGGAAGGCGACTACGTGTATTTTACTACCAAGGGCGCCCAGCCTGTGGTAGTCGAGAAAAACAGTTTCCGTGGGTTTGCCTTTTCTGGGACGTCAGGCATTCACTCCCTGATGAATCCGAAGGAACAGATTGTCTACGACAAACAGGGTATTGTGCGCATCGAAGGAGTGGACAATCCGTCTGCAATAGGCGTGTATGATGCCGCAGGTCGTCAGGTGAGTTCCGATTGTGTGACAACCTCGCAGGGCAGTGCTGTCGTAAATCTCTCCATGATGCCGTCGGGTGTCTATATGATTCGGTTGAACAGTCAGTCATCCTTTAAAATCGTCAGGCCATGAAGAAATTATTCTTTGCAATGGCAGTCTCCCTCTGTCTGACAACAGTTGTCAAGGCACAGGATAGGATGGTGGTGGTGACGACATCGGGTCAGATGTACGACTTCGCGATGACAGAGGATGGCGGTCTGAGATACGATGCGGCCTCGGGTGGTTATACGATCGTGTCGGAAGGAACATCCAGGACCTTTGGAGCCGACGAGATCAAACAGGTGTATTTCGAGGATCAGGTTGTGGTGGCTGCCGACCCCTATATCGAACCGAAGGCCACAGACACCGTGAACCCCAACTTCGAGTCGCTGGAACAGGCCGACTATGAGGTGATTGAGCTCGATACGGCTCTCTGTCGTATCAAGGTGCGTTTCCTGAAGGATGTTCCCCAACTCTATGTCGGAAAGATCCTGCCGTTCGAGAAAGATGACTTCGGCTGTAACTGTTATGTGCTGACGTGGACGCTTGACGGTAATGTGGCGGATATCCGTTTCCGTCCTACCCCGCTCGAAGAACTATTGTATAATGCCGATCTCGTGTTTACCTCCAATCCCAATGATCCCTACTATAAGACTGGGGAGTCTGTCCGTACCCGAGGCGACAACGGCGACATGAAGTCACTGCCTCCGTTGGAGTTTGTCAGCGACAAGATTTCGTTTGGCGAAGAACCCGTGTGGGTGGAGACAGGTAATAAGGTGACGCTTCAGGCACATTTCGCCTATCAGTCTGGCCCTCCTGTTCAGGGTTCGGAAGGCATCCGCTCTTACTCCAGCCAGATCAAGAAGATGGGGCTTGTGCTGACAGGTACCCTTGAGAACAGTCTGGTGAACAAGATTGACATAAAAGCCAAGAAGAAAGTCCTGGACAAAGAGGCGCGCATGAAGAAGCCTTTGTTCTATACGGCGAAGGGATTCGTGGTGGGCTATGTGCCAATCTATGTGTCGTTCTCTGCCGAACTGGGTGCCCGTATGCAGGCCTTTGCGGAGGCAGAACTGAGGTATGCCCATGAGAATGTCACGACGTTGAAGGTCAGCGCAGGTATGGAATATTATGGTGAAAAGAATGAGTTGAAACCCATCCTCGACTTTACCTATGGCCACGACCAGAAGCGTCCGGATTTTTTCGCACTCTCCGGCAAAGGCAACTTCAAGGCTTCACCCTTCATCCGTTTCGACCTAGCGGTGAACCTGGCCGTAGGACTCCACGTGGACCTGATGCCCTTCCTGCGTCTCAACTACGAGAGTTATGTGACGAAGGATGGTTTCTTTCCTTACTTCATGGCGGATGCCGGTGTGAATCTGCGGGGCGGACTTTACTTCCCCCTTATCAGGAACGGCAAGGATACACTGAGTTATGAGTCGCCAGACCTTTTTGTCACCAAACTCTGGGAGGAACCCAAGCACTTTACCGTCAGAGACTCGTTGAAACGGGTGTTCAACAGTTTCGGTAGCCATAGCGAATGGGAGATGCAGGTGCAGGCCGAACAGGACGGTGAGAAACAGGTGGCACCGGCTAACAGTAATGGCGCAGCCCTGCATTGCCAGTGGATGTCAGACTTCCCCTTGGAGGATAAGACGGAGGAATATACTCTGGCAGGACAGTATGGCGGACTGTCACGTCCGAAGGTAGCACGTCGCGCTGACGGTGCCGGCGGACTGCGTCCCATCGGAGAACCCTGGGCCGCGGTTGGCGATAAGGACGGTAATGTGAAGGTGGCGTGTACGTCGCCTGTTCCCATGGGTTATAAGACGGTGCTCCGTACCAGTATCGTGGACAGTCTGGGTAATGCCGTTGAGTCGCATGATATCGAGATGCCTTGGGAGGTGCGTAACTTCAATGCTACCTACGACTTTGCCGGCATGACAGGTACTGTGGAGTATCGCGATGGCGGCAAGCGTATCAAGGAAGTCAACCCCTTGTTGGGTATCGCTGAGTACGACAATGGCAAGACGACCATCCACGATGTGGCAGGGAATGTCTATACTGTCACAGGAGAAGAAGCAAGTATCGCTTTCCTGGGTTGTAACTGTATGTGGGTGACGCCTATGGGTCTTGACCAAGCACCTTCTGCAGGCCTCGATGAGATCCGTTGGGCCATGGCACAGGGACTGATCAAGAATACGCAAATGACTTTCGGCGAGACCAACTATCTGGGCTATAAGTGTATCACCTGTACCGTCGAGAATGGTATGGATACCATCTTCCAGAATGTCTGCCTCAAGGCCGATACCGGCGAGGGTTCTTTTGTTGTTACGAAGTTCGAGGTTTTAGAATAGTTTTCCCCGATAATATAGTATTAATCATTAAAAACCAACATGTTATGAAGAAACTGAGTTTAGTATTGATGTGTATCGCAACGCTCGCACTGACAGCCTGCGGTGGAAAGAGCGGCAGCAGCGCAAGTGGTGAATCTGAGAGCAGCAATGCCTCTGGCTTGGCTGAAGGCAAGTGGCCCGCAGCAATCTACGACAAATACGGTTACACGGAAATTCCTACCAAGGGACATATCGTGTGTACTGAGTTAACAGGCGAAGAGGATTCTTATCTCTATCGTGTGTACTACAAGGGTGTGACCCGCGAGGAATTGCAGGCATGGGTGAAGTCGCTGAAGGAGAAAGGCTATCGCATTGCCGACTGGCAGCAGGAAAAGATTGACAAGGCTGGCTGGGACTCCGACATCTTCCTCTATCAGCCTGAGCAGGGAAAGGATATCCGCTTGCGTCTTGGCTTCGACTTCAATAAGAATATGGACTTTGAGTATTATGCCGACGAGCCCAATCCCGCCTACGAGATTGTGACGCGTGGCGAGGGTGACGATGAGCAGATGTTCATTGAGTATAATTTCACCGTGTCGCTCAACAAGTTCAAGAACCAGCCCGAGACAACGGGCTCCTTCGATGCCCTTGGTGTGAAGGCAGAGGATTTGGCCGGCATTCCCAATGTCCGTGTGGTCAATATGCAAAGCGGTCCCACAGGTGGCTCCATCGGTTTTAGTCTCTATATAGACCACCAGTTGGCTGAGGGTGACTTCGATGCCATCCACAATAAGGTTGCAGATGTGTTTGAGGCCAAGGGTGTAAAGTGCTTCCACACTTTCAGCGGCAAGGAAATGACTGCTGAGCAATTGAAAGCCGACAAGGTTCGCAGTTACGTTGTTGAGAAGGATGGCAAGAAGTATCAGATGATGGCGATGACCGACGACCGCATTGGTGACTTCGGAGGCGGTATTACCTTCCGTTTCATGGTCTCAAAGTAGTAAACGGAATTGCTGAATAAGAGAATCGTTTCAGTGGCATTGCTGCTGATGGTGTGTATCGGTGTCGTGGCGCAGATGAAGCGCTACGACACGGACTTTTTCTTGTCGCGGAAGAATTTCGTGATGACTATTCCCATCGAGATCGAGCGGGGACAGATCTACCTGCCCGTCAGGATGCAGGGAAGACAGTACCGCTTTAAACTTGATACAGGTGCCAGTCAGGGGGTTATCTACGACGATGTCGATATCGAGGGCTTGAGGGAACTGGGCTTCATCAAGTCGGAGGATGCCGTCGGACAGAGTCATAAGGTGACGACGGTAGAACTGCCTCCGCTGATGTTGGACTCACTCATCATCAGCGGCTTTAAGGTACAGCGGATGAAGCGCAATGTGAGGCGACAGGGTGAGGATGGTATCATCGGTTTTGCACTGTTCCATCGGGGTATCGCTGCGAAGATAGATTGTCGCGACAGCGTGATGATACTGACAGATCGGAAGGCCTACTTCAAGCGGGCTCAGGGCGAAGCACTCAGATACCGTCTGAAATGGCATGTACCTTACGTCAATATCTCCCCGTTTGAGGGAACTACAGAAGAAGTGCTTTTCGACTCAGGCAGTCCGCTACTCTATGCCATCAACAACGAGCGTTTTGCCCAGATGCTGGCCACCGCTCCCTCTGTGGAGAGACAGATAGAAGGCGTCACCTATGGCAGCCATGCCATCGGCCACTTCGGAAGCGAGCGTTCGCATCAGATCACGCTGCTGTCGCTCGACAGTCTGAGATGGGGAAACTTTATATTACAGGAGGTACATTGCGCCACCGTTCAGGGCGGCTCTCATATTGGCGCGCCCCTGCTCCGATACGGTGCGATGATTATCGACCCCTTCCGTAAACAATTGATTTTCCAGCCTTACGACGGACAGACATCCTGTATTGTGGCGAATCGCCGCCCGGATATCGTCATCGTCGAGAAAGAGGGAAAGGCGATGATTGGAATGGTGATGGAGCAGGGCAAGGCCTGGGAGGCCGGCTTCCGCCACGACTACATCATCGAGAAGGTCGATGGCGAGTCCATCACCTTTGATCAGTTCAACAGTTATCGCTGGGTGAAGGATCAGGAGTATGAATTCACCCTCCGCCTGCCTATCGGCATCCTCACTAAACTCCGCTCCATCTGGCCCCTGCAGTATAATCAGAAATAGGCTAGGCAATCCTAGGAAAACCTAGGAAAACCTAGGACAGCCTAGGACAGCCAAGAAAATCCTAGGGCCGCCTAGAGTTTCCTAGCCTCTAGTTCTTCTATCCTCTGCTTCAATTCGACATTTTCGGTTTTCAGGCGCTGGATCTCGGCTTCCAGAGAGTGCAGATAGGTGTCCTGCTGCTGGCGATAGCCCGTGCGGGCTGCGTACATGCGCTCCTTGATACCACCCTCTTTCACAAATCGCTGCTCCAATTTCTCGATATAGGCGCACATCATCTTATCTGTCTGGTGGCAGAGTGTGAGTAGTAGGTTAGCCATCTCTTCATCGTTCATCTTTAATACCAACGGGGCGTATGCATCATAGTCATTATGCGTGTGGCAGAAATCACGAAGTCGCTGCTGGCGTTCGCTGTCGGCTGGCCAAGGCGAAAGATGATGGGTGTTCAGATAGTCGTGATAATCAGCCCGCAATTCTTGGAGACTGCCCCGAGCCACGTTGAGCAACTTAATCTCCATCTCGGAACTGGTCTGTCCGTCTTCGCTGCCTTCCACGATGTTTTGCTTGCCAGAGCGTGCGGCTTGCACCATCTGATCCACCGTGCGATCACCGTGAAGCGGGAGAAAGCGCTTACAGAACACCACTGTTAACTGATAAATGGTATCGCTCTTCCGATAGAAGTAGAGGTCTTTCCAAACAACTGCTTTTCGTAGTATTTTACCTTCTGTGTATGATTTCATAATAATTTGGTTTGTGAGATTCTAGGCAATCCTAGGCAGTCCTAGGCTATCCTAGGAAAATCTAGGGGAACCTAGGCAATCCTAGGATAGCCTAGGACTGCCTAGGATTCCCTAGGATTAGTGATTGCGGAAGTTCCACTTCGAGTTGTCGCTGCTGAAGTCGTACTTGGCGAGGGTGGGGGTGGAGTCACCTGCTGAGTAGAGGCAGATGCTCGTGTTAATGCCCTCCTGGCCAGGGATGACCTTCGGCATGATACGGAAGGTTCCGTCAGTCAGTTGCTCGATGCGCCAGAGTTGCTCATCAGCGCCAGTGTAGGCGGGAACGGTCTTCACCTCGCAGTCGGCTGTGGCGGCGAGTGCACGCTCTGTACCTTCGATGGTAATCTTGAAGTAGGTGTTGCCAAGGTAGGCACCCTTACCTTCAACCGGGGTCACAGTCCAGCGCTGGTGGGGACGGAACATATAGTCGCCGATACGGGCGGGGATGTCACCCTCAGGCCATGTGCTCTTCACCTGATCCAGTGTCTGGTTCTCCACGGGCTTGGGAGGCTCAGCATTCTGCTGCGGACGACCACCGAAGCCACCGAAACCGCCCATACGGGCCACGTTCATGCGGACGAAGTCGACAGCCAACTCGAGGGCATAGCCACGACGCTCTGACTCAATCTCGAAGGTACCGCCCTTGAACTGCTCACCGCAATAGGGCCAGTCATTCTTCCAAAGCAGCGGACGGATAGCCAGTGTAGAACGGCCACCCATGTCGAAGTCGGCTTCCCAGTGGAACGATGCCACTTCAACGCCCTCATCGATGATGGTGCGTCCGAAGTGTCCGGCACCGGTCTTGCGGTCGCCAGCGGCCACCACCATACGACCACCACCATGATACATGTCGCGGCCTACATTATCAATATACGGTCCCTCAGGACTCTTGGAACGGCCTACGACTATGTTATAGGTAGAGTTCACACCGTCGCAGCAGGTGCCGTGGGTACCGAGCAGGTAGTACCAGCCATTGCGGCAGATGAGGTCGGAAGCCTCACAGTCGATGGCGATATCCTTCTCTACGTTACCGCTCTTACGGAAACCTGTGGTGGGATCGAGTTCGATGAGTCGGATGGTGCCGAAATAAGTACCATAACTCACCCATAGACGACCTGTCGAGGGATCGAGCATGATACCCGGGTCGATAGCGTCCTGATCCTCCATACCGTCGGAGAAGCAGACCTCCACAGCCTCAGACCACTTGAAGTCGGGCGACTTCGGGTCGAGAGTCTTGTTCCACATGGTGAGGATACGGCCAGCGTGTCCGCCGCCGAGGCCACCACCGGTAGCACCATAGATGCAGAGATAACGGTCGCCGATCTTAATCACATCAGGGGCTGCACCGCCACCTGGGCGCTCAGCACCACTGTTCCAGGTCCAGCCGTCCTCAGAGATCAGACCGCCGCCACCAGTGCCGAAGGTGTAGTATTTGCCCTCGCACTCGGCAATCGTCGAGGGGTCGTGGATAAAGGGTGCGCCAATCTGCGCGTTTGCGGCTGTGGCCAGCGTCATGGCCGCAAGGATACTATATAGTCTTTTCATATTTATTTCTGATTTAAATTGATCTTGTAGTTCTTAACAGGGTTACCGTTCTCATCGAGGAAGCGGACGCAGAAGTCGCTCATGCCCGGGCCGTTGATGACGGCACCACGCAGGATGTTGCGGCCCTTCTTCAAGGTGATACGCTTCGACATGGCATCGTCCTTCACCATACGACGGTCGCCAGAGAGCAGGAGCGTCTCTTCGCCATTGAGCCACCACATAGAGGCAGAGTTGGAACCGACAGCCAGACGGACGTTTTCAATATCCTCGTCGCAGTCGATGATGGTGACAGCCCAGAAGAGCACACCATAGATCTCCTCACCCCACTTCTCAGCAAAGCGGAAGAGTTTCACGTTCAGGTTCTCGCTGTCGAGAGCATGCCAGGTGAGGTTCTGGGTGACAGTCTTCACCTGTGGTCCCTGAGGCTGTTGCTGGGCACCGAATCCACGTCCGAAGCCTGCGGGAGCCTGCTCCTGCTGGAACACGGCCTTCACCTTCTGACCGTCCTTCGGAATGATGGTCTGCTGACCCTTGAAGTATTCTCTGTTGAAGTGCTCACGCAGATAAGAGTCTGTGAACACGGTATTGCCGCTGTTGGGCTTGGTGATAGGCTCCAGGAGCAGCCAACGGTGGATGAAGCCTTCGCCGTCGGGCTGTGCTGTGGTATTGGCAGCCACGCGGACATAGTCCACGCTGAGCGCACCCTCACCCTCGTTGGTGATGACGAGATTGGTCACACCACTGGGGATATAGTCGAGTTTGGCTGTCTGTGTGAGCCATTGGTTGCGCTGGTCGCGGTTGAAACGCATCATCATACCGCCTCCAGGACCATTGGCACCGCCTGCAGGAGGCTCTGGTGGTCTCACCGTCAACTTGTGACGGGCGATGACCTTGCCCTTGGCGCTGCCTTCACGGATACAGAGTTCTGTATCGTCGCTGGCTTTAACACTCATGATGAGGTAGCCGTCGGAAATCATGCTGAAGTCCACATCATTATACTGGAGCCAACTGCCCTTTGTAGGCAGGGTGGCCTGGAAACCGCGGAAGGTGTTGACGGTATCGATGAGTTCGCTGGTCACACCTGCGCTGGCAGTGCTGTAACGGTCGATCTCAATCTTCTCGGTAGCCTTGTTGATACCCACGCCACGAATGGTCTGCTTCACCTCCTGGATAGTACCGTCGGCATTGAAATACAATTTCTCAATGCAGGCAGAACGGCGCTTGTCATCACTCGGAGAGAAATAGTTGTGGTGATAGAACAGATACCACTGGCCCTTGTAGTTAATGATACTATGGTGATTGGTCCAGCAGCCGTTGGGTTGTTCAGCCATAATCAGTCCCTTGTACTCGTAGGGACCCATCGGGTTCTTACTCATGGCATAGCCGAGGACTTCGGTATTCTCTCTCACATACGGATAGGTGAGGTAGTACCAGCCGTTAGCCTCGAAGGCAAACGGACCCTCAGCCTGACGGTTGGGAAGGCCTTCGAGACAGTTGACGCCAATCATTTCCATCTCGCGGTTGCCCCATTTGACTTTTGACTTGGGATTGTCGTCAGCCAGTTCCTTCATGTTGGGCTTCAGTTTGGCACAACGGCCATTGCCCCAGAAGAGGTAGGCGTTGCCGTCGGATGCCAGGAGCACGCACGGGTCGATACCGCTGACACCCTTGATGTTCTCTGGCTCAGGAATGAACGGACCCTCAGGACGGTCAGCAATGGCTACACCGATACCGAAGCCACCACCTGCCTGAGGTGCAGAGGGGAAGTAGAAATAGTACTTGCCGTTTTTCTCGACGCAGTCGGGTGCCCACATCGAGTAGGAGTTAGGACGCACCCAGGGTACTTTGTTCTGGGTAACGATGACACCGTGGTCTGTCCAGTCGGTCAGATTTTCGGATGAGAACACGTGGTAGTCTTCCATGCAGAACCAGTCCTGTCGCTGTCCGACGGGGGGCTTGATGTCATGCGATGGATAGAGGTACACCTTGTTGTTTCTGTGCCGCTGCGAGGAGAGGCACACCCATGAGAATGACACATAGTAATTTTTTCATTCGCGTTGATATTAATTGAATAATTGAACGTTTTTTAAGTTTCAGTTGCAAATATACAAAATATTTCTGAATTAGATGTAATTTCCCTGTGATGGTTTAATAATAAACCACCACTTTCTTTGGAATTGTTACATTTGGGAAATAATTCGTAACTTTTTCCCGAATAATGGAAAGTTTTAACGGCTGAGTTTCTGGACGTATTTCACGGGTTCGCCACCGTCACGCTTAAACACATCGGCAAAAGCCTGGGGCTTGATGGTGACAGGACCGCGCATGAACTCTGGGATATTATAGCACTTCATGAACTGACGGTGATAGTCCGGATCGGCACAGGGCAGTTCGAAGGGTTTTGAACCCTTACCGTTTGCATCGATATGGGCGAAGAAAGGACGGGTGAAGTTACCGTCATCCCTGCGACTGCTGAATACCACCCACTTGCCATTGCTCGACCAGGAATGATAACTCTCGGTATCGTTGCTGTTCAGCTCTGTCATGGGACGGGCCTCACCGGTCTGGAGGTCTATCGTCCAAAGGTCTGCATCACGGTGCCAGATATGGAATACGCCATACTCTGCCAAAGCGAACATCAGATAGCGTCCGTCGGGTGAGATACGGGGCAAGGTGGCACTTTTCTCCAGCGAGTCTGCAGCAAACACCTGTTCGCGTGGGCCGAACGCCATCGTGGCTGGGTCGAAAGACTTGCGGTAGATATTGTATCTGATCTTATTGGAATGTCTGAGCAGGTAGGTCGTCTTGTCCTCTATGGAGTCCGGGTACTCGAAATGGGCGCTGCAGTAGTAGACAGCCTTGCCGTCTGGAGCCCAGAAGGGGAATACCTCTAACTCATTGGGGTCATTCTCAATGTTCGTCACCTCGTTCTTCATCACGTCGTAGGCAATCAGGTCGCTCTCCGTGTCATACACCTCAATCTTGTTGGGATGGTTCACGTGGAAATTCTGGCGCGTCGTATTCGTAGAATAGACGATGAGCGGCAATTCGGGATGCCAGGCCGGGTAGACACCGGCAGAGAGGATGGAGTCATTCTTCATATTGATCTTACGGATGGTTCCGTCATAGGCAATGATGGTTCCGCCGTGGTTCTGGCGGGCGTGGAACTGCATCCTGCCAGGATTATACTGCTGGTAGTTATGACAGTTGATACACTGTCCGTTCGGCCCCTCCGTACAGAGGATATTGTCATAAATCACGCTCTCGTCGTAATTCTCCACGCAGCGCTGGCTGATGGTCAGTTCCTCGTAATTGACATACGAGGGGGAGATGAGGCGGTAGCTGATATAGGCGTCAATGGAATCGGGCGACACATGGATGCTAAAGGGCTTGAACTTTGTCCACTGTCCATCCTTGCAGGCATAGGTCTCCACCTGGATGTCTTTGCCCTGGGCTGCGATAGCCAGTCGTTTCCAGGCGTCGAAATCGGGTTGCGCCTTGGTGCCTCCACAGATGATCTCCTCGTCGCCGAAGGCATAGCGGACGGCTATCTCCTCCGACTGGTCATCCATCTGGAAGGTCAGCGGGGCAATGTTGACGGGAACCGTCACATCTACATAGTCTGGATAAATCTTCGGCAGTGCGTCAGACTCAGTGAAGTCTGATGGCAGTTGCTGGCTACAGGCGCAGAACAACAGCGAAAGCGCTGTGATGAAAATATGCTTTTTCATTTTCTATTTGATGTCTTGCAGAAAATAATAGTAGAAATAATAGGTGTTGCCGAAAGTCGGACGGAGGGCGGCACGTCCTGTTTCCGCACCTTGTCCGTTGTATTGCTGGGCCTCTCTCATGAAGGCATTGAAACTTTCTCTTACACCCTTGTCGAAGGGCATCCTGTTCAGGTCGGGCCTGTTCTCAAGGTAGCCGAACAAGATGGCGCCCTCCTGGAAGATGCGAGGCATGGGACCTCGGGGATACAGACGGGCATAGTGGAAAAAGCGGGGCCAGAACATTTGGGCGTTCCTTGTCCAAAGGGCACCCAGCACGGCCTGCTCCTGGAAATACGGATCGTCAGCGTTCTGAACGGAGAGTTGTCCCATGACATATTGTTCCACCCTACCGCCGTCGGAGCCCACTGCGTTGTTGTAATGCATCATGTGCGTGACGGGGCCTGTCTCCGGATGTTCCGCTATCTGCTGCGGATGATCCAACAATTGTTGCATGCTGTCGGCCCATTCACCGTAAAACAATGTGTGTCGGAGCAGGTTCAGTATCTTCCGGGCGGCCTGTGTCTCACCCATGAGCATCGAGCAACGGGCCAGGTACTGTTGTATCTCTACGCTCCAGCCATACTCTACACCGTTTTCCATACATTGACGGTGGCAGTCGTTGAGCAGTCCGTACTGATAATAGATGGTACGACTAAACACATGGTACAGCATGTCGTAGGGCAAATCTGTGTTGGCCATCTTCTTGCCATTGGGGAAATTGTACATCTCGTCGAGTTGTCGTCCTAACCGTGAGAGGGCGAGGTTGTGCATCATGACGATGGGACGGGTGGGCTCTTCGTCACCCTGTTGCTGACCTTCGCGGAGCACACCTTCCCAGTCAGCCTGTTCGATGCAGCGCTGCATGGCCAGTTCGTGGTGGAAGTTGGCATCCTTATACCACCAGTGCCAGACACCGAGGATAAGCACCATCGCCAATACACCCTGCACGATAAAATGTTTGATGCTTAGTGATTCATGTTTCATGTTTACCACGGCCATCACCAGAAAGAAACCTCCTAATATAAAATAAGGTATATAATAGGCTGAATAGGTCTCATGAATGGTGAAGGATGGCAGGCTCGCCGTCCAGATGTCATCGAAGTTCGTCTGGTAGTATATATAGCGGTAGCATATCAGCGGGACGGCAATGATACAGAGTAGACCGATGACCGTCAGGATGGCATTCTGTGTGTAGTTGCGATGAAGCCGCCAGGTCCATATAGCCATCAGCAGGACGGCAGCCAAGCCATAGATGCCCAACAGCGGATAACCCAAAGCGGCAGCCAAAATCATCCAGACAATGCGGAGCCACAGTTTCTGGGGCAGTGCACGGAAGCCCCATAGCATGGCAATTATTATTGTGATACCAATGGTCGGTACGAAGAAATATCCCCTCAGACGCATAAAATAGTGCCAATAGCCCAGACTCATGTTGGCTATGAGCAGGACGGCAATGGGTATCAGCGCCAGAATGGTCCATTTGTCCGTGATACGGAAAGTACGCTTGGTGAGCCACATTAGCAACAGCCACCAGCCACAGAGCATCAGTACACCCAGCCAAGGATGGAAAAAGAACTGCGTGAAATAACAACTGATATACGATAAAAATCCTCCTGGCACCAGCATCTGCTCTTTCAAATAGAGTGAGGTGTTGAGAAACAGGTTGTACTGCTGCACTTTCCAAAGCAGATTGCTCTCGAAACAGAGTAGTGCAACGGTAATGAGCAACAAGGCTCCTATCCACGGTAAGAAAGGTATGACTCTTTTCATCTAGCGTTTTTTATTTTGCTGCAAAGGTACATAATATTCCTGATATTGGTTTGTCAAATGTTGCATTTATCGTTATGAAATGTTCCAAAAAGCATTAAATTAACCGATAAAAACATTTTTTAACATAGAAATGATTAGTATTTCGAAATAATACCTTATCTTTGCAACGAAATTAACAACAAATGCGATAAGATTTATATCTTATATAATAAACATTATTTAATTAACTAACAAAATTTTAAAGTTTATGAAGAAGTTATTTACTTTAGTTGCTGTGGCTTTCATGGCCATTGGTGCAAATGCTCAGGCAATCATTTATGAGCATGATTTCACAGGCGGTTTCGAGGGTGATTATCCTTATTGGAGTCAGTTTGATGCTTCTCAGACAGACGCTGGTTCAAAAATCGAGTCTAACGCTGATGGTATTGCAATTACCGTTGCTTCTCAGACCGGTCAGCTCTGGCAGCCCCAGGTAGAGGTTACTCCTCTGGGCGCTTTCGACATTTATCAGTTCGACAACTACAAAATCGTGATCACCGCTAAGTATCCTACCGATGGTCAGGTTCAGCTTCAGCTCGGTAACTGGAGTGGAAACTTCCAGGAGGCATTCGCCGTTACATCTACTGGCGACTTCCAGACCGATGAGTTCGTTTATTCTGATCCTGCTCCCGCAGATTATGAGAAATGCCACATGCTGTTCCAGTGCGGTGACTTCCTGGGTACCACTATCCTGAAGAAGTTTGAGATTTGGGACCTCGACGCTGAGCCCGATGATGCTACTGCTATCAAGACTCTGAAGAACAAGGCTCAGAATGGTGTTCGCTACAACCTCGCTGGTCAGAAGGTTGACGCTAACTACAAGGGCGCTGTCATCATGAACGGTAAGAAGTTCATCCAGAAGTAATTCTGAATAGCAAACCAATTATAAAGGGAATTGCCCAACGGCAGTTCCCTTTTCTTTTTGTTTGTTCTCAGTATTATTTTGTTCTCAGGTAGACCGTCTCTGCCCTTCATTTTTCTGTCCTGAATCTGGGGGAAGTCATTCCGAAGTCGGAAAAACGTGCCCCGGTTTGGGGGGAAGAAATTCCGACTCCGGAAAAACGTGCCCCAGTTTTAGGGGAAGAAATTCCGACTTCGGAAAAACATGCCCCGGTTTGGGGGGAAGATATTCCGACTTCGGAAAAACGTGCCCCAGTTTTAGGGGAAGAAATTCCGACTCCGGAAAAACATGCCCCAGATTTGGGTGAAGATATTTCGACTTCGGAAAAACATGCCCCAGATTTGGGGCATGTTTTTACGACCTCGGAATGTTTTGCCCTGGATTTTAGGCTGATTTCTGCAATTCTGAGACGATATAACACGGACGTCGCTCATATCATCGTAACACAGGAATAACATCCCTTAGATTCTGTAACCACCCCACAAATAAAGTGCCGCATCTCACGATGCGGCACTTTCACATTTTAAATTACCAAAACAATGTATATTAACTACTAACTTGTTTTCAGTTGGATTACCATCCCTCATTCTGCTTGAGGTTCGGGTTGTTGTCCAGAACGGTCTGCGGATAGGGGAAGAGTTTGTGCTTATCCTGCCAGCCTACTGTGAAGCCTGCATCCTGTGCCTCATGGGTGTGGAAGATGAAGAAGCGGCTGCTGGCCTCATCGCCATTCTCCCATACGACGTCTGCATCGGCAGTCTGAGCCTCGGGAATGTCAGCAGGCATTTCAGACAACTTGTCGCAGAGGTGAGGAATATGCTTACCCTGAACCTTCAGGCGATCAAGACTCTCCTGGGTGAAGGTATCATTGTCACCATATCTGAGATAACGCATGATGTCCTGATAGCGGCAACTCTCGAACCACATCTCAAAGGCCTTCTCCTTCTTCACGGTCTCCAGGTCTACGCTGCTGCTGATGGTCTTGGAACCGGCACGCTGCTGGATATCGTTGATGTACTTTAATGCTTCACTAGCCTTGCCATTACGAACCAGACACTCAGCATAGTCGAGCAACACCTCGGCATAACGCATGATGATGATGTTGTTCAGACGGTGAACTGAAGAATAGGTACCACCTGCTTCCTCAGCATCACCGGCGCGGATGACATGCTTGATGGGCACCCAGAACGACTGGCCATAGTGACCCTTACGTCCGGCCTTGATACCAATCATATCCCAGTTAGGTCTTTCCTCGACAGGAACGAAGATGGTCTCCTTGGTCTTTTTATCTCTGTAAGAGAATGTGAAGGAGTTGTCAATAGCGTCAATACCTGTTGTACCATAAATCAGGTCAGAGATGCGGACCATGGTTGCCTTGAGGCGCTTAGAGTCATCACCGTCGTTCTCATACAAGGCATTGCCGAACCATTCGGGTATACCGATGGATCCCCAGCCGACGACATCGCCGGTATATTTTGCCAATGGCGTAACCTTGAACTTGTCGGAACGGATCTGGAAGCAGTTGGGCTCCATCCACGTACTGTGGCTGTTCCATCCCATACCACCACCTGAACTCCATTCACCAGCGGCAGCATTATATCTGACGTTCACCTCGAAGATCTTCTCCGGGCAACCGTCGCCCTGAATGTGGAAGAGATCCATGAAGTCGTCGCCGGATACCAGTTCATACTTACCAGAGTCGATGACCTTCTTAAAGGCTGTCTCAGCCTTGCCGAATTCACCAGCAAACAGATAAGCCTTACCTGCCATGGCATTGGCGAAGCCCTTGGTGATGCGGTAGGTTCCCTCCTTGTCGGTAGGATCTGTACGCTCAGTCAGGTCTTCGACGGCTTTCTCACACTCCTCGGCAATCCAGATGAAGTAGTCCTTCTGTGACTTCGGGGCATTCTCTGGAGCCAACTCGCTGTCGCTATTGCAAACGATATCAGATGAAGACAGGACGTGGTCTACGAAGGGAGGTGTACCCCAGTAGCAGGCGAGCAGGAAGTAGTTGCAGGCGCGGAGCACGCGGGCCTCTGCAGCAGCCTGCAGCATGTACGGAGTAAGTTCTGCGTCAGGATTCATTTCCTTGGAGAAGTACTGCAGCACGAGGTTATCATTATAGATAGAGAGGTAAAGGCCTTTATAGTGATAGTCAATGGCCTCGGGCGTGTGCTTGAAACGGAACTCGTTGACAGAGCCGCCGAATTCATGGTCGCCATAATACTCACCACCGTAGCAGACATCGTCACCCGGGTGGTTAGCAAGAACCCTTGCAGGGGTATAGATACCAGGACCCATCGCACGTCCCATGGTATTACATTGGAATTGCTCGTAGGCAGCAGCCAGTGCCTGCTGTGCGTCATTATCCGTTTTATAGAAGGTCTCAGTTGTCAGGACAGCCTTCTGGGGGATGTCGAGTTTATCCTCACATGCTGTGAAACCGAAAGCGGCACCAAGCAAAGCGATTAAATATATCTTTTTCATATTCTTTACTTTTTTATCTTTTTACTTTCTTACTTGATTAGAATGCAAGATTTACACCGAAGACAACCTTCTTAGAGGTAGGATAGTTACCATTATCCCAACCACGTGATGCACCGTTGTCGAAAGAGGCAGTCTCAGGATCGGCACCAGGATAGTTGGTGATGGTGAAGAAGTCGTCGAGAGAGACATAGAGACGGAGTTGGCTGATGAGGGCCTTCTGGGTCAACTTGGTGGGCACGGTGTAACCGAGCTGGATCTGCTTGAACTTGAAGTAGGAGCCGCTGAATACGTTGGCGGATGAACTGAAGAATACCCAGTCGGAAGCAACCTTCTTCATGTCGGGATAACTGCCAAATGTCCAGTTGCCATCAGCATCCTGTCTCGAAGAGCCTTTCCACCAATAGTCCAGACCATTCACACGGGTACGGTCGGCAGACATCATCAGGTTGTAGATCTTGTTGCCGGAAGCACCGGTTCCGAATACGGTGAGGTCGAAGCCTTTGTATTCGAGGTTGACGGTGATACCGTAGGTGAACTTGGGGATACCGGAACCGAGGTCAACCATGTCATTCTCCACCGGAGCGAAGACGGCACCTCTCTTTGTGTTGCCAGCCTCGTCTGTAACGGCGCCGCCGTACAGAGCTTTGCCAATATTATCAGGATTGGCTTCTGTGTCACCGACCAGACCGCAAGTCTTGTCGTTATAGACACCCAGATACTCGTAACCACGGAAGTACCAGATGGTATGTCCAGTCTCGAAGGTTGACTGCACCTTCTGGTTGAAACCGCTGATACCACCCTGAGAATAACGCGGGAGTGATTCGTTCACGGCCTTAACCTCGTTCTTCAACGGAGAGAAGTTGGCGCTGATGCTGTACTTGAAGTCGCCGATATTGTCACGCCAGCCAGCCTCAATGTCGAAACCGGTATTGAGAACCTCACCGGAGTTCACGGTAGCGCTGCTGAAACCAAGTTCGGGAAGCGGTGTGATGTTCACGAGCAGGTCCTTGGTCATCTTACGGTACCAGTCGAATCCGATTGACAGGCGGTTGTTGAGGAAGCGGGCATCGAGACCGAGGTCAACCTGCTCAGAGGTCTCCCATGTCAGGTCGGGGTTAGCCATACCTGAAGGCTGTGCACCTTCGACGGCACTTCCGTTTGAGGTCTCGTCATTGAAATCGTAGTATCCACCGAGCGTGATGGTCGGGTTGTACTTGTATCCACTCAGGATGTTGACGTTACCGTTGCGGCCCCAAGAAGCGCGGAGTTTCAGGAAGGAAACTGCGTTAGTGCTGATAGCGTTCTTGAAGAACGGCTCATTGCTGATGGTCCAACCAGCGGAGAATGAGGGGAAGTAGCCCCAGCGCTTGTCCTTCATCAACTTCGAAGAGTCGAAGGCGTCGGCACGGAAGTTAGCCTGGAGGAAGTAGCGGTCTGCAAATGAATAGGACAGACGACCGAAGTATGAAAGCTCAGTAGCATCACCAGGTGTGTTACCTGCCTTCAGGTGAGCAATACCGTTGTCGTTCAGACAGTCGATATAGCGGAAGTTGGGAGCATGGTAGGCTCTCAGAATCATCTGAGTGTCAGAAGAAGAGGCACTGGTGTTGTCCCAGTGGTTCTTCGTGAACGACATACCGGCCATGGCATTGATGCTGTGCTGGCCGAACGTCTTGTTGAAGTTGGCGAAGTTCTCCCACTGATAGTAGAGACTGGCATCGGTGTTGGCAGAGATGGAGTAAGACTCGCTCTTGGCCATGGATGACAGGAAGTAGGGCTCACCATAGTTGTGACTGTTGCCCTGTGCGATGCGATAGCCGAGACGGGAAGTGATGGTCAGGAAGTCGAACGGCATGAGGTTGGCGGCAACAGAACCGCGGACATTGATACCTTCGCTGTAACCCTGTGCACGGTCGCGCTGTGCCAGCGGGTTACCGGTAGCCTCTTCCACATACTTTGATGTACCATACCAGATGGGGTTCTCGTCTGTATAGCCAGCGGGCAGGGGTACGAAACCGTGGTTTGGAGAATTCCAGGCAGAAGCCACGTTCTGACCGAAGTCAGCCTCGTCATAGATATAGGCGGCAGTCAGCGGGTCGATAGATACCACGGCGTTGAGGAATGAACCGTAACCGTTGCCCAGTGACTTTCTCTTCCACTTCTCGATAGAGGTGTTGCTGGAAACGCTCAACCACTTGAAGAACTTGTAGTCGGCATTGATCTGACCAGTGAAGCGCTTGTAGGTATCCTTGTTGCCCTTGACGATACCGTCGTTGTCGACGATGCCGAGGCCTGCGAGGAAGTGACCGTTCTCGTTACCGCCCTCAACAGTGATGTTGTGCTGGATACTCCAACTGTTCTCGAATACCTCGTCGTACCAGTCGGTGTCGAAACGCTCGGTTCCGGGAACGCCGATTGTATTGCCGCTGGCATCTTGTGTTGTCTGGGCATAGTAACCGTTGTTGACAAGTTCAGTCTCAGTCATGTCACCGAGATACTTGTGGTACTCGATGTAGTCCTTGGCATTGAAGAGTTCAGACTTCTTGCCGAGGCTCTGGCTGGCAGCCTTGAGGGTATAGGAGAGTTTAGCCTTGCCCTTTGAACCGTTTCTGGTGGTGATGATGACCACACCGTTACCGGCCTGGGCACCGTAGATGGCTGCAGAGGCAGCATCCTTCAGCACTTCCATAGACTCAATGAGGGTGGGATCCAGATACTGGATGTTATCAACCTTCAGACCGTCGACGATGAGCAGCGGGCCAACGTTACCGGAGTTCGATGCATAACCACGCACACGGATGCTGGCACCTGCACCAGGAGAACCGCTGTTGATGATCTGCACACCAGTCACCTTACCCTGCAGGGCTGCACCGGCGTCTGTGGTGCTCAGGTTCTTGATGTCGTCACCCTTCACGGATGCCACGGCACCGGTCAGGTCACTCTTCTTCTGGACACCATAACCGATGACGACCACGTCGTTCAGCGTTGTGACGTCTTCCTTCAAAATGATGTCAATGTTACTGCGGCCATTCACCTTGACAGTCTCGGTGACATAACCTACGTAGGAGATAACCAGTGTGGCGTTGCTGGCAGCCTGAACACTGAAGTTACCATTGAAGTCGGTGATAGCACCCGTCTTGGCACCTTGTACTTGTACGCTGGCACCAATGATGGCTTCACCTGCTTCATCGACCACTGTTCCCTTTACGATGCTCTGAGCCAGTGCTCCCATTGGGAACAAACAGAGCAGGAACAGTGCCATTAACGGCTTTTGTAGTGATTTAAAATTCCACATACTTTTAATTAATTAGTTAGATAATTGATATTATTGTAATGTATAGGTTTATCCACCTTATTATATATAGCCTGTCCTTGCAATTATATTTGGGTGCAAAGTTATTATAAAATTAATTAATGGGCTTTTCCAATTGAAACAAACACTTTGCGAAATGTAACATATTGCGCAAATGTTGCGTAGAATAAAGGCAATAGCGCAATTTTGAAAGTATATTCTCTAACTATTTTTAGCAAAATTACGCAACGATTTCGGATAAAAAGTTGTATCTTTGCACCATCAAAACGAAAATGAACGATATGAAAAGAATCTTGTTTTTGACCCTTTCGCTGCTGATGGCCCTGACCATGAGTGCCGCAGAGCAGTTTGTCGTGTTCCAGCCTTCGGCAGATGTACTCTCGCTGAAAGATGCCAGTATCTCCTTCGATGCCAACGAGCACAGTTGCGTGCAGCGCGCCATCGCCAACCTCCAGCAGGACTTCCGGCGGGTGACAGGCAAAGCCGCATTATCCGGAGGCTCCGGAGATTCCGGGAAACCCGGAAACATCTTCGTTGGTACAGTCGGCGTGAACAAGCAGATCGACCAGTGGGTGAAGAAGGGCGAACTCCGCGACTTGAAGGGCAAGACGGAGAAATACATCATCAAGACCATCGGCGATCAACTTGTTATTGCCGGCAGCGACAAGCGCGGTACCGTCTACGGTATCTATGAACTGTCGCAACAGATCGGTGTCTCGCCATGGTACTACTGGGCCGATGTGCCAGTGGAGAAGCACGACGCTATATATATAAAGAAAGGTGAATACACCGACGGAGAACCGAGCGTGCGTTACCGGGGTCTCTTTCTGAATGATGAGGCACCCTGTCTGACTACCTGGGTGAAGAACACCTTCGGCACGGACTACGGTGACCACCGTTTCTATGAGAAAGTGTTTGAACTGATCCTCCGTCTGAAGGGTAACTTCCTCTGGCCTGCCATGTGGGGCTGGGCTTTCTATGCCGACGATCCCGAGAACTCGAAGGTGGCCGATGAGATGGGTGTCATCATAGGCACGTCACACCATGAGCCGATGGCCCGTAACCATCAGGAGTATGCCCGTCGCCGTCAGGAGTGGGGCGCTTGGAACTACCAGACCAATAAGGAGAACCTTGACCGTTTCTTCCGTGAGGGTATCGAGCGCATGAAGGGGACGGATGATATCGTGACCATCGGTATGCGTGGTGACGGTGATGAGGCGATGAGCGAAAATGCTGATACTAAACTGTTGGAAAATATCATCGACAACCAGCGACGAATCATCAAGGAGGTGACAGGCAAGCCGGCAGAAAAGACCACCCAGGTATGGGCCTTGTATAAAGAGGTGCAGGACTATTACGATGCCGGACTCCGGGTGCCTGACGATGTGATGATTCTTATCAGCGACGACAACTGGGGTGATATCCGTCGGGTGCCTACAGCCGCCGAACGTAGTCGTAAGGGTGGGTGGGGCATCTACTACCACGTGGACTATGTAGGGGCTCCCCGTAATACCAAATGGCTCAATGTCACCCAGACGCAACAGATGTTTGAACAGTTGTCGCTGGCCTATGATTTCGGCATCCAGCGCATGTGGATTCTTAATGTAGGCGACCTGAAACCGATGGAGTATCCCATCCAGTTGTTTATGGATATGGCTTGGAACCCGAAGGAGTATACCGTCCAGACCGTCACCGACCACACCCTTCGCTTCTTCCAAAGCGTCCTCAGCAGCGCCGTGGCAGAGGAAGCGGCCTCTATCTACAACCGCAACTGCCAGTACATGGCCCGTGTGACTCCTGAGATGCTCGATGCGCGTACCTATAATATAAAGACTGGCGAGTGGCGACAGGTGGCTGATGACTACCAACGTCTGGAACTGCGTGCCCTGCGTCTCTATGATCAGATTCCGGTCGAAGCCCGCGACTTCTACCGTCAATTGATTCTCTTCCCCGTGCAGGCCATGGCCAACCTCTATGATATGTACTACGCCCAGGCCATGAACCAGTATCTGGCTGCCAGCAAGAACCCGGATGCCAATCTCTGGGCCGACAAGGTGAAGCTGTGCTTCCATCGTGACTCCTTGCTCTGTGCGGCGTATAATACCGATATCGCCGGTGGCAAGTGGAATGGTATGATGATCCAGAAGCATATCGGCTACCGTTCCTGGAACGATAACTTCCGAGCCGACATGTTGCCACGAACCACATCTGTCGATGAGGGCTCAGCAGGTGGCTTTACCTTCGAGGCCAAGGATGGTTATGTGGCGATGGAGGCCGAGCATTATTACAGTGCTACGGCACCTGAAGGCACCGAGTGGACGGTCTATCCCTATTACGGTCGCACCCGCAGTGCCGTTGCCCTGACACCCTATACGTCAAAAGTCGGAAACGCTGCCCTGACCTATCAGTTTGCGCTACCCACCGAATCGTCTAATGTGAAAGTTCATGTCGTGACGAAGTCAACGCTTGACTTCCTGGACACTGGCGGTTTCGAGTACACGGTCAGCCTCGACGGCGGTGAGCCGCAGGTGGTTAACTTCAACAAGACGCTTGTCGACCGTCAGCCCTATATGTACTCAGAGTATTATCCTGCCGTTGCCAGTCGTGTGGTGGAGAAGGTCGTGGAATTGCCTGTGGCACCTCGTGAGGTACACAGTCTGACGTTACAGCCCAAGCATCCGGGTATTGTCTTCGAGAAGATCGTGGTCGATGCCGGCGGCTACCAGCCTCAGTTCCTCTTCGGTCAGGAGTCACCCTGCAAGCGGTAAGCGCAGGACAATAGGTTAGATTTCATTCATCATGCGGATGGTCAGCAGTGTAATATCATCTGTCTGCTCAGCCTCTCCGATAAACGCCTTCACTTCCGTCAGAAGCCTTTCGATGGTCGTCGAAGTGCGCTGAGGTGCTTTCCCGCCTCCGACGATCTCTTTCCACCTTTCCATGCCCAACAATTCATGATCCTTGTTGCGTGCTTCAGTGATGCCGTCTGTATAAAGCACCAGACAGTCACCTTGCTCAAGCAACATGCTTTGTTCCACAAAACTGAACTTTCCTTCGAGGCCCAAGGGGATGTTCGGTTCAAGTGCAATCTCTTTCAGACAGCGCACGCCGTTACTAGATGTTACATCCACCAATGGTGGCAGGTGTCCCGCATTACAATACTGCAACTGTCCAGTCGGTAGATGCAGCCGCCCGATGATGGCGGTGACGAACATCAGGTTTGGATTTTGCTCACTCAGCACGCCGTTGATCTCCTCTAGAATAGCTTTAGGCGATTGCAATCGCAGGACGGCAGAGCGGAACAGGTTCACCGTCGCACTCATGAACATCGCTGCAGGCACACCCTTGCCGCTCACATCGCCGATGATGAAGAACAGGTCTTCTCCCTTGCAGTAGTAGTCATACAGGTCGCCGCCCACTTCATGCATCGGCTCCAACACCGCCTGTACTTCCGCTTCCTTTTTGCTTTCAGCGTTTGTCGCTGTGCCCAAATGAATCTCTTGAGTCTTGCCTCTCAAGATTCCTTTTTGGATATTGCTGGCAATCTGCAACTCTTTCTCCATCAGTTTCTTGGCGGTCTCTACACGGGCAAAATTCTCTTGGTCGCGCCATATCCTGCGGATCAGCCATCCCGCTATGAGGATACCCATCAGCAGTATTGTCAGCGCCAGCAGCGACAGACTGCGCACAGTTTTGAATACATGTCTTTTCGGAACGCCTATCACCAGGCGCATATTGGTGGGCGAAAGCGTTTTCTCCGTCACAATCATGCCGTCCATATCATCATTTCCGCTCTCGACAATCAACGTACCCTTGGTGCTGTACAACCTACAAACGGCATCGTCGTACGGCTTGAAGTCTTTCAGCATCTGCTCTGTCCATGCTAGTGTATAGTCGGCTCCTGCCACGCCTATCAACTTGCCATCATCGTTGTAAACCTTTCGCGAATAGGTAAAGATGGGGTCTTCATGGTCGCCGTCATTATATGACTGGCTCCAGTAGCCTTCGTCATCGCTCTGCAACGCACCGATGTACCATTCGCGTTTCAGATAATTCACATTGTCTCCAAAGTCATAAGTAATAACCGAATTATCGCATTCACGGAACGCTGATGGGGCAAAACGTTTTCCTTTCTCCGGTGCGCATTCTGGCAGGAAAGCCACGTAACAGCAATAGAGGTCTGGGAAACGTTCCAAAATGGATTCCAACATACTATACAGTTCTTTAGTATCCTCGAAGAAATCGGGGAAAAAATCTGCGATTTCGTCCGTCACTTCATACATGTCATACACTTCGTATGTGAAATCTTTCTGTGCCAACTCCATTCTGTCCTCGATGAGATTCACCAGTCTTTTTTCCTCGCGGTTGTACGACACAGCGGCCTGAATCGCTATCGCAACGACGAGAAACAGCGCACTTATTATGGGCAGAATTTTTATTTTCATAAATTTCGGCAAATATATATTTATTTTTCGACATGAACAATTATTTTGCATACTTTAATACTAACTCGTTTGGGAGAACATGTCTAAAAAATCAAAAAAAATGCCTGAACTGTTGTGACGTAGGCTATTTTTTTGTATCTTTGTCGCATGGTTAAAATAAGAGTATTCTTCGTATTCTTCCTGTTTGTGTCCTCACTCAGTGTATATGCACAGACCGATTCTGCCAAAGTAAACGCCCTGAGTTTCGGAATGAATTTTCTGACACATGGTGAGATAGTGAGAGGCGGTCTGCCCGTGAACAGTGATGCTGAAGTCGAGGACAAGTCAAATTTCCTTCTTGGGCGTACTCGTCTGATAGTGGACTACTCACGGCCCTATTTACAGGCTCATGCGGTCATTCAGAACAAGTCTGTGTGGGGGTCTAGCGGTAATCAGGCACTCAACCTCTATGAGGGATGGGTTAAGATGACGGCAAAGAACGGCCTCTTCGCACAGGTCGGTCGTATCGCCCTGTCTTATGACGATGAGCGTATCATCGGCACCAATGACTTTGCGATGGCCGCGCAGTCGCACGATGTACTACGAGTGGGGTACGAAGGTCATGGTCATAAGGCGCATGCTTTTTTTGCTTACAACCAGAATGCCGCTAATGTGTATAAGAGTACCTTCTACGAAGGAGGTTCACAGTTCTATAAGACCATGCAAACCGTGTGGTATCACTACGATGTTCCCAAGTTTCCGTTAGGAGCATCTTTGCTTTTTATGAATGTCGGATTGCAGTCAGGTGAGCCTGGAAAAACGAACAAATCGCCTTCGACCGTGTACCAGCAGATGTATGGCGGATACCTGAACTTTCATCCCAAATATCTGACGTTCGAAGGTGCATATTATAAACAGGCGGGTAAGTTTGTAGACCCCGTGATGAAGATGGCTGGAAAAGTTGACGCCTGGATGGCCAGCGTGAAAGCCACCGTCAACCCCTCCGACAACTACGGCTTTACGTTGGGTTACGACTACCTGAGTGGCGACGATTTTGTGCCCGTCCCTAAATCTGGCGAAATCGGTACCGTAAGACATGAAGTCGCAAAGGGTTTTACTCCCCTTTACGGCTCACGCTCCAAGTTCTATGGCATCATGGACTATTTCTATGAGAGCGCCTATATCAACGGCTTTACGCCAGGTCTGCAGAATGCTTTCGTAGGAGCCTTCGGACATCCCTTTGCCAAATTCGACTGCGGTGCGACCTATCACTACTTGGCTGTGGCGACAGAACTAACCAAGCTGAATAGCACCTTGGGTCACAGCATCGAGGTGACGGCCGGTTACCGCTTCACCAGGGACATCTCCCTCTCGGCAGGCTACACCCTGATGTTCGGCACGGAGACGATGGACCGTCTGAAACAGGGGGACAGCAGCAAGACGGCCCGCTGGGGATGGTTCTCGTTGGTGATATCACCTACGCTGTTTACCACGAAATGGTAAGGTGAAAAGAAAAGGTGCTGTAAGACACTTACAGCACCTTGCTTTTGATTATCGTACCCAGAGCCGGGGTCGAACCGGCACGGGTTGCCCCACTGGTGTTTGAGACCAGCGCGTCTACCGATTCCGCCATCTGGGCATTGCACTTCGTCTCAAAAGCGCTGCAAAGGTACTACAAAAATCTGAAACTGCAAAGATTTATGGTAAAAAAATGAAAAATACTTGTTTATATCAATAATAATGTGTATCTTCGCAGCATAAAAATACGACTATAAGTATTGTCAAGCATCAATGGAATATAGTAAGGATTATTGCGTGATTCTCGCAGGAGGTCGCGGAAAGCGTTTATGGCCATGTAGCAGAGAGGCGATGCCGAAACAGTTTATCGATTTCTTCGGAACGGGAAGAACCCAGTTGCAGGCCACCTATGATAGGATTGTGAAGATGTTGCCCACGGACCATATCTATGTATGTACCTGTCGGGAGTATTTGGATATGTCACGCGAGCAATTGCCCGATTTACCTGAACGGAACTTCATCGTGGAACCCATCAACCGAAACACGGCTCCGAGTGTGGCTTGGGCTGCCATGCGGATCCTGAAACGTGAACCAGAGTCTAACGTGATTGTCTTGCCGTCGGACCAGATGGTACTGAATGAGGCTTCATTTACGCACAGTGTGGAACTTGGTTTCAGTTATGTCGCGGAAAATGATGTGCTGATGGTGATGGGTGTCAAGCCGACGCGTCCGGAACCGGGCTATGGTTATATCCAGATGGGCGATTTGAGTTGCAAACCGGAGGTATATGCCGTCAAGTCGTTCACAGAGAAACCGGAACGGGAGTTCGCCACGATGTTCATGAACAGTGGTGAGTTCTATTGGAATACAGGTATCTTCCTCTCTAAAGTGAGTTATCTGTTGAGTTCCTTTGAGAAAATCTTCCCTGAGGTGCTCCGTCCATTGAGATACGAGAAGGTGGATTACACCTACGAGGAGGAGATGGAGTTTGTGACACGTAACTACCCCCGTTATCCGAATCTCTCGATTGACTATGCCATTTTAGAGCAGAGCAGGAATGTCTTTGTGATGCAATGCGACTTCGGCTGGGCCGACCTAGGTACGTGGCATGCCATCTATGAGTCGATGAGTAAGGTGGAAGGCGACAATGTGATCATCGATTCCAAGGTGGAGATGGAGGATTGCAGTAATAATGTGATTAAGTTGCCGAAGGGAAAGATTGGTGTGTTCAACGGCCTTGAAGGCTACATCGTGGCGGATAGTGAGGATGTGCTACTGGTCTGCCGCAAGAACGACGATTCCTCGCTGATCCGGAAATATGTCAGTGAAATAGGGCTTAAATACGGTGATGAGTTTGTCTGATCAGACAAACTCATCACGTATCTTCTGGGCGATTTCCTTGAATTCTTCTTCTGTGAGTTTCAGTTTCTCACGGCGGAAATCTACATCCTGTTCCGACTGCATCGGAATCAGGTGGATATGGGCATGGGGTACTTCGAGACCGAGAACTACCTGGGCCACCTTCTTACAGGGGAAGGCCTTCTTGATGGCCAGGGCCACTTTCTTGGCAAACACCTGATAACGGGCAATCTCATCGTCGCCCATATCGAAGATATAGTCTACTTCGCGGCGGGGAATCACAAGGGTGTGACCCTTCACCAGCGGATTGATGTCGAGGAAGGCATAGAACTCCTCGTTCTCGGCGCATTTGTAACTGGGAATCTCACCAGCGGCAATCTTACTGAAAATATCCATATTATCCTATTGTTATTTTATCGATGCGGAGTTTGATGGTGCCACGGGGGATTTTAACCTCTACTTCGTCGCCCACCTTATGGTTCAGCAGTCCCTGAGCGATTGGGGTCTTGATGGAGATCTTACCCTCACGGAGGTTGGCCTCACTCTCACTGACGATGGTGTAGGTCATCTTAGCCTTGTTGGTCATGTTAGTCATCTCCACCTTCGACAGGATCTGGACGGCATCGGTACTCAGACGACTGGTGTCAACGACCTTTGCCTCTGAAATAGTCACTTTCAGTTGGTTGATCTTATCCTCCAGATGGGCCTGAGCCTCCTTGGCGGCATCATATTCGCTATTCTCACTCAGGTCACCTTTCTCGCGGGCCTCGGCAATGGCTGCTGAGGCCTTCGGACGCTCAATGCTTTCTAAACGTTGCAGTTCGGCTATCAGTTTGTCGTAGCCTTCTTGTGACATATATGCCATAGTTATTTACAATTTACAATTTGACAATTTAACAATTTTCATTAGGCGGACAAAAAAGAAAGAATCCCGACGTTCTGCTGTCGGAATCCTCGGTGCTATCATGTCTTATCCTTACTTTCGTTTGCAAAGGTAGGGATTATTTTCGAAACTCACAAATTTTTCCGCCTAAAAAATGTAAAACGACATAAATCAAGACGGCAGAGACCCAGCCAGCAATGACATCAACGGCATAATGGGCAAAGATATAGACGGTGGAGAGACAAAGTAACACGAACACGGGAACCATAACCCAGAAAAGCCATCGACAACGGGTTTTCCAGGCCAGGAGCACCAGGATGGTGGTGACACCGACATGACTGCTGGGGAAGGCAGCCGTGGGGCGTTCACCCGCATCATGGGCATGTTCCACCATGTGATAGAAGAAACCATCGTTCCATCCGGGCAAGGTGATCATCTCTTGATGGTCGGCAAAGTAATGGCCTAAGTCAGGAAAGATGCCTTGGGCAATCTGATCCATCCCTACCGCCGGATAATAGAACTGCGGACCGGCAACGGGGAGGAAGACAAAGATGACGTAATAGGCAAAGAAGGCTGTGAGGATGATGAAGGTGGCACGCTCGAATTCCGAATACCTGCATAGGAAATAGTAGAGGGTGACGAGGGCGATCAACGGGAAATACGAGGTATAGCCGAAGTGCATCAGTTCACTGAATATCGGATGACTGAATGTCTGTGAGAAGAGGAGGGCAGGCTGGAAACCGAATAACTTCTGGTCGTAGGTGGCAAAGAGATGGTCATAACAGGGGAAGATTCGGTTCAATTCGTAGGTGTCTGGATACCACCAGGACAACAGTCCCATCTGGGCCACCACCCGACAGAAGATGGTGAAGCGACAAGGAAGCAGTCGGTAGACAAACCAGAGGGCCAGCGTCATCATCACAATACGGAAGCGTCCCCAGAGCATCGGTTCCGGGTTTTGTACCTTTGTATAGGTGAACAGCATCAACAACAAGGTCAGCAGCAGATAGCCCATAATGACCCATTCTACTGCCAACAGCCCCTTCCGCGGCTTCTTGTCCTTCTCAAACAGATATTTAAATATATTCACCTCTTAACTATTCACTATTCACTTCTCAGAGCCATCCGTTGTCCTTGTACCATTGAATCGTTTCCTTCACACCTTGTTCTAGTTGGTATTGGGGATGATAGTCCAGTTCGTCGATGGCGGGTTGGATGTCGCACCGCCAGTTGCGCTGCTTCAGGATATTGTACTTGTCATTGTTCAGTGCCGTCACCTTACCCGTCATCCGTCCGAGATATTCACCGAAGAAGGTCACGATACGGAGCACCCAGACGGGAGCCGTGATACGGATCCACCAGGGACGACCCAGTTCCTCGTGGATGAGGTCGCTGAAAGTGGTGCTCTGATACACTTGTCCGTCGGAAAGGAAATACTTCCGTCCGTTCTCGCCTTTTTCGAGGGCGAGGAAGACTGCCTGTACCACATCCTTCACATAGACAAAAGTGATGTCCTGTCGCTTATAGCCTACGGCAAAGTCAGAATGGCCCTTGATACTCTTGGCCATGATGAAATAGTCCTTTTCCCTTGGACCGTAGACACCCGTGGGTCTTAATATAATATAAGGTAAGCGCGCGCGTAAGGTTTCCAGAAATTGTTCTGCAGCCAACTTACTCCGTCCGTATTCCGTATTCGGCTGGGGCGTGTCGCTCTCGTTGATCTCCTCGTAGGGCTGTTGTTCCTTGATGGCTCCGAAGATGCTGAGGCTACTGATAAAAATAAAGCGTTTCAGAGGCATCCCCACCTCGAGAACTGCCTTTGCCAGTTTCTTGGTCCCCTCGGTATTGATGCGATGGAAGTCTTGTTTGTTCAGAGACTTCGTTACACCGGCGGCATGTACCACATAGTCGAAGTCCTGGCCTCGGAGTTGTTCTACCAGTTGCGACTTCGACGAGAGGTTGAGTTCGATGAAATGGATCCGCTCATCCTGCAGCCATTCCCTCGAACTGCTCTTCCTGACCGCAGCCCAGGTTTCGAAGCCTCTCTTGAGGGCTTCTTCCACGATAAAGGAACCGATAAAACCGCTCGCGCCGGTGATTAATATCTTCATTTTGTTAAATTTGGGTGCAAAGATACGCATTTTTCCGGAAAAATGCGTATCTTTGCCAAAAACTTATAAGGAAACAAGTCTATGGGAAAGAAAAAAGGTGGAAAACGGTTAGGGAAGAAGCAGGTCAGCGAACTGCTGCAGAACCTCTTCCAGCATAATCCGAACGAGACCTTCTCGTTCAAGCAGATCTTCAAGGCACTGAAACTTGACACGCATCCATTGAAGATGCTCGCCATCGACGTGATGGAGGAGATGGCATGGGATGATTTCCTCTCGAAAGTCAGCGACAACTCCTATCGTCTGAACATGAAGACCCAGGTACAGGAGGGCGTGTTCCGTCGCAAAGCCTCTGGGCGCAACTCGTTCCTGCCCGACGATGGCGGTACACCGGTTTTCGTGGCTGAGCGTAATTCCATGTCGGCGATGGATGGCGACAGGGTAAAGGTCTCTTATATGGCCCGTCGCGACAAGCATATCAAGGAGGCGATGGTCATCGAGATTGTCCGTCGGGCTCATGACCAGATTGTCGGTAAACTCCGTGTGGAGAAGGACTTCGCTTTCCTCATTCCGCAGGATAATACTTTTGTGCATGACATCATCATCCCGAAGCGAAAACTGAAAGGTGGGAAGACGGATGACAAGGCCGTCGTGAAGGTGGTGCAGTGGCCGGATGCTGAACATAAGAACATCATCGGCTCCGTTGTCGATATCCTCGGAAAGACCGGGGAGAACAATGCTGAGATGCATGCCATTCTGGCCCAGTACAACCTGCCGTATAAGTATCCGAAGAATGTGGAGGAGGCGGCTGAGAAGATCAATGCCACCATCACGCCGCAGGAGATTGCCCGCCGCGAGGACTTCCGAGAGGTCTTCACCTGTACTATCGACCCGAAGGATGCCAAGGACTTCGACGATGCCCTCAGTATCCGAAGCCTTGACGGGGGCTTGTGGGAAGTAGGTGTGCACATCGCTGATGTCAGCCACTACGTGAAGGAAGGCTCTACCATCGACAAGGAGGCCTACAATCGTGCCACGAGCATCTACCTCGTCGACCGCACCATTCCGATGCTGCCGGAACGCCTCTGTAACTTCATCTGTTCCCTGCGTCCCGATGAGGAGAAACTTTGTTATAGTGTTATCTTCCAACTCGACGATGAAGCCACTGTGAAGAAATGGCATCTGGCCCACACCGTCATCAAGAGTAATCGCCGCTATGCTTATGAGGAAGTGCAACAACTATTGGAGGATAATGGTGTGAAGGACGGCACGGGTGAACCCGCACCTCCTGCCACGAAGAAGAATCCTTACAAGGGCGAATATGCCAATGAACTCATCAAACTCGATGCTCTCGCCAAGAAACTCCGTGCCGCCCGTTTCAAGAACGGCTCCGTGAAGTTCGACCGCGAGGAACTGCATTTTGACATCGATGAGAAGGGCAAGCCCGTGAAGGCGTACTTCAAGGTGTCGAAGGATGCCAATAAACTCATCGAGGAGTTCATGTTGCTGGCAAACCGTACGGTGGCTGAATCGATAGGTCGTGTGAAGAAGGGACAGAAAGCGAAAACGCTGCCCTACCGTGTCCACGACCAACCGGATCCTCAGAAATTGGAGAATCTGCGGCAGTTCGTCTCGAAGTTCGGTTATAAGGTGAAGACCAGCGGGACGAAGGGCGCCATCACTAAGTCGCTGAATGCCCTGATGGCGGATGCCGAGGGTACCCGTGAACAGAACGCCATTGAAACCGTCGCCCTGCGGGCGATGATGAAGGCGAAGTACAGTGTGCATAACATCGGGCACTATGGTCTGGCCTTCGACTACTATACGCATTTCACCTCGCCTATCCGTCGTTATCCGGATATGATGGTACACCGTCTGCTGACGAAATACCAGGACGGTGCCCGTTCGGCCAACAAAGATAAGTACGAGGAGTTCTGTGAGCATTGCTCTGACATGGAACAGGTGTCGCAGAATGCGGAGCGCGACAGTATCAAGTACAAGATGGTGGAGTTTATGGAGGACAAGATCGGCAACACCTATGATGCTCATATCTCCGGTCTCACCTCCTACGGTATCTATGCGCAGATCGATGAGAACCACTGTGAGGGCATGATTCCCATCCGTGACCTCGGCAACGACTACTACGATTTCGACGAGAAGAACTTCGTTATCGTAGGTCGTCGTCACCACACGAAGTACCAACTCGGTGATCCCATTCGCATTCAGGTGGCCCGTGCCAATACCGAGCGCAAACAACTCGACTTCACCCTCGCCGAATAACAAAATAAAATCTTAATAAATGTAAAATCAGCCTTTGTGTCGATAAAAGGAGCCTATCTGACGAATTTGTTTGGACGGTAAAGATATTTTTCTTACCTTTGCAGCACATTAACAAATTTAATACAGATTTGAATGTTAAGACTGATTGATCAACGAACGCTGAACCTCACTTTGAGCGAGATGTCAGGGCTTCGGAAATCGAAAAAAGGGAAAGATATCGAAGATATTTTCCTTGACAATGTGAGTCATGAGATAAGAACACCTTTGAATGTCATCATTGGATTGAACGACCTGCTCAACGGTGTAGCCGGACAACACATGGAGGAAGACGAGAAACTGATATTGAAGGAACATATCCACAAGAATGCAGACCGTCTGCTGACAGTGATGGACGATATCCTCGACCTCTCACGGATGGAAAAGGGGACATTGCCGCTACACAAGACGGTAGTGAGCCTGATGGAGATTTGTTTTAAGGCTCGTGAAAGTGTGAAACACCTTGTGCGCAGCAATGTTAAATTGCTGCATGAATATCCGATAACTTTAAAAGACACGTTAATATATACAGACGCGAGGCGGCTGGAACAGGTATTGCATAATTTCCTGGAAAACGCCTGCCGACACACTTACAATGGCACCATTACCCTTCGTGTGAAAGAATGCCAGAACAATGAGACGAAGCAACCGATGTTGCAGATTCGTGTAGATGATACGGGTGTGGGTGTGCCTCGTGAACAGCGTGACCTGCTGTTTTTGCCGTTCCGGAAGGTGGATGGCAAGTCGGAAGGTCTGGGCATGGGGCTGGCCATCTGTAAGAAGATTGCCATAATGCTAGGTGGAAGAACGTACTATGATGAATACACAAAAGAATGCGGTTCGAGTTTCGTGCTCGAAATGCCATTCGACAAGGTGTGACTCGGGAGAGTCACACCTTGATTTTTATTGGGTAATGGAAAAAAGAATTCCCGAAAATTTCCGTAATATAGAAATTCTTCCTATCTTTGCGGCCAAATGGCGATTCGTTACACGAAAAAAGAGGAGATATGGAATGCTTCGTCGCATGGCGGAGGTATCTTGTTGGGGGTGGTGATGGGTATCATCTTCCTCGTGTGGTGCTTCCAGAGCGACAACAACTGGGCGAGGGTGGGAGTGATTCTCTATCTCTTCGGCATGTTGGGTTCGTATGTGGCCTCGACACTCTATCATGCCTTGCCGGCATACGAGCGATACAAGACAAGTGGTTTGCTGGGCCACCGTTCCAAATGGAAGGAGCGGTTGCGTAAGTGGGATCATGCCGCCATCTATTGGCACATCGCTGGTTCCTATTCTCCTCTGACGCTGATTGCTCTTCGTGAACAAGGCTATTGGGGCTGGAGTCTCTTTTCTTTTGTTTGGCTTTGTGCGATTGCGGGAACCATCGTCAGTTTCGTCCGTCTGAAGGAGCATTCGAATTTAGAGACCTTCTGTTTTATCGGCATGGGACTGAGTGTGCTGGTGGCTTTCAAACCACTGATGGACTCTGTCTCGGCAGCGGCCGTTATCTGGCTGATTGCCGAGGGAGTATGTTACATCACGGGAGCAGTCTTTTACTCACTGAATAAGAAAAAATACATGCATTCCGTGTTCCATTTCTTTGTCCTCGCAGGCAGTGCCTGTCATATCATCGCCGTCTGGGATGTGCTGGTGGAGCAACTTTCTCTTTAATTTATTTGGCGGTTTGACTGAAAAACATTAATTTTGCACGCAAAATTTGTAAATTGTAAATTGTCAAAAAGTAAATTATGTATGCACGTATGACTGCCGCAGAGGCTGCGGCACTGATTAAGAATGGCGACCATATCGCCATGAGTGGTTTCACACCAGCAGGTGTGGCCAAGGCAACAACCAAGGAGTTGGCAAAGATCGCTATCGCCGAACATGAGGCAGGACGCGAGTTTAAGGTGGCAATCTTCACTGGTGCCTCCACAGGACAGAGTACCGATGGTGACCTGGCAAACGCCCAGGCTATTCTCTACCGTGCTCCCTACACCACGAACCCAGATTTCCGCAAACATGTGAATGCAGGTGAAATTCCTTACAACGACCTACATCTGAGTCACATGGCACAGGAACTGCGTTATGGCTTCTATGGCGATGTGGACTGGGCTATCCTCGAGGTGTGCGACATCGAGGAAGTCGGTAATGACTATCGGGTATACCTGACTGCTGCTGGTGGTATCTCTCCGACGGCTGCCCGTCTGGCCAAGCATGTCATCTTGGAGTTGAACAGTTTCCACAACCCCAATGCAAAGTATATCCACGACGTTTACGAGCCGTTGGATCCCCCATATCGTAAACCCATCCCCATCTTCAACGTGAGCGACCGCATCGGTGTTCCGTACGTTACAATTCCGAAAGAAAAGGTGGTGGGAGTCGTGGAGTGTAATATCCCCGATGAGGCTCGTGCCTTCAAGGACAGCGATCCGGTGACGGATAAGATTGGTTATCTGACGGCTGAGTTCCTGGTTGACGAACTGCACAAGGGCCGTATCCCCAAAGAGTTCCTGCCCCTGCAGAGTGGTGTAGGTTCCACGGCTAATGCCATCTTAGGCGCTCTGGGTCACGACAAGCATGTGCCCGACTTCAATATCTACACTGAGGTATTGCAGGACGCTGTTGTAGGCATGATGCTGGAAGGTCGTGTGAAGGATGCCTCGGCTTGTTCACTGACCGTTTCAAACGAGTGTCTGAAGCAGGTCTATGACAATATGGACTATTTTAAGGATCACCTGACATTGCGCCAGAGTGAGATATCGAACCATCCTGCTGTGATTCGTCGTCTGGGTGTCATTGCTATCAATACTGCCATCGAGGTGGATATCTACGGTAATGCCAACTCCACCCATATCAGCGGTACAAAGATGATGAACGGTATCGGTGGTTCGGGTGATTTCATCCGTAACGCGTACCTTTCTATATTTACATGTCCTTCCGTGGCCAAGGGCGGCTGTATCTCCAGCGTCGTACCTTTCGTGACCCATCAGGACTCTTCGGAGCACGACGTAAACGTCATTGTGACGGAACAGGGTGTGGCAGACCTGCGCGGCAAGAGTCCGATGCAGCGTGCGCAGACCATCATCGAGAACTGTGCACATCCCGACTACAAGCAACTGCTTTGGGACTACCTGAAACTCGGCACAGGTGGACATACGCACCACTGCCTCACCGCCGCCTTCGCCATGCACGACACACTGGCTCGCAAGGGCGACATGAAGTTGACGGACTTTTCGGAATACATTAAATAACGATTACGTATGGGGTGCTCTATGTGGGCACCCCACTTCGGTATGAAACTAAAAACCAACACCAGTTTGACTATCATCATTGCAGCAGCCATTCTGTTGCAAATGATATCCGCTGTGCAGTATTACTACACGCGGAGTCTGCTGGCTGATGAACTGGAGAAGCGGGCTGAGTCGGAATTGACCACGAAGGCTGTCGTTGTCAAGAATGCCCTGGATATGTCTGAGAATTCGCTGAGGGGACATCTCTGGGATCTGAAACGGAACTTAGCCACTCCAGACTCCTTGGATGAAGTGATGGGATGGGTGCTCAGGTCTCATCCTAATCTGACGGGCTGTTGGGTGGCTTTCGTGCCAAATTATTATCCGGAAAAGGGAAGGCTCTTTGAACCTTATTCCTGGTGGGAGCAAGGGGAGATAAAGAATACAGAAATTTCGTCTATTGGCCGTGACTATACCCAAAACAAATATTATAAGGCTGTCTGTGAGACAGGAGTTCCGATGTGGACGGATGCCTACCGCGATACCGTTACGGGTATGAAAATGGTGACTTATATCCTCCCCATTTATGACAATGGAAATCGTCTGGTGGCGATGTTCGGTCTTGATGTATCTACGACCTTGCTTGGCGATACGCTGAATTACAGACATGTCTATCCGTCGTCGTATGACATTCTGCTGTCGAAGGAGGGAGAATTGTTGGCAGGTCCGGATTCAGGACTTGTGAAACGTAGCAATGTGGAGAATGTTGTTAGCATCATCAATGATAGCACCGTTGTCAAGACGAGGAGCAAGGACGGAAGGTGTCACGTCGCCACGTTCTATGATGATGACGACCATGAGAAGGGCTATGTCTATTATGCATCCTTCAAAGGAACACCATCCTGGCAGATTGCCGTTGTCTGTTATGACAAAGAGGCTTTTGGCAAGTTGAGGAAGATGCGCTTGTTCATCGGTTTGCTAATGCTATTAGGTCTTCTGGTTTTAGGACTGATCATCAGTCGTTTTGCCAAGAATGACCGTAGACTTCAGAAGGTGAAGTTGGAGCAGGAGCGGATTGGGAGTGAACTGCGCATTGCGAGGAATATCCAGATGCAGATGTTGCCCAAGACCTTCCCGCCCTATCCGGAACGTCATGATATAGATATCTACGGCTCGTTGGCTCCAGCCAAAGAGGTTGGTGGTGACCTCTTCGACTTTTTCCTCCGTGATGAAAAACTGTTCTTTTGCATTGGTGATGTCAGTGGCAAGGGTGTCCCTTCTGCGATGGTGATGGCGGTCGTGCATTCGTTGTTCCGTTCGGCCTCGGCTCATGAAAATAATCCGTCGCGTATTTTGCGTCATCTTAATGAGATGGCATGCGAACGCAATGAGTCGAATATGTTTGTCACCCTGTTCATTGGTGTACTCGACTTGCCTACAGGTCGTCTGCGCTATAGTAATGCCGGACACGACCATCCCATGCTTGTGGGCGAGACGGTAACAGAACTGCCCGCAAAGGCTAATCTGCCCATTGGACTCTTTGTCGATACTACATACGAGATGCAGGAGTATCTGTTGCCGCCCATGACCACTGTCTTCCTTTATACAGACGGTCTGACAGAGGCAAAGAACAATACTCATAAACTGTTCGGACTGGCAAACGTACAGAAGTCCTTAAATGTTAACAGGACCCTAGAGCCTCAGGAATTGTTGCTGCAGATGAAAGCAGAGGTGAATCGGTTCGTGGAGGATGCCGAACAGAGCGATGACCTGACAATGCTTGCCATCCGTTATACACCGAAACAGGAAAAGACAGTGTTCAGTGAGACGTTGACACTGAAGAACAATCCCCGTCAGGTCAGTCTGCTGAGCAACTTTGTGAAAGAAGTATTGGGACGTTGGGATATAGAGTCGAAGCAAGCCAAGGAAATCAGACTTGCCGTAGAGGAGGCTGTGGTGAATGTGATAGACTACGCCTATCCCATAGGTGAAGAGGGAGATGTCACTGTCAATGCCTGTTCTGATGGTCATCAGGTGAAATTCATCATCAGTGATACTGGTACCCCCTTCGACCCGACGGAAATAAATCAGGCCGATATCACGCTGTCAATCGAAGAACGTCCGATAGGTGGATTAGGCTTCCATCTGGTCAGACAGTTGGTGGATAGCATCAATTATGAGCGTTTGGATGGCAAGAATATCCTCACGCTAAGGAAGAGAATAGTGAAAAGTGAATAATTAATATTGAATTGTTATGAAGACTAAAATTGAAGAGATTGATGGCAAGTTTATTGTCACGTTAGAAGGAGAAATGGATACCGCTGCTGCCGAGGAGGCTGAGAAGGAATTGAAAGCGCTTTATAAAAGTGAAGGGAAGGATGTGATCATAGAGTGCGGCGGACTGGAGTATATCGCATCCAGTGGTCTGCGCATTCTCATTCTCATCCTGAAAGGTGCGAAGGCCAACGGAAGCAAGGTTACTCTGAAGAATGTTAACGACGACATTATGGACGTTTTCAAACTCACAGGGTTTACAACCCTTTTCGACTTTGAATGATGTTCTGGTCCTATATCCGCATTAGTCGGATGTAGTGATGTTTTCTTTGCCAGATTCGATGATCTGGCGGAACTCATGGGGTGTCATACCAAGGGCATCCTGAAACTTTCTATTGAAAGTGCGGATGACGGAAAAGCCTGCCTGTTGAGCGCATGCAGCAATGCCCCACATGGGTTGGCTTTGTATGTAGAACATGGAACGCAGTAACCGCAGATAGTCCAGATAGTCATCAGCGGTTTTATGGATGTTCGAGCGGCGGAACAGTTCAATCAGACGTGTCTGTGAGGTTCCTATGAACTCAGCCAGTTCCTTTAGTCCGAAGTCTGGGTTCTCGTGAGGCAGTTCTTCCTCCAGACGTGTCTCTATGAGAGCCATTAACTCATCATCGTCACGTAAGTCGGCGTGGCGTATCAGTTCCTTGTGGCGTATAACGAGTTCCTTGAGCATCTGTATACGGCGTTTCACGTCGTAATAGGCATCAATCTGTTGTCCCAACTGCATGTTGCGGTTAATCAAGTCGACGTTGGCCTTCTGCAATACCTCTACCTGATGTCGCAGTTGCCCTATCTGCTGTTCATATTCTTTCTGATTCATCTTACATGATTATTAATCTCGCTACAAAGATAAGAAAAAAGGTACAAAAAAAAGAAAAAACAATGAATTTTTTGTTATTTTTTGTATCTTTGTACCCAATTCCATAAATAAATAGGAAATGAACAAACGGAATGGTTATCTGATATCCAAGGCTCTCCACACATTCATGTGGGCTTCTATCCTGTCATCGGTGGCGCAACTGCTATCTACGTTGATTGATGCCATTGTGGTGAGTAACTTGATAGGCCCTGATGCCATCTCGGCCGTTAATGTGTCTGTGCCTGTCTTATCGTTGGTGAGTTGTTTTGGCATCCTGCTCGGTGTGGGAGGGTCGATTGTGGCTGCCAAGGCTATGGGACTTCGGAATATGGAGGAAGCAAATCGGGTATTCTCCGTATCGTTGAAGGCCACGCTGATTTTTGGATTGTTTATTTCTGTGGTTGGCTATTTGTTGGCACCAGCGATTGTGGGACTCGTATGTCCTACAGAGAGTCGTATATATCCATTGGCTGCCAGCTATCTGCAAATCATTCTCATAGGTATGGTCTTTATGTTAGGAGGCTTTACCTTGCAATCTTTTGTCAAGACTGACGGGAATCCCAAACTGGTGATGAGGGCCGTTGTCTTAGGATGTATCGTCAATCTGGTTTTTGACATCATCTTCATCCAGGTCTTTGATATGGGTATTGCAGGTTCGGCATGGGCTTCTGTCTTGGCATATATAGCCGCTTTTGCCGTCTGTTTGCTACATTTCCGTATGCCTCGTTGTTCATTGCGCTTTCAGCTCCATGCCCAAAGCACCAATGGATTAGGTACCATCGCCAAGGAGGGGGCTCCCTTAAGTGTCAACTCGCTATTGCTGGGTGTCTGCACCTATTTCATAAACACGATAGTGTTGCATGTGGCGGGTGATGATGGCATGTACGTGTGGTCTCTCTGTCTGCAGTTGTTTGCTATCATGCAGTTGGTACTTGGCGGTATCTCCACTAGTATTTACGCGATTGGAGGATTGTTGACTGGTGAACGTGATATGGATGGACTGAGCATACTGACACGGCGTGTGCTCCTCTATGTCTGTAGTGTGCTAGCGTTTATCGTCATTGTGATGCTGGCATTCCCAGAGGTGCTTCCCAGTCTTTTCGGTGGCAGCCAGCTCTCTAACCACGCTACGATGGATGTTGCTACGCCGATACGTATTTATGCATTGCTGCTTGTACCATACGCGATTGTAGCCGTCTTACGTTCACTTTATCAGATTATCGGTTTCCGTAGCATGAGTCTGATACTCAGCATCACCCAATTAGTGGCGATGGTAATTTGTGTATGGCTGTTTGCCCTTGTGGACTCCAACATGTTGTGGTGGGGTTTCCCCCTGTCAGGCCTCATTTTATTGATAGTCACCATACTTTTCAGTTGGCAGAAACACCATCAACAGCCACGGTTGTCCCTGATGACGCTGATTCCTCAGACTATAGGAGGGAAGTCGCTTAATATTTCCATCAGATTGATTCGCGATGATGTCATCAGTGCTTTAAATGACATCAAGTCCTTCCTGAAGGAGTGTCAGGTGGCGGAGTCAACGGTCTTTACTGTACGTCTCTGTTGTGAGGAACTCCTATACAATATTATTGATTATGCTGTAGAGAAATACCCGGAAAAACACTTTGCTGATGTCTATATACGATTGGATGATTCTCAGATAAGTGTGTTGTTGAAAGATGACGGATGCCCCTTTAATCCGATTTTCAAGAATAAGGAGTTAAGGGAGAAAAATACAGAGATTGATTACGAACATCTGGGATTGCTTCTGGTTACAGGCCAAAGTTCTTCCATCAACTATAAATACATGTACGACCAGAACATGGTCTTTCTGACTTTTCAACGAAACCAATAAAATATCATTATAATGAAGACTAACGAATACCTTCAACCGTTCTGGGACGCTTTTGAGCGTTTTGCAGATCTGCCTGCTATCGTTGATAATGGTGGGCGAGTAACAACCTATCGCCAATTAGGTGAACTGACGCGTAGAATAGCGGGAGGACTGGCACGTTTGGATTTGCCGGAAAACTCCCTGATCCCTATCCTGCTGCCTACCTCGATGGAGTATATGGCTGCAGAGTTGGGTGTCTGGATGGCTGGTCACGCCATCGTGCCGATGGGCACTACTTTCCCTGAAGGGCGTATCGAATACATCAAGGAGCATTGTGAGGCACCACTCGTTATTGATGCCCAGAGACTCCAGGAATTCTCAGAAGCTGAAGAGCTTCGTGACGAGGTCACGCGCTTTGAACTCGAACAGAAAGCCATTCTGATCTATACCAGTGGATCGACGGGTGAGCCCAAGGGTATCCTGCATTGCTTTGACAGTCTGTGCTCCCATGTACACACAGGCTCGCTGCAAGAAGAG
>CACZVE010000024.1 GCA_902784565.1 uncultured Prevotellaceae bacterium
ACAGTCGATGAGTCGGACGGTGAGAATCAGTCCACTGACAAAGGCGAGGTTGATCTTCAATACCGTGGTAAGGTAAATCATCAGGTAGGTCGCCACCGTCTGGAAGATAAGGTTCTGCGCCAGGTCGCCTGAGCCAAAGCCGATGCGCTGGAGCCATGATAACTTGTAAAAGCCGTTTGTTTCGTTTGTTGTTGCCATAAAACTTAGTTATTTAATTGTTAATGTTTAGTTCAAAAGATGACATCGGGAGTCCGCTGATGGAACGTACGTTGGCCTTCAAGGGGTTGTCCTTCCAGGCGTAGCGGACTTTCTGGGGTGAGGCGAACGGTGAGAGAATCGTGATGCGGTTCGCATCAGCGGTGGCCTCGGCATTCACGAATCTACCGTCAGAACCGGCCAGTTCGAACTCATTGAGCGTGCCGGGCTGGACGGGCATGTCGAGGGTGAGGATGACTTTACCGTCCTTCACCTCGGCAGCGACGACCTCTGGCGAGAGCCACACCTTATTATTATATACAAGGCGGTCGAAACACAAACCGATACGTTCGGCTGCCTCTTTCTTACGGAGCGGATGGATGTCGACGGTCTCACCAAGGTCATTGAGGACGGCGAGTTCGGCGTAGGGATCTGCCTTCGCGACGACGCGCTGGGCCTCGCGGAGTTGTGCCCAACTGCTATTCACGGGTGCGGCCTGATAGGAGATAGGACGTGGGAAACCGGTCTGCTGACGTCCGTCGTAGTTTGCCAACTGTGCGATGACGAAAGGCATCTGTTGGTCCTGCCAGGTGTCGCGCCAACAGCCGATCAGTTTCTTCAGGTAGTCGGCATAGGGACCGGGATTACCTGTGTTCGACTCGCCCTGATACCACACGATGCCATTGATGGCATAGGGGGCGAGGGGATAGAGCACGGCATTATAGAGCGTTGTCGGCTGGTTCTGTAATGAGACATCGCCACCGGGACAGGGCGGCATCTCTGCACCCAGATGGAACTTCCACGTGCTACCAAGTGGGATGACATCCTTCGGCATAGGGTTCTGTGAGAAACGGTCATCACCGAAACAGAGCATGTAGGGTTTCTCGGGGATGAAATGCACGGCACCGTTCTTATTGATGAAACGGATGGCAATCACGTTGTCGCCCTCCTGAAGCAGTCCTTCGGGGATGTCATAGCGGCGTGGGGGATATTGGTAACCCGTGCTGCCAATCTGTTTGCCGTTGAGGTAGGTGATATCCTGGTCGTAGAGCGTACCCAACAACAGACGGGCGGGTTTGCCGGCATGGGCCTTGTCTATCTGGATATGCTGACGGAGCCAGATGGAACCCGTTCCCCGCCAACTCCAGTCGTCCTGATTGATCTGAGACCATGACGCATCGTCGCAATCGACTTCCGCATAACCAGGATCGTTGGCTCCCAACAACTCGTTCCACCGTCTGTTGGCCTCGCCGTTGGCCTGCATCTGTGCCCGGATATAGTTGTCGTTCTGATAGAATGCGATCCGCTTGATTAACATGGGGTAGTCTTTGGCCAGACTGTCGGCAGAGATCCACGCCTCAATAGGGGTGCCACCCCAACTGTTGACGATGATGCCCTGTGCCACCCCCGTCTTCTCAAACATCCGTTTACCGAGGAAATAGCCGATGGCGGAGAAAGGCCAGGCATTTTGTTTGTTCAGCGGTTTCCAGTTGATGCTGGTGGGACGGATATCGTCCTTCGGACCGTGGGTAGCCGTCTCGTTCTGTACACGGAACAGTCTGATCTGGGGATTCTCATCGTTGTCGACCTCCTGGACATACTGCGGATAGACCCGTTCGATATGCACATCGATATTCGACTGTCCCGACAACAGCCACACGTCGCCAATCATCACATTGTCGAGGACGAGATCGTTGACCGATAATTGGTAGGGGCCTCCGGCCTTCATCTTCGGCAGGTCGATACGCCATTTGCCGTTGGCATCAGCCGTCGTGGTGTATTGTTTCTTATTGAATTGGATGGTGACAGACTCCCCTGCATCCGCCTTACCCCAGACGGGGATGGCCTTGTTTCGCTGCATGACCATGCCGGACTGGAACAACTGGGGGAGACTGACCTTAGCCTCTGCCCACGAGATGCACAGCAGCGCTGCGCCAATAAGAAGTGTTCTTTTCATAAAGTTGGTAATCTGTCAGATTTCTGATGCAAATATAGCAAATAATTGCGTTGAAATGGCGGATTATCTTCTTTTTCTTTCCAAATGAAACATCATGAAAAGCATCTGTAACATTTCAAAACGGCACATAATCCTATTTTTATTAACTTTGCAGCCAAGATTGATTTAATGGCTTTAAAGAACGATATACAGCAGAAAGTCTCATTAGGCGAGAAGGTGGGTTACTCTTTGGGTGACGCCGCTGCTAATCTCGTGTTCCAGATGATGGTCATTTTCCAGTTGAAGTTCTATACCGATGTCTTCGGACTGGATGGAGCCGTGGCGGGCAGTGTCTTGCTGATTGCCAGTCTCTCTGCCATCGTGGTGGATCCCCTCATCGGACTGATGGCCGACCGGACCAATACCCGTTGGGGTAAGTTCCGTCCCTGGCTTCTGTGGACCGCCATTCCTTTCTGCATATTCTATGTTCTGGCATTCTACAATCCCGGCATTGAGGAGAAGGGTATGGTGGCTACCTACGCAACCATCTCCTATCTGTTGCTGATGACGGTCTACTCTTTTAATAATGTGCCCTACACTTCATTGGGCGGTGTGATGACGAGTGATATCAAGGAACGTACGAACATCACCACCATCCGTTTTGTGGCAGTGATCATCGCCCAGTTCTTCGTGCAGGGTCTCACGCTGCCGTTGGTGGATCATTTCGGGAACAATGGGGAAAACCTGCAGCACGGTTGGGTGTGTACCATCGGAATCTTTTCTGTGATTGCCTTTATCTTCTTTATGATTGCCTTTAAGGTGTCCAGAGAACGTATCCAACCGCCTCCCACGCAGGTCATGAGTGTCAAGGAAGATGTCAAACAGACCGTCTCGAACGTGCCTTGGAACATTATGTTCGTCCTGACCTTCTCTATCTTTGTTACACTGGCCATGTGGGGTTCTGCCATGAATTTCTATTTCCAGTATAATATCGACCAGAAATCATTGTATGACTTCCTGCATTTCTTCAATTTATTGGACGACCCGGCTGAGGCTTATTCCGTAGGCTTCTCCGTGTTCAACATGGTTTCGGCCATTGTGCAGTTTGTGGGTGTCATCTTCCTGTCGCAGTACCTGGCTAATAAATATGGTAAGAAGAAGACCTTTATCGTCTGTCTCTTCCTGACAACCATTTTCACGGGCATGTTCTATATCCCTTCCCCGACAGATGTCAGTCTGGTCTTTGTACTGAATATCCTGAAGTCACTGGCCTATGCACCCACCATCCCGTTGTTGTGGGCGATGATTGCCGATGTGGCAGACCATATCGAATATGAGAGTCACCGTCGTGCCACAGGTTTCTGCTTCTCAGGAATCGTGATGGCTCTGAAGGTTGGTCTTGGTACGGGTGGTGCCATCGCAGGTATCATCATCTCCGCCTTCGGCTATGTGTCGGGCAATGTGAGTGTACAGAACGAGAGTGCGATGGAGGGTATCCGTCTGGTGTCCAGTCTCCTGCCCGCCATTCTGTTCGGTGTCGGTGTCGTGGCTCTGTATTTCTATCCCATCACCAAGGAGTATAATGAAGGTATGCAGGCGGAACTGGCTTCCAGGCGTCGGCAGGCCAACCAGACCGATGAGAGTTATTAACTACGAAACAATGTCTAATTTAAATAATTTGTGAATATGAAACCGCGTTATCTTTTCCCGAGTGATTATATGGCAGATCCCGCTGCCAATGTGTTTAACGGACGTTTGTACGTCTATCCTTCCCACGACTGGGAGGCAGGTGCTGCTTTCGACGATGATGGCGGACACTTCCAGATGAAGGACTATCATGTGCTCTCGATGGATGACATTGAGAATGGTGAGGTGACCGATCATGGTAAGATTCTCGACGTGGCACAGGTGAAGTGGGCTGAGAAGCAGATGTGGGACAATGATGTCGTCGAGAAGGACGGCAAATACTACCTGATCTTCTCTGCCAAGGACTACAACGGTGTGTTCCACCTCGGTGTGGCAGTGGCTGACAAGCCCGAAGGACCGTTCATCCCGAACGATGAGCCTATCCGTGGTTCCATGAGTATCGACCCCTGTGTGTTCAAGGATGATGACGGTGAGATCTACATCTACTTCGGTGGTCTGTGGGGCGGACAACTCCAGTGGTATCAGGCTCCTGAGAAGTTGGTGAAGGAAGGTATCGACCTCGGTCCTGCCGCTGACAAGAAGACCCAACTCTTCGCACCTGCCGACATCCCGGCACTGCCCAGTTTTGTGGTACGCCTGAATGGTGATGAGATGCAGTTTGCTGAGGCTCCACGTAATGTGATCATCATCGACAAGGACGGACAGCCCCTGAAGGCCGGTGACCCGCACCGCTTCTTCGAGGCTTCATGGATGCACAAGTACAATGGGAAGTACTACTTCAGTTACTCGACTGGCGACAGTCACTTCCTCTGCTATGCCATCGGTGACAACCCCTACGGTCCGTTCACCTATCAGGGTGTGATCCTCGACCCCGTTGTCGGTTGGACAACCCACCACAGCATTGTACAGTATAAGGGTGAGTGGTTCCTGTTCTATCATGACTGTGTACCCTCCAACGACATCACCCATCTGCGTTCATTGAAGGTACAGCGTCTGTTCTACAATGAGGATGGAACGATTAAAAAGGTTGTGAATGAGTAATCTCATAGAGACATATTACACGGATCATCGCGACGAACTGCTGGCATTTGTCAGCAGTCGTCTCGGTGGCTCGGAAGAGTCGGAGGACATCGTCCAGAATGTTTTCCTGCGACTTCTGACCACCGACAAGATGATAACGGTAGTTACCTTGCCAGCCTTAGTCTATACGATGACACGCAACCTGATCACAGACTACTACCGCCGTCGGCATACCTACGAGGCGTTTGAGCATTTCATCAAGGGTTCTTCGGAAGCGGATGACTCGATGGAATCGGTGTTCTCTGCCCGAGAACTGACAGAACTGCTGGAACGCGGTTTGGCCCGCATCCCGGAGAACTGTCGTGAGGTCTACCGCCTGCATATCTATGGCGGGATGAAGGTCGGTGAGATCTCTCAGACCTTGGGTGAGGGGTATAAGTCGGTGGAGCACCGTCTGGGTACTGCCAGGAAGGTCGTACGTCAATACTTGCGAAAATACGCGTAGCCTATCCCTTTTCGTGTTGTGGACTGGCTTAGTCTTCTACGATTCTGATGCGTCCTTGTGGTTGGGCGTATCTCTGGCCTGTATGACCTCCGAGCACCTGCTTCAGATAGTCTGACAAGGCCTCGTAATAACGGAGTGAACTCTCCTGGAGCACCGGACATTTCTTGAAGCAGTCGAAGAAACCGCCGGCATCGTGGTTGTAGTTTGTCAGGGCGATGCTGTAGGTACGCTGCATGTCGATAGGTGCATAACTCCCGTCTGCCTGTTGTATCTCGATGTCACTTACGGTGTGACTCTTGCTGTGGATGGTAAACCGCAGACCGGAAACCTGTGGGAAGTTACCGTCGAGCACAGGGACCAGAGCCGTACAACGCGTCAGCATCGTCTTTAGTTGTTCGGCTGTTACAGAAATCCGGCGCAGGGTATTGTCGTAGGGCAACATACCGATGATGTCGCCGTAGGTGATGTCACCTGCCATAATATCATTACGGATGCCGCCACCGTTCTCCATGCCGATGTCAGCCTTCATGGTGTAACGGTAGGCATCAGCAACGAGGTCACCGGCATTCGTTTCCTGTCCACGTACTATAAATTGGTCATTCTCATCGCTCACCACCAGTCTGTAATCGCTATGAGCTACAAGTTCGGAGGTCACAGCCTTTACCATCTGGTGGATGCTGTCGATGGTAGCGGTGATCTTTGCGTTTTCGTAGGGGATGTCTTTGCTCTTGATGAGTTGGGTGATGAATCGTCCGTCGGGGGTGATGAGCAGTTTGCCGACATTGGCGAACTGGGTACCTGTCTGTGTAACGGTGATTTCCTTGCCGTCGAGGTCCGTTGCCTTGTCACATTCGATAATAGAGTGGCTATGACCGTCGAGTACCACGTCAATGCCTCGGATGTGATTGACGAGACGGTGCGAACTGAATCCCATCGACTGGACGGTCTCGCCCACATGTGAGAGCAGCACCACATAGTCGGCACCCTCGCTGCGGGCCTTGTCGACAGCCTGCTGAATCAGTTCATAGAAGGTTTTCGGCTTCAGGTCGTAGAGCAGGATGCCGTTGGTGTCGTAGAACGAATAGCCCTCGAGGATCATCGTCTCTGGGGTACAGGCTCCGACATAGGCAATCTTCTTGTTGCCATACTGATGGATGACATATGGGGCATAAATCGGCTGTGGCTCGCCGGCTTCAAAGAAGTTGGCACAAACAACAGGGGTGCCTATTTGCTCTAATAATGCCTTCAAACGAGGCACGCCATAGTCAAACTCATGGTTGCCCAACGTCAGGGCGTGGTAGTCCATATAACGCATGATGTCGGCGATGTATTGTCCTTTCGAGATGGCGCCCGTGGTGTTACCCTGCAGGAAGTCACCACAACAGACGGCAGCGGCGTAGGCCGTATCTGTACTATTGATGGCATCGCGCAGACCGGCAATCTTCGTATAACCGTCAATACCGCAATGCACATCGTTCTCGTAGAGAATGACAATACTCTTCTGGGCCATCGTCAGATGGCAGCCCATCATCAGGGCCAACACACTAAAACATAATTTCCGTACCATATTATTATTTATTATATTCTGTCGGATCGGGGATGCCGGCTTCGGCGAGCGCCTCGCGACGTTCCACACAGGTGCCGCACTTACCACAGTGTTTTTCACCACCACGATAGCATGACCAGGTTTCGGCATAGTTGATGCCCAATGCCTTGCCCCGGGCGGCGATCTGTCCTTTCGTCATGTGACAATAAGGGGAGAGCAGACGAACCCCATTGAAAGTACCTGCATGGACAGCGGCATCAAACGCCTCCACGAACTCTGGACGACAATCGGGATAGATGGTATGGTCACCCCCATGATTGGCCATCATGATATACTGCAGATCGTTGCTCTCTGCCATACCGGCAGCGATAGCCAACATGATCCCATTACGGAAAGGCACCACCGTCGACTGCATATTCTCATCGGCATAATGTCCCTCTGGGATGGCGGCATCGCCCTCCAACAGTGAACTGCGGAAATACTGTCCCATGAAGTCGAGGGGTATCACGAGATGTTTGATACCTAACCGTTCACAGTGCTGTCTGGCAAAGGGAATCTCCTTGGCATTATGGTTCGATCCGTAGTCGAAAGAGATGGCCAAGGCTATCCGCTCCTGATAGTCATATAATAAGGTGGTGGAGTCCATTCCCCCGCTCAGAATCAATACACAGTCTTTCATCTCTCGTCAATTTTTGCTGCAAAGATAATACTTTTTTGGGGATTTTTTGTGTGGTGTCGGAGAATTTTTGTAATTTCGCGGCATGAAACAGACATTTAAAGTATTTGTAGATAAGCAGACACGCAACATACTGTTCACCGTATTGGCAGTTTTATTTATTTTCGCTTTCGTGTCCTTTATGATATGCCGTCATACCTTGACAGCAGAGGCCCAGATACGTTACATCGGACTGAAGAACGTTATCTCCGAGAAGTTTTCCAAGACCATCGGTGCTATGGAGATGAGTGCTGAGAACGTTTTTGACGAGGTGGGTAAGCACATGGACTCCCCTGAGGCTGTGGTTACCGCCTTGAAAAGCAAGACGCATCTTAATCCGGAGGTAAGAGGCTATTTTGCTGCGTTTGAGCCTGAATATTTCCCACAGAAAGGCACCTGGTTTGAGCCTTATATTCACCATAGTGATAGCAGCGAGTTTGAGTATTCGCAAGTAGGTTCGGCGCGTCATGACTACACGAAGTCCGACTGGTACGTCCGGGCGAAGCAGTCGAGTGACAGTTTCTGGTCTGATCCTTATTATTACTACGATGGAACGAGTATGAGTGGCCACTATGCCACGTTCGTCAAGCCGATCTTCGACTCAACAGGTCGTCTGGCATGTGTCTGCGGTGCCGATATCACCTTTGACTGGGCAACCAAGGAATTGCAAAGAATAGACAATGAAAGCAAGAATGACAGTCTGCTGAATATGGGCCATTTGTATGAGATACTTGACTTCTACTCTGTCATTATCGATAAGGACGGATACTGTATTGTCCATCCAGAGGGCAAGAGTATGCCGTTGACGAAAGAACAGGCCCGTGTCTTAACGCAACAGAGAAGCGGCATGATGGACCTGGAGATTAGTGGTGTGCCGTCGACGCTCTATTATTCGCCAATCGAACATGTAGACTGGACAGTGGCTATCGTTGTGACGAAACAAGACATGCAAAAGACATTGTTCATGCTGGGTCTTGTTTTCTTCCTGATAATGCTCATCGGCATCATCGTCGTGTGGGTGGCCTGTAGCAGAGTTACTGGAAAATAAGCGTGGTTAAATGGTCTGTGGCGAACAGGTCGTTCGCCACTTTTTGGATCTCCTCGGCAGTCACCTGGTCGATGCTGTCGTAGAGATGGGTGATGTTCTTTTCCCAGCCGTAATGCAAAAAACTCTTGCCGAAGTCGAGGGCAAACTGTTCGCGATTGTCGCAGGCAATGGCAATCTGCCCTTTCAACTGACGTTTGGCATTGCGGAGTTGGGTAATGCTGAGGGGTTTTTGCATCATCTTATCCAGTTCACGGCGCACCAGACGGAGACATTTCCTGACATCATGGGGATCACAGCCGAAATAGACGCTCCAGATACCGGTATCGCTATAACTCACCATCGTACTCTCCACGGTATATACCAGTCCGTGGCGCTCTCGGAGGGAGAGGTTCAGACGGGCATTCATGCCCGGGCCACCTAATATATTATTTAATAGGTATAGGGGAATGCGCAGGGGATGATGGATGTCGTAGGCCCTTGCGCCCAGCATCACGTGGGCCTGGTGGGTGCCAAGGGAACGGGTGAAAGAGGATTGAGTGGAGAGAGGAAAGTGGAAGGAGGAATGAGAAGACTCTGCTGCAGACATTTCTCCTTCCTCTTTCCTCTTTCCACTTTCCTCTATATGATTCGCCAGCATCTTGCAAAGGCGCTTGAAATCGATCTCCCCATAGACAAAGAAGATAGCATTATCAAGACGGTAGTGGCGGCGCACAAAGCGTAAGGCATCCTCTGTGGTATAGGTGCGCAGTTGTTCGGCCTTGCCTAAGATATTATGTCCGAGGGGATGACCTTCGAAGAGGATATTCTCGAACTCATCATAGATCAGTTCGGCGGGCGAGTCGTTATAACTCTCGATTTCATCGCAGATCACCTCCACTTCCTTGTCGATCTCATGTTGTGGATACTGGCTGCGAAAGACAATATCCGTGAGGATATCCACTGCCTGAGTAAAGTGTTCCTTGGAGATGGCGGCATAGAACACGGTGTCTTCCTTGTTGGTGAAGGCGTTGAGTTCACCGCCTACACCCTCCAGGGCATTGATGATCTGTAGGGCATTGCGCTTCTCGGTACCTTTGAAGGTCATGTGTTCGCAGAAGTGCGCCAGTCCTTCCTCGCCAGGCAGTTCGTTACGGGTCCCTGCCGCTACCTGATAGCCGCAATACACCACCTGCGATGTGGATGGCAGATGGATGATCCGTAGCCCGTTTTCGAGGGTATGAGTGTTATATTTCGTCATTTTAGGTGCAAAGGTACAAAAAAAGCCACAGATTACACAGATTATCACAGAATATTCGTATCTTTGCATCCGTAAAAAGATTTATACGATGCGAAAAGTTATTGGAATTGGCGAGACTGTTCTCGACATCATCTTCAAAAACGACCAACCTATTGGTGCTGTACCTGGTGGGTCAGTATTCAACGGTATTATCTCCTTAGGACGCTCTGGTGTGCCGGCCTCGTTTATCAGTGAGACGGGTAATGACCGCGTAGGTAAGAAAATCATTTCCTTCCTGACGGAGAATAATGTGAATGCGGAGTATCTCTATGTCTATCCGGAATCGAAGTCACCTATCTCCCTGGCCTTCTTGAATGAAAAGAACGATGCGGAGTATGTTTTTTATAAGGATCATCCACACGACCAATTGGATTTTGTCTATCCTGACATCCAACCCGACGACATCGTGATATTCGGCTCTTATTATGCTGTCAATCCTGTGATTCGTCCGCAGATGGCGGCTTTCCTCGACCATGCCAAGAACAAAGGGGCTATCATTTACTACGATGTGAACTTCCGTGCCTCGCATCAGCATGAGGTGATGAAACTGACGCCGAATATCCTGGAGAACCTGGAATATGCGGATATTGTGAGAGGCTCTTCGGAGGACTTTGAAATCTTGTATAAGAAAACGGATGCCGACTTAATCTACCGTTCTCAGATTTCCTTCTACACCAAGAACTTCATTCTTACCCAGAGCAAGGAACCGGTAGAACTGCGGGCCGAAGGAGGTATCAGTAAACAGTATGCCGTGGAACAGAATGAGGCTGTCAGTACCATCGGAGCAGGCGATAACTTCAATGCCGGCTTCGTCTATGGCCTGATCAAGTATGGCGTGACCCGTGAGATGGTGAAGACGGGATTCAGCGAAGACTTATGGGATCGCATTATCACCTGTGCCCTCAAATTCTCGGCAAATGTCTGCAAGAGCATCGACAACAGTGTGGATATTGCATTCGGCAAGGAGCGCCAGCGCGAACTTCAGGAAAGCCTGAGCAACCAGGAATAATAAAACATCTACTGTTCGACCTCTTTAATAATCCGGCTGATTTCTTCGATGGAATCAGCCGTTTTGATGTAATCCCGCCAATGCCCACGAACCATTCCCTTCGCCTGTAAATCGTCGAGCATCGCAATAAGCCCATTCCAGAAACCTTTCATATTATAGAGGATGACTTGTTTCTGGTGATAGCCAATCGTGGCGGAGGAGGCAACGGTAAAGAACTCGTCGATGGTGCCTATGCCGCCAGGCAGTGCAATAAACACATCACTCTGATCCATCATCAACTGTTTCCTGTCGCTGAGGTTGTCGCAGGGAATGTCCACATCGACATAGTCGCTGAGGCGCCCTGACTTCTCCACAATCATCGGAATAACACCGATGGTATGGCCTCCTGCCTCCTTTGTGGCCTTGGCGACACACTCCATCAGACCCTGGTTCACACCACCATAAACAAGCGTATGACCACGCTCCACAGTCCACTTCCCCAGTTCTTCTGTCATCGCAAAGAAGGCTGGGTCAATCTGCTGATTTGCAGAACAAAACACACATATCTTCATCTTGGGTGCAAAGTTACGAAAAAATTTTGTATCTTTGCAAACGATATGAAGACATTTGAAGAATTAGGCGTCAGCGGACCAATCCGCAAGGCCATCGAAGAGTTAGGATTTGTACAGCCCATGCCTGTACAAGAGGCGGTGATTCCTTATCTGTTGGGGGAAAAGACAGATCTCATTGCCCTTGCCCAGACAGGAACTGGCAAGACGGCTGCATTCGGTATCCCCCTGCTGCAGCGCATCGACACCGCAAGGCGTGAGGCCAAGGCACTGGTACTCTCACCCACCAGAGAATTGTGCCTGCAGATTACGGACGACATCCGTGACTTCGCCAAATATATGGATGGTATCCACGTGGAGGCTGTCTATGGCGGTGCCTCCATCGAGCCCCAGATGCGAGCCTTGAAGAAAGGTGTGCAGATCATCGTGGCTACGCCAGGACGATTGGTAGACTTGAAGAATCGGGGCGTTGCAGACCTTAGTACGGTACGCCATATCGTACTCGACGAAGCCGACGAGATGTTGAATATGGGTTTCTCGGAGAATATCAGTGAGATCTTCGAGTCGATCCATCCGGAACATAGCACCCTGATGTTCTCCGCCACGATGAGTCGTGAGGTGGAGAAAGTGGCGAAGAAGTACCTTCAGGATTATCAAGAGATTGTGGTAGGAAGCCGTAATGAGGGGGCTGAGAATGTGAACCATATCTATTATATGGTAAATGCCAAGGACAAGTACCTTGCCTTAAAACGCATCGTGGACTATTTCCCACGTATCTTTGCCATCATCTTCTGTCGTACGAAGATTGAGACGCAGGAGATTGCCGACAAACTGATCAAGGACGGTTATAATGCCGAATCGTTGCATGGTGATCTCTCCCAACAACAGCGTGACCTGACGATGCAGAAGTTCCGCAACCATCTGACACAATTGCTGGTGGCAACGGATGTGGCGGCACGTGGTCTCGATGTGGATGACCTGACACATGTGATTAACTTCGGTCTGCCTGACGACATCGAGAACTATACCCACCGTTCGGGTCGTACGGGTCGTGCCGGCAAGAAGGGAACCTCGATATCGATTGTCCATAGCCGTGAGAAGTTCAAGATCCGTAATATCGAGAAAGAAATCGGTAAGGAGTTTGTGAAGGCGGAGATTCCCTCGGCAGAGGAGATCTGTAAGAAACAACTCTATAAGGTGATGGATCAGATCGTGAAGACGGATGTCGATGATGAGGAAATTGCTCCCTTCATGCAGGATATCAGTCGTTATTTCGAGTATATCGACAAGGAGGAACTGATTAAGAAGATTGTCTCATTGGAGTTTGGTAAGTTCCTGGCCTATTATGCCGACGCACCAGAAATTGAGGCGGTTGTTCCGGATAAGAAAGAGAAGAAGCCGCAATCAGACAAACAGAAATTACAGAACAAAGCCCAGAAAGGTTATCGTCGCCTCTTCATCAATCTCGGCAAGCGCGATGGTTTCTATCCTGGTGAACTGATGCAGACGCTGAACCGCTTCGTGGGCGGACGTCAGGAAGTGGGACATATCGATCTCCTGGATACCATTTCTTATTTCGAGGTACCTGAGAAGGATGCCAAGAAGGTGATGATCCAGTTGACAGGTATTCGCTACAAAGGTCGTACCGTGCGCTGTAATGATGCTGATGATACGGGGAAGACTCCCCCTGAACGCTCAAAGGACAGACAGAATGCTTCGCGCCGAAAGAAAAACGACGATTTCATCGAGAAACCAAGGCGTCAGAAGAAAGACGACTGGCGCAGTTTGATGAAGAAAGTGCCTCGCGACCTTCGTGGCCCTGAACCAGATTTCTCCGAAGAAGGCTGGGCTATGAGAAAGCCCCGCAAGAAGAAATAAGAAAAGCCCCGGACCGGGGCTTTTCTTGTCTTATTGGGCGTTGATTTCGCGGAGCAGACGGTCTGCTTTGCCCCATGACTCCATCATATAGAGCACATAACGGATATCCACACCGATGCAGCGGGCCAGTTGTGAGTCGAAGAAGATGTCAGAACTCAGACTGTCCCAGTTTCCGTCGAAAGCCAGACCGATGAGTTCGCCCTTGCCATTGAACATCGGTGAACCGCTGTTACCACCGGTGATGTCATTGTTCGATAGGAAACAGAGGTGCAACTTACCGGTTCCTTTGTCGGCGTACTTGCCGTAGTCTTTCTTCGAGAGCAGTTCTTTCATAATCGGCTCGGCCTCATAGTCGATGACACCCTTTTCTCCTTGTTCCATCTTCTCCACGATGCTCTCGGCAGTGGTGTAGTAGCCTGAGGGTTTGCCACCCAGAAGATATTCTCCCACCTGACCATACGAGAGGCGCATGGTCATATTGGCATCGGAGTAGTTGGGCATATCCTCCTCCATACGCAGTTTGGCGGCACAGAGGTAGCGCTCCAGCACATCGATGCTGTCGTAGGTAGCCATCAGGTCAGTACGCAGTTCGAGCATCGTGGAATAGACACATTCGCCATACATCACACCCGGGTCACGCTTGTAACTGTTCTTGTTGATGTAGATTTTCTTGTCACTCTTCATCAACTTCGACTTCTTATAGAGGTAGTCGGCATATTTCTGATAGTCGCCTTTGAAATCCCTGTCTATGATGTTGTAGAAGGCAGGCTGATACTTCGGCTCCACCTGTTCACGGTAGTTCTTCATCAGCGCAGCGATGACCTCACGGTCCAGGTTGTAGTCCCATTCGTCACTGTTGTCCTTGAACTCCACATAGTAACTCTTGGGCTTGCCTTCCTTGCCGTTGATGATGGCATTGTTCTGTACCCGCATAGCCCTACGGGTCATCTCGTCGCTGCGTCCGAAAGTCTCGCTGAAGAACATCATCGCACGCATGGCATTGAAACGCTCCTTATAGAGACGTTCCAGTTTGTCGAAGTCGAGTTGTCCCTTCAGGTATCCCGTGGAGTCCTGCCACTGACGGATCTTCGCCTCAAAGGCAGCTTTTTGCTGTATCAGTCCGATGGAATCGATACATTTGTTCATACCGATAGAGTTCTTCCAGTAGTTGGAACTCTGGGCAAACTTCGAGTCGTACTTGATACGCACGGCTTCATCGGCCCGCATGTGACGGATCATGATGTCCTGTTTGATCTCACGGGTCTGGTAACGGGGTTTGTTCTGGGCATCACGACGTTCCAGGATACCATAAGACGACAGATAACGGCTTGTGCTGCCAGGGAAACCGAGGGTCATCGAGAACGAGCCCGGTACATAGCCCTGCAGCGACACAGGTGCCCACTTCTTCGGATGATAGGGCACATTATCCTTCGAATACTTCGCCGGACCGCCTGTCTTCGGATCGACATAGATACGGAACACGGAGAAGTCACAGGTCTGACGGGGCCACATCCAGTTGTCTGTCTCGCCACCAAACTTACCCATCGACTTGGGCAGGGCGAATACCAGACGCACATCCTCATAGTCGCGATAGGTGGTCAGGTAGTATTTGTTGCCTTCGTAATAGGGCTTCAGTTCGGCTCGCAGGGTAGAGTCCTGGGCACGAATCTGTTTCTGGAAGACATTCTCCAAAGAGTCGATGAAATGGCCTCTTTCTCCCTCAGTGAGTTTGTTGAGTCCGAGGGAATCGAGTTGGTCTGTCACATCCTTCTGCTCCACCATAAAACTCACATAGAGGTCTTTATTGGGCAGTTCCTCCTCGTAGGAGTTCGACACGAAGCCGTTGAGCATGTAGTCGTGTTCCACGGTAGAATGACTGCGAATAGACTCAAAACCGCAGTGGTGATTTGTAAACACAAGTCCGTCGGGTGACACTACCACACCGGAACAATAACCGCCGAAGAGCACCACACAGTTCTTCACGGCATCATCGCCCTCATACAGTGCCCCGTAAGGCAGTTCGTAGTTCTCCTGCTTCATCGTCTCATAGACTGCTTTCGGCAGGTTATACAGCGTCCACATGCCCTCATCGGCATGAGCCGACAACATCAGGAACGGGGCAACTAACGTTAATATCCATTTCTTCATGATCTTATTTGTTTTTTCTGAAATATTTTCCAATGACTGGGAGGCTGTTTAGGGGTACGTCGCGCCAGATGATGAGTGCAATGAAGAGCAGAATCAGCAGCGTGTTCACGGTAAGTGACAGCCAGAGGGGCAAATCCTCTCTCAGTTGCGTCATGGTGGCAAAGGCCAGGACAGCCAGTACGACATAGAGGGCGATATCCTTCAACGGATAGTTGAGGGGATAGTATTTCTGTCCCACGAAGTAGGAAGTGATCATTGCTACCCCATAGCCGGCGACACCGCCCCAGGCACAGGCCATATAACCGTATTTCGGCACGAAGAAGAAGTTTACTGCCAACAGTACGGCGCAACCGATACCCGAGAACCACGCTCCCCAGATGGTCTTGTCGATGATCTTATACCAGAACGACAGGTTGAAGTAGATACCCATCATGATCTCTGCTGCCATCACAATCGGTACTACCTTTAGACCCACCCAGTAGTCCGGGTTCCTGACGATGTATTTCAGGATGTCGATATATCCTACCACCATCAGAAACGCCAACAACGTGAAGATGATGAAGAACTTCATCGCCTGTTCATACATCTCGTGCTGTCCCTTCTCTTTCACGCCAGCGAATACAATCGGCTCGTAGGCAAAACGGAAAGCCTGGGTAATCATCGCCATAATCATGGCAATCTTCGAACAGGCGCCGTAGATGCCGAGTTGTTCCAGCATCTCACTATGACTGCCCTCATAGATATAAGGGAAGAGCATCTTGTCTGCCGTCTGGTTCAGGATGCCTGCGATACCCAGTACAAGGATGGGCCACGAATAACTGAGCATCGTACGTAGCAGTTTCTTGTCGAGTCGCCAGCGGAAACCTGTATACTCCGTGATAAGACAGACGGCGAGCATCGCCGTGCAGGCGAGGTTGATGTAAAAGGCATAGCCCACGTCCTTGCCGTCCATCCAGGCGAAGTAGAAGACGTTGAGTATAATGCTGACGATGATGTTCAACAGTTTCAGCGCAGCAAACTTGATGGCTTTCTTCTGTTGGCGCAAGTGGGCGAAGGGGATACAGAGGAAGGCATCGATAGCCACTGTCAGAGCCATCACCCATACCCATTCGGGATGATCGCCATAGCCCATCACCTGACTAATCGGTGTGATGAAGATAATCACCAGCGCCGCAAAGATGGCAGAGACAGCACCCACGCTAATCAGTGTGGTGGAATAGACCACTTGCGAGTCGGTGTGCGTCTTGTTGGTGAAACGGAAATAGGTGGTCTCCATGCCGAAGGTGAGGATCACCAGGATCAGCGCCACATACGCGTACATATTTGTAATAACACCGTAGCCGCCCGATGCTGCCGAGAGTTGGGCGGTGTAGAGCGGCACCAGCAGATAATTCAGAAACCTGCCGATGATGCTCGAAAGGCCGTAGATGGCCGTATCTTTTGCGATAGTTTGTAGTTTGCCCATAATTTATCCAAAAAACATATATGCAATGGCGATGGCTGCGATGATGCCGGCGAGGTCTGCCAGAAGACCGCAGGCGACGGCATGGCGCGTCTTGACGATGCCCACGCTGCCGAAATAGACGGCGAGGATATAGAAGGTGGTGTCGGTGCTGCCCTGGAAGATACAACTCAGCCTGCCCACGAAGGAATCGGCTCCGTACGTCGTCATCGCATCCACCATCATGCCTCGTGCACCAGAGCCTGAGAGGGGTTTCATCAGGGCTGTGGGCAAGGCGCCCACGAAGTCGGTATTGCCGCCACAGGCCTCCACGCCCCATTTGATGCCGTCGATGAGCATATCCATCGCCCCGGAGGCACGGAACACACCGATGCCGACGAGAATCGCCACCAGGTAAGGGATAATCCTCACTGCCGTCTGGAAGCCTTCCTTCGCGCCTTCGATGAAGGCATCATAGACGTTTACCTTCTTGCGGATGCCTGCCAGAATAAAGGCGATGATAATCGTCATCAGCATGATATTCGCTGCCGAGGTGCTCACCTTATTCATTAAGAGGGAGTCCAATTGTCCGAAGCCCCAGATGATGCCTGCCACCACCAGGGCGGCACCGCCTAAGGTGAGCAGCATCGTACGGTTCAGGAGATTGATCTTCTGGAAAAGACTCGTGATGATGATACCTGCGAGGGTCGAGAAGAAGGTCGCCAACAGGATGGGGATAAAGATGTCCGTAGGCTGGGCGGCTCCCATCTGGGCGCGGTACACTAAGATAGAAATAGGTATCAGCGTCAGACCGCTCGTGTTCAGCACGAGGAACATGATCATCGGGTTCGAGGCTGTATCCTTCTTGGTGTTCAACTCCTGCATTTGTTCCATGGCCTTCAGACCGAGTGGGGTAGCAGCATTATCCAAGCCCAACATGTTGGCGGCGATATTCATGAAGATACTACCCGTCACAGGATGGCCCTTGGGGATATCCGGGAAGAGTTTCGTGAATACAGGACTCAACAGACGGGCCAGCACATTCACCACACCGCCCTTCTCACCGATCTTCATGATGCCGAGCCAGAGCGACAAGACGCCTGTCAGACCCAAGGAGATTTCAAACGCGGTCTTCGACGATGAGAATGTCGAATCCATCATAGCGGGGAACACTTCGTAGTCTCCCATAAACACCAGTTTCACCAGTGCAATCAAAAATGCGACGATAAAAAACGCCACCCAAATCCAATTCAGTACCATATTGCCTGCAAAGTTAGTGCAAATTGAGCGAACTTCCAAATTTATTTCCATAAAAAAAGGAGCACCTGCTCACGCAGCCGCTCCCTCAAGATAATTTAGTTTATTTAAAGTATTTGATAATGCGTATTTATTTGTTTTTTATTCCTTTCGGGTGCAAAGGTAGGAAAAATATTTGAAAGTTCCAAATGTTTTTGTAAAAATTACACTTAATCACCCCTGAAAAAGTCTGCCTGAGATTGTCGGCACGTTTTCTAACCCTTGTGATGATATGCCTGAAAATCTAGGCACGTTTTCTAACCCTTATGATGACATGCCCGCAATTGCGCTCACATTTTCTAACCCTTGTGATGACGTGCCCGTGATCGCGCTCACATTTTCTAACCCTTGTGATGACATGCCCGCGATTGCGCTCACATTTTCTAACCCTTGTGATGACGTGCCCGCAATCGCGCTCACATTTTCTAACCCTTGTGATGACGTGCCCGCAATTGCGCTCACGTTTTCTAACCCTTGTGATGACGTGCCCGCGATTGCGCTCACATTTTCTAACCCTTGTGATAACATGCCCGCGATTGCGCTCGCATTTTCTAACCCTTGTGATGGCCTGCCCTCATTTCCACCCATTATTACCCCAAAAAAGGAGCGATTGCTCACGCAACCGCTCCCCTTCCTTTTATTACTTATAGAAGTATCTGATGTTCTTAATCGTTAGTATGATCATACCAATCCCAATCATCGATGGCACCCTGTACCCAATCTTTGAAATTAGAATGGTCTCTCAAATCCTCACGCTCGTCTGCCCAGCGCTTATTTGTATCATCTGTAGCGAACTTAGCAGCAGGTTCACCTGCTTCAGCATTCATAGGATTCCACTGGCCACCCTTGTTAACTTCGATGATGATGTTAATGGCATCAGCAGCATCCCATACTTCGTAGTCAAGATCAATGATAGTGTCATCTGATTCTGGTGCTTCATAACCCTTGCCAGGAACAATTGTGGTGGCATTGGTATTGATCATGATGCCAGTGCTCTTACTCCAAAGGGCGTGAACCTCCTGCCAGCCATTGCCTTCCTTACCTGTGCACTCATCGTCGTCATGATTGGCTGTACTCTTAACCTTAATACGTAGGGGCAGTGTACCACCAGCGGCCTTCACGCGAATCCTAGCAGGATTACCTCCATTAGTTTCAGTTGCAGCTTGGTTAAATTGTACGTCGAATACGATGTCATTGAAGTCAAAGTCTGTCTTTTCATCAGCGCTCAAGTCCTCAGCCATGATACGGAGGTCGGCTGAGAATGGATTTGGAGTAGGTGTGGTTTCATTAATTGGCTCAGCCTTGCAAATTGTGACAATCCAGTCGCTGAAATAACCGTCGGCGCAACCACCAACCTTCACCCAGTCTTTATTTGCTTTTCCATCAACAGGAAGCCAGCCTTCATCCAAGAGTGCTTTAGCTTCTTCTACAGTTGGCTCTGGATCGTAATGCTCTTTCTTACCACAATAGAAATTCATCTCTGTTCTGAGATAATGATACCGATCACCATATAAGTCATATCTATAGTAATGATATGATTCAAATGATACTGTTGGTGTACCTTGGTAATTGTTCTCTGCAGTATAAGGGCCGACAGATCCTCTTGTTGCCGCAAAGCAATCTTCTGTAAGTAATTGGTCAAAGTCAAATCCGATGAAGTCGCGGTTCCAATCGTCAACAACCTTGTCGCCATAATCTTCGCCCAAATTTGCGTCAATCCATGCGTCAATGACAGCTGCACTTACGAGACGATAGCGGTCGTTATGGCCGACGGAACCGTTAGAATTCCAGTAGCCAAAGCAGTCTGTCTTAGTGTTAAGCATCAACATAATCTGATCAGGATGCGTAGCGAGATGATTGAAATTTTCTGTCTGGGCATCTTCCCATGTCTTACCAGCTGCTTCAGCAGTCTCTTCGGTATAAGGTGTGTAACCTGTTTGATAGGTATGCCCGTCTTTCACGTTATCATATGCACCGCAATTTCCATTGTTAAAGTTGTTGATATGGATGTTGTTAGAACCTGCGGTCAATTTATCCATATGCTCACCACTATTAATGTAGTTCTCTCCATCTGCTGCCAAATACTGCTCCTCAGAATACTTAAGCGTATCGTTAACCATCGTCTTGTCGTGATCTGTCAGAGGATCATCGTGTCCATCATAAACCTGTTGAACAAAGAAGTTAACAAGGTCTGGATCAGTTGTGCCACCAGGATATTGGTTATACTGGAAATATTTCTGCACACGGAGTTTCTGTCCTTCTGTCAGTGGATCAGGTACTTTCCATTCGAGACACCACATGTTACCTCTTGCGTCTTCTTTCTGTGGCTTGGACGGATCAATAGCACGTGTGCGTGTACCTGCAGAAGGTCCGAAGCCCCAGTTCTGATTCTTTGCGGGCTGTCCGAATGTAGCAATGAATGCCTGATTGTACTTTTCAACGATCTTCTTAGCCTGCAGCTGGTCGATTTCTTCCTGACTGAGAGACTCGAGATCGTGAGAACAACTTGTGAATCCAACGCAAAGTGCAAGCGCTGCGATTCCTGTCATCAAATACTTTTTCATCTTCATAAAAGTTTTAAATTAATTAATTATGTTATTTGCGAATTATTATATCGATATTTGAAAAGATTTCGTCGGCAAAATGAGCCGATTGAAAGATAATCTTGAAGATTTCGACGGCAAAATTACATCTTTTATCGATAAAAAACAAGAGTTTGCGGGTTAAAATAAGTTAATGAATACCAATTCGTCGATAAAAAGATAGGTTTTGGATAGAAAATGATACAAATGATAGAATTACGCCAGATGATACAAATAAAAACTATTTTTCTTGTGCCGTATCATTTTTTGTTGTTAAAATCTTTAAAAACAGGATGATATTTGTAGCATATTACTGAGAAAATTTGTAATTTTGGCAGCAAAAATAAGGAGTTTGTTTATGAAAATAAGATTTTATAATCAACTGTTTGTCCTGATGACCGCAGTGATGGTGTTCGGAAACATCTCGTGCAGTAAGGAGATTGAGTACGACGAGGACAAGGATAAGGAACAGTGGAGGCGTGTCTTGCCGGTAGATAGTATAGACCAGAACCATGCATGGCAATTGTCTGAAAGTCATTCGTACCAGTTTACCGTGAATGCAAACGTGGGCGCCCAGAAATTAGAGGTATATAGTGCCAATCCGATCACCTCGTCGGAGGCAGAGATGATGGCTCGCGCATTTGTAAAGGATGGTGACCAGGTGACGATGTCTGTCTCCGTGCCTTCGAGGCTGACAACCATCTATGCCGCCCTGATAGACAAGGACGGTAATTATACGGTGACCAGTTTCAGTCCGACGGATCGCTATGTGGACTTTTCCAATCCGATAGCCCTACAGCAGTCCATCAAGAAAACTCCGAGTATCATGGAATATACCTACTGCTACGAAGAAGACTTCCCCGGTGCAGGCGACTATGACTACAATGACCTGGTGATGCGTATCGGTTTGGAACGGACAGGACAGAAACAGATAGATATCCACGTGACCCTCTTGGCGGTGGGTGCATCAGGACAGATTGCTGCTGCCATCCGATTGGTGGGCTATCGCTATCAGGATATCGAAAGTGTAGTGGCAAAAGATGACAAGACGCTGAATGTCAACGTGCCGAAGATGTCGTATGGACTGATTCACAATGACGACATCCTCTTGGAAGGTATAAACGGAAACGGGACAAAGGGATCTGGTGAGGCTGTCATAAACGTGTGTGCAGATGCCCACTGGTCGATGGACAACACCGTAGAAACCATCAACGATGACTTCAAACGTAAGAAGTATAATGTATTGGATTCGTTTGATGATCCTTATGATATTATTTACGCCAAGAATGTCGACTTTACCGTTACCTTCAAGAGTGAGGATGGCTTGAACAATTTCACCCATGAGATGATAGACCCCTTTATTTTGACCTATTATATGGCCAACAAGGTGGAGACGCATCTGGAAGAGTTTAAGACCTCACAGATACTCCAAGAATATGATGCGACAGTTTTCAAGGACTTCAAGAAACTCCCCTGGGTACTGAGAATTCCAACAACTCACTTCCAGTATCCGTTAGAAGGTCATCAGATTGGTTTTATGAAGCATATGAAGAGTGGTACCGTGTCTCTGGATGGAGCCTATAGGGAAATCGGCCATTCGTTTGGCGAATGGGCGGAGAACCGTAAGAACAGTCTCGACTGGTATCTGTATCCCACAGATGGTGAAGTCTGGTAAAGGGGAAGTGGACCAGCCAGGGCTTGAACCTGGGACCTCCAGATTATGAGTCTGTTGCTCTAACCAACTGAGCTACAAGTCCGGTGATAATTGACAAGGTTTTGTCGTTATCGGGTGCAAAGGTACATCATTTTTGGGGAAACGCCAAATGTTTTTTGTAAAATTGTGATTATTTTGATGAAAACGACCAACTTGCGGGAAGGTATGAGGCTTGAGGGGTGCTGTGTGGCAACCCTCGGCTGCTTCGACGGCGTGCATCGGGGACATCAGTTGCTCATTGAAACGGTGCTCCGGAAAGCCAAGGAGAAGGGACTGCCTTCGGTGGTGGTGACTTTTGACCGCCAACCCCGTGAGTTGTTTGATAAGGACTACCGTCCGCAACTGCTTTCCACACCCGAAGAGAAGCAACAGTTGATAGCGGCGTTGGGCGTGGATTATCTGGTGGTGCTGCCATTTACCAGAGCGTTGGCCAGTTTGACGGCGCAGGCCTTCATGCAACAGGTGCTCCATGAGCAACTGGGTGCGCAGGTATTAGTGACGGGCTATGACAATCGCTTCGGAAAGAACCGGGCGGAGGGCTTCGACGACTATGTGCGCTATGGGAAGGCTCTGGGTATGGAGGTGCTGCGAGGTGATGAGGCTGTGTTTCCTGGCACCGACGAGGCAGTCAGTTCATCGGCAATCCGACAGTTGCTGTTGGAAGGCAGGGTGGAACGGATGCGGGATAGTCTGACACGTCCTTATTCCCTTACTGGTAAGGTGGTTTCTGGAGAGCATATCGGACACGAAATCGGTTTTCCGACGGCCAATCTGTCTGTGGGCAATCCTGACAAGGTGATTCCTGCTTCAGGCGTCTATGCCGTCTGGGCCATACTCCGCAACCGGGAGACGAACCAGTCTGAACAAAAGATGCCGGCGATGATGAATATTGGCACCCGTCCCACCTTTAACGGTAGCAGACAGACGCTGGAAGTACATATATTAAATAAGGTGGGAGATGTGTATGGACAGATACTCACCGTGGAGTTTGTATCCAGGTTGCGTTCGGAACGACGCTTTGAGAGTCGGGAGGCACTGGTGGAACAACTCAAGGCAGACCGGGCCGAGGCGATGAAGTTGTTAGTGAATAGTGAAAAGTGAAAATGTGAAGATATGAAGAAGGCATTGATTTATCTGGTGGTGTTTTTGGGTATCCAGTTGGTGGCAGGTGGTATCGTGATGGCAGCCTATATCCTGATGAAAGGACAGGGGGCGGAGGTAGATGCCACAGGACTGATTATCACAACGGCTTTGGCTGATGTGGCTATATTGGTGTTGTTTCTGTTGTTGAAATGGGCTGAGGTGTCGAGACACTGGGTGCGGACACGTCCCTGGACGGTGCTGTTCTGGTGTTCCGTGGCAGCCTTCGGAGCCATCATCCCTTCTGCCTATATACAGGAACTGATGCCGGAACTGCCCAACTATGCGGAGAAAGAGTTTGCACTGATCATAAACAACCGTTTTGGTTATTTCATCATCGGTCTGCTGGCGCCGTTGGTAGAGGAACTGGTGTTCCGTGGAGCCATCCTCCGGGCATTGTTGCGGTGGAAAAGTAACCCTTGGATTGGGATTGTCATCTCTTCCGTGATGTTCTCCGCCATCCACTTGAACCCAGCCCAGATGCCGCATGCCTTCCTGATTGGTATCCTGCTGGGTTGGATGTACTACCGTACGGACAGTATCGTGCCGGGAGTGGTGTATCATTGGGTGAACAATACCATCGCCTACGTGCTGATGGCCTTCTATCCGGACCCTGACCTGAAAACGACAGACTTTTTTGGAAGCCAACAGGCGGTGCTGATGGCTGTCGCTTTCTCATTATGTATCCTGATACCATCCATCTACCAGTTGAATCTGAGGATGCAGAAATAGTTGGTTCTGACAGAAACGAAGTGGGCTGCCCGATGTCTCGGCGCAGCCCATTCTTCTTCCTTAGTATGTTATGAAAAATTTGAGAGAATTGAAACTTCACAGTTTCATCTTGTTTTGTGTTATGGTATAGAAAAGCATAGAAAAATAATCTACTCAATATACTGGGAGGCTTCCGGCTTGGGAGCCATCGCACTGTCGTTGACATTCTCTGCCTGGATGGGGTTCAGCAGATTGACAGAGTCTGCGTTCTGCTGGTGGAACTTGGCATATTCGTCCTTCGGGTCATCCCACCCGTAGTTCCAGGGAGCCTGTGCGGCATTGCCCAGCGTGAGGAGGATGGCCACAATGGCTGCGGCCTTGAAGAGCGGCATCAGACGACTGGTCAATGTGACAACCTTCGCCTTGGGCTGGGCTTCCTCCTCGATCATCCCGAGAATACGGGCATCAAAGTCATCGCCCAGTGGCTCCTCCTTTTCGAGGGCGAAGAGAGGCTGGTATTTCCTGAGACTCTCCGGAATATCCAGATTGTCCGGCTGGCTGAAGAAATTGCAGAGGATGGCTTCCTCCTGCAAGGTGGTCTCTCCCTGCCAGTAGCGCTCCATGAGTTGTTCGATGTACTTATAGTCCATATTTCTCTGTTTCAATGAATTTCTGTTTTATCGTCTGGCGGGCTCGGAAGATGTTGATTTTCACCTGTTCCTCGCTGATGGCCAGGATCTGTGCAATCTCTTTGTAACTCTTGCCTTCGATGTCTCGCAGTTGCATGACGCTCCGCTGTTTCTCAGGCAGATTGTCGATGAGGCGGCGGACAAGCCGGACGCGGTCCTGTTGCATAGCCTGCTCCTCAGGATTGGATGAATAACTGTGGTCAGGGGCATCGTGCTCATCTGCCAGACTCTGGTTTTGGTTTTCTGCCTTTCTCGTCTTGTCGATGGCGATGTTGCGGCAGATGGTGAGGCAGAAGGCTTCGATGGATTCGAGTTCGTCCCAGTGGTCCCGCCTGTTCCAGACCTTGATCATCGTCTCCTGTACAACATCCTCCGCCTCCACACGGTTGAGAGTGATGCGGAGGGCCAGTCGGAAGAGTTCATTCTTCAGTGGCAGGACATCGTTCCGGAAACTGATCTTTTTCATCCTCTCTACTATTAATGACGATTAGGAATTGGAAAAGTTACAATAAAAGGCGAAAAACCTCGCCTTTTATTGAATAATGGTACCATGTTGTCCGTCAAGAGCGGTGGCAAGGGTGATGATGACCCGACAGACACCGGCATCGATGGCGGCAAGGGCATTCTCGATCTTGGGAAGCATCCCGCCGCTGATGGTGCCGTCTTCTTTATATTTAATAAAGTCCGCGCGCGTGATGGTCGGAATGACAGAGTCGTCATCGTCAGGATGACGGAGCACACCTTTCTTCTCAAAGGAGAAGATCAGGGTGACATCGTAGTAGGGGGCCAGAGCCTTGGCAGTCTCTGAGGCGATGGTATCGGCATTGGTGTTGAGGATGTTTCCTTGGCCATCATGGGTGAGGGGAGCCATGACGGGGGTGATGCCTTCCTCAATCAGTTTGCTGAGGATCTGGCCATCGGCACGGTCTACATCACCCACGAAACCGAAGTCGATACCGTCCTTTATTGGACGCTTGTGGCTGCGGATGACATCGATATCAGCGCCTGTCAGTCCGAGGGCATTGATGCCATTGGCCTGCAGACGGGCCACAAGGTTCTTGTTTACCAGTCCGCCGTAGACCATCGTCACCACGCTGAGCATATCGGCATCGGTGATGCGGCGGCCATTGACCATCTTCGACTCTATGCCGAGGGCCTCTGCTACTTTCGTGGCTTTCCGGCCTCCTCCATGCACCAGCACTTTCCTGCCCTCAATGGCAGAGAAGTCCTTGAGGAGTTGTGAGAGTTGGGCTTCGTCTTCGACGACAGCACCGCCCACTTTTACTATTGTCAGTTTTTCTTTCATTCCAGGTAAGTATAGCCATAGAGGCCGGAGCGGTAATTGCTGAGGAATTCCTTGCCTTCCTCGAGGGAGATCTTCCCCTGTTTCACGCTCTTGGCAACCCATACCTCCAACTGGCGCACGAGTTTCTTCGGATTATACTGCACATATTCGAGTACCTCTTCCACCGTCTCACCGTCGATGATCTGGTCGATGTGGTATCCGCCGTCTTTCACGGAGATATGGACAGCATTCGTGTCGCCAAAGAGGTTGTGCATGTCGCCGAGAATCTCCTGATAGGCTCCCACCAAGAAGACGCCGAGGTAATAAGGCTCGTTCTTCTTCAAGGCGTGTACAGGCAGGGCATGGGCATTATGACGGTTGGTGGTGAAGTTTGCAATCTTACCGTCACTGTCGCAGGTTATATCCTGGATGGTGGCGTTCCGTGTGGGACGCTCGTCGAGTCGCTGGAGGGGCATGATGGGAAAGACCTGATCGATGGCCCATGAGTCGCTGAGGCTCTGGAAGAGGGAGAAATTACAGAAATACTTATCGGCGAGGAGTTTGTCGATCTTCATGAGTTCCTCAGGGATGTGCTTCAGGCTTTTGGCCAAGGCGTGGATCTCGTGACAGACGCTCCAGTACATGGCCTCTACCTCGGCACGGGTCTTTAAGTCTACAATACCATGACTGAACAGATCAAGTACCTCCTCACGGATCTGCTCGGCATCGTGCCAGTCTTCGAGCACATTACGTGGCGAGAGGTTGTCCCAGATATCATAGAGGTCTTTCACCAACTGGTGACTGTTCTCATCGGGTTCAAACTCCTCCGGCATCTCCGGCAGTGAGGCTGTCTCCAGCACATCGATGACGAGTACGGAGTGATGGGCAGCCAGAGAGCGTCCGCTCTCGGTAATGATATTGGGATGGGGCAGATCGTTCTTGTTGGCTGCATCCACGAAGGTGTAGATACAGTCGTTGACATATTCCTGGATAGAGTAGTTGACAGAAGACTCACTCGATGGGGAACGGGTACCGTCGTAGTCGACACCCAGACCACCGCCACAGTCCACGAAGTCCACATTATAACCCATCTTATGCAGTTGGATATAGAACTGTGAGGCCTCTCTCAACGCCGTCTGGATACGACGGATCTTGGTAATCTGCGAACCGATATGGAAGTGGATGAGGCGCAGACAGTCGCGCATGTCCTTTTTGTCGAGCAGTTCCAATGCCTCTAAGAGTTCAGCACTGGTCAGACCGAACTTACTGGCGTCGCCACCGCTCTCCTCCCATTTGCCGGAACCGCTGGAGGCCAGTTTGATACGGATACCGATGTTCGGACGGATATTCATCTTCTTGGCCTCACGGGCGATAATCTCCAGTTCGTTCATCTTCTCCACCACGATGAAGATCTGTTTACCCATCTTCTGGGCCAAAAGGGCCAGTTCGATGTAACTCTGATCCTTATAACCATTGCAGACGATGATAGAGTCACTCTGACACTGCATGGCGATGACGGCATGCAGTTCTGGCTTAGAACCGGCTTCCAGACCCAGGTTGAACTTCCTTCCGTGGGAGATAATCTCCTCAACCACAGGTTGCATCTGGTTCACCTTGATGGGATAGACCACGTAGTTCTCACCTTTGTAGTCATACTCCTCAGACGCTTTCTTGAAACAACTCCAGGTCTTCTCGATACGATTGTCGAGGATATCCGGAAAACGGAGCAGGACAGGTGACGTGACATCACGCAGTGCCAGTTCGTCCATCACTTCACGCAGGTCGATCTGCGTGTCATTCTTACATGGTGAGACGTAGACATCGCCTTTTTCGTTGATGCCGAAATAAGAAGTTCCCCAACCGTTGATGTTGTAGAGTTCCTTGGAGTCTTCAATGGTCCATTTTTTCATATGTTCAATATCTTTCTAACCTGGGCTACACTGTTCTTGATCTTGGTAAAGTCGTCCATCAGACTGACATCGAGGGAGTAGGCCGCCTTCGTATAAAAAGGCTCCCGCTTTTCCAGTTGTTCGCGGATGAAAGTGATCAGTTCGTCCTGACTCTTTCCGCGCAGCAACGGACGGTCGTTCTTGCTCATGGCCAGATGTTTATAGAGTACTTCCGGCTCCGCTTTCAGATAGACCACAGGCGCCTGCTGGTTCATGTAGTCGATATTATCGAAGAAACAGGGGGTACCTCCCCCACAACTGATGACAACATCCTCAAACTCGGCCACTTCGTGGAGCATATTACGCTCTATCTGCCGGAAGCCGTCCTCGCCACGCTCCTCGAAGATCTGGGCAATGGTCTTGCGCATCCGAGTGGAGATATACCAGTCGAGGTCGTAGAAGGTGATGCCCAGTTCCTGTGCGAGGGCTTTGCCGATGGTCGTCTTACCCGCACCCATGTAGCCTATGAGGATGATTCTCTTCATGCCTTATTGACGATTTTCATGCATTCCTCGTATGTGAGGTCTGCCACTTTCTCGTGCATGGACTTCGGCAGACGGAAGTTCTTTCCGTCGTACGACAGGTAAGGACCATAGCGGCCATTCAGGATCTCCAACTTGGGATCTTCCATAAAGAACTTCAGATGTTTCTTCGTCTCTTGCTGACGTTTCTCGTTGATCAGTTCAATGGCCTTCTCTAGGGTGATGGTCATCGGGTCTTCGTCCTTGGGCAGCGAGGTAAACTTCCGGTCATGCAAGACGTATGGTCCAAAGCGACCTGTACCAATGGTGACGGTCATACCTTCGTAACTGCCAAGTGTACGGGGTAACTTGAAGAGTTCGAGTGCATCGTCGAGGGTGATGGTCTCCATGCTCTGTTCCTTGGGTAACTGGGCAAACTGGGGCTTTTCCGAATCATCGGCAGTGCCGATCTGTACCACAGGACCGAAACGTCCGATTTTCACAAACACGGGTCTGCCTGTATTCGGATCCACACCCAACTGACGTTCGCCGGCTTTGTGCTCCTGACGACTGTTCATCGTGTCCTCTACAGCAGGCTCAAAGTCTTCATAAAAACCTTTCAGCATCGACTGCCATTTCTCTTTTCCTTCGGCAATCTTATCGAAGTCCTGTTCCACCTTGGCGGTAAAGTTGTAGTCCATAATCTCCGTGAAGTGCTTCATCAGGAAGTCATTCACCACGATACCGATATCTGTCGGCAATAGTTTTCCTTTGTCGGAACCTACCAGTTCCTTCCGTTTCTTCTGTGTGATTTGCTTTCCTTTCAGGATATCAACCGTATAAGTGCGTTCCTCTCCTTTCTTGTCACCCAGACTGGCCTCCGTATAGCGCTGGGGACCCTGGGTGAAACGTTCTGTGGCCTGGATCTCACGACGCGTCAGTTCCTGACCTTTCTTCAACGGGGGCAGGATGTGGGCGTACTCGTCCTGTGGCTCTTCATCGTCAACGGATTCACGGTAGACCTTGATGAAACCATCGAACTTTACCACCTCACCCTGAGCCACAAACTGATCATCAACAGTAGAAATATTGATATTGACAGTTGTCTTCTCAATCTCGGCATCAGCCATCTGACTGGCGATGGTGCGCTTCCAGATGAGTTCGTAGAGGCGCTTTTCCTGAGCCGTTCCCTCTATCTCTGTCTGATTCATATAGGTGGGACGGATGGCTTCGTGGGCCTCCTGGGCACCTTTGGAACTGGTATGATACTGGCGGGTCTTGCTGTAGTCCTCGCCATAGAGTTTCACAATCTCCTGTTTGCTGGCGCCTAAGCAGAGTCTCGACAGGTTGACAGAGTCGGTACGCATATAGGTGATACGTCCGCTTTCATACAGGTGCTGTGCCACCATCATGGTCTGGCTCACTGTGAAGCCCAGTTTACGGGCAGCCTCCTGTTGCAGTGTGGAAGTGGTGAATGGGGGAGCCGGTGTACGTTTGATCGGCTTCTTGCTGATACTCTCCACAGTGAAGGTGGCCTCCTTGCATTTCTCTAAGAAATCGGTTACCTCCTTATAGGTTTTGAGTTTGCTGGCCAACTGTGCCTTGACCTCTGTGGCAGAGCCATCGGGATTGATGATGGCAAATGTACCATAGACATTATAGAAAGGCTCGCTCTTGAATTCCTGGATCTCCCGTTCGCGTTCTACGATGAGACGGACGGCCACACTCTGTACACGACCAGCAGAGAGGGCTGGTTTTACCTTGCGCCACAGCACCGGTGAGAGTTTGAAGCCTACCAGACGGTCAAGCACACGACGGGCCTGTTGGGCATTCACCAGATTCATGTCCAGATGACGCGGATGTTCGATGGCTTCTATGATAGCGGGTTTGGTGATTTCATGGAAGACGATACGGTTGGTCTTCTCTTCATCGAGTCCTAACACCTCACAAAGATGCCATGAGATGGCCTCTCCCTCGCGGTCTTCATCGGATGCCAGCCAGACTTTCTCTGCCTTCTTTGCATTGGACTTCAGTTCGCTGACGAGTTTCTTCTTGTCGTCGGGAATTTCGTATTCTGGTTCGAGCGTATCATCGTCGATGCTCAGTTCTTTCTTTTTCAGATCCCGGATATGGCCATAACTCGACATGACCTTGAAGTCACCACCCAGGAACTTCTCTATGGTCTTCGCTTTAGCGGGAGACTCAACAATTACAAGATTCTTTTGCATATTTTGTGCCGTTATATTAACTTTGGGCTGCAAAAGTACGCAAAAAAGTTTCTCCCACCTTATTTATATAGAGGATTTTTTGTTTTATTAACGATTTCTTTGTAAAAAGGTATGAACAGCCTGACGGATGGAGCGCAATCCGAAACGCTCTACATACACCTCGCGCAACGGTACCCAGAAACAGGCTGCAAGAAGAGATCGAGGGTGTGGATGTCCATGCCGGAATAGTGATAGACATTGGGAATGGAGAAGAGATAAGATAAGTCGGCACTGTTGACAGTCAGGCCTGTCTCCTCAAGAATCTCCCTCGCCAACCCTTGTTCGGCATTCTCATCATTGTCGACAAAACCACCAGGCAGGTCGAGAGTGCCTTTTTCAGGTTCCTTGCCACGACGGGCCACCAACAATTCTCCCTTGTCATTCAGGATAAAGGCGGCTGTAGAGGCACGGGGGTTTTGGTAATAGGTAAACCCACAACTGGAACAATGCCTGCTCAGGGCGTTGTTGATCTCGAAGTCAGGACTACCGCACTTCGGACAGTATCTGAATATTTCCAAGGGATGCTCTTTCATTTTTTACCAATTGTCTGTACGGAAAGGGAAGAGCGGCAGGTTACCACCATTGTGGACATTGCCGATCTGGAAGTTCTTGAAACAATAACGGACGGCTACAGGCTTGTTAACCTCTGGCGAGGTGACGATGATGGCCTCATCCCAATAGCCACCGCCGGGTTGCCAGAAATGTTTGGCACTGGCAGGGTGGAACACCTTGTCCTCACCGGCAATTTCAAAACCTTCCATCTGCTCAAAGGGCGCATCGCACCAGTAGTTGCGTATGGATAAACACGGTATCGTTTTTAATCGTCATATCCTTATACGACGAACTCTTGTATTGGATGGTCTCAAAGCCGTAGTCACGGTTCAGGGCCGTGAAGGCGAGACGCTCACCCACGGGTTGTTTCTGGGCAGGGTGTATCTGCGAATATTCGTAGGGATAGACCAGGTCGTTGGTGCATACCAGACTGCTGTTGGGAATGATCTGTGCAGCCTTCCATTGTTGTTCGCGAAGGAGAGCACCGCTCAGACCGTCCACATTGCCGTCATCGTAGGCCCAGGGGGCTATCTGTACGAAATAGAAAGGAATCTCACCGAGTGCGAACTGCGAGCGCCACTGTTCTACAAGCAGTTTCAGGCGCTGTGAATACTGATCGCCCGGGTCGCCGACATTCGAACAACCCTGATAAAAGAGAATACCCTTGACAGTATAGTTCAGGATGGGATTGAAAGTACCGTTGCCCCAGAGCAATGAACGGTGATAGTCCCATTCTGCCCATTTCTTGCAGATCTCCACAGAGTCCGTGGGATCATCGGTATATTTCTCAAGATTCTCCTTGGTGAGCCAACTCTCTACGCGCGATCCTCCCTTATTGGCTTCTATAATGCCTACGGGAATATCAAGCGTACGACTCAACAGACGGGCGAAGAAATAACCGGTTGCAGAGAATTCACCCACAGTCTTTGGTGAACACTGACGCCATTCACACTGGGCATCATCCTGAGGCGTGGCACGCATGACACTTGGTATCTTCACGCTACGCACTCCCTTGGAGTTGATGGCATCAATGACATGGTGGTTATAATCCTCCACTGGACACATGCCAAAGCCCTTGACGGGCATCTCCATATTCGACTGACCTGCACATACCCATACTTCGCCAGCCACCACATTGTGGATAGTCAACGGTTCACCGTCGTCGAAGGTAACGGATAACGGTGTGTATGATGCCTGTGGGGTTCTGACCTTCACCAGCCATTTTCCATCCTTACCAGTCTGGGCTGTGGCCGTTTCATTGCTCCACGAAGTAGTCACCCTGACGGTCTTGCCTGGCTGAGCCCAGCCCCAGAGACGGACATCTGTCTGTTGCTGCAAGACCATATTGTCGCTGATGATATGCGGCAGTCTTACCTTGGCCTGGGCTGTCAGCGCCAGTACCCCTATTGTCAATATCGTTAGAAATCTCCTCATATTGAATGGTGTTACAGCAGTTTCTTGATTTCTGCCTCCAAATCCTTGATTTGAGCAGCACGCTTCACCAGGTTGTTATCACGGTCGATGAGGAAGAAGTCAGGAACAGTCTGGACGTTATACAGCATCAGTTGCTGCGACTGGACACCATCTGCATCACGGACACTGACCCAAGGAAGGGCTGCCGTCTGCTGTTTCCAGAAATGTTCGTCGGGGTCAAGGCTTACCTGGTAAACCTCAAAACCTTGAGCCTGATATTTATTGTACAGTTCACGGAGTGTCAGGATGCGTGCCGGTGAATCCTCCAAGGCAAAGACATGGAAGTCGAGAAGCACCACCTTGCCTTTCAAGTCTGTCAGATGGCGCAACTGACCTTTGTTGTCTGTCAGTGCAATGTCGAGCACGCCGGCTTCTGTCACCTTACTGGCGTCGATGGTTTGACTCTGCTCTTTCAAGATACGCTGGTTCTTCATACCCTCGATGGCGATGTTATGCAGGTTCTGGCCACGTTCGGCATGGGGATAGTAAGTATCCCAACTGGTGGCCACGGCAGCAAACACCTTGATGTCGTCCTTATTGCTACGGGGGTTGAAGAGCAACCAGTTACCGAGGGTCTGGAACAGGGCGAAATAACTATAGGCCTTCATCGGCTCCTTGAAGATATAGTTGGTCTTCACATCGTTTTTGTAGTCATCAATCATCTTTAGGATACTGTCGTTGGCGGCATCCACTTCCAACTCCGTGTTCTGTTGGATAGCCATAGCGCGCTTGTGCAGGTCTATCTGCTTCAGGGCCAGTTCCTTGATTTTCTGACAGTTGTCAGAACCACTTACCTCATAGTTTGTCGCCATCTGCGGATATTGTGCCTGGATGGTTACGGTCTCTGTGGAGTCGATGCTGACATTGACGATCTGGTCTGAAATCCTCAGGCGATAGAACTCCGGTGCCATCGGGGCTTCCTCGCTGAATGAGAAACGACCATTATCATCCAGTTTCACGGAGTCAAGGATGCTGACACTCTCTATCCCCACGTTCTCAAAGTAGAGCACGGAGTCCTTGGCATTGGTAATCTCTCCCTCTACATGGAATCTGTCGTTGCCGCATGAGGCGATGGTTATTGCAGCCAATATGACGGCGGCTACCTTCCAAATATGTTTCATCTTCATTCCATTTTTCGATTTGCGGGTGCAAAGGTAGTACATTTTTCATAAAAAACGAAAAATATTCCCGATTTCTTCGTTTAATTATATAATAATGTGTAACTTTGCGCCGTTTTTAGCAACCCTCAGCGTATGGGTTGCACCGAAGTTTTTTATTTTTAGATGTTTTAAAACAAGATGAACGTAATTAAAAAGACCATTCAATTGGCTGATGGAAGAGCCATCACCATTGAAACCGGGAAAGTGGCAAAACAGACCGATGGTGCCGTCATGCTGACGATGAACAACACCGTATTGCTGGCCACTGTTTGTGCCGCAAAAGATGCAGTTCCCGGAACAGATTTCATGCCGTTGCAGGTAGACTATCGTGAACAGTACAGTGCCGCTGGCCGTTTTCCTGGCGGATTCACCAAGCGCGAAGGCAAAGCCTCAGACAATGAAATCCTCACATCCCGACTGGTGGACCGTGTGCTTCGTCCACTGTTCCCAAGTAACTATCACGCAGAAGTATTCGTAAACGTCATGCTGCTCAGTGCCGATGGTGTTGACCAGCCCGATGCATTGGCCGGCTTCGCTGCCTCTGCAGCACTGGCTTGCTCGGATATACCTTTCGAGTGCCCGATCTCGGAAGTTCGCGTTGCACGCATCAATGGTGAGTATGTGATTGATCCTACCTTCGAGCAGATGAAAGAGGCTGACATGGATATCATGGTGGGTGCCTCTGCCGAGAACATCATGATGGTGGAAGGTGAGATGAAGGAGGTCAGCGAGCAGGATCTGCTGGGTGCCCTTAAGGCTGCGATGGATGCCATCAAGCCCATGTGTGAACTCCAGACCGAACTCTCCAAGGAACTTGGTAAGGACGTGAAGCGCGAGTACGACCACGAGGTGAATGATGAGGCCCTCCGCGAGCAGATGAACAAGGAGTGCTATCAGCCCGCTTACGATGTGACCAAGCAGGCCCTCGAGAAGCAGGAGCGTGCTGATGCCTTCGAGAAGATTCTCGAGGATTTCAAGGAGAAGTATTTCGAGGCTCATCCCGAGATCACTGCTGATTCAGAGATCACCAAGGACGAGTATGAGGCTATGATGGAACGTTACTACCACGATGTGGAGCGCGACGCCATGCGTCGTTGCATCCTCGACGAGGGTATCCGTCTCGATGGTCGTAAGACCACCGATATCCGTCCCATCTGGTGCGAGGTATCTCCACTGCCCATGCCTCACGGAAGTGCGATCTTCACCCGTGGTGAGACACAGTCACTGAGTACCTGTACGCTCGGCACGAAACTTGATGAGAAACTCGTTGACGACGTGTTGGAGCATGGATATATGAAATTCCTGTTGCACTATAACTTCCCACCGTTCTGTACAGGTGAGGCCAAGGCTCAGCGTGGCGTAGGCCGTCGTGAGATTGGTCACGGACACCTCGCATGGCGCGGACTGAAGGGGCAGATTCCTGAGGACTTCCCTTACACCGTCCGTCTGGTCAGCCAGATTCTGGAGTCTAACGGTTCTTCTTCAATGGCAACCGTCTGTGCCGGTACACTTGCCCTGATGGACGCTGGTGTCCCCATGAAGAAGCCTGTCTCTGGTATCGCTATGGGTCTGATCAAGAATCCTGGTGAAGAGAAATATGCAGTATTGAGCGATATCCTCGGCGATGAGGACCACTTGGGTGATATGGACTTCAAGACCACTGGTACAAAGGACGGTCTGACAGCCACTCAGATGGATATCAAGTGCGACGGTCTGTCGTTCGAGATCCTCGAGAAGGCCCTCATGCAGGCTAAGGCAGGTCGTGAGTATATCCTTGGCAAACTGACTGAGACCATCGCCGAGCCACGTGCAGAACTGAAGCCACAGGTACCGCGTATCGAGGCCTTCGATATTCCAAAGGAATTCATCGGTGCTGTTATTGGCCCGGGCGGAAAGATCATCCAGCAGATGCAGGAGGATACAGGTGCTACCATCACCATCGACGAGGCCGACGGTGTGGGTCATGTACAGGTCAGCGCACCTGACAAGGCCAGCATCGATGCTGCCATCGCCAAGATCAAGGCCATTGTGGCCATCCCCGAGGTGGGTGAGATCTACGATGGTGTGGTACGCAGCATCATGCCTTACGGTTGCTTCGTGGAGATCATGCCTGGCAAGGATGGTCTGCTTCATATCTCCGAGATCGACTGGAAGCGCCTCGAGACTGTCGAGGAGGCTGGAATCAAGGAAGGCGACCATATTCAGGTGAAACTCCTCGAGATCGATCCGAAGACAGGTAAGTATAAACTCTCTCATCGTGTACTGATTGAGAAGCCTGCCGACTATGTCGAGCCTCAGCAGCGTCGTCGTGAGCGTGGTGAACGTCCCGAGCGTGGCGAGCGCCGTGACAGAGGTGACCGTCGTGACCGCAGAGATCGTGGTGATCGTCATGACCGCGGTGAGCGTCGTCCGCGTCCTGAGCAGGAGCAGCAAGAGGCTCCTCAGGCTCCACAAGAGAACCAGGAGCCGAAGGATTTAGGTGATTCTCTCGACCATATGGACTTCTAAATAAAATTCCCCCTCCCCGCAATGGGGAGGGGATTTTTCAATCCGTATAACCCGTATAATCCGTGTCGAAAATAAATATCGCAATCTTTGTGTCAGGTAGTGGTAGCAACTGCGAGAATCTTATCCGTTACTTTGAGGGTTCTGAGCGCATTGCCACCCCGTTGGTCGTCAGCAACAAACCAGATGCTTACGCGCTTGTGCGCGCATATGAATTAGGTGTACCTGCTGCCGTCGTCTCCAAGACAGAACTGAACGACCCCGAGGTGATGCTCCCCCTGCTTCACAAGTACGACATCCATTTCGTCGTTCTGGCAGGTTTCCTGCCGTTGATTCCCGACTTCCTGATTGCAGCCTATCCCCGTAAGATTGTAAACCTCCATCCTGCATTGCTGCCGAAATATGGCGGTAAGGGTATGTGGGGTCATCACGTCCATGAGGCTGTGAAAGCGGCAGGCGAGACAGAGACTGGAATGACTGTCCACTATGTCACTCCTGTTTGCGATGGCGGGGAGATCATCGCACAATACAAAGTGGCTATCTCCCCTGACGATAGTGTCGACGATATCGCTGCCAAGGAACATGAACTGGAGATGCGATATTTCCCTGAAATTGTAGAAAAAACGATTTTTTCCGAAAAAATATAGGAAAAAATTTGGTGGATTCAAAATTTCGCCGTACCTTTGCACCCGCTTAACCCAAAGACTACTGCTTCAGTAGCTCAGTTGGTTAGAGCACCTGACTGTTAATCAGGGGGTCGTTGGTTCAAGCCCATCCTGAAGCGCAAAGAAAAGGTTAAGCATTAAAAAAGAGTTGGAGAAATTCAACTCTTTTTCTTTTCCATTGAATATAATTACCCGTTGTCAACTCAAAAAATAAGGACCCGGCGCTATCACAGCGTCGGATCCCCCTGCAAACTTGAACTTCGTTCCAGTTTGCTTGCGCTCGGCAGAATCCAAGCACACTTGGTTCTGCCCTCGCTTTCTGCAAACTTCAAACAACCAAAAAAAGAATTGTTTGATTATCGGATGAACAGTAGTTCGCGGTATTTCGGCAGCGGCCACAGGGCGTCGTCGACGATGAGTTCGAGTTTATCGATCTCGTAGCGGATCGTATCGAGATAAGGCTCCACCTTATCGTGATAGGCGATAGCCTTCTCGTGCTCGTCCTCAATCTTATTGGCTAACTTACGTGCGTTGACGAGTTCTTCGACGCCCTTCTCGATGGCGCTGGTGCGCTCGGCAATCTCTTCAATGATCTTCATGTTGCGGGCGTTCAACTTCTCAGCCTTATCGACGGGGAAAGCAGATGCGACGCTGTCGACGTTCTTCAACAAGGCACTCTGATAGCGGGTGGCGACGGGGATGATGTGGTTCATCGACAGATCACCCAGTACGCGGGCCTCAATCTGAATCTTCTTCGTGTAGGTCTCCCACTTCACCTCGTTACGGGCTTCGAGTTCCTTTTTGGTCATCACACCCAGACTCTCGAACATCTCGATGCTCTCTTTGTCGAGGTAACGCTCGAAGATCTTCGGACAAGACTTCTCGACATCCAATCCACGCTTCTCGGCCTCGATGACCCACTCGTCGGAGTAACCATTGCCGTCGAAGCGTATGGGCTTACAGGTCTTGATGTCCTCGCGCAGCACGTCGATGATAGCGTGGAACACAGCACTGTGGCCTGTGCCTGCGAGTTTCTTCTCAAACTCAGGTACTTTGGCGTCGACACGCTTCTTGAACGAGACGAGGGCCTCAGCAACGGCGCTGTTGAGGGCAATCATGGCGCTGGCGCAGTTGGCCTCAGAACCTACGGCACGGAACTCGAAACGGTTACCTGTGAAGGCGAAGGGCGACGTACGGTTACGGTCTGTATTATCAATCAGCAGTTCAGGAATCTCGGGGATATCCATCTTCAATCCCTGCTTACCTGTCATTGCGAGGATGTCCTCTTTGTCGGCCTTCTCGATGTGGTCGAGCAACTCTGAAACCTGCTTACCCAGGAACGAGGAAACGATGGCGGGAGGAGCCTCGTTGGCACCCAGACGATGGGCGTTGGTGGCACTCATGATAGAGGCCTTCAACAGACCGTTGTGCTTGTAGACACCCATCAGTGTCTCAACGATAAAGGTGGCAAAGCGCAGGTTCTGCTCAGCGGTCTTACCAGGTGCGTGCAACAGGATACCGTTGTCTGTGGAGAGTGACCAGTTGTTGTGCTTACCACTACCATTGATACCAGCGAAGGGCTTTTCGTGGAGCAGCACACGGAAACCGTGCTTACGGGCCACCTTCTTCATCACTGACATCAGCAGCATGTTGTGGTCAACGGCCAGATTGGTTTCCTCGAAGATAGGAGCCAACTCAAATTGGTTGGGGGCTACCTCGTTATGGCGTGTCTTGCAAGGGATGCCGAGAGCCAATGCCTCGAATTCCAAATCCTTCATAAAGGCCTGTACGCGCTCAGGGATGGCACCGAAGTAGTGGTCGTCCATCTGCTGGTTCTTGGCGCTATCGTGTCCCATCAGGGTGCGACCCGTCAACAGCAAATCAGGACGTGCAGCATAGAGTCCCTCATCCACGAGGAAATACTCCTGTTCCCAACCGAGGTTAGAAGTGACCTTCTTCACCTCTGGGTCAAAATAGTGGCATACATCGACAGCAGCCACATTCACAGCGTGAAGGGCTCTCAGCAACGGAGCCTTATAGTCGAGCGCCTCGCCGCTATATGAAATAAATACGGTGGGGATACAAAGCGTATCATCGATGATGAATACGGGTGATGTGGGATCCCAGGCGGAATAGCCACGGGCCTCGAAAGTAGAACGGATACCGCCAGAGGGGAATGAACTTGCGTCCGGCTCCTGCTGAACGAGTAGTTTACCTGTGAATTCTTCTACCATGCCGCCTTTGCCGTCGTGCTCGATAAACGAGTCGTGCTTCTCGGCAGTACCTTCTGTCAACGGCTGGAACCAGTGGGTATAGTGCGTCACACCGTTCTCGGTGGCCCACTGTTTCATACCTTCTGCCACAGCGTCTGCAACCTTGCGATCCAGACGTGCGCCATTGTCCATCACATCAATCATCTTCTCGTACACGTCCTTCGGCAGGTACTTGTACATCTTCTCACGGTTGAAGACCTTCTTGCCAAAATACTTTGCGGGTCTCTCACTTGGTGTTTTTACGTCGAGCGGCTTCTTCTTGAATGCCTCACCGACAACCTGAAATCTTAATGCTTCCATAATTGTGTTGTGTTTAATGTTGTTTTGTCCAGTTTTCTATTCTCGTTAATGCTTCTTCTGTTTTCTCACGACTACCAAAGGCGGTGAAGCGCACGTAGCCCTCACCTGAAGGTCCGAAACCGACACCTGGGGTGCAGACCACATTCGCGCCGTAGAGTAGGGCCTCGAAGAACTGCCACGAGCCCATGCCTTCTGACGTGCGCATCCAGATATAGGGCGCGTTCTCACCACCGTAGACCTCAAAGCCGAGTTCACGCAGTTTGGTGAGCATGCGGTGGGCATTGTCCATATAGTAGTCAATGGTCTGTTGGATCTGTTGCTTGCCCTCTGGCGTATAGATGGCCTCAGCAGCACGCTGTGAGATGTAACTCGTACCGTTGAACTTCGTACACTGACGACGCAACCAGAGTTGATTCAGTGGGATACGCTCGCCCTCGAAAGTCGATACACTCACATCTTTCGGCACGATGGTGTAACCGCAACGCACGCCTGTGAAACCTGCCGTTTTCGAGAACGAATGGAACTCGACAGCGCACTTTCTTGCGCCACGGATCTCGTAGATGGAGTGGGGGATCTCCGGATCACGGATGTAGGCCTGATAGGCGGCGTCGTAGAGGATGAGGGCGTCGTTTTTCAGGGCGTAGTTCACCCACTTGCGCAGTTCCTGTTTGGTAATCACCGTACCCGTAGGGTTATTGGGGTAGCAAAGGTAGATGACATCCACAGGACGACCCTTTGGTAATTCTGGGATAAAACCGTTCTCGGCTGTCGTCGGCAGATAACGTACGTTCGTCCAACGTCCGTCTCGGAAGGTACCGCAGCGCCCGATCATCACGTTCGAGTCGATATAGACGGGGTAGATGGGATCGGTCACGCCAATGAAGTTGTCCCAATGCAACAACTCTTGGAAATTACCCGTATCACTCTTCGCACCATCATTGATAAACACTTCATCGATGTCGAGGTGGATGCCTCGTGGCAGGAAATCGTTCTTCAAGATCGCCTCACGCAGGAAGTCGTAACCCTGCTCTGGGCCGTAGCCACGAAATCCCTCAGCAGTTGCCATCTCGTCGGCAGCCTTGTGCATCGCCTCGACGACGGCTGGTGCCAGTGGTTGCGTCACATCACCGATACCCAGTGAGATGACGTCAGCCTTGGGGTGCATCACCTTGAAGGCATTTACCTTCTTGGCGATGTCGGCAAACAGGTAGTTCTGTTGCAGATTTAAAAAATGAATGTTTACTAATGCCATTGTTCTTATGTTATTTGAAGTTTGCCAATTCTATTGTTCCGTCAAAGACGAATTCTGCGGGTCCCGTCATATAGACGTGATTGTCACTCTCCCGCCACTCGATGCTGAGTGTGCCGCCATCCATCACGATATTGCTCTTGCGCCCAGCCTTGCCAGTCAGAGCAGCAGCCACAGCCGTCGCACAAGCACCTGTACCGCAGGCCTGAGTGATACCACTGCCCCGCTCCCAAACGCGTGTGCGGATAATTCCGTCACTCTCGATACGCGCCAGTTCAATATTACAGCGTTGTGGGAAGGCTGGGTGGTTTTCCAATACGCGTCCTGTCTCGCCCACCTGATCCACATAGTCTGTGAAAATGACGTAGTGTGGATTGCCCATCGATACGAACGTGCCGTAATTCAGACCTCGTGAGGTATTAAACTGCGATTCGTTTTCCATCACGGGCTCACCCATATCTACCGTCACGCTTTCTACCTTATTATTAATAAGGTGTAGCAAGAGTGTCTTCACGCCTGATAGCGTCAGCAGCCTGATCTCAGTCTTATCCGTGAGCCCGCGCTCGTAGAGATACCTTCCTATACAACGGGAGGCATTGCCGCACATCATGGCCTCACTGCCATCCGCATTATAGATATGCATCGTAAAATCAGCCTCAGGTACGGAAGAAGCACCTATCAGCACCAGTCCGTCGGAGCCGATGCCCTTGTAACGGTCGCTCCAGATCCGTGCTGCTTCTGAGGGCTGCTGCACTGTGAACTCCATCGTATTGATATAAATGTAGTCGTTGCCGCAACCATGCATCTTCGTAAAACTGATTTTTTGTGTCATATTGCTACTTTTGCTTGGAGTTTGCTATCTTTTTGTAATCTTTTCGGGTGCAAAGGTAGACAAAAAGTCAGAATTCACAAAGAAAAGTCTCCATTTTGTTTTCAAAAAAATCAAAATAAATATCATTTTGTAAAGTATTCAATCCAAAATTGCGCTTTTTGTTTACACCTTGCCTAATTTTTTACCAGTTTTCTTGCAAAGTGTTAGTATGTTGACATAAGTCATCGACACGCCTATATTATTATAATAAGGTATAAAAGGTCTTATTCTTAAGTGTAAATAGTCTATTGGTACATAGAAAAATTCTATAAAATTTTGTTTTTCGCTCGAAATACACTAACTTTGCAAAAAATATCGAGAAGATGAATATGATAAGTGATACCATCAAGTATATCGGTGTGGATGATCTCGACATCGATCTCTTTGAGAGTCAATATGATGTGCCTGAGGGCATGAGTTATAATTCCTATCTCATCGAGGATGAGAAGATTGCTGTGTTGGATACTGCCGATCGCAGAAAAGGCGAGGAGTGGAAGGCAAACCTGAAGTCTGCTTTAGGCAATCGCCAGCCAGACTATCTGGTGGTTCACCACATGGAGCCCGACCACTCGGCTTTGATCGCCTGGATGCTGGAAACCTATTCTGGATTGCAGTTGGTGTGCAGTGCCCAAGCGGTAAAGATGCTGCCCAATTTCTTTGAGGGCTTCAACTTCGAGGGACGTGTCATCACAGTGAAAGAGGGCGATACACTTGAACTGGGTCAGCATACGCTGCACTTCATCACTGCAGCGATGGTGCATTGGCCCGAGGTGATTATGAGTTACGACAGCAAGGACAAGGTGCTGTTCAGTGCTGATGGCTTCGGCAAGTTTGGTGCGCTGGTTAACGAAACTGACGACTGGGCTTGTGAGGCACGTCGCTATTACTTTAATATTTGTGGCAAATATGGTACGCAGGTGCAGAGTGTTCTCAAAAAGGCAGCAGCAATTGACATTCAGACCATCTGTCCGCTGCATGGACCTGCGCTCAAAGACGAGGCATTGGCTGAGGCTGTGCGACTTTACGATATTTGGAGTAAGTATGAGCCAGAGAGCGAGGGTATATTGATTGCTTATGCCAGCATTCATGGTGGTACGGCTGCTGCTGCTGAGCGACTGGGTGAGATGCTTCGCAAGAAAGGCGCTGCTAAGGTTGTCGTGAGCGATCTGAGTCGCGAGGATATGGCTGAGGTCATTGAGGATGCTTTCCGTTATCCTACGATTGTGGTGGCTGCATCGAGTTACGATGCAGGTGTGTTCCCAGTAATGCACGATTTCCTCTACCACAGTTGGGCTCCTTCGGCAGGCAAGGTGATGCGCGCGATGATTGAGGCCATGAAGGACTGTGAGATTGTGGAACCGATGGTCACCATCCGCTCACGCATGAAGGCAACGGACGAGCCTCTGCTGGAACAGTTGGCTGACAGCCTGCTCTGAATTGACCATATTTATATATAGGAATAAGGCCGTTGTGTTCGAACACAGCTGCCTTCATTTTTATGCAAAATGACAATGTGTAAGGAATAGGGGAGAGATATGGGGTGAAAGATTTCAAAATGTAAGGAAAATGAGCGGAAATTGAGCAAAGTGTCAGAAAGGCCAATTTTTAACGCAAGAAACGTAAGTAAAATCTTTGTTGTGATTACAAAATGATATACCTTTGCAGCCAAATTCGTACAGATTGACACAAAAGTAAAGAATAATATGACACATTGCAAACTTAACAACCAAGGACTGTACCGAAGTGAATACGAGCACGATGCTTGTGGCGTAGGTATGGTGGTAAACATCCACGGCGGCAAGAGTCACGAGTTGGTGGACAACGCCCTGAAGGTGTTGGAAAACATGGAGCACCGAGGTGCCGAGACCCGCGATAAGACGGGCGATGGTGCTGGTATGGTGCTGGTATCATGGTGCAGATACCCCATGAGTTTATTCTGTTGCAGGGCATCCCCGTACCAGAGAAAGGAAAATACGGCACGGGTCTGGTGTTCCTGCCTAAGGACAAAAAGGCGCAGGAGCAGATCCTGAGTGTGATGATTGAGGAGATCGAGCGCGAGGATTTGCAGTTGATGCATGTCCGCACGGTACCAACATGTCCTGAAGTTCTGGGTGTAGGCGCAAGGGAAGTGGAGCCAGATATCGTGCAGATCTTTGTGACGGGTGTGAGTGAGGCAAAAGCCGAGATACTTGACCGTATATTATATAAGGTACGCAAACGCATCGAAAATCGCATCGACGACAAGGACTTCTACATCTGTTCGCTGTCGAGCAAGAACATCATCTATAAAGGTATGCTCACAAGCGGACAGTTGCGTAGGTATTTCCCTGACCTGTCGAACCCCTATTTCACAAGCGGACTGGCGCTGGTACACTCTCGTTTCTCAACCAACACATTTCCGACATGGAGCCTGGCCCAGCCCTTCCGCTTGTTAGCACATAATGGTGAGATTAACACCATTCGTGGTAATCGTGGTTGGATGAAAGCCCGTGAGAGTGTGCTTTCGAGCGAGGCTCTGGGTGATATCAAAGACCTGAGGCCGATTGTGCAGGAGGGAATGAGTGACTCTGCCAGCCTCGACAACGTGTTTGAGTTCCTGATGATGAGCGGACTCTCGCTGCCACAGGCGATGGCGATTTTGGTGCCAGAGAGTTTCAACGACAAGAACCCGATTTCTGAGGATTTGAAGGCGTTCTACGAATATCACTCCATCCTGATGGAGCCCTGGGACGGCCCTGCAGCCTTGCTGTTTAGCGATGGACGCTATGCAGGCGGAATGCTCGACAGAAACGGTTTGCGCCCCAGTCGCTATACCATCACCAAGCAAGGTATGATGGTGGTTGCCTCGGTGATGTTGTTTCGAAGGGTCGTCTGCAACCAGGAAAGATCCTGCTCATCGACACGCAGGAAGGCAAGATTTACTACGACGGTGAGATCAAAGAGAAACTCGCAAAGGCACATCCTTATCGCGAGTGGCTGAGTGAGAACCGTGTACAGTTGGAGAAATTGAAGAGCGGTCGCCATGTGGAGAATGGCGTGAGCGATCTCGACAAGAAACTCGTGAACTTCGGCTTCGGTCAGGAAGATATAGACAAGACCATTGTGCCGATGGCAACTGCCGGACAGGAACCTGTGGCTGCGATGGGTAACGATACGCCATTGGCTGTCATCAGCGACCGTCCGCAGGTGTTCTTCAACTATTTCCGTCAGCAGTTCGCACAGGTGACGAACCCAGCCATCGACCCCATCCGTGAGGAATTGGTGATGTCGCTGACGGAGTATATAGGTGCCGTAGGAACC
>CACZVE010000025.1 GCA_902784565.1 uncultured Prevotellaceae bacterium
ACTTCTGAGCACACATTTTGTGTTAGAAAAGGTTAAATATTAGCGGTAAGGTGTAAAAATAACACTTTACCGCTAAATTTTATGCCTTTTCGCTTTGTCATTTCAGAAATAAGTTGTAAATTTACACCCAAAATTAAGACTCTAACATTTAAACAACTTAAAACGTATGAAAATGAAAGTACTTAAAAGTAGTTTCCTGAGCCTCGGCGTAGTAGCGTTGATGCTCTCATGTGCAAAGGGAGGCCAGCAGGCTCCACAGTTAACGGTATCAGGTCTTGATCCTGCCAAGTTCGACACCACCATCCAAAGCAAGCCCGTGCAACTCTTCACATTGAAGAACCAGAACGGTATGGAGGTATGCATCACTAACTATGGTGGTCGTGTGGTTTCTCTCGTCGTTCCTGACAAGGATGGCAACCCCACCGACGTTGTGCTCGGCTTTGACAACATCGCCCAGTATGCCGACACCCTCAACTCCCCCACCGACTACGGTTCCAGCGTAGGCCGCTATGCCAACCGTATCAAGAATGGTAAGTTCACCCTCAACGGTACCGAGTATCAACTCAAACAGAACGATGGTCCCAACTGTCTGCATGGTGGTGGTACCACAGGTTGGATGAACCAGGTTTACGATGCTGAGCAGGTAGGCGACTCCATCCTGAAGTTGACGATTGTCGCTGCTGACGGTGAGAACGGCTTCCCCGGCAAGGTGATGGCTATTACCACCTACAGGGTGACTTATGACAACACCCTCGACATCACTTGGGAGGCTGAGACTGACACTAACCACAACTATTATAACCTGAGCGGTGACTTCACACAGCCCGGCTATGATATGGTGCTTTATGTGAATGCTGACAACTTTACCCCCAGCGACACACTCTACATCCCAACGGGTGAGATCAAGTCGGTAGAAGGAACTCCGATGGACTTCCGTACACCTCATGCGCTCGGCGACAGCATCAAGTCGCAGTTCGACCAGATCCAGAATGCCGGTGGTTACGACCACAACTGGTGTCTGAACACCTTCAAGGACGGCAAGGGTGATGACACAGAAGTCTGCGCCAGCCTTTACAGCCCCAAGACCGGTATCTTTATGGAGATGTTTACCAACGAGCCTGGCGTACAGGTATACAGCGGTAACTTCCAGGGTGTCGGCAACGAACTGAACATCCAGCACAAACATGGTCCCTATCCGCAGCACGTGAGTGTCTGTCTGGAGAGCCAGAAGTATCCCGATTCTCCCAACAAGCCTCAGTGGGTACAGCCCGCTCTGAATCCTGGCGAGAAGTACTTCAGCCACGCCGCCTATAAGTTCTCAGTGAAATAAATAGTAAATTGTAAATAGTAAAATTGTAAATTATCATGGCATTATTAGACTGGATTGTCATTGGCGTCTTCTGCTGTGCGCTGATCGGCATTGTTCTCTGGGTTGTCAGCCAGAAGAACGACAACTCGGCAGACTATTTCTTAGGTGGTAAGGATGCAACATGGATTGCCATCGGTGCGTCTATCTTCGCTTCCAACATCGGTTCCGAGCACCTCATTGGTCTCGCTGGCGCCGGTGCTTCCTCTGGTATGGCAATGGCCCACTGGGAGATTCAGGGATGGATGATCCTGATTCTCGGTTGGGTGTTCGTACCTTTCTATACACGAAGCATGGTATATACCATGCCTGAGTTCCTGGAGCGTCGTTACAACACACAGAGCCGCACCATCCTCTCTGTCATCTCCCTCATCAGTTACGTGCTGACCAAGGTGGCTGTGACGGTTTATGCCGGTGGTCTGGTGTTCCAACAGGTGTTTGGTATCGAGGAACTCTGGGGCATCGACTTCTTCTGGATTGCCGCTATCGGACTGGTACTCATCACCGCCCTCTACACCATCTTCGGTGGTATGAAGAGTGTGCTCTACACCTCCGTGCTGCAGACCCCGATCCTGCTCTTGGGTTCACTGATCATCCTCGTTCTGGGTATGAAGGCCCTCGGCAGTTGGGACCAGATGTTGCAACTCTGCGACGTGAAGCCCAACTACGAAGGTGCCACAGGTACGATGATCCACCTGATGCGTTCCAACAGCGACCCACAGTATCCCTGGCTGGGTGCCCTGATCGGTTCTGCCGTCATCGGTTTCTGGTACTGGTGTACGGACCAGTATATCGTTCAGCGTGTACTCTCTGGTAAGAACGAGACGGAAGCCCGTCGTGGTACCATCTTCGGCGCCTATCTGAAGTTGTTGCCCGTATTCCTCTTCCTCATCCCCGGTATGATTGCATTCGCCCTGCACCAGAAGTATGCTGGCGACGGTGGTTTCCTGCCGCTGCTCGCTGACGGTACACCGAATGCCGACGCCGCCTTCCCCACCCTCGTGGCAAAGATCCTGCCTGCCGGTGTGAAGGGACTCGTGGTCTGCGGTATCCTCGCAGCCCTGATGTCGTCACTGGCTTCGTTGTTCAACTCTTCAGCCATGCTGTTCACTATCGACTTCTGGAAGCGTCTGAAGCCCGAGACCTCTGAGAAGAGTCTCGTCCGTATCGGTCAGACCGCTACGGTTGTGATTGTGATCCTCGGTATCCTGTGGATTCCTATCATGCGTTCAGTAGGTAATGTGCTGTATAACTACCTGCAGGATGTGCAGTCTGTGCTGGCTCCCGGTATCGCTGCCGCCTTCCTCTTGGGTATCACTTGGAAGCGTGCCACAGCCAAAGGTGGTCAGTGGGGTTTGCTCTCAGGTATCATCATTGGTCTGACCCGTCTGGGTGCAAAAGTATATTACAGCAACGCCACCGACGCTGCCGACAGTTGGTTCAAGGCTGTGTTCTACGACTTCAACTGGCTGTTCTTCTGCGGTGTGATGCTGATTGTCTGCTGTCTCGTGGTTATCATCGTGTCACTCTGCACCGAGGCTCCCGACGAGCAAAAGATTCGGGGTCTTGTCTTCGGCACCAGCACACCGGAACAGATTGAGGCTACCCGTAACAGTTGGAACCACTGGGATATCATCCACACGGTGATCATCCTCGGCTTCACGGTTGCATTCTACATCTATTTCTGGTAACCGACAAGAGATATGACCACTTTCTATGGTGAGCATTCAAAAGTCTGGGTGTCAGTAGACTGCATCATCTTCGGCTTCGACGAAGGTAAGTTGCGCATCCTGATCGGCAAACGCCAGATGGATCCCGGACGCGGCGAATGGAGCCTCTACGGAGGCTTCGTTCGCAGCGACGAGAGCATCGACGACGCTGCCAACCGTGTGCTCTACGACCTCACCGGACTCAGAAACCTCTATATGCGACAAGTAGGTGCCTTTGGCAGTGTAGACCGTGACCCCGGCGAACGGGTCATCTCCATTGCTTACTACGCACTCATCAACGTGAATGATTACGAAGACCGTCTGCGTAAGGAGCACCGTGTGGAATGGGTGAATATCGACGATATTCCCCAACTCTACTCCGACCACAATGAGATGGTACGCAAGGCTCTGAAACTGATGCGACAGAAGATCAAGACTGAGCCCATCGGTTTCCAACTGCTGCCCAGTCTCTTCACCCTCACGCAGTTGCAGCGTCTCTATGAGGCCATTCACGGCGAAGAACTCGACAAGCGTAACTTCCGCAAGCGCATCAAGGAGATGGACTTCATCGAGAAGACAGATCTGATCGATAAGAAGGGTTCCAAACGTGGTGCTGCACTTTTCCGCTTTAACAAGCGCATCTATAATGAAGATCCCAACTTCAAGTTGTAATCAAAACTGACAAATCACAATTATGTTAGAAGAACTGAAAGAAAAAGTATTCAAGGCGAATCTTGACCTCGTGAAGCACAATCTCGTCATCTTCACGTGGGGAAACGTGTCGGGCATCGACCGTGAGAACGGCCTCGTCGTCATCAAGCCCTCTGGTGTGGACTACGATGTGATGAAAGCCAGCGACATGGTGGTGGTCGACCTCCAGACAGGTGAGGTGGTTGACGGCGAACTGAATCCGTCGTCCGACACCCCGACGCACCTTGTATTATATAAGGCATTCCCCAATATCCAGGGTGTGGTTCATACCCACTCTACCTATGCCACAGCTTTTGCACAGGCTGGCAAGGACATTCCCAATATCGGCACGACCCACGCCGACTACTTCTACAAGGACATTCCCTGTACCAGGGACATGACCAAGGAAGAGGTGGAAGGACAGTATGAGTTGGAGACAGGTAATGTCATCGTGGACGAAATCCTGAACATCCGTAAGATCAATCCCGACCACACGCCTGCCGTGTTGGTAAAGAACCACGGACCGTTCTCTTGGGGCACGTCTCCCGACAATGCCGTGTACAATGCCAAGGTGATGGAAGAGTGTGCCAAGATGGCCTTCGTCTCGCTGACGGTCAATCCGCAGACAACGATGAATCCCCTTCTCGTCGAGAAGCACTACAACCGCAAGCACGGCCCCAACGCCTACTACGGACAGAAAGGACAGAAACATTAATCAATAATTAAAGACTTACAAAACAAATGAAAGCATTTGAGAATTACGAAATTTGGTGGGTGACTGGTGCACAGTTGCTCTACGGAGGTGACGCCGTCGTAGCAGTCGACGGTCACTCAAAGGAGATGGTCGAAGGACTCAATAAGTCTGGTAACATCCCCGTAAAAATAGTCTATAAAGGCACAGCTAACAGCAGCAAAGAAGTTGAGGCTATTATGCTGGCCGCCAACAACGACGAGAAGTGCGTAGGTATCATCACCTGGATGCACACCTTCTCGCCGGCTAAGATGTGGATCAAGGGTCTGCAGCAACTGCAGAAGCCTCTTCTCCACTTCCACACCCAGTACAACGCTGAGATCCCCTGGAGCGACATCGACATGGACTTCATGAATCTGAACCAGAGTGCGCACGGCGACATCGAGTTCGGACACATCTGCACCCGTATGCGTGTAGCCCGTAAGGTGGTTTGTGGTTACTGGAAGGACGAGAAGGCTCAGCAGCAGATTGCCGTCTGGGCTCGCGTAGCCGCTGGTGTGGCTGACGCTCACAACGTGCGCTGCCTCATGTTCGGTATGAACATGAACAACGTGGCTGTTACCGACGGTGACCGTGTGGAGTTCGAGCAGCGTCTCGGCTACCATGTGGATTACTATCCCGTCAGCAGCCTGATGGAGTACTTCAAGAAGGTCACCGACAAGGAGGCCGACGCACTCGTTGAGGAGTACAAGAAACTCTACACCATCAAGATCGATGAGAGCGGCGAGGCCGTTTATTGGGAGAAAGTAAAGAACAGCGCCAAGGCCGAGATTGCCCTGCGCCGTGTACTGAAGGATGAGGGCGCTACTGCCTTCACCACCAACTTCGACGACCTCGGCGATGCCGATATCGACGCACCCGACTTCTGTGGCTTCGACCAGATTCCCGGTCTGGCATCACAGCGTCTGATGCAGGAAGGATACGGTTTCGGTGCCGAGGGCGACTGGAAGACCGCCTGTCTGTATCGTACGCTTTGGGTCATCCAACAGGGCATGCCTATTGGTTGCTCGTTCCTCGAGGACTATACCCTTAACTTCGCCGGCGACAAGAGTTCTTGTCTGCAGAGCCACATGCTCGAGATCTGTCCGCTGATTGCTACCGACAAGCCCAAACTGGAAGTCCACTTCCTCGGCATCGGCATCCGTAAGCAGCAGACCGCCCGTCTCGTCTTTACTTCTAAGACTGGTCGTGGTATCAAGGCTACCGTCGTTGACCTCGGCAACCGCTTCCGCCTGATTTCTCAGGAGGTAGAGTGCATCGAGCCGAAGCCCATGCCTAAGTTGCCCGTTGCTTCTGCGCTCTGGATTCCTCAGCCCACCTTCGAGATCGGTGCTGCTGCCTGGATTCTGGCCGGTGGTACTCACCACAGCGCCTTCTCTTACGACATCAACGAGGAGTACTGGGAGGACTTTGCTGAGATGACCGGCATCGAGTATGTCCGCATCAACAAGCAGACCACCATCGCCGACTTCAAGCAAACCCTCCGTAACAATGAGGTGTATTTCATGCTGAACAAAGCGCTTAAGTAATGGATAATGGATAATTGATAATGGATAATTATGACTGCAAAGCAAACAATTGAGGCTGGAAAAGCCATCTTGGGAATCGAGTTCGGTTCCACAAGAATCAAGGCCGTCCTTATTGACGAGGACAATAAGCCCATCGCACAGGGCTCACACGAGTGGGAGAATCAGTTGGTCGACGGTCTCTGGACCTACTCCATCGAAGCCATCTGGTACGGTCTGCAGGACTGCTACGCCGACCTCCGTAAGGATGTGATGGCACAGTACGACTGTGAGATTGAGAGTCTCGCCGCCATCGGTTTCTCCGCCATGATGCACGGTTATATGGCCTTCAACGAGATACAGGAGATCCTCGTGCCCTTCCGTACTTGGCGCAATACCAATACCGGTAAGGCTGCCGCCGAACTCTCCAAACTCTTCAACTACAACATCCCTCTCCGTTGGAGCATCAGCCATCTGTATGAGGCCATTCTCGACAACGAGGAGCACGTCAGCGACATCAAGTACCTCACCACACTTGCAGGTTATGTGCACTGGCAGGTAACGGGCCAGTTCGTTTTGGGAGTAGGCGACGCATCAGGTATGATTCCCGTCGATCCCGCCACGAAGACCTACGACGCAGAGATGGTGAAAAAGTTTGACGAACTGATTGCACCGAATGGCTTCTCTTGGAAACTGCTCGACATCCTGCCAAAGTCTTTGAACGCAGGCGAGAGCGCAGGTTTCCTGACTCCAGAAGGCGCCAAGAAACTCGATGTATCTGGCCACTTGAAGGCAGGCATCCCCGTCTGTCCTCCCGAGGGCGATGCAGGCACCGGTATGGTTGCCACCAACGCCGTCAAGCAGCGCACGGGTAATGTCAGTGCCGGTACCTCGTCCTTCTCGATGATCGTCCTGGAGAAGCCGCTGAGCAAACCCTACGAGATGATTGACATGGTGACCACACCCGACGGTTCACTCGTGGCCATGGTGCATTGCAACAACTGCACCAGCGACATCAACGCCTGGGTGGGACTCTTTAAGGAGTATCAGCAACTGCTTGGCATCAAGGTTGATATGAACGAACTCTACGGCAAACTCTTCAACAAGGCTTTGGAGGGTGACACCGACTGTGGCGGTCTGATGGCCTACAACTACGTCAGTGGTGAACCTGTGACCGGTCTCGCTGAAGGACGCCCCATGTTCGTGCGTTCTGCCAACGATAAATTCAACCTTGCCAACTTCATGCGTGCCCACCTCTATGGTGCCATCGGTGTGCTGAAGATTGGTAACGATATCCTGTTCAAGGAGGAGATGATCCGCGTCGATCGCATCACGGGTCACGGTGGTTACTTCAAGACACCTGGTGTGGGTCAGCGCATGCTCGCTGCCGCCCTCAACAGCCCCATCTCTGTCATGGAGACCGCTGGCGAAGGTGGTGCCTGGGGTATCGCCCTGCTCGCCGGTTATGCTGTGAATAATCCTAACAAACTCTCACTTGCCGACTACCTAGAAAGTGTGGTCTTCGCAGGCAATACAGGTACCAGCATCGCCCCCACCGCCGAGGATGTGGCCGGCTTCGAGAAGTATATCGAGAATTACAAGAAGTGTCTGCCCATCGAGCAGGCCGCCGTCGATAACAAATAAAGCATTATGAAGAGAATACTTTTATCATTGACCGTTCTGGCTGCCTGCACAGTGGCAATGGGTCAGAACACCAAGGCTACCATTCACGCCGACAAGGCAGGAGCCAAGATCAACCGTGAGATTTACGGACAGTTCTCCGAACACCTCGGCACCTGCATTTATGGCGGTCTCTGGGTGGGCGAAGACTCAAAGATTCCGAACATCCAAGGCTACCGCAAGGATGTGTTCGAGGCCCTGAAAGCCCTGAAGGTACCCGTGCTCCGTTGGCCGGGCGGCTGCTTCGCCGACGACTATCACTGGATGGACGGTATCGGTCCGAAGAGTCAGCGCCCCTCGCTGCGCAACAACAACTGGGGCGGTACCATCGAGGACAACTCGTTCGGTACGCACGAGTTCCTGAACCTCTGTGAGATGCTCGGCTGCGAGCCCTACATCAGCGGTAACGTCGGTTCCGGCACCGTGAAGGAGATGGCCCAGTGGGTGGAATATATGACCAGCGACGGTGACACCCCGATGGCCCGTCTGCGCCGTCAGAACGGCCGCGACAAGGCCTGGCACGTGAAGTACTTCGGTATCGGCAACGAGGCCTGGGGCTGTGGCGGTAACATGACACCGGAATACTATTCCGACGAGTTCCGTAAGTTCAATACCTACCTGCGCGACTACACCGGCAACCGCCTGTACCGTATCGGTTCTGGTGCCTCTGACTACGACTACAACTGGACGGAGGTGCTGATGGACAAGATTGGCGACCGCATGCAGGGCGTCAGTCTGCACTACTACACCTGTTCCGGTTGGACGGGTTCGAAAGGCTCTGCCACCAAGTTCAGCACCGACCAGTACTACTGGGCCCTCGGCAAGTGCTTGGAGATTGAGGAAGTGATCAAGAAGCACAAGGCCATCATGGACGAGAAAGACCCCGAGGGTAAGGTCGGTCTGCTCGTGGATGAGTGGGGCACATGGTGGGATGAGGAACCCGGAACCATCTCCGGCCACCTCTACCAGCAGAACGCCCTGCGCGATGCCTTCGTCGCCTCACTGAGCCTCAACGTGTTCCATAAGTACACCGACCGTGTGAAGATGGCGAACATCGCCCAGATTGTGAACGTGCTGCAGTCGATGATCCTCACGGATCAGGAAGGTACGGGTCACATGGTGCTCACACCGACTTATCACGTGTTTGAGATGTACACCCCGTTCCAGGAGGCTACCTACGTGCCCGTCGACCTCGACAGCGAGATCATCGCCGTGAGCAAGGAGTACTTCAAGGAGAAGGAAGGCGCCAAGGATGCCGGCTATCGCCCCTGCCCCATGCTCTCTGCCTCGGCAGCGAAGACCGTTGACGGCAGCCTCGTGCTGGCCATTACCAATGTCAGTCTCGACAAGGACCAGACCATCGACTTCCAGATCGACGGCTACAGCGCCAAGAGCGTCAGCGGCCGTATCCTGACCTCGAAGAACGTGGCCGACTTCAACGACTTCCAGCACCCCGCCGTCGTGGCTCCGAAGGCTTACAGTGATGCGAAACTCTCGAAGGGTGTGCTGACCGTCAAGGTCCCCGCCAAGTCGATTATCGTCCTGAACCTCAAATAATCGCATCATCGCGACCATCATCTAAGAGCCCCGCCAATCGGCGGGGCTCTTCGTTTTATTTCGTCCCTGTGATTCTTAATCCGGTACGGTCAGTCCTGTTTTTCCGACACGTCATACCCACCTTAGTGGTGGTCTGTCCGAAATTTTGAGTCTCATACCTTAGAGGGTCATGGTTCTGTCCGAGTTTTCGGTGGTGTCATCCCTGCCTCGGGTCTGGCCTGTCCGGATTTTCGGACGTATCGTCCTGACCTGGTGGTGGTCAGTCTGAAATTTAGAGTCTCATCCCCACCCCGAACGTCGGTCTGCCCCGGATTTCGGACATGCCATCATTTTTCAGAAATGGTCTGCCCCGATTTTCAGGCAGATGACAGGACCTGTCGAACGACCCGTCAGAGTTTTGATCCGCTACGACATCATTGCAGGGATATCCCTTGTGGACGCCGGGCAGGTCGCGGTGACCAAGAATTCAGGTCTTCGGAAACTGACTCTTAAGTTCGTGAATCAGTGAAGCCATAGGCCAGCAATGTCCGGTTGGCCTAAAATCAAGGGGAGTTATAGTCCGCTCTCAGGACATACGAGGGCGATGCTCCATCCCGCCTGAGGCAGGGGCTGGTAGATGACCAGACACTTAGAACCCTCGAAATCGACCGTCATCTGGCCCTTTTCGCCTCCCGTCATCGCGTTGCCCAGACTGATAATGTCAGGCTGCATACGGGGGTTCACGCCGTCGAAAATGGTATGATAAACGAGGCGGTCGCTATCGGGATAGACCAGAAAGTTGCCGTTCTTGCCCGTCATCATGCAGTAGGCCCCCTCGGGATGCGATGGTTTCCCGACGGCCTCCGACAGTTTTGGCAGGGAGATGTCGGTGGAAAGCACGCCGATGAACTTGCCGCCGGCATCGTAGAGCGGCACGGAATAAGAGGCAATCATCTCGGGCGAGAAGAGCGTGCCGGCGTTGAAGTCGTCATAGGGATCCACCCATACCGCCTTGCCTTTCTCCTTGGCGCCCTTGTACCATTCCTTGCTATAATAGTCGTACTCGGCCTCGCGCACCGTGGTGATGCTTCCCTTTTCGCGGACGGAATAGGCTGAGAACATCCCCATGCCGGGGAAATAGTCGGGTTCGGTAGTGATGGAACAGCCGTTGATGTCAGGGTCGGCCTCCACCACCCTACGGGTATAGGCCATCAGAGAGTCGGGCTGCATATTGGCCAGAACGACGGGCAAGAACCCGTTGGTGACCATTTCCACCATATCGAGATGGTCTTTCACGCGCAACTCTATGCTGTCAAGCAGTTCGACTGCCGAGGCTATAGTCTTCTCCCTTGCGGCATTCCTGACCACCGAAAAAATGATGCCCACGATGACTATCAGGGCCACCACAACAGAGACTATTATCACGGATTTGGATATCCGTCTGTTTCTTCCGTCACTCATTTTTCTACAATTTTGCTGCAAAAGTAATATTTTTTTTTGTATTTCCAAAATTTTTTCGTATTTTTGCACCCATAAAATTAAGTGCGGGCATGAAAGCATTCCTTTTTCAACTGGTGGCAGTTGTCAGTCTGGTTCTGAACAGCAGCGGTCTGAGGGCTCAGACGGCCCCGGCAGACTCGGCAACCGACAGCACATCCGTGATTACGCCCCACTCCAGGGAATACACCAAGGAACATCCGTTAGTCTATGAGGATGTGTGGGATCTGTGGCCCTACGCCTTCCTCAACGACAACGGTGAACCCGAAGGTTACAACATCGACCTCATCCGCCTGATGATGCAACGTCTTAACATCCCGTACGTCATCAAACTGAAATCGGCAGAAGAGACCTTCAACGACCTGAAAAGCGGTAAGAGCGATTTAACCCTCGGCCTGGCTGTGGGCTATCACGATGAATACGGACTCTATGGCAAGAACGCCGTGACGCTGTTCACGCAGAGCGTGGTGACCCCCAAGAACAAACCCGTGGAGATTAAGACCTTCCGCGACCTGGGCAAGTCCGGCATGCAGGTCATCGTGAATAGCAACTCAATGTGCTATCACCTGATGCTCGACTACGGATGGGGCGACAATGCCATCCCCCGAAAAGACCTCCGCGAGGTGATCCAGCAGGTAAGCGCCAAGGAGGAAGGTCAGATTGTGTGGAACACCCTCACCCTGAAATGGCTCATGCGCCGCTACCTGATCGACAACCTGCAACTGACGCCCGTGAACATGCCGCACGGCGAGTATAAGTTCATGTCGCACGACCAGCAACTGCTCGATCTGCTCGACGAGGAACTGACCAAACTCAATGCCAACGACGAACTTAAACCCCTGCAGGACAAGTGGTTCTACCCCGAGCACCTGCAGAAAGACACGCCGAAGTGGATGGGCTACGCCTTGGGGGCTGCCGGCCTGTTGATCTTCATCATGATGGTCTACTATATCAGTTACCGCATGCAGAGTTACCGGCTGACACGGGCTAACGACAAGCGTAACCACCGCCTGGCACTCATCCTGCAGACCAGCCAGGTACACATCTGGACCTACGACATCGTCAACAACCAGTTTGCCTGGCACAACGAGAACGGACAGGTGGCCTACACCTACTCAATGGAAGAGTTCTCGCAGCGATACAGTCCCGAGGACTTCGCGAAATTGAAGAATGCCCTTGAAACCATCGACGAGAAAGACCTGACGCTGAACCTGCGGGCCAAGGATACCGAGAGCGGCGACAACGAACTGCGCGACTACGTCATCGTGCTTTCCGTGCTCCGGCGCGACAAGCACGGCAAGCCCACCGTCATCATCGGCACCAAGAAGGACGTGACCCGCGACCGCGACAAGGAACGTTTCGAAGAAGAGCGCACCCTGCGCTACTGGTCGATCTTCTATACCCCCATGCTGGGCATTCTCCTGTTCGACAAGGACGGCTATCTCGAGAACATCAACCCGAAGGCCTGCGAGATATTCTGTTGCGAAGAGGACGAGATCATCAACGAACACGTGGCGCTGCGCGATATCTTCGACCTCGGCAACCGCACGCTCGAAGAGGCCGACGGCTATCACGCCTCGCAGTTCATCAACCTCGACACCATCCCACTCGACCAGCGTAAGATCAAGAGCATCCGTCGCACGGGGCGCGTCTGTAATGAGGTCAGGCTGATGGCGGTCTACGACGACGACAACCAACTCTTGAACATCTTCGCCATCGTGCGCGACGTGACCTGTTCAGTCTATGGTATCGAACAGCACGCCGAAGAGCAGGCACGCCTCGATGCCGTGCAGGCTGTGCTCCGACAGTACAACACCCACATCGACAGCGTGCTCCACGAGAGTGACGTGCGCCTGGCCACCTACTCGCCTGCCACCCATACGCTGACCATCCACCGCAGCGTCGACGAGATACAGCACGCCATGACCCAGACACGCTGCATGACACTCGTCGATGATGCCTCGAAGAAACTCGCCATGCGTGTGCTCAACGATATGGACGAATGCATCGACAAGAACGTCAAGGCGAACATCCGCACCACCCTCCGCATCAAGGGCGGCAAGCAGTTGGAGGTGCAGTTCAATCTGATGCCCCTGCACGACAAGGAAGGCCGCGTGGTGCAGTACCTCGGTCTGTTGCGCGACCTCAGCGAACTGCGCGACATCGAGCGGCAGTTGGACATCCAGACGGCCAAGGTGCTGGAAGTGGAGAACACGAAAAACAGTTTCGTGAAGAACATGATACAGGAGATCCGCACACCGATGAACACCGTGCTCGAATACGTAGAACAGATCAACCCCGACACGCCCATAGCCGGCGAAGCGGCACTCTGCAAGGGCATCCTCGACAACGCCGACTACTTGTTGCACCTCATTGACAATATCCTCTACCTCTCCCGTCTACAGGCAAGGATGGTGGAAATCATCCGCCAGCCCCGCAACCTGGCCGAACTCTTCGAGTCGCAGTGCATGGAGGGCTGGATGAAATACCGGAATCCGAACACCCGTTACATCGTGGAGAACCCCTACGAACAACTGGTCGTGGACATCGATGCGGACAAACTCGGCAACGCCATCCACCAGATAGCCGCCAATGCTGCCCAGCATACGGCAAGCGGCGTGGTACGCGCCCGCTACGATTATATCGGACGACGCCTAATCATCTCCATCGACGATACCGGCGAGGGAATGTCGCCGGAGCTGCTGGCGCGCATGAACGAGAAGAGTAACATGGCTGCCTCGCAGGACACGAAGGGTCTCGGCATCGCCATCACCAAAGAACTGGTGGCACAGATGGACGGCACCGTAGAAATCAGTTCCGAACTCGGCTCCGGTACAACCGTGTATATCATGCTGCCATGTGCTGCATCCGTCATCAAACGCAAAAAACAGATGTAGCCTATGAGACGGATCCTCACCATACTATTCACCATTCACTGTTCACTGTTCACGGTGTGCGCACAGTCGTTGACTGACAAATACAACAGCAAGCGACCTGTGATTGTGGTCTGTGACTGGGACAAGCCCCCCTACGAATTCATGAACAACAATGGCGAGCCCGCCGGCAGCAATATCGACATCATGCGTGCCGTGATGAAGGAGATAGGTATCCCCGTCACGTTCGTGATGAAGGAGTGGAGCACGGCCTTGAAGACCTTCGAGCGCGGCGATGCCGACATCATCCTCGCCAACGCCCGTCGCTACCGCAAGGAGCCATACGTCGTCTCCGAGAATATCGTCAACTATAACCGTATCCGAGTGGCTACCCACGCCGACTCCACCGGTATGGTCACCTTCCACCAATTGGAACGCGAGGGAGCCGTCTTCAAACCTGGCGACTATTCAGCCAACTACTTCCTCGACAGAGACTCCAACAGAAACACCTCATTCATGGAATTCCAGACCCCGAAGGTGGCCCTGTTAGGCGTGCTCAACGGCGACTATAAATACTACGTCTGGGGCGAGGAACCGTTGAAGTGGAAAATCAAGGAACTGAACATCGAGGGCATCACCCTCAACGATGTGGGCATCCCCATCTCCGAGATACACGTCGTGGGGCGCGACCGTGCGCTCATCGAACAGATTGACGACTACTACTCCCGACTGAAACAGCGTGGTGAGATTGCCGTCATCCAAGATCGTTGGTTCCACCCCGAACGCATCCAAGAAAAGACCGACTACACCTGGCTCTATGCCATCATCGGCATCCTCACCCTCGCCACCATCATGTATTTCCTGAACCGTCTGGCCCACAGTCACGTGAAAACCGCCACCCGCTCCTTCACCGAACTCAACGAGATGATGACACACGCCCTCCACATGGGCAACTTTATCGTCATGGAGTACGACATCCAGCGCGACCGCTTCACCAACCGCTACGGAGAGATACTGCCCGACAGCGGCCTGACGCTCGACGAGTTTACCAGCCGCATCCACCCGGGCCAGCAGCAGGAGTTCCGTCAGAAGATGCAGAGTCTGATGGACGGACGCGAGCGCCATTTCGAACTCGACAAACGATGGAATGCCGGAACACCGGAGGCACCGGAATGGCTGATCTTCAACGGACACGCCATCTGCGAACTCGACAGCGACGGCAAGCCAGCCTATATCGTCAACGCCATCCACAACGTCACGCAAGAGATGGAGGAAGAGCAGGCCGCCCGCAACCTTATCCACAAATATCAGGTACTGTCGAATGCGCCCTTCGTGGCCCTCTCCTTCTACGACAAGGACGGGTTCCTCTCCGAACTTAACGACAACATGAAGGATCTCTGCGGCATGGATACCGACCACGATGCCCAGCGTTTCTGGGAGACCGTAAATATGTTTGATTTGCCCATCTTCCGCGGTGTCTGCGAACTGGGCTTCCGTGAGGACAGGTTCTTCTGCCAGCACATGCTCTATCCCGAATACGACATCGACAAACATATCGAGTGCAGCATCCAGCCACTCTTCAATGCCGAAGGAGATGTGATCAGTTACCTGATTATGGCATTCGACATCAGTCAGGACCGCCAACGCGGCAAGGAAATACAACTATTGAAAAGAGCATGCAGGAATACCAACGAACAGATTCGCCTGCAACATGAACGACTAGCATACCTGCTCCTTCACAGCGAACGCTACATCATTCATAGTGATTCCGGGAATGAGCAGATCAGTTTCAGCCGCACACCCGACAAGCCCGAGTACACCCACTCGTTCTCCCGTTTCCAGCGTATGCTGGCAGAGGAAGACCGCGATGCGCTCATGGATATACTCTATGATAATAAGACTCGCACCTCTACATCGCGTGTCATTCACCTTATCCAACCCTCCAAGGGACAACCCGGTGTGGTGTTCAGTATCACCTTCAACCCCGTCGTTAACGAGGAAGGCGAAGTTACTGGGCATGAGGGCATTGCATCCGACATCACGAGAATATCAAATACCCGTCAGGCATTGGTTGACGAGACCCGCAGGGCTGAAGACAGCGTACGGATGAAGAGTGCTTTCATGGCTTCGATGACCCACGAACTGCGTACACCATTGAACGCCATCGTCGGCTTTACCAGTGTGCTCGAAGCCCTCGGCGACTCCCCCGAGCGCAGTGAATACGTGCGCATCATCCGGAACTCCAGTGACATGCTCCAACGACTCATCAACGATATCATCGAGGCGTCGAGCATGGATGCGGGTGCCTTGAGCATCGAGCCGCATCCCATCGACTTCGCCAGTGAGTTCGAGGATATCTGTATCACCCTGGCCCAACGCGTACAGGATCCCAACGTGGCATTCCAGAAGGAGAATCCCTATGAGCACCTCTACACCACCCTTGACATCGGACGCATCCAACAGATACTCACCAACTTCACCACTAACGCTGTAAAGTTTACCACCGAGGGACATATCCGCCTCGGCTATCGGTATGAGGACGGAGAACTCTATCTGTTCTGCGAGGATACCGGCAAGGGCATCCCCGCCGAGAAACAGGCGCTGGTCTTTGAGCGTTTCGTGAAACTCGATGAGTTTGTACAAGGCACCGGCATGGGTCTCGCTATCAGCAAATCCATCGCCGAGCGTTGCGGTGGCAAGATCGGTGTCACGAGCGAAGGTGAGGGCAAAGGCTCTACCTTCTGGGTTAAAATCCCCTGTGAAACAAGAAACGAGATATGATGAGACGAGGTATAATATATATAATGTTGATGATGCTGTCGCTGTCGATGACGGCACAGAAGACGACGCAGAAGCCATCTGACGCTGCCGAAATAGAACGGCTGACGAAGGTGATGTATCAGTTCTTCTCGACAGACAGTGTGGAGCGGTTCATGAGTGCCACCGACAGTCTGATGGCACTCTGTCGGAAGACCGGCGACGAGGTGACCTTCTACAAGGCATGGAGCAATCAGGCCAGTTATAATTTCACGAAGGTCAATCGTGAGAAGGGTTTGGCCATCGCCAAAGAGGAACGGGCCTACGCCGAGAAGCACGACAGCAAATTCGGACTCTATGCCGCTACCAATTCCTACGCCACCATGATGAGCGGCATCGGGATGATCGACGAGGCGGAGAAGGCCTTCCTACAGGCCATCGACTATCAGCGTCGTTTCATTCCGGAGGAGAATGCCGCCTTCCAGTATATCGGTCTGGCCAAGATTGAACATAACCGTCATCACTACGATAAGACTGTCGACTATGGAAAAAAGGCCTTGGCAGAGAAAGGCGCACAACCCATCCATCAGTTGCATGCCTACAATTACATTCTCTTCGGATTAGGAGAATTGTCACAAGCCAATCCTAATGACAACGCTTTGAAGCAGACCTTCAACGAGGCCTATGCCAAACGCAAAAAACTGATTGAGGATCAGGGTTTGCAAGATGCCACTGGCGGCATCGTCAACTACTACGAGGCCCAGGTCAACGGACGTTATAAGGAATTGCCGGAACTCGCCACGAAGATCGTCAACAAGGGAAACCGTTTGGCGTTCATCGCCTCCGCCTGGGCGTATGTCGGCGACTACCAGAAAGCCTACGAAGCATATAAAGTTTACAAGGAACACACCGATTCCGTGAACAGGGCCGAGATAGGACGTGCCGCCTCGGAATACGGTGTGCAACTCGATCTGGCCAAAGCCGAGAACGAGATGAAGGATCTGCGGTTGGCTAACCAAGAACATCGTGAGCACATTCACCATATCATCATGGGCACCGTCGGCGTCATTGCCGCCCTCGTCATCATTTTCCTGTTGTTCTATCTGCACCGTCGCAACAAACATGCCAAGGAGATAGAAACCGCCTACGGGAAATTGGAGGCTGCCCACGAGAAACTGGAGGATGCTTATAATCAGTTGGAGGTGACGACGGCAGCCAAGGAACGCATCGAGAGTGAACTGCGTATCGCCCGAGAAATACAGATGGGAATGGTGCCAAGGATATTCCCGGCCTTCCCCGACCGAAACGACATCGACCTCTATGCCTCCATCACCCCGGCCAAGGAAGTGGGCGGTGACCTCTACGACTTCTTCATGCAGGCGCACAAACTCTATTTCTGCATCGGCGACGTTTCCGGAAAGGGTGTACCTGCCTCGCTCTTTATGTCAGTCGTGGTCAACCTATTCCGACTGGTAGCCAAAGAAGGCTTCCCGCCAGAGTATATCGCCACACGACTCAACGACACGCTGGCCTCAGACAACGATTCCGGCATGTTCTGCACATTATTTATTGGGGAAATAGACATGCGTTCATACCGTCTTAATTATTGCAACGCCGGACATAATGCGCCACTGATCATTGACCGTCCGGTTTCTCCCAGCGACCCCTGCCGGCCCAACTATATCCAGATGGAGTCGAATGCGCCCATCGGTCTGTGGCCCAACCTGGAGTTTGTCGGTGAGCATATCGATAATGTGAAAGACCGTACGCTTTTCTTCTATACAGACGGTATTACTGAGGCAGAGAACAGTTCGCACGAACAGTTCGGCGAAAAACGACTCTACGAGTTCTTCAAGAGTCGTCCGTTCAAGGATGCCCGTCAGACGGTAGATCTGGCTGCTGCGGCAGTTACCACATTCGTCGGCGATACAGAAGCCAACGACGACCAGACCATGCTCTGTATTAAAGTATAATAAAACCAAGGACAGAAAACTCCCTAATTATTTGGTAGAGTCGAAAGTTTTGTTTATCTTTGCACGCACATTAACGTTTTTACAAAAAAATATCATTATGAACGACAACAAAGTTATGAACATGGCAGCGGATAACATCCGTATCCTGGCTGCTTCGATGGTTGAAAAGGCCAAGTCGGGACACCCTGGCGGTGCCATGGGTGGTGCAGACTTCATCAACACCCTGTACAGTGAATTCTTAGTCTATGATCCTGAAAATCCTGCTTGGGAAGGAAGAGACCGTTTCTTCCTCGATCCCGGTCACATGGCTCCGATGCTCTACAGCCAGTTGGCTCTCATCGGAAAATATACACTCGAGGATCTGAAAAACCTGCGTCAGTGGGGTTCAGTAACTCCTGGTCACCCCGAGCGTGAGATTGAGCGTGGCATTGAGAACACCTCCGGTCCTCTCGGACAGGGTCACTGCTTCGCTGTGGGTGCTGCCATCGCCGCTAAATTCCTGAAGGCTCGTCTGGGCAACGTGATGAATCAGACCATCTACGCCTACATCTCCGACGGTGGTGTGCAGGAGGAAATCTCACAGGGTGCAGGCCGTATTGCCGGTAACCTCGGTCTCGACAACCTGATCATGTTCTACGACGCTAATGATATTCAGCTTTCTACCCGTACGGAGGTGGTGACTTGCGAGGATACCGCTAAGAAGTACGAGGCTTGGGGTTGGTTCGTACAGAAGATCGACGGTAACAACGTGGATCAAATTCGCGAGGCTATCAAGAAGGCTCAGGCAGAGAAGGAGCGTCCTTCACTCATTATCGGACACTGCGTAATGGGAAAGGGTGCCAAGAAGGCCGACGGTTCTTCTTACGAGAGCAACTGCGCTACACACGGTGCTCCTCTTGGTGGCGACGCCTACATCAACACGATGAAGAACCTGGGTGCTGATCCTGAGAACCCGTTCCAGATCTTCCCCGAGGTAAAGGAACTCTACGCCAAGCGTGCTGAGGAACTGAAGAAGATCGTGGCCCAGCGCTATGCTGAGAAGGCTGAGTGGGCCAAGGGTCATCCCGTACAGGCCAAGCAACTCGAGGAGTGGTTCAGTGGCAAGGCTCCGAAGATCGACTGGAGCAAGGTGGAGCAGAAGGCTGGTTGCGCTACACGTAACGCATCTGCCACCGTTCTGGGTCAACTCGCTGAGCAGGTGCCCAACATGATCTGCGCATCTGCCGACCTTTCTAACTCCGATAACACCAATGGCTTCCTCAAAAAGACCAAGGATTTGGTTCGTGGCGATTTCAGCGGTGCATTCTTCGAGGCTGGTGTGGCTGAGTTGACTATGGCTTGCTGCTGTATCGGTATGGCTCTGCATGGTGGTGTCATCCCCGCTTGCGGTACCTTCTTCGTATTCAGTGACTATATGAAACCCGCCGTTCGTATGGCTGCCCTCATGGAACTGCCCGTGAAGTTCATCTGGACTCACGATGCCTTCCGTGTTGGTGAGGATGGTCCTACCCACGAGCCCGTTGAGCAGGAGGCACAGATCCGTCTGATGGAAAAACTGAAGAACCATCACGGCAAGAACTCTGTGCTCGTCGTTCGTCCTGCCGACGCCGAGGAGACCACCGTTTGCTGGCGCATGGCTATGGAGAATGTCGACACCCCGACCGCACTCATCTTCTCTCGTCAGAACATCGAGATGCTGCCCGAGGGCAACGACTACAACCAGGCAACCAAGGGTGCATACGTTGTGAAGGGCTCTGATGAGAACTACGACGTGATTCTGTTGGCTTCTGGTTCTGAGGTATCTACCCTCGAGGCTGGTGCCAAACTGCTCCGCGAGGATGGCGTGAAGGTGCGCATCGTCAGCGTTCCTTCCGAGGGTCTGTTCCGCAGCCAGTCGAAGGAGTATCAGCAGAGCGTACTGCCCGCTGGTAAGAAGAAGTTCGGTCTGACCGCTGGTCTGCCCGTGAACCTCGAGGGTCTGGTAGGTGCCGATGGTACCGTTTGGGGTCTGGAGAGTTTCGGTTTCTCTGCGCCTTACAAAGTGCTCGACGAGAAGCTGGGCTTCACTGGTGAGAACGTTTACAACCAGGTCAAGAAACTGCTTGCATAATGGAAGTAAAGACTATAGGCATAGCCAGCGACCACGCTGGCTATGCTTTGAAACAATTCGTGAAGAAGTACCTCGACGAGAAGGGCTACGCCTATAAGGATTACGGAACCTACACGGAGGACTCCTGCGACTACTCTGACTTCGGCCATGCTTTGGCAGAAGGCATCGAACAGGGTGAGGTATTTCCCGGTATCGCTATCTGTGGCTCCGGCGAAGGCATCAACATGACGCTGAACAAGCACCAGAGCATCCGTGCAGGTCTCTGCTGGATTCCTGAGATCGCTCACCTGATCCGTCAGCACAACAATGCCAATGTGCTGGTAATGCCCGGACGTTTCATCGACGAGGATACAGCCCGTGCCATCATGGACGAGTACTTCGCCACCGAGTTTGAAGGTGGTCGCCATCAGAAACGTATTGATAAGATTCCATGCAAATAAAGAATCCCGGCAACCGCCGGGATTCTTTATTCTATAGTAAAGCCTCTCACCCACTCTTTCAAAAGTTCTACGGCAGCGGCATGTTCCGGATAATAGCGGAGCATCACCGTCACCTGTCGCAAGGAATCGCTGTCGAGGACCTTCCCGTAATACTCCCATTTGTCGTCGGTGCCCTGATGAATACTATAGTCGTCACCGACCTCTATGAGTTCTGCACCCATTCCCATCATCATCTGTCCTGAACTGCGCATCATGCCGTTCAAGGAGTCGACCATCACACTGACCGACACATCTTCCATCATAAATATCTCCTGCATCCCCGCCTCCTCAGGCAGATCCTGATGTACAAGGAACGAAGGATAATTAATATCGATGCCCAGAAGGTCACTGTGATACTTCAACAACGAATAGTCGCCCATACGGATAGCGACACTGTCGGCACTGGTCAGTTCCGACGAATAGGCACGAGGCTGTTGTTGACCACCAAGACAACTACTGACGAGAAGCATCACGCCCATGACGACTGCCGACAGATACAATTGATTCCTTTTCATACCAAAAAATGCTATTTTTACGTTGCAAAGATACAAAAAAGAGGGGAATAAGACATCAAATTTCATAAAATTCGAAAAAAAATCGGGAAATATTTCGGTAATAGACTGAAAATTAGTACCTTTGCAGTCCAAAATCGAACAATTATCGGTTTACACATTATTAATATATTATATAGAAAAGAGAAAAATGACAAAGGCAGAGATCATCAAGAAGATTTCAGACGAGACGGGCATCCCAAGCAAGGATGTCGCTGCTACGGTAGAGGGATTCATGGAAGAAATCCGCATCAGTCTGGCAGAGGAAAAGGAGAATGTCTACCTGCGTGGTTTCGGTACCTTTACCGTGAAGCACCGTGCCGCCAAGACCGCCCGTAACATTTCAAAAAACACGACGCTGGTTATCGAGGCACACGATTTCCCCGCTTTCAAGCCCTCGAAGAGTTTTGTAGCAAGAATGAAGTAATTAATTAAATAGTTTTTAAGTTATGCCAAACGGAAAGAAAAAGAAGGGCCACAAGATGGCTACTCACAAGCGCAAGAAGAGACTGCGCAAGAATCGTCATAAGAGCAAGTAAGGCTCTGAGAGGTGATCAGCCCGCAGCAAAGGAATGAAAGGAGTGTGCCTGGATCCGCTAAGGATTGCGACACACCCTTTTTGAGTTATTAACCCCGTCAAGTAAAAGCAAGTAACACAATGACAAGCGAAGTAATCATTGATGTGCAACCGAAGGACATCTCCATTGCCCTGCTCGAAGACAAGACACTGGTGGAATACCAGAAAGAGCAGCGCACGGCCTCGTTCTCGGTGGGCAACATCTACGTGGCAAAGGTCAAGAAACTGATGCCCGGACTAAACGCTTGCTTTGTCGACGTCGGCGCTGAGCGTGTGGCATTCCTGCATTATCTTGACCTGGGCTCTCAATTCTGCTCTTATGAAAAATACCTGAAACAGGTAGGGAGCGACCGTAAGAAACTCTATCCCATCCAGAAAGCCACCATCCAACCTACCCTGAAGAAAGACGGCAGCATTGCCAACACCCTGAAGGTAGGACAAGAGATCTTGGTGCAGATTGTGAAGGAACCCATCAACACCAAAGGTCCCCGACTGACGTGCGAACTCAGTTTTGCAGGCCGTTTCTTAGTGTTGATGCCTTTTGAGGATAGTGTTTCCGTTTCGACAAAAATCAAGAAAGGCGAGGAACGGAGTCGTTTGAAGCAACTCATCCAGAGTATCAAGCCCAAGAATTTCGGTGTGATTGTACGCACCGTGGCTGAAGGCAAACGTGCTGCCGAACTCGATGCCGAACTGAAGATCCTGCTGAAGCGCTGGGAAGACACTATCACCAAAGTACAGAAGACCACCGAAAGGCCGCTCATGTGCTTTGAGGAACAGAGTCGGGCAGTAGCATTGCTACGCGACTTGTTCAATCCCACCTACGACGGCATTCACATCAACGACGAGGAGATGTACCATCAGGTCAGCGACTACGTCGGACTGATTGCCCCGGAGAAGAAGGACATCGTGAAACTCTACAAAGGCACGGTGCCTATCTTCGACAACTTCAACGTCACCAAGCAACTCAAGTCAGGATTCGGCAAGACCGTCAACTACAAGCATGGCGCTTATCTCATCATTGAGCACACTGAGGCCATGCACGTGGTGGATGTGAACAGCGGTACCCGCGTGAAGAAAGACAACGGACAAGAGGCCAACGCACTGGAGACCAACCTCGGGGCTGCCGACGAACTGGCACGCCAATTGAGGCTACGGGACATGGGAGGAATCATCGTAGTGGACTTCGTGGATATGAAGTTGGCAGAGGACCGACAAATGCTTTACGAGCGGATGTGCAAGAACATGCAGAAAGACCGCGCCAAGCACAACATCCTGCCACTCTCAAAGTTCGGTCTCATGCAGATCACCCGTCAGAGGGTGCGCCCCGCCATGGATGTCAATGTCGAAGAAGACTGTCCCACCTGTCATGGATCTGGAAAGATCAAGTCCAGCATCCTGTTCACAGATCAGTTAGAGAGCAAGATTGACCGTCTGGTCAACAAGATTGGAATCCGCAAGTTCTACCTGCACGTCCACCCCTATGTCGCTGCCTACATCAACAAGGGCGCTATCAGCCTGAAGATGAAGTGGCAGATGAGATACGGTTTAGGCGTGCGTATCGTGCCGTCGCAGAAACTGGCTTTCCTGCAGTATGAATTCTATGATGCAGACCGCCAGTTCATCGACATGCAAGAAGAAATTGAAACAACGTAATTATGCTGACACTGAAAGTTCTGTTTTGGGTATGTCTGTTCATCGTGTTCTATACCTATTTAGGCTATGGAATACTGCTGTACCTCATCATCCGCATCAAGCGACTGGTGAAGGGTCGCAAGGCCCCCACCCCGATGCCATCCGATGAGGAATTGCCCACGATGACACTGATGATATGTGCCTACAACGAACAGGACGTCGTGGCAGAGAAAATGCAGAACACCCGCGCCCTGGACTATCCGAAGGATAAGTTCAGGGTGATGTGGGTGACTGACGGCAGCAACGACCGTACCAACGAACTGTTGGCTGCCTACCCTGAAGTCGACATCGTGTTCAGTCCTGAGCGCCGTGGTAAGACTGCCGCCCTGAAACACGGATTGCGCGAAGTCAAGACACAATATGTGGCCTTTACCGATGCCAACACCATGATCAACAGCGGTGCCATGAAAGAGATTGCCCGTCTGTTCATGGACAAGACCGTAGGCTGTGTCAGTGGTGAGAAACGTGTGGCCCCTCGTAAAGATGGCGAGATGGCTGCCGAGGGCGAAGGTCTCTACTGGCGCTATGAGAGCACATTGAAGAAATGGGACAGTGAACTCTACTCCACGATGGGTGCCGCCGGCGAACTCTACGCCATGGATCCGAAACTCTGTCGTGACGTACCCGACAATGCCCTGCTCGACGATTTCATGATGTCGATGTATGTCGTCGATGAAGGTCATCGTATCGCTTACTCTCCCGATGCCTACGCCTTGGAATATGGTTCTGCCGACATCCATGAGGAGTCAAAGCGCAAGCGTCGAATCGCAGCAGGCGGACTACAGAGTATCTGGTGGCTGCGCAAGATGCTCAACCCCTTCCGTCAGCCGTTGGTGGCTTTCCAGTATATCAGTCACCGTGTGTTGCGCTGGAGCATCACCCCCCTTGCCCTGGTCATCCTGTTGATTGTCAACGCCCTCCTCGTCATGATGGGTGCCGGTAGTTTCTTTACCGTCATGCTCATCCTGCAACTGCTTTTTTATCTTGCCGCCCTGTTGGGTTATTTCCTGAGTGAGCGTGGATACCATAATAAGTTGCTCTACACCGCTTACTACTTCGTTTTCATGAACCTGAATGTGTTCCGCGGGATGGCCTATCTGAGAAGCCACAGCCACAGCGGTGCATGGGAAAAAGCAAAAAGAAGTTGAAAAAAACCTCAATTTCTTTGTATTTCTAATTTTTTTTCTTACTTTTGTACCCAAATAGGCAATTGCCAACCTTTTGTATTGAAGGAGAAATCGTCAAAAAGCCAATGGAACAAAGCGAGAAAGAGATTCTACTGCAGAAGTTTGCCGAAGTAAACAGAAAATTGAAACTGGCAACTGAGCAACTCGACATTGCAAACAAGAAACTGAAGGAATACGAAGAGAAGGCTCTGAAGGCTGAGAAAGCCAGTCAGATGAAATCTCTCTTCCTGGCCAACATGAGCCATGAGATCCGTACCCCCTTGAATGCTATCGAGGGTTTCTCCCGTGTGCTTGTTGAAACCGACTCCGAACAGGAGCGCATGAAATACTACCAGATCATTGAGAGCAACAACCAGCGTTTGGGTAGTCTCGTCAATGAGATCCTTGATTTGTCCCGAGTAGAGTCAGGCGAACTGGTCATCAAGAAGGATATGACCGACCTGAACCAGTTGTGCGAAAGCATTGTCCAACTCTTCAAGTTCCGCTGTCCAGACACCCTGAAACTGGAGTGGGACAAGCCTATATTGTCGGCAATGATGAAGACCGACGCCAACCGCTTGACACAGGTGTTCTCCAACCTCATCAGCAATGCGCTGAAACACACTCCAAGCGGCAGGATTACCTACGGATACCGGCTCGTCAACGAGATGCAGAGCATCGAGTTCTTTGTCAAGGACACTGGTACGGGTATCGCTCCCGAGATGCAGGAGCATATCTTCGACACCTATGTTTCCGGCGATGCCGCACAACAGCAGGGCTTCGGTCTCGGACTGGCACTCTGTAAGATTATCGTCGAGAAGCTGGGCGGTACCATCCGTGTTGAATCCACGATGGGCAAAGGCAGCACCTTTACCTTCGTTCTGCCTTTTGAAGGCACAGTAGGCGGTCTGTCAACAGACAGTACCACTACCTCCACCAACGTACGCACCATCCGCGTCAGTGAGCGTCCGGTACAGAATATGAAGACCATCCTCGTGGCAGAAGATGAGGACAGCAACTACGAACTGGTGAAGATTGTGCTCCAGAAGCGCTATCGCCTCATTCGTGCACACAACGGCATCGAAGCCGTACAGATGAACGAGGACGAGCATCCCGCCATGATCTTGATGGATATCCGCATGCCAGGCATGAACGGACTCGATGCTACCCGCATCATCAAGGAAGTGTCCCACAATACCCCTGTTGTGGCCCTGAGTGCCTACGCTTTCGACGAGAATATCCGTGAGGCGAAGGCTGCCGGCTGCGATGAGTTCATGGCGAAGCCTTTCCGTGTGGAGAACCTCATCGAGATGGTCCGAAAATATGTAGACTAACCAGAAGAGATTAAGTATATGGGTAAACTTGCAGTACAGAAGTATTTCTCATTCATGATCCTCATCATCACCGTGTTGATGATGATTTTTACCTTTGTAGGACTGTTCGGCGGCAATGTCAATCCTGCCGGTAACACGGCACGGTCACTCATGGTCTATGCCCTCCCCGTGCTCATCATCGGCAATGCCGTCCTGTTGCTCTACTGGCTCATCATGCGCCGTTGGCACTGGGCCCTCATGCCGTTCATCACCCTACTCTGCTGCATTCCCTATATCGGCACACTCTATCAGTTCGGTGAACCCGACGAGGCCGTCGAGAAGCAGCCTGGTCTGAAGATCGCCACCTACAATGTGTGTCTGTTCGGACGTGAGGCATCTGGTTTCATGGCACAGGACATCCTCTCCGAGATGAAGAAGCAGAAGGTGGACATCTGCTGTTTCCAGGAGTATTCTGACCACAGTGGCGACAAGAAGAACTCCGATTCCTATAAGGAATACTTCCCCTATATGGTCATGGGACAGCATGATATGGTGGTTTACAGCCGCTATCCCATCGTCAGGTCAAAGAACATCCCCTTTGAGATGACCAACAACAGTGCGATGTGGGTTGAGGTGAAAGTGCAGGATCAGGTCATCCGCGTTTATAACGCCCACTTGGAGACCACTGGTATCAACGGTACCATGCACCGTGCTGCCAAGACCCAAGTCAAGACTGGCATGGAGGTGGAGAGCAACCGTCTGTTGCGTGCCCTCTACGGCAATTACACCATCGGTATGATGGCCCGTGCAGGTCAGGCCAACGTGTTGGCGATGGATATGCGTGAGTCGGAAGTACCCATCATCGTTTGTGGTGACTTCAACGATGTGCCCTACTCCTATGTCTACAACACGATGCTGGGCGAGAAGGTCGACGGCTTCAAGGAGTGCGGTAGCGGTTATATGTACACCTTCCGTGGTGGTAAGAAGAACGTACGTATCGATTATATCTTCCACGACAAGGTGTTCAAGGGCATGAACTACTACAAGAAGGAACTCACCTACTCCGACCACTACCCCGTGTTCATGAAACTCGATATCAGTAAACCCAAGACCGAAGAATAACAATAAATCCTGACCAGTTGGCCAGGATTTATTATTTTATACTATCTTGAATCGTACCCGGAACGACCGTTCTTTCTCGTCCCAGTTGGTACCGAGCATCTCGAAGCGTCCTATCTGCGACGTGCTCCGTACGTGTTTCCCGATGCACGGACATACATCGTAGTCACCGATACGCACCAGTCTGATTGTCTCCGAGGCATCGTCTGGCAGACGGTCTGTCGATATCTCCTCCGGTAGTTCGTCACGTGTCACGAACTCATACGTCACGGGCAGGTCTTCGTCTATCAGTTCGTTCATCCGCCGTTCTATTTCCTTCTCCTCCTGTCGCGTCGGTTTCTGGTCCAGATAGAAACTCATCTTACTCTTCTTCCGTTCCACATGGGCATTATAACTCCGCTCACAGCCGAAGATGCGTATCATCGTCTGGTTCAACAGATGCTCTGCCGTATGCGCAGGGGGAAATGACACATCCCTTTCTTGCAATATATCAGAATTATTTTGTAAATTTGCAGCCATAAACAATATCATAAGTTATGAATTCGGCTACAAAGGTACAAAAAAAGGAGAATAAAACAGCAATTTACTGTAGAATTTCAACCTCCATGCAATCAACTGACAGACAAAAGGAAGATTTGTTGAAGGTTGCAGAGCGGTTTGAGCTTGAAATAGATGCAGACCACATCTATATCGACATCATCACTGGTTTTAGTATTGGCGAAGAGAGACCAAATTATTCCGCATTACTTGATGAGGTTGAAAAAGGCAATATAGACACCATCCTATTCTCAGAACTCACACGTCTTGGAAGAAGTTCCACAGAATTGTTGGCAGAAATTCAGAGACTTCAAGATAAAGGAATAGACCTATACTTCGAGAAACAAGACCTATGGGTAAGACATGGCAAACAAGATTTAGGCTCTCGCATATTGCTGGCTGTACTCGCTATCACAGCATCATACGAGATAGAAATATTTGCAGAGAGAAGTATATCTGGAAAGATTGAGAAGGTTAGCAAAGGTGGTGGCATAGGTGGTGACAACAATGCCTATGGCTATATGAATGATGAAAACAAGATAATGGTGGTTCGTGAAGATGAGGCTGAAATAGTACGCAGAATCTTCAACATGTATGCAGATGGGAAAAGCACCATTGATATATGTGATATTCTCAATACCGAAGGAGTGCCAACATCATATGGGACCAGAATCAAGGAATTCAAGGAGAATCGAAAGCGCAAAGGTCTAGCGCCAAAAACTTACGACCACTTCAAGGATGAAGATAACTTCGAATGGAGACCATCTGCTATTGCTAAACTGTTATGCAAGGAGCTATACAAAGGTCATAGACATGTCGTATTTCACAAGCCACTAGTTGACAAACTCGATAATAAAAAGGGTGAACAAACTGAGCGTGAAATTGTACGTACCATTGACCTTCAACTTGAGAATTTGCGCATCGTTGATGATGAGCTATTTCAAAGAGTACAAGACAGACTGGCACAAGCAGCCTACAATAAAAATAACGCCATGCAACACCCAAATCTGTTAAAAGCCAAACTCATTTGTGGTGAATGTGGCTCACGATTCACAGTTGGCAAACAGACTGATACCGCCACTAACTATAGTATGAACCCAAGGACATATAAGTGTTATGGTTTGGTTGACCGCAAAGACCATCCTAGAGTTTGCACTAGAGGCGCAGAAATGAGGCAGTGGCGACTAGATGGCTTAGTGCTGACCCTATCACTTTACATGTTCGCTGAAATAAACATTGCAGACTCAAACGCTAACAAGATTGGTCAACTGACATCAGAGATTGAAGATATGCTCAAAGTCAAGGATGCCAAAATCAAGGAACTAAGTACCCTTACTGATGAGCACAAGAAAGTAGTATCAAGGCTGTCCCATAGTAAAGAGCCTGATGAGATAGTTAATGAGTTGATGGCAAATGAGACTATGGAATATAATACCAAACAGAAAGCTTTGGCTGACTCCATTGACAAATATTCCAGAGGCATTATATCAAGGAGAGTAACCATCAGCAAACTGCAAAGGTTAACGAGTACATACTCAAACATCAAGGACAAAATTGATGAGATACACCAAAACAAGGAACTTGTTAAGGCTATGGTTGACGAATACATTGAAGATGTGACCGTCTACAAGATACACAAGTTATGGAACTTGATAATTGTACACTATACCAATGGTGCTGAAAGTTGGGGTACAATCAAGAATGCAAGATATAAGAAAGATGAAATGTTCTTCGATGAGGCTTTCTGTCACTATGGGATAGAGTTTCGGAGTTGGATTATCAACAACAACGACCACGCATTTACTTACGACAAGGATAATCAGACAGTTCACTACAACGGCAAAAGTGAAATCTATAGACAACTACATGCTGGTACATATACTTACGAAGAGTTTGACAATATGCTTGTCGAGAACGAATGGATTGGCAGTTTCCCACTCTATGCTTATGAGGAATATCCAGCTGCTCAAGTTCAAGACGCCAAACAAGAACAGCACCCAACAAGTGATATTGATTGGGACAAACATAATCAACAA
>CACZVE010000026.1 GCA_902784565.1 uncultured Prevotellaceae bacterium
TCTCCTATCTCCTCCTTAATCCAGTCGTAGCCATGTTCCTGAATCTGAACAGCCAGTTCTGGTCCCCCTGTCTTGACGATACGACCCTTATATAACACATGGACATACTGAGGTTTGATCATTTCCAACAGACGGTCATAGTGGGTGATGACAATACAAGAGGTCTCTGGCGTCTGAAGTTTATTGACGCCCTCTGCCACAATACGCATCGCATCCACATCAAGACCAGAGTCCGTCTCATCGAGGATGCTCAGTTTTGGCTCTAACATCGCCATCTGGAAGATCTCGTTGCGTTTCTTCTCACCCCCGCTGAAACCCTCGTTGACAGAACGATTAGCAAGTTTGCTGTCGAGTTCCACAATCTTACGCTTCTCACGCATCAGTTTCAGAAACTCTGCTGCATTCATCGGGTCGAGCCCCTGATACTTGCGTTTCTCGTTGATGGCAGCCTTCATGAAGTTGGTCATCGACACACCAGGAATCTCCACAGGATACTGGAAACTTAAAAAAAGACCTTCGTGCGCACGATCCTCAGGTTTCATCTCCAAGAGATTCTTACCATTGAAATAGGCTTCACCCTCAGTGACCTCATAGAGCGGGTTACCCACCAACACAGCAGAGAGTGTACTCTTGCCTGAGCCGTTAGGACCCATGATGGCATGTGTCTCACCATCGTTGATGACGAGGTTGATACCTTTTAATATCTCTTTGTCGCCTATTTGAGCGTGCAGATTCTTTACTTCTAACATTCTTCTTTTCTATTTAACGACATCTCTTATAGGAAAGCGTAGCGGCAGACAAATAAAATGGCCAGAAGGACAGTGGCCCAATTGATGTTGTTACGCGCATCCTTATCAGTGAAAGTGCCAGACAACAGATGGATCAGCACATAAGAGATCACACCTATGAGGATACCGTCGGAGATGCTATAGGTAAGTGGCATGAGCACGATGCAAATAAAACAAGGTATACCCGTCACATAATCGGAGAAGTCAACCTTACGGATGTCATGCATCATCATCACACCCACCAGCACCAGAGCCGCTGCCGTAGCCTGTTCCGGTATGGCAAGGAACATGGGGGCAAAGAGCAGTGACACAGCAAAGCATATGGCAGCGGTAAAACTGGTCAGTCCAGATCGTCCGCCCACATTCACACCTGAGGCACTCTCTACGTATGTCGTTACTGTCGACGTTCCGAGCATCGCACCAACAGTGGTACCGATGGCATCAGCCATAAAGGCCTGGTTCAGATTCTTCACATTGCCGTTGTCATCAACCATCCCTGCACGGTTGGAGACACCAATCAGGGTACCGATGGTATCGAACATATCGATGAACAGGAATGTCAGTACGACAACGAACATGTCTACCGTCAGTATATTGTGCCACTCAAACTGCCAGAAGATCGGACTGATGGATGGTGGCAAGGACATGATACCGCTAAAGTTGGTAACACCCAAGGGAATGCCTACGATTGTTGTCAACAAGATACCTATGAGCAATGCTCCCGTCACCTTATTGACCAACAGGGCTGCTGTCAGTAATATACCAAACAGGCTCAGCAACACAGCAGGCTCATGCATATTACCCAATGTGATGAATGTAGACTCCGACGAAGTGACAATACCTGCGCCCTTCAGTCCCACAAAGGCAATAAACAGGCCGATACCTGGACTGATGGCTCGACGCATCACCAAGGGTATGGCGTTGACAATATGCTGACGCAAGCCTGTCACGGTAAGCAAGATAAAGATCAGTCCTTCTATCAGCACGGCGGTCAGCGCAAACTGCCAAGTATAACCCATGGTGAGCACCACGGTGAAAGCGAAGAAAGCATTCAGTCCCATTCCCGGGGCCAAGGCAAAAGGTAACTTGGCATAGACAGCCATCACGATGGTGGCTACCACTGCCGAGATACATGTGGTTGTAAACACTGCACCGGCATCCATACCTGTAGCGGAGAGGATACTTGGGTTGACGGCCAGGATATAGGCCATTGTCAGAAAGGTGGTAATGCCACCTATCACCTCCTTACGGATTGTCATCGTGGAGGGATCAAATCCAAAAAGTTTCTGTAACATATCTTTATCCAATTGTTCCTTCTAATGATACACTTAATAGTTTCTGGGCCTCGACGGCAAACTCCATGGGGAGTTTTTGCAGTACCTCCTTGGCATAACCGTTGACGATGAGGCCTACCGCCTGCTCGGTGGGTATGCCACGCTGGTTACAGTAGAAGAGTTGCTCTTCTGAGATTTTCGAGGTCGTAGCCTCATGCTCGAAGATAGCCGTGTCGTTGTGCACATCCATATAGGGGAAGGTATGGGCACCACAGTTGGAGCCTAGGAGCAGCGAGTCGCAAGAAGAGTAGTTACGGGCGTTATCAGCAGTAGCCGCTGCACGGACAAGGCCGCGATAGGAGTTTTGGGAGTAACCAGCCGAGATACCCTTTGAGATAATCGTCGATCTGGTATTCTTACCAATATGAATCATCTTCGTACCCGTGTCAGCCTCCTGGTAGTTGTTGGTCACAGCAACACTGTAGAACTCTGCCTGAGAGTTGTCACCTCTTAAGATACAAGAAGGGTATTTCCACGTAATGGCGGAGCCTGTCTCCACCTGTGTCCAGGAGAGTTTGGAGTCTACACCACGCAGATCGCCACGCTTCGTGACCAGATTCAGCACACCGCCCTTGCCGTGCTCATCACCTGGATACCAGTTCTGGACGGTGGAGTACTTCACCTCAGCCCGATTCATCACGATGATCTCCACGATGGCTGCATGCAGTTGGTTCTCGTCGCGCATCGGTGCCGTACAGCCTTCGAGGTATGAGACGTAGGCATCATCGTCGGCAATGATCAGCGTACGTTCAAACTGTCCCGTATTCCTGGCATTGATACGGAAATACGAACTCAGTTCCATAGGACAGCGCACCCCCTTGGGGATATATACAAACGAACCATCACTGAAGACGGCTGAGTTGAGAGCTGCGAAGAAATTATCCTTGTAAGGCACCACCGTTCCTAGATACTGGCGCACCAGATCGGGGTGTTCCTTGATGGCATCGCCAATCGAACAGAAGATGACACCCTTTTCACGGAGTTTCTCCTTGAAGGTGGTCTTTACGGAGACTGAATCCATGATGGCATCCACAGCCGTATTGCCAGAAAGCGCCAAACGCTCCTCGAGCGGGATACCGAGTTTATCGAAAGTCTTCATCACCTCTGGGTCGATGTCGGTATTCTCTTTCCTCTTTCCTCTTTCCTCTTTCCTCGATAAAGGGTCTGCATAGTAAGAGATGGCCTGATAGTCGATGGGCGGCACATGGACATGTCCCCATGTGGGCTCTGTCTGTTCTTTCCAGTAGCGGAAGGCCTTTAACCGGAATTCAAGCATCCATTCCGGTTCCCCCTTCTTGGCTGAGATGAGTCGGACAACATCCTCGTTAAGTCCCTTCTCTATGATTTCCGTATGTACATCCGTCGTAAAGCCGAACTCATATTTCTGTTCGGCAATACTGCGCACAAGGTCATTATCATTTCCTTGCGATGAACCAGCATTCTGACGGTTGTCTTTTCTATCCATTGTTCTTGGTATATTTGATGACGAGCATCGTCAGGTCATCACTCTGCTCAGCATTGTCCACAAAACGATGGACAGCCTCGTTCATCTGTGTGACGATGGTCTCTGGTTGGATGGTTCCTTGAGCCACCTGAGTCTCTAACACACGGAGGATACGATCCTCACCAAACTGGGCATGCATGGTATCCTCTGCCTCATTGAGACCATCGGTATAGAGGAAAATGATGGACTGTGATTCCATTTGTATCTCCTGGCGCGTAAAGGCCCAGTCGTTCATCACCCCAATAGGTATGTTTGAATCACAATCCAGCGTTCTGACGTTCCCTCCTATCAACAATGGTGAGTTATGTCCTGCATTGCAGTATTGGAGCACACCGGTATGCAGGTCGAGCACACCGAGGAAAAGCGTGACGAACATATTCGTCTCGTTCCCATCGGCCACTGCTGCGTTGAGAGCCTTCACAATCACATTCGGTTCTGACACATGCAGGGAGATATTACGGAACAGGGAACGCGTCATGGCCATTACCAATGAAGCAGGAACGCCCTTACCCGAAACATCACCGATACAGAAGAATAGTTTCTCGTCGCGGATATAGAAGTCGAAGAGATCACCTCCCACATCCTTCGCAGGGGTCAGTTTACCAAAGATATCCACATCATCACGGTCAGGATAGGGCGGGAATGTCTTGGGCAGCATCGACATCTGGATGTCATGTGCCACTTTCAGTTCATTCTCGATGGCAGCCTTCGAGGCAGTCGTCTCTTTCAGTTCATCGATATATGTCGTCAGGGAGTGCTGCATACCCTCAAACGAGTCACGCAACAGTTTTATCTCGTCGTTGTGCTTGATCTTGGGCAATGGCGCAGAGAAGTTTCCCTTCGCCACCTCATTAGCCGACTCAGCCAGTTTCCTCAGTGGCTTGGCTATCCTTCTAACGATGATCTTTCCTACGATACGCGTCACCAACAGAGCGATAGCAATCATGACTAACATAGCGAGGGCCATGGCAATGGCTATCGAATCGATATTTATCCTCCTGACGACAGAAGCGATACTCCAGTTGGTGTTCTCGACAGGCTCATAGAACATATAGACTGACCAGAAATCACTGTCAAAGTACCTGAACGGCTTGACCAACAGGCCCGTCTCATTAAAATAGGCTCCAGACCTACCCGCTACCATCTGATGGCCAACGTGATCGTCCGTTGAATCAGACGTTTCCTTGGCGCGCTCAAAATAGTTCTTTTTGATGATGTAGTCCTTATCATCATGAACTAAAAAGGTCCCGTCATGATCGATGATGAACTTCGTCGTCAGATTCCGCCATTCCAAACTGAAAAGAGAACCGTCGTTTTTATCATCATCTTCATCGTTTCCAAGGGAAATATTGACGGAATCACCCTCCATCATTAAACGGTTCTGCATCCTTTCTCCAATCCAGTTCAACGACAGGTCGGCACCAAGAATAGCCACCGTCTTACCCTGTTTGTCATGGATAGGTATCATATAGGATACCAGCGGCGTGATAGAATCCGTAGAATCGAAAAACGGTTTCGACCAATAACTGCTATCTGCCTCCAAAGCCTCCGTGAACCACTCTGCTTTGAGGTAGTCATGACTAGCATTACCGATGATGTGCTGTTTGACAGTACCATCATCGTCTCTAACAGCATACGGACAGAACCAGTGCCCCTTCTGAGGATAGTAGCCATCCACAAAACTGATGCCACAACTACGGATAGCAGGATTCTGGGTGACCACCTCACTCATGATGTTAGCCAACTTGTCAGGCTGATCAAGCGTCTTCTCTATCTCATCCACACGGTTACCCGTGCCAACAGAGACCTCAGAGAGTACCCGTGCCACATTTGCATTGGCAGTCGTCAAAGCAGACTTGTAGAGACTGGCCTCCTCTATCATTATAAAACTCTTGGAAAATAAGTAGATGTAGTAAGATGCCAAACCCATCACGATGAGTTGCGTAAGGGCAATCCATCGTGTGAGCCTTTTGGCAAAGGAACGTATCTTCGGCTTCTTACTCACTCTTCACTTTTCAGAGTTTCTGTTCGACTTCGATCTCTGTGAAGGTCTCAATGATATCACCTACCTGGATGTCGTTGAAGTTCACCAGTGAGATACCGCACTCCAAGCCTGTTGCCACTTCCTTGGCATCATCCTTGTAGCGTTTCAGGGCATCGATAGGAGCGGTGTGGATCACGATACCATCGCGGATCACACGGGCCTTATCCTTGTTGTGTACCTTACCGTCAATCACCAGACCACCGGCAACAGTACCCACCTTCGATATCTTGAACACCTGCTTCACCTCAATCTCACCAGAGATGACCTCCTTTTTCACCTTGTCGAGCATACCCTGCATGGTCTGCTTCACATCGTCGATAGCGTCGTAGATGATAGAGTAGGTATTGATCTCGACGCCTTCGCGCTCAGCGGCACGACGGGCATCGGCAGAAGGACGTACCTGGAAGCCAATGATGATAGCCTCGGAAGCCGAAGCCAGCATGACATCGTTCTCCGAGATCTGACCCACAGCCTTTGAGATCACATTCACCTGTACCTTCTCCGTAGAGAGTTTGATGAATGAGTCTGACAGAGCCTCGATAGAACCGTCGGTATCACCCTTCACGATGATGTTCAACTCATGGAACTCACCCAGGGCAATACGGTGTGACAACTCGTCAAGTCCGAGTTTTGTTGTGGTACGCAGACTCTGTTCACGCTGTAACTGGATACGTTTGTTAGCGATTTCGCGAGCCTCCTGCTCCGTCTCCATCACGTGGAAGGAGTCACCAGCAGTAGGTGCACCGTTCAATCCCAGGATGATGGCGGGCTCAGCAGGACCTGCCTGTTCGATACGCTGGTTACGTTCGTTGAACATCGCTTTCACCCTACCCCAGGCCGTACCGGCAATGACCACATCACCAATCTTCAGTGTACCATTCGACACGAGTACGGTTGATACATAGCCACGACCCTTGTCGAGCGAACTCTCAATGACGGAACCGGTAGCCTTGCGGTTAGGATTGGCTTTCAAGTCGAGCATCTCGGCTTCAAGCAGCACCTTTTCCAATAGTTCATAGACACCAATTCCCTTCTTGGCCGAGATTTCCTGACACTGGTACTTACCGCCCCAGTCCTCTACCAAGAGGTTCATATTGGCCAGGTCCTCACGGATCTTATCGGGGTTAGCACCCGGCTTATCAATCTTATTAATGGCAAACACCATCGGTACGTTGGCAGCCTGAGCATGGGCGATAGCCTCCTTGGTGGTAGGCATCACGGAGTCGTCGGCAGCCACGATAATGATGGCAATATCCGTCACCTGGGCACCACGGGCACGCATAGCCGTAAAGGCCTCATGACCCGGCGTATCGAGGAAGGTAATGCTATGACCATCTTTCAGTTTCACATTGTAGGCACCGATATGCTGGGTGATACCACCAGCCTCACCGGCAATCACATTTGTATTACGGATGTGGTCGAGCAATGAAGTCTTACCATGGTCTACATGTCCCATCACGGTGACAATCGGCGCACGTGTCACGAGATCGTTCTCGTCGTCCTCCTCCTCAGTGATGGCATTCTGCACCTCAGCACTCACATACTCTGTGGTAAAACCGAACTCCTCAGCCACGATATTGATGGTCTCTGCATCCAGACGCTGGTTGATGGACACCATGATACCGATGCTCATACAGGTACCGATGACCTGGTTCACACCGACATTCATCATGGTGGCGAGTTCTGACACCGTCACAAACTCGGTCAGTTTCAACACCTTGCTCTCTGCTGCCTGTGTCTCCATCTCCTCCTGCATGCGCTCAGCAACAGCATCACGCTTCTCACGACGGTACTTGGCACCTTTCTTGTTCTGGTTCTTCGAGGTCAGACGAGCCAGTGTCTCCTTCACCTGACGGGCCACAGCCTCATCATCCACCTCCAGTTGTTTCACGGGACGGTTCTTCTTGTTCTTCTTACCGCCCTGCTGTTGGTTACCACTATCCTGGAAGTTCTGGTTACCACCCTTGCTCTTGTTGTTCTTCTTATTGTTCTTGCCATTATCCTGGTTGGCAGCAGCCTCGATATCCACGCGCTCCTTACCACCACGGATACGTTCACGCTTCCGTTTCTCACCATTGGCGCTGTGTAACTGAGCCTGTTTCTCCTCACGTTCCTTACGGCGCTCTTCCTTGGACTTTTTCTTCGGACGCGTACTCTGGTTCAGTGAATCAAGGTCGATCTTACCTACCACATTGAGGTTGGGTGCAGCCTTCTGTTCTGTCTTCAACTTAAAGACTTCAGGAGACTTCTCTGTCTCTTCTTCAGATTCTGGTTGCTCTGAAAACGCTGGCGTTTCCGGAATCTCCGGATTCTCAGGAATTTCCGGAGCATCCGGCTTCACTTCAACCTTGGGCTCGGGCTGAGCCACCTCTTTCTTCACTTCTTCGACCTTCACTTCTTCCTTCACCGGACTCTCGGCAGTAGTCGCAGGTGCAGGTTTTTCCTCTTTGGCAGATGCTGCTGGCTTGGTTGCCGGAGCAGGTTTCTTGCCACTGATACTCTCAAGGTCTAACTTCCCTAAGGGCGTGAATGTCTGGCGTGGCTCTTCCTTAGACACAGCCACCGTCTCCACCACCGACTCCTTGGGTTTCGGCTTTTCCTTCTTCTCCTTCTTGGGGAAGATCCTGTTCGCCTGGGTCTTCACGTCCTTGTCACCCTTGAACTCCTTGACGAGCGCCTCATACTGTTCGTCGGTGATCTTGGTGTTGACATTGGCATCGTCCTTGATCTCACCCAGACTCTTCTTGTTTTTCAGGTAATCAACTGCCGTTTGAAGACCTATGTTCAGTTCTGTTAATACTTTATTTAATCTGACTCCCATTTACTTCTCACTTTTGATGTTTCACATCGACTTCACTTTTCACTTCTTTCACTTCTTACTCAAACTCCGAACGGAGCACTTCCAGCAGATGATCCACAGTCTCTTCTTCCAGGTCGGCCTTCTCAATCAACATCTCACGTGGTGCATTGAGTACTGCCTTGGCAGTATCCAGGCCGATAGCCTTAATGGAGTCGATAACCCACTGGTCGATCTCGTCGGCAAACTCATCCAGATAGATATCCTCGTCAGCCTCGCTCTCATTAACCACACGATAGACATCGATGGTGTATTCCGTCAGCATCGAAGCCAGTTTGATGTTCATACCGCCACGACCAATGGCCAGACTCACCTCTTCCGGCTCCAGATAAACCTCAGCCTTATGATTCTCCTGATCGATGGTGATGCTGGAGATCTTAGCAGGACTCAGTGCACGAGTAATATACAACTGGATGTTGCTCGAGTAGTTGATCACATCGATGTTCTCATTGCCGAGTTCACGTACGATACCATGCACACGACTCCCCTTCACACCGACGCAGGCTCCTACCGGGTCGATACGCTCGTCGTAACTCTCCACAGCCACCTTGGCACGGTCGCCCGGCATACGGGCCACTTTCTTGATGGTGATCAGACCGTCGTTGATCTCAGGTACCTCAGCCTCTAACAGACGTTCCAGGAACAACGGACTGGTACGGGAGAGGATGATACGCGGATTATTGTTCTCGTTCTGCACCTCCTTCACGATGGCACGTACGGTCTCGCCCTTGTGGTAGTTATCGTTGGGAATCTGTTCACCCTTCGGCAAATGGAGTTCGTTACCCTCATCATCGATGAGCAGCACCTCACGCTTCCAGATCTGATAGACCTCGCCGCTGACAACCTGTCCCACGCGATCCTTATATTTCTGGTAAAGTGAGTCATGCTCCAGTTCCAGAATCTTCGAAGCCAGTGTCTGACGGAGGTTCAGGATGGCACGACGACCAAACTTCTGGAAGTTCACCTCTTCCGACACCTCCTCACCGATCTCGTAGTCAGGCTCAATCTCCTGGGCCTCGCTCAAAGCAATCTCCTTGTTCTCATCCTCCACCTCGCCGTCGGCTACCACCACACGGTTACGGTGAATCTCAAAGTCACCCTTGTCAGGGTTTACAATCACGTCAAAGTTCTCATCCGATCCATAGATCTTTGCGATTACGTTGCGGAAACTCTCTTCCAGAACACTCACCAGCGTGGTGCGGTCAATGTTCTTCGTCTCTTTAAATTCCTGAAAGGTCTCAATCATTGAGGGGCCTTTCGCATCTTTCTTAATTGCCATTATATTTATTTTTTGATTATTTCTGCGGTAGCAAATTATTCACTATTTACTTAAAAGTAAGCAGGTACTTGGCGTATTTCACGCTGTCCATCGAATAGGTCTTATCCACATCCACCAGGACGGGACGCTTTTTGCCTTCTACGGTCTGCTTCTCTTTGACAGTCAACACGAACTCCCGTCCGTTGACTTCCTTCAGGATGCCCTGCACCTTCTTGCCGTCAGTGCCGAGCACTTCCAGTTCGTCACCGATATGGTTCACGTACTGCTGTTCCACCTTGAACGGCTGTCCGATACCTGCGCTGCCGACCTCCAACTCGAAGTCACCCAGTTCATCACCCAGGCGCTCCTGCAGGAAGCGACTCAGTTCAGCACAGTCCTCAATCCATACGCCGTCGGCGTGGTCAATCTCAATCACGATGCGATCATCGGCACCAAACATAATGTCTACCAGGAAGTAGTCGTTGCCCTGCAACCACTCTTCCACCAAAGTCTTTACTGTTTCCTTATTAATCATCGATCAATTGTGTAATTAGAATGAAAAAGAGAGGCCCTTGCGGGTCTCTCATTCCACTGAACGGGTGCAAAGGTACTACTTTTTCCCCATTCCACCAAATTATTTCCCTATTTTTTTATCTTTCCACCTTATTTTATATAAAACATTGGCAGACGATATTATTATTTCCACCAGAAATCATCCACGAATTTACCTTGTACGTAGTCGGTGAATTTCTTATTCTTGTCAGCAATGTTCTGTCTCTCAGGAACGGGCGTAAACGTATCGTCAACTAAGATCTTACAAGCTGCTTCACCTCGAGTCGCATTGAGAGGCATCCATGTATTATCCTTCTTGACCTCAATAATGATGTTCTTAATCTGCTCAGGAGTTGTGAATTCGCCTTCAACGGTAAAGGTCGCTTCTGGCACAGTAGGACCGGCCCCTGTGTTATACATTTGATATTTGCCCTGTGCGTTGGGAGCCGTTTCTCCAAATATACTGTGAACCTCTACGCCCTCAGCTTCACTTGCACCTCTGACTCTCAACGGAAGGGTACCACCAGCACAAATCAGTTTGAGTGTCGTCTGGCCGTTTTCTGCCTTGACTACATCGAAGACAACGTCGTTAAAGTCAAAGTCTCCGGCCTCTGAAGCCGACAAGTCTTCAGCAATCACGCGATAGAGTGAATTACTACCCTTGAAACCTGGGCTACATTTTGTCTTCGGGATAGTGATGTTGGGCTTGCCAGACTTGAAGCCTGCTGCATAGATATTATCATCTATGCTGAAACCGTCTTGCTCGAAAATAAACTTGTGAGCAGCCATGCCGTCGTTTCCTTGTGCAAAATGTGTCTCTGCAGAGACGTATAAGTTTCCGCTGTAGGTAACTGCCCCTTGGTCAGTCTCATGTCCTTCGGCTTGGATAATATCTTTGGCCTGGAAGACGGCATACTCACCTTCAGAGGGCCCGAAGAATCCCCTTCCCGTCCAACCTCCAGCAAGAGCAGCAGTGTTGGTGACTTTAAATACTGCACCATGACCCATGACAATTTTATATGGACCTGATGTGGATAGGGTACCATCTTCACTCTTACCCTTACCTCCATTGAAATTTTTAGTTACCACACCACCGCCACCATCAATTTTGAATGAGTTATTTGGATTACTAATTAATGATGATATGTTCATATCAAAATTATTTGTCACCTCAAGGAAACAGTTATTAATCACATTCTCGCTTCCACCTACATAAGTGTAATCGTAAGTCATCCAATGTCCGTTGTTGACCCAGCCCGAGTTGTTGGAATTGATCTTTGTGGTGCCTGTAGCATTCCATTCAGCATTGTTCTGCACAGCAGCGGCATCGACTACAACATCTTCAGAATTAATGGTGCCATCGTTGACAATTCTACTTCCGTTACTAGAAGCATACACTATTTTTGCTGTTAATGTGCCTACGTTATAGAGGAAACTAGACGTATTGACTTCAAAATAAGGAACATTGATACTACCATGATTGTACACCTTCGAATTACTAGTTGCCATGAGGCTCTCGTCCGACGCAAGTGTTGCGCCTTCTGCAATATAAATGGTACCTTTAAAATTCTGGACACTAATCCTGCCTAATTTCAAGGTAGCCCCTTTAAGCAGATAGATTTCCGAACGATAGTCTGGAGCAAATATGGGGGCGTCAGGATTGGTGTCTCCTGTGGATAAATCAACAGTACCCACTACATAAATTTTGCTAGCGCCTGAATTCGTAGAAACCTTTCGGGTTTCCGCATCAATAAAGTAAGAACCTACCCCAACTTCACCATCAGGCAGTCTGTCAACACCTTCGGGTAAATCATCCAAAAAATTGCTGGCATCGCAATCAGACGGGAAATAAATGTCAGTTGGCTGTAAATTCCCTTCCGTGGGATAATCTCCCTTAGCACGAGTAATGGTTCGCGCATTGGCACGCTTGCTGCTGAAACCCCAGTCGACATTGGAGCCAACCTTGCCAAACGCATTCTCAAAAGCGATGGCATATTTTTCGTTTACACTCAGTTCGGCTTTTTCCTCACTGTAATAAAAGTCATCATGGCTACACGACGAAAGAACCATCGCACCCGACATGGCGGTTGCAATTGCTATAATTCCGAAATAACTTTTCCTATTCATAATTGATTGCATTAGTAATTGTGTTAATACTTTATTTGTTCAAAAAATAGATGTTTTGTTTGCAAAGATAGGAAAAAAACAATAAGTTATAAAAAAAGTCGAGTTAATAAAAGTTAACTCATAGAACAGTCTCTCTGTGATTTTAGGTGAAAAGGAGGGTGCTTGAATCTTTTTACATAGAACTTTTTATGTTATCCTGTCCATCCTTTCAGAATGAATACACCCTCCTTTATTCTCTATTCACTCATAATGATATTCACCAGTTTCACTACATCTGCAGCATTAACATCATTATCTCCGTTGATGTCACCAAATTTGCCACCTTTTACAATAATATTTGCAATAGCAGGTTCCGAGTTATTCATGCCATCTTTAAGGGCATAAACACTCACTTTATAGGTTTTGGTCATCTGGATGTCATTGCCATAACCCTCTTTAGCATCAATAGCACTGAAAAAATACTTGCTTCATATTCATAATTGTTTTTTAGTTAGTTATTATGCCGACAAAGATAGTAAAAATATAATTACCCTCCAAATTTTAGGCTAACAATTTGAAATTTTCACAAAATATGCTTGGACAAAGAAAGAACTTTTCTTTGAAAGAAATGTTTTGGGGCGAAAAAAGAAGTAATTAGAAAAGTATTTGAAATATAAGAGAAAAAGTATGGTGGAAACAATCGCAATCTTGGCTTATACGTTCTGAAATGGAGGGAAGAGGACTATGAACATGAAAATATTGCCAAATAATCGGGAAATACCATTGCACAGGGGGTAGAAATCTGAGTCAAACCCGGGGGATTCCAATGCACGGGGGGTAGAAACGTGCCTCAGATTTGAGGGACATTTATGCATGGGGTGCATAAACATGCCTCAGATTTGAGGGAGACTTTTGCACGGGGAGCATAAACGTGCCTCAGAATTGGGGGAAGATTTTGCACGGGGTGCATAAACATGCCTCAGTTTTGGGGGAAGATTTTGCACGGGGTGCATAAACGTGCCTCAGATTTGGGGGAGACTTTTGCACGGGGTGCATAAACGTGCCTCAGATTTGGGGGAGACTTTTGCACGGGGTGCATAAACGTGCCTCAGATTTAGGGCAGACTTTTGCACCCCGTGCATAAACTTCTCCCAGTTTTTAGGCGGTTTTTTGAAAAAAGATCGGGGCTCCCGCTTGGGAGCCCCGATCTCTGTATGACTACGGCGCAAGCAGTTTTTTGTATTCCTCGGGATTTCGCAACAGGCGTTCTGCCTCCTTCATTTGGCGGTCATAGTTCAGTCCCGCCTCAATGGCACCAGCCTGATAATAGTAGGCCGCGATGATATCCGATTCCAGTATCTGCAGGAGCACGGCCTTGTGTTTCTCTAAGTCGAAGGCCACATCGTGGTTGAGTTTCGACTCCAGCGCGTCGAAGGCAGCCTTGGCATCGTCGTAATAGCCCTCAAATTGAGCCGTCTTCACCAACTGGTCGAACTGCTTCTTGCTGACAGGGTCGTAGGTGAAGCCACTCTTGATGACACGTGCCTTAAATTCCTCCCAGTCGGCATCCGTGAGATGGAACTCAGCGGGTTGGGCAATCGTCGGGTGCTTGGCGATATAGTCCACCACATAGTCGAACATCACCTCCGTAGAGTCCTGTCCTGTGGCGGAGAGATAATAAGCGATATTCGGGATGGTGTCAGCCTTGATCTCCACATCTGGTTTGATGCCACCGCCATCGCGCACCTCACGGCCCTTCGCGGTATAAAAGACCTTCGTCAACGAGTCTGGGATATGTTCCAGATAACCACCGCCACTATGCTTGTAGTTGATAGCCTGGATGCAGCGCCCACTGGGGATATAGTATTTCGAGGTCGTCACCTTCAGGTTGGTATTATAGGGCAGGTCGATAGGTATCTGTACCAGTCCTTTACCATACGTACGCGCACCTAGAATTACAGCACGATCCAAGTCCTGCAAGGCTCCACTGGTGATCTCGCTGGCACTGGCCGACTCGCCATTCACCAGTACCACGATGGGCATCACGGTATCGACCGGTTCCAACATGGTCTTGTATGAGCGCGAGGCCTCCTTCAGTTTACCTTTGTTCTCGACCACCGTCACCCCCTTTGGAACCCAGAGGTTCACGATGTTCACTGCCTCCGCCTCCGAACCGCCACCATTATTACGCAGGTCGAAGATGAGCGAAGTGGCACCCTGTTTCTTCAAGTCGACGAAGGCACGGCGTACCTCCTTACCACTCTCCTGCGTGAACGAGTTGTAGTTGATGTAGCCGATATTCCCCTCGCGCATACCATAATAGGGCATCTCAGGCAGTTTGATGTTCTTACGGGTAATCTTGAACTTCATCTCCTTCGCCGTTGAGGGACGGAACACCTTCAGCAGGAAACTCGTGCCCGGCTCGCCCCGCAGGTGTTCGCTGACATAACCCACGGCCTTGTCCGTCATCAGCGAGTCGTCGATGCTCAGGATGATATCGCCCTTTTTCAGTCCCGCCTCGGCAGCAGGCATGTCGGCATAGGGTTCGTCGATGACAATGCGGTTCAGTTTCTGGTGCTTGCGGATGAGGGCACCGATACCGGCATACTTACCCGTCAGCATCATCCGCAGATCCTTGGTGTCCTCCTGGGCATAATACTCCGTATAGGGGTCCAGACTGCGCAGCATGGCATTGATACCCGTGCCGATGGTCTCCTTCGGATTGAGGGTGTCGACATACAGGAGTTCCAGATTCTTGTAGATCTGGTTAAAGATGTCGAGATGCTTGGCCACCTCGAAGTGATGGTCGTTCTGCTGCTGTGCCGACAACGTGAACGGCACCAGCAGAACCCACGCAAAAAGCCATTTCCTCATTTGTCTGCCTCCAGTTTTTTACCAGACATCAGGAGTTCCACGAGGGGACGATCCTTGAAGGTATGACGCTGCTGATCCCAGAAACCGAAGTCGGCATCATAGCACCAGGTGGTCCAAGCGATATTATACTCGTCGAAGACGGTCAGCATGTCGCGGTACCAGTTATAGGCCAGTTCGCGGTCGACGGGCTCGTAGACACCCCACTCACCGCAGAAAAGTTGCAGGTCGTACTTCTTGGCAGCCTCGATGGCATCCTTGAACTGCTCGCGGATCTTATCGATGTTCCATACCTCCTCGGTATAGGGCTTGAGTTGATCCTTGATGTCGGCAGGCGCAGCGTCGTAGTCTTCCTTCGACACCAGCACACCGGGATAGTTCACCTTACCCTTATATTTTCCTAATGGTGTCCACCAAGCCCCGTAGTGGGTCAGGATCATCGGGTTGTAGTAGTGGAAGGAGAGGATGATGTTCTTGTCGCCCTCAGGCACCTTCAGGTACTTCATCGTCTCATGACCCTGCCAACGGTTGGAACCAATCACGAGTGTGCGCTGGGGCTCCCGTTCACGAAGGGCCTTGTGTACCTTTGCCACCAGGGCATTCCACTGCTCATGCTCATCGGCCACGGGCTCATTCATAAACTCATAGGCCACCCAGTCGTTACTCCTGTCCTTGAGGAAATCCGACAACTGATACCACAGGTTGATGAGTCCCTGCTGAGCCTCATCGGAGGTAAAGAGCGTATTAGCCGCCTTGTCGCCCTCATTCACGGCATTGAAATAGTGCGAACGGATGATGTGCAGGTCGACGATGGCACGGAGATTATGCTTCTTCGCCCAGTCGAGGGCGTTGTTCAACAGATCCCACGCCTCAGGGAGTTTCTGTCCCTGTTCATCCCAGAACTGCACCTCGTCGATGGGGATGCGCACAAAGTCGAAGCCGAGTTCCTCCAGACGGACGAAATCGTCTTCCTGAATATGCAGGCGACGGGCCTCACCACGCTGTTCCGACTGCGACAGCCAGTGACTGACGTTCGTGCCGCGTTTGATGCGGAAGTTATTCACTTGTCCTGCCTCGTTATGAGTCTGATTCTGACTCTTATTCTGACAAGACGTGGTTATAAACAGAGCCGAAACAACGGCTGCCAAGATCATAAGACACTTTTTCATATATACATTGTTATTACGTTTGCAAATACTATTCTTTATCGCACGCCGCCACCGAAGCCGCCACCGGAGAAGCCACCTCCGCCACCTCCCCAGGAGGTATGTCCGCCCCGACCTGAGACACGATGAGCCTGTGCCTCACGGGCCGCCTTGTTGGCTACGGCACGGGAAGTACTGTTCAACAGGGTGGAACGGATCATCGGCAACGTCATGTCGTTGGCCATCTGATTGGCCACCTGATCCATATTGAAGTATTCAGGGTTGATCTTCTTCATGTCGGCAATCACCTGGTCGGCAATGCCGAAGAGGGTGGCATAGATCATATAGTCCTTCCACAACTTCACCTCGTTCACACCGCGTTCATCGAGGAGAGTGAACTCTTTCAGGAACTTCTTCAGGCCGAACACCTGACGCACCTCGTCGAGACGCTGCTTATAGGCAGAGATGCCCGTCTTGGTGTGGAGGGTGCTGATGAAGGAGTCGGTGATGCCCTCGTTCTTCGTGCTCCGCATAAAAGTCTTCAGTTCCTTTGGTTCGAGAATGGTGTCGCTGCCCGCTGCTAACTTGAAGATGTTGTGCACCTTTCGCAGCAACATGGGCTGGTCGGCGGTATCGGGCAGTTCGTGGATGACGAAGTTCTGCTCCGTCTTGCCCTTTGCGTTGAGCCGTGAATCGATGCTGATGGCACCCATATTGATGAGTTTCAGGATACAGGCGGAAAGGAGGTTGTTGTAGTCGGCTCCGAAATATTTGTAGGCATTGAGCATGTCGTTGGCTGCCTGAAGGTTGCCTTTCAGGGGGATGTCGCGATACCAGAGCAGATCCTTGTTGACCTTCTTCCGGGCGCGCCAGACATAGACGAAGTACCAGATGCCACCGACGATGGGCATGATGAAGAAGCCGAAAACAGTGCAGAGGAAGCCGATAATGCCCAGGGCATCAGACACGGGGTCACTGCCAGAGCCTTCGTCGTAGTTATAGTAGTCACTGCCTTCGAAGGCCTGGTTCTGTTTCTCCTCGAAAGTCTCGTTCTCATGGACGATGGGTTCGAAGAGACCCTTGTTGAAGCGCACCATGATATACATGGCGCCGCTGCGTCCGAAGGGCTCGGTGTTCCACGACTCTATCGTGCCATCTTTGGTGAAAGCCACCTCGCCGCCGAAGCGGAAGCCCCAGATGCCACAGTTGTCCTCGTTGAAGGCGGGGGCACACAGTTCACCCGAAACACTGTCGGGAAATTCGGGAGCGGCTACGATGACGAGACGGGCCTCGTCGGGCTTGGGCGACACGCCTTCGTCGAGGAAGACATGACGGATGGCGTCGTAGTCGCTATGGGCATGCACGAGGTTGGTATAGGTATAGGTGGTGATGTAGGTACGTTCACCGCTGTCGCCGAGGCCCCAGCAGAGTTCGCAGCCCCCATGTTTGTTGACAATGCCGCACTTGCCGGTCTTCCAACTGCGGGAGCGATCGACATCCCAGGCACCGACATTCTCGAACACGTAGCCGGTCTCGTCGGATACCGTTAGGTCGCGTACCTCACTGCCGTCGGGAGTCCCCATGCCGATATAACACTCCGTGCCTTCGGAGTCGATGGTCATCTGACGGGTCTCAGTGATGCGGGCATCGCCGTTCCGGCTCAACACCACGCGGATGTCGAGTCGGTGCAACTGCGGCCGAGCCGAAGCAGTGGGAAGGATTAAGAGGAAAGTGGAAAGAGAAAAGAGGAAAGAGAATACTCTGCGACAGACATTTCTCATTCCACTTTCCACCTTCCTCTTTCCACAAAAATTATTTCTTAAACGCTTCATCAAGGTCGGGGTATTGTTTCTTTTCCTCGCTGTCGACTTTCAGATATTCCTTCTGGTCGAAGTGGAGCATAGAGGCAACAATGCTCGAGGGCCACTGGCGCACCATGCGGTTCATCTTCGTGGCAGTATCGTTGTAGACCATACGCGACATACGTACATTCTCCTCATATTGTTTCATACCCTCCTGGGCCTCCTTGTAGAGGTCGCTGGCTTTCAACTCAGGATAGCGCTCGAAGACCACGTTCAGACGTCCCATCATCTGCGTGAGCAGGTCGCTCTGTTGGTTGATGCTCTCCGGTGTGGCAGGCAGATTGCCGTTACCCATATTAGCCCCACGGGCCTGGACAGCCTGGATAATCGTTTCCGACTCATGCTTGGCATACTGCGCTGCCGTCTTGGCGAGGGCAATCACCGCATCGAAACGGGAATTGAGTTGAACCTCGATCTGGCTCAGGGCGTTCTTACACAACTCATCGAGATTGACCAGCGAACGCTGGGTCATGATGAAATAACCAATGACGATAATCGCCAAAATGATGATAACTGTTAACATAACACTAAAAATTAATGGTTCTTTGGCGCAAAGATACGAAAAAATTCGTAACTTTGCACGCAGAACGGAAAAAAATAAGCAAATTTATGAAAAAGTTACTGATTCTGGCGCTGCTGGCCATCGGTTGCCAGTGTGGTTTCGCCGCCAACAAGACCTTCCCCCTGAAAGGCACTTTCGTGAGTCCTGCCGACAAGCAGATTGTCTATTCGGGACGCATCAGTTTTGCCAACCCCGAACGTCCCACATGGAACTATCCCGGCATTCAGATCATCGCCGCCTTCGAGGGCACATCGCTGCGGATGATGGCAAAACCCAAGAGCGGTTACTTCATGGCACAGATAGACCAGGCGGAGCCGTTCAAGGTGGCCTTCCGCGGAGAACGCGACTCGGTGGTGACGTTAGCGACAGCACTACCCGACGGACGACACACCGTACGTCTGATGTATCTCATCGAGGGTTATGAGTTCTATCCGGAGTTCTGGGGCTTTGTGCTCGACAAGGGCCGAGGACTCGTAGATGCCCCTGCCCTACCTTCAAGAAAGATCGAATTCATCGGTAATTCCATCACCTGCGGCTACGGCAATGAGGGCACCAGTAAGTTTCAGGGCTTTGAATACGAGACAGAGAACCATTACTACTCGTATGCCTCCATCACGGCCCGCGCCTTGGAAGCCCAACACTGGGTGGTGGCTCGCAGTGGCATCGGGGCCTACCGTAACTACAATGGTCCGAAGACCGGTAATCCCGAATCGAACATGCTGGTACAATATGAGTACATCGGTTATGCCTGGAAACCGGAACTGCGCCAGGAGGCGAGTTTCCTGAAAGAGAAATGGGACTTCAACCGTTACCAGCCCGACCTGGTATGCATCAACCTCGGCACCAACGATCTGTCCACACCCAACTACGACGCGAAACTGTTGAAACAGAACTACAAGAAACTGTTGAAGATGGTGCGCCAGCACAACCCGAAGGCAAAGATCGTGTTCCTCACAGGGTCGATGCTTTACAACGAAGAACTGAAACTACAAAAACAACTCCTCGACGAGGTGACGGCAGAGGCGCAGCAGGCCGGTGATAAGGAGGTATACCGTTTCGACATGAATCACATCGACGGAGAGGTGTTCTACGGCAACGACTGGCATCCCAATATCTATCAGGACGAGAAGATGGCGGGTGAACTCACCCCCTATCTCCGTAAACTGATGAACTGGTTCTAACCTAACAAAGCACGGGTTTCCTCGAGGATGCCCAGGAGTTCGGGCATCGTCTCCGCACGGAGCATGGCGATACGGGTCTGACGGAAATTAGGAATACTCTTATAGATAGGTGTAGCAGCGAGGTGTCTTCTGGTATGGAGGATGCCTCGCTTCTCGTCGATACGCTCGACGTTGATGCGGAGGAGTTCTTCGAGGATGTCGAGTTTTTCGTTGAAGGAGAGACCGGAGATTCCGGAGGTTCCAGATAATCCGGATGAGGCCGGCTGATCCAGATAGTCGCGGACTTCCTTGAAGATCCAGGGGCGTCCGAAGGTGGCACGACCTATCATGATGGCATCCACGCCGTAGGTATCGAAAGCCGCCTTGGCCTCTTCTGCCGAGGTGATGTCGCCATTGCCGATGATGGGAATGTGGATGCGGGGATTGCGCTTCACCTCACCGATAAGGGTCCAGTCGGCAGAGCCGGTGTACATCTGAGAACGGGTGCGTCCATGAATCGTCAGGGCCTGGATGCCGCAGTCCTGCAACTGTTCGGCCAGTTCCGTGATGATAAGTTGTTCGTGGTTCCAGCCTAAGCGGGTCTTCACCGTCACAGGCAACTGTACGGCATCCACCACCTTCTGGGTGATTTCCAACATCTTCGGGATGTTTTGCAGCATACCGGCGCCGGCGCCCTTGCCCGCTACCTTCTTCACGGGACATCCGAAATTCAGATCGATGAGGTCGGGGCCTGCCTGTTCCACAATCTTCGCCGCCTCGACCATCGCCTCGATATCACGTCCGTAAATCTGGATGCCTACGGGACGCTCCTCGTCGCTGATGGTCAGTTTGTTGATAGTCGACTTCACATCGCGTATCAGAGCCTCGGCACTCACGAACTCCGTATAGACCATCGCTGCACCGAACCGCTTACAGAGCAGTCGGAAACCGATATCCGTCACATCCTCCATCGGAGCCAGGAACACCGGCTGTGAGCCGAATTCTATATTGCCTATCTTCATTTGGCGGCAAAGGTACAAAAAAAATTAAGAATTAAGAATTAAGAATTAAGAAAAAATGTGTAACTTTGCACGCAGATTATGATGAACGAGGATTTTGACATACGCGAGGAACGGTTCTCGCAGGGTGAAAAAGACTTTGAGAACGCCCTGCGACCACTGGCTTTCAAGGATTTCAGCGGTCAGAAGAAGATCGTGGAGAACTTGGAAGTCTTCGTCGAGGCAGCCAAGTTTCGTGGCGAGCCCCTCGACCATACCTTGCTGCACGGTCCTCCAGGACTGGGAAAGACCACCCTCTCGAACATCATCGCCAACGAACTCGGCGTAGGTTTTAAGATCACCTCGGGGCCTGTGCTCGACAAACCTGGCGACCTGGCAGGTATCCTTACCTCACTGGAAAAGAACGACGTATTGTTTATCGACGAGATCCACCGTCTGTCGCCGGTGGTAGAGGAATACCTTTATTCCGCCATGGAGGACTACCGCATCGACATCATGATCGACAAAGGCCCCTCCGCCCGTAGCATCCAGATAGACCTGAACCCCTTCACCCTGGTGGGGGCCACCACCCGCAGCGGCCTGTTGACGGCGCCGCTGAGGGCCCGTTTCGGTATCAACATGCACCTGGAATACTACGACCCAGAGACGTTGCAGAAGATTGTAGAGCGCTCGGCAGGTATCCTCGGTGTTCCCATCACGGAAGATGCCGCACTGGAGATTGCAGGCCGTAGCAGGGGAACGCCCCGTATCGCCAACGCCCTGTTGCGCCGTGTGAGAGACTTCGCCCAGGTGAAGGGCAATGGCATGATTGACACAAAGATCACCCGTATCGCCCTAACGGCACTGAATATCGACCAGTACGGTCTCGATGAGATCGACAACAAGATCCTGCTCACCATCATCGACAAGTTCAAGGGTGGTCCTGTGGGTATCACCACCATCGCCACTGCCGTCGGCGAGGATGCCGGCACCCTTGAGGAGGTCTATGAGCCTTTCCTCATCATGGAGGGCTTCATCAAGCGTACTCCCAGAGGACGTATGGTCACCGAACTGGCCTACCGTCATTTCGGACGTAATCCTTATGGCGGCAACATCAGGGAACCAAATCTCTTTGACTGATATGAGAACAGGCGTATTTGTAGGTAGTTTCAATCCGTTTACCATCGGACATGACTCCATCGTAAGACGAGCCTTACCGTTGTTTGACCGACTGGTCATCGGCGTGGTGGGCGACAATGTACATAAGCCTGATATGCCATCGGCAGAAGAACGGATGCAGGCAATCCGGGATCTCTATGCCGACGAACAGCGTATAGAGGTAAAGTCCTATCACGGACTGGCGATGGATTTTGCCAAGGCCGAGGGGGCCTTATATATAATAAAAGGTGTAAGGTCGGTGAGCGACTTCGAATACGAACAATGGCAGGCCGATTTCAACCGCCGCATCGGAGGGATCGAGACCATCCTCCTCTATACCGAACCGGAACTGGCCAGTATCTCCTCGAGTGCCCTGCGAGAACTGCAGCACTTCGGCGTCGACATCAGTCCCTATTTGCCAAAGGTGAAAGAGTGAAAAGGTGAAAAAGTGAAATAATAATGATAACATACGAAGCAGAAGGGGTGAAGTTCCCCAATATCGGAAAGCGCGAGACCACCAACTGGATCCGTCGGGTGGCAGCCTCCTACGGGAAGAAGGTAGGAGACATCGCCTATCTGTTCGTCAACGATGACAAGATCCTCGAGACCAACAACCAGTTTCTGGGCCACGACTACTATACCGACATCATCACCTTCGATTATTGCGAAGGGAAGGTGCTTAATGGTGACTTGATGATTTCACTCGACACCGTCTTCACCAATGCCGATAAGTACGGACGCCCCTACGACGAGGAACTGCACCGTGTCATTATCCACGGTGTCCTACACCTCTGCGGCATTAACGACAAAGGCCCCGGCGAACGCGAAATCATGGAAGCTGCCGAGGAAAAAGCATTGTCGTTATTGTAACGGCGTTAACGGATATACAATATTCACTATGAAGATATTGGCTGCAAGGATGATGAGATTCATCAGCAGACCAATGCGCATAAAATCACTGAAACGATAGCCACCGGGACCATAGACCAGCATGTGGGTAGGCGACCCGATAGGCGTGGCAAAACTACTGCTGACACTCACCATCAGAGCCACGAGGAAGGGGAAGGGTTCGTAGCCCAACTTCTCAGCGGCCTCGTACATAATGGGGAAGAACATGGCACCCGCCGCTGTGTTTGAGATGAACTCCGTAATGAAGGTACCCACAAGACAGACAGCAGTCATCACCACGAGTGGGTTGGTGCCGCAGACATCGAGGATGCCGTTAGCCAGCCACTCGGCAATGCCCGTCTTCTGGATGGCGGTGCCGAGCACGGCACTACCGGCAAAGACCATCAGAATCTCCCAGTTGATGGCTTTCATGGCTTGCTCCACATTGCAACAGCGGAAGATAAGCATGGCGGCAGCAGCGAGGAAGGCGCACTGCAACAGCGGCATCACACCAAAAGCCGAGAGGGCCACCATCGCTATCATGATGGCAGTAGACACAATCGTACCAATGCCTATGTTGGGCACATCGTCCGAGTCGAAGAAATGCAGGTTGGGGTCTTTCTCCAACGAACTCATATTCATGTGGGGCGGGAACAGGAGAAGCAGCGTGTCGCCAGCCTGCAACACCACATGGCGTGGCACTTCCCTGATACGGCGACCGTGACGCGAGATAGCCACGACGATAATATCATTCTTTTCGGCGAATTCGTTGTCGGCCAGCCGAGTGCCAATCAGACTGCTACCAAAGGTAACATATGCCGTGCGCAGTTTACGGTTCTTGTCCACCTCATCCAAGGAGAACACATGATGATTGGCACTCACCAACCCGTGGCTCGTCGCCAGATCAATCAGTTCATCAATTTGTCCGGCATAGACCAGATGGTCGCCACCCATGATGGGTTCGTTCTCGCTGATGGTCGCCGGCACATCGTCGAAGTGATACTGTTCTATCAGGCTACCACCTTTGACATGGTACAATCCTGCCTCACCCAGTGTCTGACCGATATACGGGTTGTCCGACGGCACTTGTAATTCCACGGTGTATTCACCCGTCGACTCAAAGTCACTCTCAGGTGCCTTGCGGTCGGGCAGCAACTTACGCATGGCGATGACCGACAGCACGCCGACGGCCAGACAGAACAGACCCGGTATAGTCGTCGTCATGATGTTCATCGCCGTACCCGTATGCTCCTCATAGAGTCCGCTGATGATCAGGTTCGGCGGCGTGCCGATAAGGGTACAGACACCGCCCATGCCAGAGGCATAACTCAAGGGAATGAGTAACTTGGAGGGTGAGACACCGAGTTTCTTCGACCACATCTTGACAATGTTCACAAAGAGGGCCACAACGGTGGTGTTGCTGAGGAACGAACTGAGCACAGCCACAGGCAGCATCAGGCGCGTCACCGCCTTCGAGTAACTGTCAGGCGTTCCGAGCAGATGCTTCACAATCCACTGCAAGACGCCAGTGTGCATCAGGCCGGCAACCACCACGAACAAGACACCGACAGTAATGACTGATGTGCCGCTGAAACCTGAGAAGGCCTCCTTGGCATCAAGCACGCCAGTAACGTAAAGAACACCGATGGCTCCAAGAAACACAAGGTCGGAACGCAACTTTGTAAACAGCAGAATGCTGAACATGCCCAGCACCGTCACGATGGTGATCCAGGCATCAATGCCAAAACCCAAGAACATCAATGATTCCATTTCTTATTCTTCTTTTTTCACATTTTTCCTTAGTGTCAATATATTAAGGCTGTCCACCCGCTCATAGTTGATGGAGTCCATAATCTGGCGCACAAGATGGATACCCAGACCGCCGATACGACGTTCACTGGCAGGAAGCGTGGTATCGACATCTGCATGAACGGTAGGATCGAAAGGTTTGCCACTGTCAATGATGGTGAACTTCAGACGTGTATCGTTCGAAGCGGCTTCGATGGTCACGTCACCGCGTTGTCCTGGCGGGTAGGCATAATTCATTACGTTGACGACGGCTTCTTCTATAGCAAGTTTCACCTGCTTGGTGGTCATCTCGTCGAATCCCATTTCCTCGCACACCTCACCCACGAAGTCTGTCAACTTTGGCACCTCTTGGATGTCGTTGGGCAGTACGATATTCTTACGCATCCGTATGTCACTCTTTTGACGGATGTATTGTATACCCATCATCGTCAGGTCGTCGCTCTGCTCAGCATCACCCACAAACTGGTGAACAGCATCGGTCATCTGTTCGATGAGTTGACGAGGTTCCTGCTGTTGGTTGGCAAGGGCACGGGCAGCCACGTCATTGATACGTTCTATCTGGAACTGAGCATTGTCAGCATCCATCGCCTCAGTCAGTCCGTCGGTGAAGAGGAAGATCGTGGTACCCGGGAATATCTGCGCCTCTTGCAACGAATAATCCCATTGGGGCATAAAGCCCACGGGGATATTCGAATCGCAAGGCAACTCGCCGACGCCAACACCAACAAGCAACGGGGCATCGTGACCGGCATTACAATAGTGCAGTCGCCCTGTAGGCAGGTCGAGTACGCCGACAAAAAGGGTAACGAACATGTTACGCTTGTTCATATCGGCAATGGTCTTGTTGATGGTCGTCATGATGCGGTCGGGCATCGACTCATGGGCCGACACGGTACGGAAGATAGAACGGGTCACAGCCATGAAGAGTGAGGCAGGTACGCCTTTGCCCGACACATCACCGATACAGAAGAAGAGTTTCTCATCGCGGAAGTAGAAGTCGAACAGGTCACCACCCACCTCCTTGGCGGGAGTCAGGGAGGCATAGATCTGTACGTCGTCACGGTCGGCCCTGGTGGGGAAATTCTCGGGCAACATACCCATCTGAATATCACTGGCAATACGGAGGTCACTCTCTATCGAGGCTTTCTGCGCAGTGGTATCCTTCAGTTCTTCGATGTATTTCACGAGCGACTGCTGCATGTTACCAAACGAATGGGTCAACTGACCGATCTCGTCAGTGCGCTGGAAATCGGGTAACTCGGCATCGAACTGTCCCGAGGCGATGGTTTCGGCCTCATGGGCCAGACGTCGCAAGGGCTTCAGTTCACGGGTAATGATACGGATGAAGAAATAGAGCATCAACAACAGACCGACACAGACGATGGCAAAAACCGTACGACGAAGACGGTCGAAGCCGCCGAAAATATCACTCTCCGGACAGACGATGGCCATCGAGCAACCCGTCTTGCCAAGGGGTTTATAGAATACATAACTGTCCTGGCCATTGATGTTCATGTGCTTCATGCCTTCCTCGCCGCGCTGCATGGCGTGACCCAGAGACGACATTGCCGTGTCAGACTGTTCAAGGGTCTGCGTGAAGATTGTCTGACGGGTAATCTTCGTGGTATCGGGATGCACGAAATAAGTACCGCCACGACCTATCATGATACTATAGGAGTTGGGATAGGGCTTTATGGCCGAGATAGTCTGTGAGAGCCAGTTCAACGAGAGACTCGTATTGATGACACCGATGACTTTATTCTGCTTATCCTTGATGGCCTGACAATAACTCGTCACCATCTCACTCGTGTTCGTAGCCACGTCGAGATCCATGTAAGGCTCCGTCCAACACGGGTGGTCGAGCAATGTGGGCATGAGATACCAGTCCATAAAGAAATACTGGTAACTGTCACTGCCGCCCTGGATGGTACGGATACTGTCGCCGATGTGTTTGGTGTAGGCGGAGAAGTAACGGACTTTGTCACCAAAATAGTAAGGCTCGAAGGCGATGGAACAGTTGTAGAAGTCGGGATTGTTCTGTAGCACGCCCCGACTATACACGAACATCGAGTCGGCTTTGTCAGGATGGCGCTGTACGAGCCACATGGTCATGTTTGTAGCCACCTCGACACGGTTCAAGATACCTTCGACACGCAGTGAGGTCTTATCCAGAATCTGTGTGGCACGGTTGATGGCTTCCTGACGGACAGCCTCACGTGACTGATAGAACAGAAAACTGAGGGCAGCAATGAAGATAACGGCAGCGAACATCACGACCCAGAGGCTGACTCTGACGGAGAGTTTACGACGGATATATGCGAAAACCTTACTCATAATTAGGGCGGTAGCAAATTATTCACTTTTCATTTAATCAGTTCCTCGTACGTGATGTTGCGGGAGAGCATCTGACAGTCCACCATCAGACGGCTGGCCTGTTGCACCATGTCAGGGCGCAGACGGAACTCACGCTTTTTCGACTCGCGGTCTACTTGTAGGCGGAGCACCTCCATCAGCATCAACCGCTGCATGACACGGTTGGTGGCGATGTGTTCGCGATCCACGTACTGCATCACAATGTCCAGTGTCTCGTCGGGATGCTGGGCAGCCCACTCCCAACCTTTCTTGCTGGCTTCGGCAAAACGGTGCGCCTGGTCTTTATGCGTCTCGTAGTAGTCACGGGCCATATAGACACCGTCCTCCTGCACATTATAACCATGGTCACAGAAACGGTACACATTCTTGTCAGTCATCTCCATACCCGCCTGCACCAGTTGGTAGTACTCGTTGTAACTCATGGCCAGTGTGGCGTCGAGGGCACCGGAAAGGAAAAGATTGACATTCTGGGCAAAGCGTATCCATTCGTAGTTCAGATGGTCTTTGATGCTCATGCAGATAGCCAGTTGTCCGAAGCCCACGCTCCAGATGCCCACTTTGGCACCTTTCTGCTTCAACGGGTCCTTGCCACGGGCTGAGACAATGACCATCGCGTTGTTCATCGATGTCTGAAGGATATTCACCAAGGGGGTGCCTTCATCCACAATCTCCATCGCCTGACAAAGTTGCAGCGTCGTGGCCTGACACTGGTTATTACGCAGACGGCTCATGGCGGGTTGGGTCGTCGACGGGTGTTCTATCTTCACTTTTACGCCAGCCTCACGGTAGAAACCTTTCGCTTCAGCCACATAGTAGCCTGCGAACTGTGCCTGCGCCGTCCACTGGGGCGTAAACACGATGGTCTCATTCTGCGCCTGCGCCTTCTGTGCCGTCGCCG
>CACZVE010000027.1 GCA_902784565.1 uncultured Prevotellaceae bacterium
AAGGCGCGGGTGGTCATGCCGAGGTTGTCGTTGCCACGATCCTTCCAGTTGATGTAGAGCAACACTAGTTGCTGCAGACCGAAGGCCTTCATGTTGGGATGATAGATCACGTCGAGACAGAGGTCTAGGAGATCCTTGTCGAGTCCGCTCTGTGTTTCGAGCAGGGCACGGACATTGAACTTCAGTTTGTCGAGGACCTGTTCGTCGACATAGCCGTTGGAGTCGATGAGATCACGGAAGAGTTGGTACTTCTCGATGGTCAGCAAGTGCTGTTCATTGAGTTCGATGCTACGGGTTCCGGAAGTGTTTGTTTGAATCTTCATGTTACAAGATGTTTTTAGTTTGAGATTATGGTAATAAGAATTTCAATATACCTCGCATGATGGCCTCCCGACGCTGATCGTCGCGGATGCACTCGAAGGGGAATCCCATGGAGAGCACACGGTAGTCGTTACCGTTGTAGGCCACACAGGCCGACTGCTCGTCGCCGTATTTCATGGCAGCGAAGGCCGGTGCCACGGGAATCAGGTTGTCTGGCTGTTGGGCGGCGTAGTGCAGATGACTGGGTTGACGATGGAAAGTGAACGTCAGACCTAAGCCCTGAATCGTGTCGCTCTGTAAGGTGTCGGCGTTGGTGCCGCCGTACTGACATTTCAGGACTTCCTCCAGGAACTTCTGTTCCTGTTGCATCCGCATGTCACGCCCGATGTAACTACCGCTGACCAACAGCGCTCCACCCTGAGAGGTGAAGGTACGCAGACGACTCTGGAGTGTAGGTGAGAAAGCCTTGTACTGCACGAGTGAGTAGCCGTCGTTTCGTTCCAGTCCGAGGATCAGGTCGATGAGGGCATAGTCGGTTGTGACGACATGTCCGCCCTCCAGGGCTCCTGACGAACAACTGGCAATGCTGTAGTTCTTCGCGGATGCTACGGCATGGGCATGGGTACGGATATAGTTGAAGTCATTGCCGCCGAAGAAATGACCTGCCAGTGAGTCGTTGGTGAAGCCCAGTCCACCGGGACCTTCCTTGCCTACCTTCGAACGGTCGAAGTTCTTCTGGAGTCCCCGCCAACCGCTTGTCAGTCCGTAACTCACGCCGAGGTCTTCCTCCAGATGGAAACCCTGGCTCACCAGTCCGTCTTCCACCTCAGGTGCTGCCAGACGGTGGAAACCGTTGACTATCAGCACTTGTTTTTTGGCGGCAGGATTGTAGAGCGCCGATACCACCTCACTCGGGAAACTCTCACCGCCGTCATTGACTGCAGCCACACGGAAGGAATACAGGATGCCGGGTTCCAACTTGACCTTGGCAGAGGTACCAGGTGAGTTGAGCCATTGTCCGTTGTCGAAACCGCCGTCACCCTTGGCGGTGTATAATATATAGGAGGTAGGACTGGCTGTCGGCTCCAACGGATCCTCGACATCGAACCAGGAGATCTTTGCCTCGCCCTGGGGGGTGAGGGTGACACTGATATTCTCCGGTGCAAGGGGCTGTACGACGTAGGGGATGTTATGCATACGGGCCGTATAGCGGAGCATGACCTTATAGATGGAACGTGCCAGGTCGAAACGGAAGTTCGGATCCTGTGCCATCCGCATGTCGGCGAAGTTCTGGTGCGACAGGGTCTCGAGGATGGCACTCGGCACCTCGGGGACACGGCATTCGGAATAGTTGCGGTCATACAGTTCGCGGGTGTGCCACTGTCCGTATTTCTTATAGATGTCACGCGGCAGACTGGACAGCAGTTCGTCGGCAAAATCGCGTGAAGCCAGTCGGGTGAAACCGGCATTCAGGGTAGAGTCGCGGAAGGTGGTCATACAGATACTCAGTGTACCGGTATTGCTCTTACCGTCTTTGGTATAACCCGCATCACTGTGGACAGCCAGCGACAGTTCGATGGGAACCTTACGTCCTGTGGTGTCTGGCAGATAGCACGAACCGCCGGCAAGCAGGTTGGCCATACAAGAACGGGCATTGATATCGTCACCATAGTCATCCTGTCCGTCCTTAGTGCTATACACCTCGTAGGGCATACCCGCCCACTGGGCGAAGTAGCGGGAACCTTCCAGACAACGGGGCATCCCACTGAGTTGTCCACCCCGTTCGATGTTCCCCATGCCGCCTCCGAAACGTACGGCATCGGCAGTGACGATACCCTTCGAGTCACTGAGGTTGGAGAGTGTCACGCGGTTCTGTTCACTGCTGCCCTCGTCGAAGTCGAAGGTTCCTAGATAGACCCAGGTGGAACCACCCATCTGTTGGTTGACATGGAACTCTGTCGGTATGCCCTGATGCCAGATGGTGTAGTGAGCATCGTCGATGCTGCCTTCCACAGTCTGGTAACTGACATAGACGGCGTAGCGTCCTGTCTCCGGGATGGTGGGCTGGTAGGTAATCAGACTCTGCTGTTGAGCCAGTTTGGTGGTGGCAGTCATACGGACGGTACCTGCCTCAAAGGGATTCTCATGATCCACATAGTTGCCCTGATGCAGGGCGAAGCCGGGCTGTGGGGCATTCTGCCACTGGTCAGGCTGTTCGGTATATCCTGTGGCGATACTGTCGTTATCGACGATGACCTCGTACTTCTGCCAGTCGCGTTCACGGGGTGTGAACACCACGGCACCAGCCTTCTCCAGCATCGGGATGAGGTAGGGCACGACGATGGTCTGTGTGAAGAGATCCTCACTGGTGCCGAAAAGGGGTGGACGCTGCCACAACCACTTGTCCTGCGAGATGTTATAATAGATGCCATGACTGGCCCAGACACAGAGATGCCGGTTCTGCAGACCCTTCTTGATGTCGTAGGGACGGGAGGCATTGGCTACCCAGGGCTTGCCCTGATAGTCGATGTTCCCCCAGGTACGGGCTGGATCTGGCTTCTCCCTGCGGTAGTTGGCCACGAGGTCACGGATATCCCAGCCGCCTGTCTCGATGCGCAGGGACCAATCCTGCAGACTGTCTGGCAACAGATTCCAGATGTCATCATAGGTATTCTTGACGGCTTCCGGCGTGAACATCTGTTCACTGAATGCCGCATTGGCCACGACCTTCACCGTCTGGAGTGAGTCGTTGATGACAACCTTATCAAATCGGATGGTGTTACGGATCTGTTGACTACTCACCGTATAGTTGGCAAAATAGGCAGTCAGCGATTTCTCTAATGGACTCGGCTCTGGCTTTTTTACCTTCTGTACTTTCTGAACCTTCTTCTTGGTCTTTCTTTTTTGTGCTGGTGTGGAATAGGCGAAGGGTGAGACGTGGAGCGTGAAGAGGATCAGCAGCATCTTCACCCACCACGTCGGGCAACCAGTCTGTTTCTTCACTTTATACATTTCCTATTGTAAAGTTATTCGGGATCTTCCCGCGGAAGTCCTTGAAATAGAGTTTGATGTCGCGCATATCATTTTCCAGGTCCCCTGTGGGGATGATGGTCTTGGTACACTGGATGAGACGTTTCTCGTAATCGATGCCGTAGAGTAGGATAGGGAGTCCGGCCTTGAGGGCAATAAAATAAAAACCCTTCTTCCAGTCGGGATTCGGACTCCGCGTGCCTTCCGGTGTGATGCAGAGGTGGAAGGTCTTAGCCGCCTTGGCACTCTCAGCCATAGCATCCGTCATACTGGTTTTCTTCTGACGGTGTACGGGGATGCCTCCCAGTTTCTTGAAGATGGGACCCAAAGGCCAGAAGAACCATTCTTTCTTCATCATAAAGTTACACTGCATCCCTTCCGCCCGACTGTATAACAAGCCGAGGATAAAGTCCCAGTTGCTGGTATGCGGAGCCAGACAGATGATGTATTTGTCGGGATGGTCTTCCGTGATGTTCAGCGTCCATCCCCTTTTCTTATACAAGAGCCACTTACAGAATGCCTTCAGCATCTTATCCGTTCATTTGGTCAATGATGTCGTTGACTTGTGCACTGAACTTCTCCCGCAGGTCCTTGAAGTAGTCGCTGGCCTTCATGCCCGGCTCGGGATGGGAGATGCGGCAGACGTATTCGTCCTCCAGTTTCGCGATGGAATACAACAGGTCTGTCGCGCTCTGCTGCTGTGCCTTTGCACCGTAGAGTGACAAGGCGATAGCCTCCGCGAAAAGATCCTCGCAAATGAGATGGATAGCCCTTTTCAGTGTCCTTTTGTTTGTCATAAAAACGTTCCTCCTTTTTAATCTTTGATTGATTTGTATCTTGATAATTTGCAATATTCAGTAAGCAAAGATAGAAAAAAATCTTTGAAAAGCAAAGGAATACAACACAAAAAAATATTAAAAAGGTGTTTTTAGTATGCTTTTTGTCTTTTTTCTGATAGAAAATGCGTAATTTTGCGGGCAAATTCGAAACAAGTATCACATTATTAAAGAAAAACAGATTATGGAAAAAAGTGCATTGCAGATTGCGAGAGCCGCTTATCAGCCCAAGTTGCCGAAGGCTCTGCAGGGTGCAGTAAAGATCAAGGAGGGTCAGCCCACCCAGAGTGTCGGCGACCAGGAAGAAATCAAGAAGTTGTTCCCCAACACCTACGGTATGCCTATCGTACAGTTTGAACCTGCCACAGAGGCTAACACGAAGAAGATGAACGTTGGTATCATCCTCTCCGGTGGTCAGGCTCCTGGCGGTCACAACGTCATCACCGGTCTGTTCGACCAGATCAAGAAATTGAATCCCGAGAACCGTCTCTTCGGTTTCATCCTCGGCCCTGGCGGTCTGGTGGATCACAACTACATGGAACTCACCCCGGAGATTATCGACGAGTATCGTAACACCGGTGGTTTCGACATGATCGGTTCCGGTCGTACGAAGTTGGAGAAAGTCGATCAGTTTGAGAAGGGTCTGGAGATCATCCGCGAACTCGACATCAAGGCCATCGTGATTATCGGTGGTGACGACTCCAACACCAATGCCTGTGTGTTGGCAGAGTACTATGCCGCCAAGAACTACGGTGTGCAGGTGATCGGTTGTCCGAAGACCATCGATGGCGACCTGAAGAACGATCAGATTGAGACCTCCTTCGGTTTCGATACCGCCTGCAAGACCTATTCAGAACTCATCGGTAACATCGAGCGTGACTGTAACTCAGCCCGCAAGTACTGGCACTTCATCAAGGTGATGGGCCGTTCGGCTTCTCATATCGCCCTGGAGTGCGCCCTGCAGACCCAGCCGAACATCTGCCTTGTGTCTGAGGAGGTGGAGGCCAAGGCCATGAGCCTCGACGATATCGTGGACTATATCGCCAACGCTGTGGCCGTTCGTGCTGCTGATGGTAACAACTTCGGTACTGTCATCATCCCAGAGGGTGTCATCGAGTTCATCCCTGCCATCAAGAAACTGATTGCCCAACTCAACGATGTGCTCGCCCTGCCCGAGGCTAAGGAGATCAGCCGTGACGAGCAGGTGGACTTCGCCAAGAGTCACCTCACAGCCGAGAACCTCGCCGTGTTCAACAGCCTGCCTGTAGGTGTGGCTCGTCAGTTGGCCCTCGACCGTGATCCTCACGGAAATGTACAGGTATCTCTCATCGAGACCGAGAAACTGCTCTCTACGATGGTCGCCCAGAAACTGGAGAGGATGAAGAAGGAAGGCAAGTATGTGGGTAAGTTCGGTACTCAGCACCACTTCTTCGGTTACGAGGGACGCTGCGCTGCGCCTTCTAACTTCGACGCTGACTACTGCTATGCCCTCGGTACTTCTGCCGCCCAGTTGATTGCCAATGGCAAGACTGGCTACATGGCAATCGTGAAGAATACCACGGCTCCTGCCGACCAGTGGATTGCCGGTGGTGTGCCCATCACGATGATGATGAACATGGAGAAGCGTGCCGGTGAGATGAAGCCCGTGATCCGCAAGGCCCTCGTGGAACTCGACGGTGCTCCCTTCAAGGAGTTTGCCGCTCATCGTGACGAGTGGGCCCGCAAGACGGCCTACGTCTATCCTGGTCCTATCCAGTACTGGGGTCCCACAGAGGTCTGTGACCAGCCCACGAAGACACTTGCCCTTGAGCAAGCCAAGTAAATGTCGAACAAACGTGTAGTACGCCGTAAAGGCATCGGCACCACGCATACGTATCACGGCCCCGGGCGCAGGAAGCGTCCCGGAGTCGTGATTCGTCTTCTCCAGAAGATTCCTTCCTGGGGATGGTGGATTGGCGGTGCAGCCATTGTGGCGGGCTACATCTGGTTCTTCTACTATTTCTTTGTCTCACCCTTCGGATTCCGTTGGCGCGCCCTCTATGGCGACGTCAGTTATCCCGAAGGCTATGAGATCCACGGCATCGACATCTCCCACCATCAGGGCCGCATCGACTGGGACGTGCTGAAGGACGAGGGCATGATCAACAAGTGTCCCATCCGTTTCATCATGATCAAAGCCACGGAGGGAGCCACCCAGACCGATGAGAATTTCCGCGAGAACTTCTACCAGGCCCGTGAGAACGGTTTTACCCGCGGCGCCTACCATTTCTACAGCGTCCATTCGCCTGCCGAGGAACAGGCCTACAACTTCCTGAAGGTGGCGAAACTCGAGAATGGCGACCTGCCCCCCGTGCTCGACGTGGAGCACAAACCCAAGAATCAGACCGACGATGAGTTCAAGGCCAGCGTGTTGCAGTGGCTCGACATCGTGGAAAAACACTATCAGGTGAAACCGATCATCTACACCTATTTCAAGTTCAAGACACGTTACCTCAACGATTCCATCTTCGACCAGTACCCCTACTGGATAGCCCACTACTATGTCGACTCCTTGGAGTATAAGGGCCGTTGGAAGTTCTGGCAACACACCGATGCCGGTCGTCTGCCGGGCATCAAGGGCAACGTGGACTTCAACATCTACAACGGTTCCTACTACGACCTCCGTCAGATGACCATCGGCTCGCAGGAAACCATCGGCGAAAAGGCCTACGCAAATTAATAATTATTAAACAACAAAAAATGATGAAAAAGAACACATACCACTTTCACCCACGCCTTTTGCGTGAGCTGAGTGGCCATTCGTGCGTTCTTGGATTCTAACAACAAAGTTGGGCATTCTACTCTGAGAGCATCGCTATGTCCCTGTCTATCAGCACTTGTTGACCTCTTACAACGACTATCAACTTTGCGATATCTATATCTTCTGCAGAAGTTATTTCCACCACATCGTCTAACTGGTCGTGATTTGCGACCAGTTTTTTGGACTGGTCACAATTTGTGACCGGTTCATCGAGGTTCTCGCAGTTTGCGATAACCTCCTCATCCTTCTTCTTGCGTTTCTTCGCCATTTGATGGAATTGCTTATTTGTTGAATCAATGTCTTGTCATAGTCTCCCGAATTAAGGTTGACATTTTTAGACGTTGCGAAGGTATACAATTATTTTGTAACCGCCAAATGGTTTTAACATCTTAATTGGAACATGAAAGACGGCATTCTCAATGAGCCCACGCTCACCAAGAATGCCGTCCATTTGTATCCGTGCGTTTACAAGGTTAAGGAGCACTATTTGCTTCCTTCTTTTCCAAATACTTAATAATGACAGTTCCAACAATTGCCACTAAAACCAAAGAACCTGCAATAATCAATGTATTCATTTTCTGATTCCTTTCTTTAATTTTTTTTCATCCAGGTCACTGTCGTGAATGACATAGAGACCCAATATCAATATTACCAATGACAGAAGCACTACCATATATATAATGATAGGATCGTACATGTCTTTGAAGATGGTTGCAAGCAACAATGCTGTTACCATATACTTGGCTATATCAAGTAGCCATTTACCAAACTCCCTTTTCATCGGCAAAAGTAGTTAAAAGATTCCACACTTGCAAACATTTTGCACGAAAACTTGCATTTTTGCCATAATTTCTTTCTCATAGTCTTTAATGTGTTTGAGTTATTAAATTTGAAGGCCCGACAAATCGGTTCTTCCTAGTATCGCCTGCAAAGGTACAACATTTCTGAGAAACACCCAAATTTTTCCTTCTTTTTTATTTCTTTATTGGCGGTCCTCCGTTATTATTTATGTTTAAGGTCGCAATTTGCGACCTTAAACGTACAGGCACCTGATCTTTCGCTACACTCGGATCAGAGAAGCCAGTCCCCATGATTCTTTCGGGAGCCCCGATTTTAGCAGAAGGTGAGGCAGGCCCAGGAATTGTCTTGCTTTTGGGATTCGAGGGTGAGACCGAGGAAATTGGCTTTCTCTACGAGTAGGGGGATGTCGTCGGTGTAGAAGCCGCTGAGGATGAGACGGGCACCGGGGGCCATCTTCTGACGGAACAAGGGCATATCGTTGAGCAGGATATTGCGGTTGATGTTGGCCAGAACGAGGTCGAACAATCCTTCCACCTTATTATATAATATAGAGGCATCGCCGAGGAGGGCGGTGAAGCGGTCGTCGACCTGGTTGATGACGGCATTGTGGCGGGAATTGTCGACGCTCCATTCGTCGATGTCGTAGCCGACGGCGGAAACGGCGCCGAGTTTCAGGGCGCAGATGGAGAGGATGCCAGTGCCGGTGCCGCAATCGAGAATTTTTAGAGGTGAGAGGAGAGAGGTAAGAGGTGAGAGATATGATAAGAGGGCGGAACAGACCATACGGGTGGTTTCGTGGGTGCCGGTGCCGAAAGCCAACTTTGCATCGATTTCGATTTGGAGGAAAGAGGAAAGTGGAAAGTGGAAAGAGGATACTTCTATAGGCAGATGTTTCCCATCATGAATTATTATTCCGCAGATACTATTCTCTTTCCACTTTCCACTCTCCACTTTCCTCTCAATGACTATGGGTTCGAAGCCTTCGTTTTCCCATTGTTCGTTCCAGTCGCGGTCTTCGGCTTCGCGGATGGCGTAGGTGACGGTGATGCCGTCGAAGGGGAAATCCGCGAGGGCGGTCTTGAGGGCTTCCTCGTCGAAGAGAGTCTGTTGGACGTAGCCTTTGAGGCCTGTCTCTGATTCCTCAAAGGTCTCGAAACCCGCCTCGCCTGCGAGTGCTGCCAGGATGTCGCTGGCATCGGCAGAGTAGGGCGAAAGGGTGAAATCTACCTCGTAATATTTCATATTGGATGTTAAATTTTGGTGCAAATATACAAAAAATAGGGAAAAACCTATCGTGGTTTAGGGTTTTTCCCTAATTTTGCAGTAAAATTATAACTAATTTTGCAGCGTGAATCATTAAAATATGACGAATATGAAGAAGTTTTTCATGATCTCAATCCTGATGGGAGCAATGCCACTCTCCATGGTGGCCCAGGATGACCTCTACTTCGTTCCCAAGAAGAAGAGTGCAGAGGTGGTGAAGGTTTATACACCTGTCAACAATCGTATGGAGAGTCAGTATGAAGTCATTCAGAACGACTCTACCAACGACATCATCGACTTTGACGGTCAGAAAGGCATTTACCCGGACTCGCTGACGGAGGATTTTGCACTGACGAAGAAGATGCAGCGCTTTGAGGACTATGACCTCTCCGACAACGCCGCCTTCTGGGCTGGCTATCACCTCGGACGCGACACCTGGGACTGGGGATGGACCTGGCATTCGCCCTGGTACTACCGCACCTACGGCTGGTACGGCGGCTGGTATGATCCCTGGTACTATACTTCCTGGCGTTACGGCTGGTACGACCCCTGGTATGATCCTTGGTACTATGGCTACTATGGCTGGTACGATCCCTGGTACTATGGTTACTATGGCATATATGGTCCCTGGCGCTATGGCTACTATGGCTACTACGACTTTGGCTATCCCTATTATACAACGGTCTATTATGGCGGTGCTCCCCGTCGTTACGCCGCTAACCGCGTGTCTGGCACACAGAACCACGGACGGATAGACTACTCCGGACCGCGAGGCGTGTCGAACGGACGTACGACATCCTATTCGGGTGGTACCTTCGGCGGCTCAGCAATCGCCGGCAATCGGACGAACCGTACAAATAGTACCAGAGTAACGACTCAAGGCGACAACAACCAGCGGACAATCATCCGTAACTCGTCGGGTAACTTCGGCGGTAGCCGCAGCAACAGCAGTACCTATTCTAACTCGAGCAATAGCAGCAGATCGTCGAGTTCCATCTCCAACAGTTCGCGCAGCAGTTCTATCGGCTCGTCCAGTTCCGGTGGCGGCTCGTTTGGCGGCAGTCGTGGCGGTGGCGGTTCCGTAGGCGGTGGCGGCGGTAGCCGTGGCGGCGGAGGCGGCGGCAGTTTTGGCGGCGGACGTCGGTGACAATGGATAATGGAGAATTGGAAATGGATAATTAATTTAGAGATAATAGCGTTATGAAAAAGATATTGATTTCAGTGGTCGCCCTGGCAGCGGTATGCACCGCAATGGCCCAGGAGACGTATGAGAATGCAAAAATCGCCACGGAAGACCTGAACGGAACGGCTCGTTACGTGGGTATGGGTGGCGCCATGGATGCCTTGGGAGCCGATATCTCGACCATCGGTACCAATCCCGCTGGTATCGGACTGTTCCGCAAGTCGATGGCGAGTGTTTCGTTCGGCATGAACACCCAACAGGATGCCGTAGACTTTGCCGGGGCCAACAAGACCCGCGTGAGTTTCGACCAGGTAGGTTTCGTCTATTCCAACCGGTGGGGGAGCGATACGTTTATCAACCTCGCCTTCAACTACCACAAGAGCCGGAACTTCGGTTTTATCCTCTCGGCAGATGACAGGCTGCAGGGTGCCTCGCAGAACAAACTGACCTTTGCCAAGGCGAAGTTGGGGCTGCTTTACAATGGGACAGACGGGGAGGGTTATCCCAACGTGAAGAATCCATACGCCTCGTGCAACCAACTCGACGACATGTATACGCCCAATCTGCTTGGCTTTAACGAAGAACTCGGCGAATATGTCTGGTACTTCGATGATGCGTCGGCCTATACGCTCGACCGTAATCATAAGGGCTATATCGGGGAGTACGACTTCAACCTGAGCGGTAATGTGGGAAACCGTTTCTACTGGGGCTTCACGGTCGGTTTTCACGATGTACACTATAAGCACTATGGCGAGTATGAAGAGCAACTCGACGGTTTCAACATCCGGGTCAGCGACGATCGTGAGATTACAGGTCAGGGCGTCGACATCAAGGCCGGTATCATCGTGCGCCCCCTGGAGGAGTCAGCCTTCCGTATCGGACTCTCCGTGGCTTCGCCTACGATGTACGACCTGAAGACTTCCAACGTTACCGCTGTGAACTATGGCGGCAATCATGATCAGATGGGCGAGACACTCAAATATAAGTTGTATACGCCCTGGAAGTTCGGTGTGAGCCTGGGTCATACCATCGGGCAGAGTCTGGCCATCGGTGCCGGCTATGAATATGCCGACTATGGTTCGCTCGACTCGCGCTACAATACCGGTAACGACTATTACGACTGGTGGGGCAACTACCACGACAGCAGCGAGAGCGACGAGGTGATGAACCGTCATACGGAACAGACACTGAAGGGTGTATCGACCTTTAAGGTGGGTGCTGAGTTCAAGCCCATACCGGAAATGGCTGTGAGACTGGGTTACAACTACGTCTCGCCGATGTACCAGAAGGATGGTTTCAAGGACGGCTCCCTGTCGAGCGACGGCTCGTACTTCAGTTCTGCCACCGACTATACCAACTGGGATGCCACCAACCGCATTACCTGTGGTCTGGGCTATCAGATTGGCAGTCTGAACCTCGCCGTGGCCTATCAGTACAGTTCGACAAAGGGTGAGTTCGCTCCTTTCATGAACTACACCGACGACGACTATGCAGACTGGGATAACCACTGCAATATGGTCAAGGTGAACAATAAGCGTCATCAGGTGCTCTTCACCGTAGGCTATAACTTCTAAAGGTGCAAAAGTGAAAAGGTGAAAATATTGTGAATATAAATGCGGCTTTATGCAAATAAGGCCGCTTTTTTTTGTTTATTCGGCTGAAAAGTCGTACCTTTGCACGAAATTGCAAAATAGTAAAATAGTCAATTAGTCAAACAGTCAAATGAAAAGGCTTTTATTAGGAGACGAGGCCATCGCACAGGGCGCACTCGATGCCGGATTGAGTGGCGTGTACGCCTATCCTGGTACTCCCTCCACGGAAATTACAGAGTATATCCAGGAATCACCGCTGGCAAAGGAGCGTGGTGTCCACAGTCGTTGGAGCACCAACGAGAAGACGGCTATGGAGGCTGCCCTCGGTATGTCGTATATGGGCAAGCGGGCCCTGGTGTGTATGAAACATGTGGGTCTGAATGTCTGTGCCGACCCCTTCGTGAACTCAGCCATGACGGGTACCAACGGCGGTATCATCGTGCTGGTGGCCGACGATCCCTCGATGCACTCTTCGCAGGACGAGCAGGACAGCCGTTTCTACGGTAAGTTCGCCATGGTGCCGACACTGGAGCCCAGCAGTCAGCAGGAGGCTTACAATATGATGGCAGAGGCCTACGACCTGTCGGAGAAGATGCAACTGCCCGTGTTGATGCGTGTCACCACCCGTATGGCACACTCCCGTGCCGTGGTGGAGGTTGCTGACGAGCCGCGTCCGCAGAATGAACTGAACTACGATGCCCAGGCTTCCAACTGGGTGTTGCTGCCTGCCTTTGCCCGTAAGCGTAATATCGTGGTGACGGGTCAGCAGCCCATCCTGGAGCAGATGGCGGTAGACAGCAAATATAACAAGTATATCGACGGTAAGGATCATAAACTCGGTATCATCGCCAGTGGTATCGCCTACAACTACCTGATGGAGTGCTATCCTGACGGTTGTCCGTACCCTGTGCTGAAGATCTCGCAGTATCCGTTGCCCAAGAAACTCATCCGTCGGATGACTGACGATTGTGAGTTTGTGTTGGTTGCTGAGGAGGGTCAGCCCTTCATCGAGGATCAGGTGCGTGGCGTGATGCCGGGCAATGCTGTGATCAAGGGTCGTCTGACGGGTGAACTGCCCCGTACAGGTGAACTGAATCCCGACTTCCTGAAGAAGGCCCTCGGCATCGAGAGTGGTGAGAGTTATGCACCTTGCGAGGATGTCACGCCGCGTCCGCCTGCACTCTGTCAGGGTTGTGGACACCGTGATGTGTATACCGCCCTGAATGAGGTACTGAAAGAGTATCCCAATGCCCGTGTGTTCGGCGATATCGGATGTTATACGCTCGGTTTCCTGCCGCCCTACAAGGCCATCCACTCCTGTGTGGATATGGGTGCTTCGATCACGATGGCAAAGGGTGCCTCGGATGCCGGTCAGTGGCCTGCAGTGGCTATCATCGGTGACTCTACCTTTACGCATAGTGGTATGACGGGACTCCTCGATGCTATCAATGAGAATGCCGACATCACCGTGATTATCAGCGACAACCTGACCACGGCTATGACGGGCGGACAGGATTCGGCTGGTACGAATAAGTTTGAGGCTATCTGTAAGGGACTCGGACTCTCTGAGGATCACCTGAAGGTGGTGAACCCCATCCCCAAGAACATGCCGGAGATTACCGCTGCCATCCGTGAGGAGATCAACTACCACGGTGTCAGTGTCATCATCCCCCGTCGTGAGTGCATGCAAACCCTCCAGCGCCACCTCAAGCAGAAAAAGGCTGCTGAGAAGAAGTGAATAGTGAATAGTTAATAGTGAATAGTTTTATGAAAACAGATATAATTCTTTGCGGCGTAGGCGGACAGGGTATCCTCTCTATCGCCACCATCATCGGCGAGGCTGCCATGAAGGAGAACCTCTATATCAAACAGGCCGAGGTACACGGTATGAGTCAGCGCGGCGGTGATGTGCAGTCGAATCTGCGTATCTCTTCCAACCCCATCAACAGTGACCTGATTGCCTTGGGTGGAGCCGATGTGATTATCTCCATGGAACCCATGGAGGCGCTGCGTTATCTGCCGTTCCTGTCGAAGGACGGTTGGATCATCACTTCCAGCGCACCTTTCGTGAATATCCCCAATTATCCTGATATTGAGAAGATTAAGGCTGATCTCAACGGCATCAAGAACGTGATTGTATTGGATATCGAACAGGCTGCCAAGGACAATGGCGTACCCCGTTCGGCGAATGTTATTCTGCTCGGTGCTGCCCAGAAGGCTCTGGGTATTGAGTACGATAAACTGGAGGATGCCATCCGTCGTGTGTTCGGACGCAAGGGCGAGGCTATCGTCGAGGCAAATATCAAGGCACTCGCCATCGGACGTGAGGCCCAGAAATAAATGGTAAATTGCAAATTGTCAGATTGTAAATGTTAGAGACACCAATTAAGAGAGAAATTGTTGACGGTCTAGTAGCCGAACTTGGTATTAAGGACTTTGCTAAGGCTACCATCCGTGAGGTGAAGCAAGTTGCTGCCAAGTCTGAGAAGGCGAGTGGGGTAGAGTTTATCAAGATGGAGATGGGTATCCCTGGACTCCCTGCCGCCCAGGTGGGTGTCGATGCACAGATCAAGGCTTTGCAGGATGGTATCGCCCATAGTTATCCGGATATTCAGGGAGCCCCTGTGCTGAAGGAGGCTGCCTCGCAGTTTGTGAAGGCATTCATTGGCATTGATATCGCTCCGGAGGGTTGTATCCCCGTCAGCGGAAGCATGCAGGGTACGTTCGCCTCGTTCCTCACCTGTTCACAGCGTGACAAGCAGAAGGACACGGTGCTCTTCATCGACCCGGGATTCCCTGTGCAGAAGATGCAGTTGCAGGTGATGGGTGTGAAGTACCAGACATTCGATGTCTATTCTTATCGTGGCGACAAACTGGGTCCGAAACTGGAGGGTTATCTCAAGCAGCGTAACATCTGCGCCATCGTCTATTCGAACCCCAACAACCCCTCGTGGATCTGTCTGCGGGAGGAGGAATTGGAGGTCATCGGTAAACTGGCCACGAAGTACGATGCCATCGTGATGGAAGACCTGGCTTATTTCGCCATGGACTTCCGCAAGGATCTCTCCAAGCCGTTTGAGGCTCCCTATCAGGCTACGGTGGCCCGCTATACCGACAACTATATGTTGCTCATCAGTGGTTCGAAGGCTTTCAGTTATGCCGGTGAACGTATCGGTGTGACGTGTATCTCCGATGCACTGTTCCATCGTCATTTCCCCGATCTCGCAGAGCGTTATCAGGGACTGCCCTTCGGTCCGGTGTTCTCTACGCGTATGCTCTATGCTTTGTCGTCAGGCACCAGTCATAGTGCACAATATGCGATGGCTGCCATGTTGAAGGCTGCCTATGAGGGGAAATATGATTTCCGTAAGGAGGTGAGTGTCTACGGCGAGCGGGCTAAGAAACTGAAGGAGATTTTCTGTCGCCACAATTTCTATGTGGTCTACGACAAGGATCTCGATGAACCCGTTGCCGACGGTTTCTATTTCACGATAGGCTATCCCGGTATGACCTCGGGTCAGTTGGCTCTCGAACTGATGTACTACGGTGTCTCTGCCATCTGTCTCATCACCTGTGGGTCGGAACAGGAAGGACTACGTGTCTGTACCTCGTTTATTGAGGATCACCAGTACGACATCCTCGAAGAACGGATGCAGATATTTGAAACGAATAATCCCCGATAAAACCAGAAGCCCCTGCGATTGCAGGGGTTTCTGGTTTATTCGTCTTCACGTGCCATATTGACGGGCTTGAATCGGAACTCGTTTTCGTTGAGGGTTCTCAACTCGTACCGACTGGCGTACTTGCCTGTGTATGGCTTCCTCATCTTCAGGTATTTCTTCTCAATCTCCTTGCGGGTAAGACCAAAGACGACGATACAAGTGCGATGCGGCTGGTTGAGGGTGTTGGCGAAATACTCGCGCAACTGATTGGAATAGGTGCTTCTGCCCTCCAGGAACTTCGTCTTGTGGTCGTACCACACGCTGTCGACCGTCTGGATATCGGTGATATAGATGACGGAATCGGAGAAGTTGGCTACAAAACCGAACATATAGGCTTTGGGTGCCACAATGGATTTGGCTTGTGTCTGGTGGGGCAGCATGGCTGTCATCGCCATTGCAAGCAGGATGTATTTTATGAATCTCATTATCCTAAGAATGTTTTTAAAATCTTGTTTTTTGTACAGGTGCGGAGGCGGCGGATGGCTTTCTCCTTGATCTGACGGACACGTTCACGGGTGAGTCCGTATTTCGAACCGATCTCCTCGAGTGTCAGTTCGGGCTGGTTGATGCCGTAGAAGGCCTCGATGACATTACGCTCCCTTTCGTTCAGCGTCTTCAGGGCATTGTTGATTTCTGCCTTCAACGACTCCATCACCAATGTCTTATCAGCCATGGGGGCATCGTCATTCACCAGCACATCGAGCAGACTGTTGTCCTCGCCGTCGACGAAGGGTGCATCTACCGATACGTGACGACTATTGACACTCATGGCCTCATCAACCTTATCCTCAGGAATGTCGAGTTTCTCGGAGATTTCCTCTACCGACGGACGACGTTCGTTCTCCTGCTCAAACTTACTGAGTACCTTGTTGATCTTGTTGACGGAACCCACCTGATTCAGTGGCAGACGCACGATGCGGCTTTGCTCCGCGATGGCCTGGAGGATGCTCTGGCGAATCCACCATACGGCATACGAGATGAACTTGAAACCACGGGTCTCATCAAACTTCTCGGCGGCTTTGATCAGTCCCAGATTACCCTCGTTGATCAGGTCGGGTAGGGAGAGTCCCTGATTCTGGTACTGTTTAGCCACGGAGACGACAAAGCGGAGATTCGCCTTGGTAAGACGCTCTAAGGCCTTGCGATCACCCTTGCGGATGCGCTGTGCCAGTTCCACTTCTTCCTCCACCGAAATCATTTCCTCCTTGCCGATTTCCTGTAGGTATTTGTCAAGGGCTTCACTCTCTCGGTTTGTGATTGACTTGGTGATTTTCAGTTGTCTCATCGCATTGTTGTTCTTTAGCCAAAGTGCAAAGGTAAGGCAAAAAAACGGAATCACCAAAAAAAACCGCAAATTTTTTACATTTGCGGCTTTTCTTGGGCTGATTTGGGGTTATTCGTCCTCAAGTGGCACTGCGAAATAGCCTTTCTTACCCGTCGGATAGATACCCTGGATATAGAGTACAGGCTCCTTCGACTTGTTGGCTTCCTTCACAATCTTCTGCAGATCCTCAATGGTCTTGACACTCTGTTCGTTGATGCGCTGGATGATGAAGCCCTGAGGCACACCGGCATCCTTCAGTTTGCCACCACTGACTTTCAGTACCTGCAGACCGTAGCCGATATTCAACTGTTCCTTCTGGGAGTCGCTGATAGCCTTGAACTGTCCACCGAGTACGTCGATGTCGGCATCCTTCACTACCTTCGTGTTGCCCTTTTCGTTCTTCAGGGTGAGGGTAGCGGTCTTCTTCGACTTGTTACGCAGATAGGTGATAGTGATCTTGTCGCCGGGACGCTTCTGGGCAATGATACCTGTCAGGTCACCAAACTTAGGCACTTTCTGTCCATCGATATGAGTGATGACATCGCCTTCCTTCAGACCGGCATCTTCTGCAGCACCACCTTCGATGACCTTGCCGATATAGATACCTTCCATCGTGCCGAGATCCACCTCGTTGCCCTTCTCTTTCTCGTCGTCAACGTATGCACTGACATCCTGGCCCTGAATACCAATCATGGCACGCTGTACGGTACCGTACTTCTTGATATCGTCGATGACCTTATTCATAATGGTAGTCGGGATGGCAAAGCCGTAACCGATGTTGGAACCAGTCTGGGAGTAGATCATGGCATTAATACCGATGAGGGCACCAGCAGTATTGACCAGTGCACCACCGGAGTTACCTTGGTTGATGGCAGCGTCGGTCTGAATCATAGAGGTCACCTTACCGGGCTCCTGCATAGAACGGGCCTTGGCAGACACGATACCTGCAGTGACGGTGTTGTTGAGTCCGAGGGGATTACCTACAGCCAGTACCCATTCACCCACCTTCACATCGTCGGAGTTGGCAATCTGGATAGCAGGCAGGTTCTTGCCGTCAATCTTGATGAGTGCCAGGTCGGTGGTGGCATCAGCACCGATGATACGGGCTGAAAACTCCTTATTGTCGTTGAGGGTCACCAACAGTTCGTCGGCACCGTCTACCACATGGTTGTTGGTTACGATATAACCATCAGCAGAGATGATGACACCTGATCCGGCTGCCACACGTTTCGGGGTTTGTACCTGACGCTGACGACGTCCGCCATTGCCCTGTCCTCCCTGTCCACGTCCGAAGAATCCGCCAAACGGATCGGAGAAGAAATCCTCGAAGGGATCAGAATACTCTACTGTCTGAACTTTTGAGTTTTGCGTGTTCTTGATGTAGACCACTGAAGGCAGTGCCTTCTCGGCTGCATAGGTAAGGTCTACGGGTTGTCCTGCTGGCATGGAAGCCACAACGGGTGAAGGCGTGTTGGCGGCATTCGTCTTACTGAATGCGACAACAGACAGCACCAATGCTACAGCACATACGGCTGGAGTAGCGATGTTTACAATCTTTTTCATATTTGCGTTCATTTTTGTTGTGATTTAAATTATACATGCTTGTTGACTCTGAGCACCGGCGTGCTCGTCGTTTTCGCATGCAAAGATAGATGCATTTTTCGTGAAACTGACAAAATGTCGTGAATATTTGTCCCAATTTAACACTTCTCACACCCTACTTAACGGCTGTTTGCGATTAACACTTCAAATCTTAAATAGTTGACAAATTTAAGAATAAGTGTCATTTGTAATTCAAATATATCAATTAACGCGGCTTTTGTTCTTGTTCTTTGGCGCATTCTTTTCGTATTTCAATTATTTTTCGTAATTTTGCAGCCGAAAACACTGCCTCGGCTTGTCGCTGGTGTCAGTCTGACACAAGAGGAAAGTCCGGGCAGCACAGGGCGCCCCACTTCTGAAAGTGGAAGTTATTGGTGACAGTAAGTGCCGGTAGAAGAAAATAACCGCTCTGCAAAGAGTAAGGGTGAGAAGGTGGTGTAAGAGACCACCAGCCGACGGGTGATCGTCGGGCTGTGCCGACTGGGGGCTGCAAGTTCGCGTATACCATCGTCTGAGGGTTGCCCGCCCGATTTACGATGGAGGGTAGAACGCTTGAGCCACGGGGTGACTCGTGGACTAGATAGATGACAGGCTAAAACAGAACCCGGCTTACGGAGGCAGTGCTTTCTTTTTAATTTAGTAGTATGGTGAAGGAGCGACTGAAACAGATTTATCGGATATTGTACCTCACCATCCGTTTCTTTACGACGAAACGGGTGATGGCACAGGCGTCGGCATTGACTTACTCGACACTGTTGGCCCTTGTCCCTATTCTAGCAGTGATCTTTGCCATTGCCAGGGGGTTCGGTTTCAATAAGTACATTGAATACTGGTTCCGTGATGCCTTTTCTTCCCAGCCCCAGGCTGCTGATGCCATCGTCGGTTTTGTGAACGGCTACCTGGTTCATACCCAGAGCGGTATCTTCCTCGGTATCGGACTGATCTTCATGCTCTATACCGTACTGATGCTGATGAACAATGTGGAGGAGACCTTCAACCAGATATGGCAGGTAAGTAACTCGCGTCCCATCATGCGTTCCTTTGTGAATTACCTGGCTATGTTTCTGCTCTTTCCCATTCTGATCATTGTGTCTTCGGGTCTGACAGTTTTCATGGCTACCATTGCAAAATCCGTCAGTGGCGACACGTTCCTGGGATTTGCATTGCCCCAGTTGCTCGACCTCACTACTTATATCATCATCACCCTGCTTTTTATCGGTCTCTATGTCTATATGCCCAATACGAAGGTGCGTCTTTCGTGTGCCATTGTGCCAGGTATCTTAGCAGGCATCGCCATACAGGTGTTGCAGATGTTCTATATCCATTCGCAGATCTGGGTGACGGGCTATAATGCCATCTACGGCTCGTTTGCCGCCTTACCGCTCTTCATGCTCTGGGTACAGATATCGTGGACCATCTGTCTGTTTGGGGCGCAGTTGACGTACACCAACCAGAACCTGAACCGCATCGGTATCAATCTGGAACCGGAAACGGTCATGCATCCTCTTGTCGATATGACGGATGATGAGTTAGGAGAAGAGGCGATGGAACTCTATTCCGACAGAATAGATTCGCTGTAACAGAAAAGCGCCCCTTGTGGAGGCGCTTTACTTATTGTTTCATCAGATAGTCCTTAAAGTCCTTGAAGTCCTTGCTCATGGGGACGCTCTGTTTCTGACCCTTCATGAAGGCGGCGAGACGGTCTGGAATCTCCACGTCGATGCCGAGGATATCGTCTACCTTCTCCTTGAACTTAGCCGGATGAGCCGTTTCGCAGAATACACCGACTTCGCCTTCCTGTAGTCCGTCCATAAGGGCCTGATAACCGCAGGCACCATGAGGATCGAGGATATAACCCGTATCAGCATAGCACTGACGCATGGTCTCCTTGATCTGCTCGTCGCTGTAGGTGGCGCCACTGATCAGGTTGGTGATACGGTGATGCGTTGCCTCGTTCGTCAACTTGTTGTTCAGACTATAGAGATTAATGATACGGGCAAAGTTCGAAGGATCGCCTACGTCCATCGCATTGGCGAGGGTCTGTACACTGGCCTTCGGTTCGTACTTGCCTGTCTGCAGATACTTGAAGACGATGTCGTTGGCATTGTTGGCAGCGATAAAGCGTTTTACTGGCAGTCCCATGGCATGGCCGAAGAGGGCTGCACAGATATTACCGAAGTTACCGCTTGGCACACACATCACCAAATTAGAGGTGAGAGGTGAGAGGTGAGAGGTGAGAGATTTCATGCGAGCAAAGGCATTGAAATAGTAGAATGCCTGCGGCAGGAAACGGGCCACATTGATGGAGTTGGCGGAAGTCAGTTTCATGTGCTGGTTGAGTGCCTCATCCATAAAGGCACTCTTCACCAATGCCTGACAATCGTCAAAGACACCGTCCACCTCAATGGCAGTAATGTTCTTGCCCAGCGTCGTAAACTGACATTCCTGAATAGGACTCACCTTACCCTTCGGATAGAGCACATAGACATGGATGCCTTCCACGCCGAGGAAACCATTCGCCACAGCAGAACCCGTATCGCCGGAGGTGGCTACTAATACGTTCACCTGCTCATGTTGACCCTCCTGGCGGATAAAGTACTGTAAGAGTCTTGCCATAAACCTCGCACCTACATCCTTAAAGGCGAGGGTGGGGCCGTGGAAGAGTTCCAAAGAATAGATGTTATCTTTTACCTTGACAACGGGACAGTCAAACGACAGCGTGTCGTTGACGATCTCCTGCAGGGCATCGAGATCCACATCCTCTCCGAAGAAGGCACTGGCCACATTGTAGGCAATCTGCTGGAACGACATCTCCTGGATATTGTCGAAGAATACCTTCGGCAGTATCTTGATCTCCTCAGGCATATAAAGGCCGCGATCCTCTGCCAGGCCTTTTACCACTGCTTTGTGCAGGTCGGCGATGGGGGCGTTCCCATTGGTACTGTAATATTTCATTGATTTGACTATTTGACAAATTACTATTTGACTATTGTATAGACATCAGTGTCTGCATAAACTCATTGAGTTTCAACAGACCGTAGGAGCCACTGACGCAGGACACCTCGTCGTACTGTTGCACCTCGTCGGGACTAATGCCTCTGTACCAGATTAGGAAGGGTACGGGCTTCCCCACGTGGATGCGCTGTTCTACGGGTGTCAGATGATCCGGCAGCACGGCGATGCAGACGGGTTCCTTCCATGTGCAAACCTCTTTATATATAGGGGTGATGAGTCGTCGGTCCAGATATTCGATGGTCTTGAGTTTCAGTTCGAGATCACCGTCATGACCCGCCTCGTCGCTGGCCTCCACATGCACAAACACGAAATCATCGTGCCTCAGGGCATCGATGGCAGCCAGCGCCTTACCCTCGTAATTGGTATCCGCAAGACCTGTGGCACCTTCTACCTCCACAATCTTCAAACCGGCATAGTGGCCAATGCCTCGGATGAGGTCTACGGCAGAGATGACTGTACCGGATTTCACTTGTGGATACTGTTGTTGGAGTGTCTCCATCGAGGGACGGTAACCGCCACTCCAGGGCCAGATACTATTTGCCTGGCGTTCACCTCGCTTGGCCCGTTCAATGTTGAAGGGGTGTTTGGCGAGGAGTTCCTGTGACTTCAGGATGAGTTCGTTGAGCAGTTTAGCCGTATCTTCAGACGATAACCGTACAGAACCACTGTGATGAAAAGCGTTCTTCGATTCTGGTCTTACCAGCAACTCACGCCAGGCTTCGTTCGGATGATCATGGGGTGGGGCACAGACGATGTGTTTGTTGCCACCCTTGATCACCAGCAGATGACGGTACTGAATACCTGTGATGAACTTCACCCGTTCACAGCCCTCACGTTCGTTAATGGGCTTAGCCAACGTCTCATTCAGATATTTGATGAGTACATCGGCATCGGCAGTTTCCAGATTACCACCATTATGGGTGATAATCTTACCGTCCTCAAGCGTAATGATATTACAACGGATGGCGAAGTCGTCATCAGCCATCTCGTAACCTATCGAAGCAGCCTCCAAGGGACCTCGTCCTTCATACACCTTATTCAGGTCATAGCCGAGAATAGCCGTGTTCGCTACCTCCGAGCCTGGCGGAAATCCCTCAGGTACCGTCACCAGTCGTCCACAACGGCCTTCCTTAGCCAACTGGTCCATCATCGGTTTATGGGCATATTGCAATAAGGTCTTCCCACCGAGTCGCTCGACGGGAAGATCTGCCATGCCATCACCAAGAATTATGATATGCTTCATACCAAATCCGTGCTAATCTGTGAAATCTGTGGCTTAAATATTAGCAATACTCATGATATTCGCGAACACACCGGCAGCCGTTACTGCAGCACCGGCACCATAGCCCTGGATCAGCATTGGGTACTCCTTATAGCGCTCGGTGGTCAGAAGCACGATATTGTTCGAGCCTTCCAGTCCGTAGAAGGGATGTCCGTATGGCACCTCCTTCAGGGCAACGCTGGTCTTGAATGACGACGGGTCGTTCTCGTCGGCTTCCATCGTAGCCACAAAGCGCCAACGCTTGTTCTCGGCCTCCAGTTTCTGACGACGGGTCTCGAAGTCAGCATCGAGTTCAGGCAACTTCTTCCAGAAATCATCAATGCTACCCTCAAAGTAACTGTCGGGCACAAAGAGATGTTTTTCCACATCGGCCTGTTCCACCTTATAGCCAGCTTCACGGGTCAGGATCACCAGTTTGCGGATGACATCTGTACCACTGAGGTCGATACGTGGGTCAGGCTCCGAGTAACGCTGTTCCTTGGCACGTTTCACCGTCTCTGAGAAAGGCACGTCGGCAGCAATCTCGTTGAAGATGAAGTTCAGCGTACCACTCAGGATGGCCTCGATCTTCAGGATCTTGTCACCCGAGTTACACAGGTCGTTGATGGTACCGATAATCGGCAGACCGGCACCTACGTTGGTCTCATAACGGAACCAGACACCCTTGTCGCGAGCCGTCTGGCGCAGTTTGATGTAACTGTCATAGTCGCTTGATGCGGCAATCTTATTGGCAGCCACCACCGATATGTTATGCTCCAGGAAGGTCTGATATAGCATCGCAATCTGACGACTGGCGGTACAGTCGACAAACACGGAGTTGAAGATATTCATCTTCACAATCTCGTCGCGCATGTGCTCCGTATTGGCAGGGAAACCTGCACGCAGGATCTTTTCGTAGTTGTCGAGATCAATGCCGTCGCGATCCAGTACGAAGTTGTCCACATCCGAGATACCCACCACGTTCAGTTTCAGACGACGTGACTGCATCAGGAACTGCTGTTGGGTACGGATCTGTTCGAGCAGCATGCCGCCTACGGTACCGATACCACAGATGAAGAGGTTCAGTACCTTGTATTCCGACAGGAAGAACGAGTCGTGGAGTACGTTCAGTGACTTGCGCAGGAATCGTCCGTCCACCACAAACGAGATATTTGTCTCGGAAGCACCCTGGGCACAGGCAATCACGCTGATACCTGAGCGTCCCAGTGTACCAAACAGTTTACCGGCGATACCCGGTGTCTGTTTCATGTTCTCACCCACGATGGCGATGGTGGCCAGACCACTCTCCACCAACATGGGGAACATAGCACCAGTTTCAATCTCCTTGGCAAACTCTGCGTTCAGCACCTCGGCAGCAGCCTCGGCATCCTCGTCACGCACACCGATAGAAGTGGAGTTCTCAGACGAGGCCTGCGACACCATGAAGACGCTGATACCCTTGTTGGCCAGCGTGGTGAAGATACGACGGTTCACACCAATCACACCCACCATCGACAGACCCGTCACCGTAATCAGTGAGGTACCCTTAATCGAAGAGATACCCTTGATGGGCTTGTTGTCATCCTCAATCGTTTCCTTGATGAGGGTTCCCGGGTGTTCGGGGTTGAACGTATTCTTTACTTTAATAGGTATATTCTTGATGCAGACGGGATAGATGGTCGGCGGGTAGATCACCTTCGCACCGAAGTTACACAACTCCATCGCCTCCACATACGAGAGTTCATTGATGGTATAGGCACTCTTGATCACCTTCGGGTCGGCTGTCATGAAACCGTCCACATCCGTCCAGATCTCCAGCACCTCGGCATCCAGGGTAGCGGCAATGATCGAAGCCGTATAGTCGGAACCGCCACGTCCCAAATTGGTCGTCTCGTGCGAGTCAAGGTCTCGGGCGATGAAGCCCGGTACCACGTAAATGCTTTTATTGTTCAGATCCTTGAAGGCTTCCTTCACCAGTCGCTTCGTCTCTTCGGTGGCAAGCACGTGCTTGCCCAGTTTCTTTTCCGTACGGATAAAGTCGCGGGCATTCATGCGCACACCGTTCTTCACAAGGGCTGCCACGATGTTCGAACTCAGGCGCTCGCCATACGATACGATGGCATCCTCCGTCTTCTTCGACAGGTCGTGGATCAGGTATACGCCGTAGAAGATGCTCTTCAACTGGTCGAAGAGTTGGTCTACATTATTAAACAAGTCAACGCGCTTTTTGTCGTCTTGGATGATGGTGTCTATCATCTGGTGGTGGCGCTTCACCATCGCGTCGAATTCCTCGCGATAGTGCTCGTCGCCCTGTTTGGCCATCTGCGACGTGGCAATCAGTTTGTCCGTGATGCCGTCGAGTGCGCTGACTACTACAATGACAGGTTGCGTCCGAGCCTCTGCCTCCACAATGTTTTTCAAGCTTAAAATGCTTTTTACGGAACCTACGGACGTTCCGCCGAATTTCATTACTTTCATATTTCTATGCAATTTATCTTACCGCCGGTACCCCTTCACAATGGGGGACTTCTCCAACGGCGGTGCAAAGGTAGACATTATTTCCGAAACCACAAAGAAAAAGGCAAGGTTTTTTTAGCCTTGCCCTATTTACTTAATATCATTGAATCATGTGATTCTACTCTGTTTACTTCATGATGTCGTTCACAATCTGCACGATATCGGCAACATTCACAGTGCCGTCTTCATTTGCATCGGCAAGATAGGCATTGTAGCCCTCAACATATTTGCCCATGATGGCTTGGCAAATGGCAATCACATCCTTTGAGTCTACCACTCCATCTTCGTTGGCATCACCAAAGAGCGGGGCATCCATCTCCATCATGTTCTTGAAGTACTTCCATGGATAGGCATTCTTATATTTGTCTATGGTACCGTATGGGATATGCAAGACAGCCGTATCTTGGGTAGTGGATTCGAAAGGCAGATAACTATCATCGTCTATGGGACTTGTCATATAGCAGTAGATGTCGGTGAGAGCAGTGGATTTCTCAAATGCTGAACTACCCACACGTTCCGTTGTGCTGGGGAAGGTGATGTTTTTCAAAGAGGTGCAGTTGCTGAACGCACCATCACCTATAACGGTAACACCCTTAGGCAAAACCATCTTTTCCAGACTGGTACACTTTTTAAATGCATTTACCCCTATACTAGTGACCGTCTCTGGTATAACGATGTCAGGCAGGTTCGTGCAGTAACTGAATGCCTCGTTGGGGATTTCCTTAATGCCAGAAGGTAATTCTACTAAGAGCAGTTTGGGGCACTCTGAGAAGCAGTCATCTTTAAGGGTCGTTACTGTGGCAGGGAGTTTGACTACGGAGAGGTTCTTGCAACCGTCAAAAGCACTGGCACCGATTTCTTCCAGTGTAGTACCCCAGTCAATATTCTCCAAGTTTTCACATCCGAGGAATGAAGATGCTCCAATCGTCTTTACACCGTCAAGGTATAGGTTCTTGATGGTTGATTCACCGAACACGCTGGCTATTGAACCTTCCGTGATTACGGGACACTTCACCACCAACGTCTCCATACTGTTGCATCCATCAAGAAGTACATCTCCCAACTTAGTCACTGTCGAGGATATAGTCAGTTTTGTAAGGGCTGAGCAATTCGAGAACACATATCTGCCAAGTGTTGTCACACCTTCCGGCAGTTCCACCTCCTCAAGGCTGGAGCACCCGGAGAATGCATTATCTGCTATTGTCCTGACAGTTTCCTTCAGTGTGAGTTCCTTTAGTAGGTCTTTCCCCTGAAGCATAGATGATCCGATTGTCTCGCAGGCTATTGTAGCCTTCATTATTAGAGGACAATTTTGGAAGGCTTGGTCAGCGATGTTACTTGCCGTTGAAGGCACACTAATCTCTTGTAGGCCTACACAACCATAGAAAGCCTGATTGCCAATTTCCTCCAGTCCTTCAGGCATGATGGCAGACTCGAGAGACGATCCCCTGAAAGCACTTTTGCTTATTATCTTCAGACTGGTGGGGAATTCTATACTCTTCAGACTTGTACAATTCCAGAATGTATATTCTTCAATGACAGTAATTCCTTCTGGCAGATTGATGGACTCTAGACTTGAACAACCATTGAAAGCATTTCTTTCGATTTGTGCCACACCATCACCCAAGGTGACTTGACGGAGGTTTGAATTATAACTAAACCAATTACCATGTACAATAGGTGAGTTGACCATCACTGTTTCAACGCCGCTATTTTCAAGATAGTCACCACCGATTTCTTCTACATTTTCAGGAATAACGAAATATTTCAGGGAAGAACAGTTCTTGAAAGCGCTTCCGCCGATGCTCTTCAACTGTTGTGGGAAGTTTATTTTTTCCAGACTCGTGCAACCGCTAAACGCACCGCCGTCAATAATCACAATATTTTCGGGAAGTTGAATCTCTTTCAGCGACGTACAACTATTAAAGGCCTTGCTACCGATGCCTGTCAGCGTAGAAGGCAGGGTGACGGTTGTAAGAGATTTACAGTCACTGAAGCATTCTTGGGGTATGTTGTCGATAGGGGCCTCTGTTGAGAAAGATATCAAATCCCAACAACCGTCGAAAGCCATCTTCCCAATGGAGGTAACGGAGGCTGGCAGTTCTATCTCTGTTAGGGCTCTGCATGATCTGAAGGCCTCTTCCTCTATTGTTACAAGACCTGATGGTATGGTGATGTTTGCAAGTCCGAAACATCCGTAAAACGCTCCCTTGTAGATTTCTGTGATAGTCTCAGGAAGAACGATGGTGTGAAGGTCCCTACAACTATAGAACGCATGGGGACCAAGTGCCGTAACCGTGTATCCTGCAGCCTCTGAGGGTACTGTGAGTGATTCGATGGTTTTTGGCACGCATGCTGTATAATTACCACCAAATGCTGCACATGTCTTCTTTTCTTCACTTAGAACACGGAATTTCATCTCCAGATTGTCAGTCAGTTTAACTTTAAAGTCATCACCATCTGCTGCTATTGTCCAAACAGAAGTCAGCATCATAAACACCAGTGTCAGGAACCGCTGTGGATAAAAGTTTTTAATTGTTTTCATTTTATTTATTGGTTTAGTCCTTTTAACCGTTTTTATATCACTTTGCAAAGATAGTTATTATTTTCGAAACGACAAAGAAAAAATCTTAAATTACGATCAAATTATTCTAAAACATTTGCAAACCGGGAGAAAATGGCTAATTTAAGACACAGATAGACATGCCTTGTGATATGTGGCAGACTTTTACGTGTTAAATAATATGCCTGAGATATGAGGCAGACTTATGCATGGGGTGCAGAGACTTCTCTCGGATTTTGGACGTTTTTTTCTGTTTTATTTGGTTTTCTTCTCACTTATTTGTACCTTTGTAGCGAATATGATTAATGAGTATCAGATACGGGTGGTGCCGGAGGTGGCGGCACAGGAGGATAGGTTGAAAGCTTATCTGGCTGAGGAACAGGGTTTTGACGTAAGAACAATCTTCGGCGTGAGAATCCTGAAACGGAGCATTGATGCCCGGCAACGGCAGATATACGTGAATTTAAAGGTTCGCGTGTATATTAATGAACAGCCGCATGATGATGAATACCAGCATACTGACTATCCGAATGTGGAAGGACGGCCCCAAGTGATTGTGGTGGGGGCTGGTCCAGGAGGACTGTTTGCAGCGCTTCGATTGATAGAATTGGACTACAGACCTATCGTACTCGAAAGGGGCAAGGATGTGCATGAGCGCAAGAAAGACTTGGCGAACATCACGAAGACACAGAAAGTAGACCCCGAGAGCAACTACTGTTTCGGTGAGGGTGGGGCTGGCGCTTACTCGGACGGAAAACTATATACTCGTTCGAAAAAACGCGGTAATACGGACAAGATTCTGAATGTGTTCTGTCAGCACGGAGCTTCAACGGCGATATTGTCTGATGCCCATCCGCATATTGGCACAGACAGGTTGCCGAAGGTAATCGAGGCCATGCGGAACACGATACTCAGATGTGGGGGTGAGGTACACTTCCAGACGAAGATGACACAGTTAATTCTCAATGGCGATAAGGTCGTTGGATGCATCGCCGACAGAGAGTATTTTGGTCCTGTGATATTGGCCACAGGTCACTCAGCACGAGACGTTTACAGATATTTGGCTAAAGCGAAAATAGAAATTGAAGCAAAGGGCATCGCGGTGGGTGTAAGACTTGAACATCCGTCGCAGTTGATAGACCAGATACAATACCACAACAAACAAGGTCGAGGGAAGTATCTGCCTGCCGCGGAGTATGCAATGGTGACACAGGTGGAAGGCCGGGGCGTGTACTCGTTCTGTATGTGTCCGGGTGGTTTCGTGATTCCTGCGGCAACGGATAAGGAACAGATTGTGGTGAATGGGATGAGTCCGGCGAGTCGTGGAACGGCGTGGAGTAATTCCGGGATGGTAGTGGAAGTGAGACCAGAAGACATAGAAGTGAGAAGTGGAGAACTGAAAAGTGAAGAACTGAAAGTGATGGCGTTTCAGGAGGAGTTGGAACGGATGTGCTGGCAACAGGGGAATATGCGACAGACGGCTCCTGCGCAGCGGATGGTGGACTTCGTGAACGGGAAGTTGAGTTATGATTTGCCCAAGTCGTCGTATGCTCCAGGATTGATATCGAGCCCGTTGCATTTCTGGATGCCTAAAATGATTACCAAACGTCTACAGGAAGGTTTCAAGACCTTCGGGCGTAATGCACATGGTTTCCTGACCAATGAGGCAGTGCTGATTGCCGTAGAGACGCGTACCAGTAGTCCGGTTCGTGTTGTAAGAGAGCGTGAGACGCTGCAACATATCCGTATTCAGGGACTTTTCCCCTGTGGTGAGGGAGCCGGCTATGCTGGTGGAATCGTCTCAGCAGGTGTTGATGGAGAGCGCTGCGCAGAAATGGCAGCAGCCTATTTAGGAAGTGAAAAGCGATGAAGTGAAAAGTTAAAAGTTAAATAAATTAAATGCGGCAGCAAATTATTCACTAATCACTATTCACTATTCACTTTTTTTCGTATCTTTGTGGCATCAAAATAACTAAAAATTCAAATCATTATGAACAGGGAAGAACAATTCGTCATTACGATCAGCCGCCAGTTCGGAACGGGTGGCCATGAGATCGGAGCAGAGTTGGCCCGTCGCCTTGGTGTCAAGTTGCTCGACAAGCAGATTTTGAATGAGATGGCCAAGAAAAGCCGGATCGTGGAAGAGGCCATGGAGAAGATAGAAGCCCGTAATCCGTTATGGCGTGACGATTTCACCGATTTCTACCGTAACTATATGAGTAGGGCGGAGTATAGTGGACTGGAACATGACCAGACCTCGCACGATCTCTTTGAAGCACAGGCAGAGACCATCCGTCAGATTGTGGCGGAAGAGTCGTGCGTCATCGTGGGACGTTGCGGATTCCATATCTTCGAGAATCACCCCAATGCCCTGAAAATCTTCGTTCATTCGTCGGAGGACTGCCGGAAGCGTCGTATTGCCGACAAGTACGGTCTGGACCTGAGGGATGCCGCTGCGATGGTGGTGGACAATGATTATAGTCGTGAACTCTATACGAAGACTTTTACGGGCAAAGACTGGACCGACGCACGCAATTATGACATCTCGCTCGACGTGCGGACATTCGGTGTAAACGGGGCCGCAGACTTCATTATGAAGTGTATCGAGTAGTTTTAACCACAGATTACACAGATTTCGCAGGAAAAATTTGTCAGTATACCGATTTTTTAGTACCTTTGCACGCTGAAATTTCAAAGTTAGTAATTACTAAAGAATCGGTATAATGAATATTTCCTACAAATGGTTGAAGGAATAC
>CACZVE010000028.1 GCA_902784565.1 uncultured Prevotellaceae bacterium
CCCAATGAGGTCTTCACGGTCTTCGACACAGCCAGATAAGAGCACATGCCGAGGAAGAAGGCGAAGATCATATTGTCGACGAAAATCGACCTGAATAGTAATGATATTGCGTGTTCCATATCTTATTTCTCCTTATAAAAATATGCACGATGAACCCAAATCACACATCCCACAAGAATCAGCGCCATAGCAGGCATCGTCATCATACCGTTGTTCACGTAGCCGAAGTCGTAGCAGGCATCCGGAATAATCTGGAAGCCTAAGAGTGAACCGCGACCCAAGAGTTCACGAACGGCACCCACGATGACGAGGATCATGGCGTAGCCTAAGCCGTTACCCACACCGTCGAGGAACGAGGGCCAGGGCTTGTTCTGCATGGCGAAAGCCTCAAGGCGTCCCATCAGGATACAGTTGGTGATGATCAGACCTACATACACGCTCAACTGAACGCTCACGTCATAGGCGAAAGCCTTCAGGATTTGAGAAACGATGGTCACGAGAGCAGCCACAACCACCAACTGCACCACGATACGGATGCGGTTAGGAATGGTGTTGCGGATGATAGAGATGATCACATTCGCAAAGGCGGTGATGACCGTCACAGCGAGACCCATCACGATGGCTGGCTTCAACTGCGAGGTGACAGCCAGTGCCGAGCAGATACCGAGTACCTGTCCGAGAATGGGATGGTCGAGGTTCAACGGGTTGGTGAAAACCTCTTTATTTTGTTTACTGAATAATGCCATAACTTACTCCTCCTTTGCTTTAAGTTCATGTTTTGAGCAGCAATCTTCTTTAGAGTTCTCCTTACAGCAGTCCTCTTTGCTGTGCTTGCAAGAATCTGCTTTGCAACAATCCTCTTTCATGTCTTTGCAGCAATCCTTGTCTGCATGCTCGCAAACGTGTTCACAAGCGTCTTTGCAACAATCCTTACCAGCCTTCAGCATCTTTTGTGCAGCAGCCTTCAGACCATCTTTCAACATGGCGTCAACACCATTGGAAGTCAGTGTGGCACCTGTCACACAATCCACCTGTGTCTCAGGATCCTCCACCTTCTTCACGACAGAAAGGGCCACATCACCATTGACAAAAACCTTCTTGCCAATGAATTTCTCCTGCCACTCCTGAGAGTCTTTAATCTCGGCACCCAGGCCTGCCGTCTCACTCTCGTGGTTGAAATAGGCACCATAGACAGTGGGATTATCTTCACCGTGAATAGCGATAAAACCGCTGATTCCACCCCAAAGGCCCATACCCTTCAGACTAAAAACCATAATTTCCTCGCCATCAACAAGACAAGCATAGGCTTTCTGACCATCTATGTCAGTTTCTGCCTTCACTACCTCAGCATATTTGGCTTCTGCCTCAGCACCATCGAGGTCGCGGATATTGAGCGAGTAGAGTATCTGTTTCTTCACATCGAGAGCCACATTAGCATCCTGCATAGGCTTCAAGGCCTGATAGACGAATGCCAACAGGAAGGCCACGATGACAACAAGTATCGCGCTATATATAATAATGTACGCGTTGGAATTTGTATTCAGTTTCATTTGGTACCTCCTCTCTTTAAACGTTTCGAGATATTGCGCTCCACCACAAAGTGGTCGATGGTGGGAGCAAACATATTACCAAAGAAGATGGCGAGCATCATACCCTCCGGATAACCGGCATTCATCACACGGATGATGATAGCCATCGCACCAATCAGAAAACCGTAGATATACTGGCCAGTCGTGGTGCGGCATGAGGTGACAGGGTCGGTAGCCATAAACACGGCACCAAAAGCAAAACCACCCATGACGAAGTGATGCCACCAAGTCATACCCTGACCAGTCTGCTCGAACAGCAGAGCGAAAGCGATACCGCCAACGAAAACACTCAGCATGGTACGCCAAGAGGCGATGCCTGTCCACAACAGGATCACAGCACCGATAGCGATAGCGATGAGCGATGTCTCACCAATCGAACCGGGAATAAAGCCTAATGCCATATCCAAGATGGAAGCATCGGGCGTGATGCCCTGAGCCATCTGTCCGAGTGGTGTGGCAGCGGTGAAACCGTCGGGTAACGTATTACCCAATCCGAAGATGCTGTCTTGTGCCACCCAGATCTGGTCGCCTGTCATCTTGGCAGGATAAGCAAAGAACAGGAACATACGGGCTGCGATGGCTGGGTTGAAGATGTTCATACCTGTACCACCGAAGATCTCCTTACAGAAGATCACTGAGAAGGCGCAGGCGAGAGCCAGCATCCACAGCGGACAGCCAATCGGGATGATCAACGGGATGATGATACCAGAAACGAGGTAACCCTCCTGGATCTCCTCACCCTTCCACTGGGCCCAGGCAAACTCGATACCCAGACCGACGATGTAACTCACAAGGATCTTCGGCAGGACGGCGAGGAAGCCGTAGAAGAATATCTCGAAGAAGCCTGCACTCTCCAATGTGCCGGCAGCGAGATAGTTCTGGTAGCCGATGTTATACATACCAAACAGCATGGCAGGCATCAGGGCGATGACCACCATACTCATAATACGCTTCGAGTCGATGGCGTCGTGAATATTCACGCCACCAGCCTTCGCCGTGTCGTTAGGCACGTAGAGGAAGGTCTCAAAGCCGTCGAACACCGAGCGGAAGGCATGAAGTTTGCCACCCTCCTCGAAGTTCGGCTTGATCTTATTGAGATAATTTCTTAAAAAGCTCATAGTCTATGCGTTTTCTTTCCGTAAAATGTTGAGACCTTCACGAACAATTCGTTGCAATTCAAGTTTAGAGGAGTCGACGAACTCTGCCAGGGCAAAGTCCTCGGGAGACACCTCGTAGATACCTAAGGCCTCCTGACGATCGATATCACCGGCGATGATTGCTTTAATCAAATATTCGCCGTAGATGTCCATCGGCAGCACCTTGTCGTACTCACCACTCATAATCATGTGGCGCTCCCCACCCTTCACACGGGCATCGAGGGCATACTGTTTCTTGCCACAGAGCCAGGAGAAGTAACTGCGGTTCACAGAGAACTGCTTGAAACGAGGCAGGATCCAACCCAACATCTCGTCGGCATTGTTACCCTCGGGAATCACGGTGATCTCAGAGGTGTGAGCCCCAAGGAAACCTTCCTTCGTGGTGGGCTTGCCTGTCAGTACGTTACCGTTGATGATGCGCACACTCTTCGAGGCATCATAACTGTTGCTCAGCAGCGTGGAGAGTTCCTCGCCTACCAACATATCCACGTAGGCAGGACTCGTAATCTCACTGCCACAGAGGGCAACGGTACGCTTCAGATCCACCTTACCGGTATTGAAGAGGCGTCCGATGAAGAGCACAACGGTAGGATCGCCAATCGTCCAAACCACCTCACCCTTGTTCACCGGGTCGATGTTGTTCACCTGCACACCGACGTTACCTGCCGGGCACTTGCCATCGAACACATTCACCTCGACATCCTTCATACCTTCTAAGGCAGAACCGACACCCACGCCGAGATAGGTCTTCGCAATCTTCGAGAGGGCTGTGAGACCCGTCTGGAAATCCTGTTCCTGACCTTTCACCTCGTACTCGAAATCAGCAGCCAGAGGCTTGTCGCGCAGGGCAGACACAAAAATTGCCTTAGGCTGTACACTCGGATTGGTAGAAACAGCATAAGGCAACTGGTCGATGTATCCAAAGATACCTGCCTCCAACAATGCATTAATCACCTGCTCTCCTGTGAGGCTTCCTGCCTCGCGCTTGCCGAAGTCCTTGAACTCCTGCTGCGCGTCGGCATCCACCTTGATGCAGAGCACTTTTCTCCGTTCACCACGTACCACCTCACGGACTGTGCCGCTTACTGGCGAGGCAAACTTGACTTCGGGATACTGTTTGTTGACAAACAGCGCATCCCCGGCCTTGACCTTATCGCCCTCCTTGACAACGACCTTCGGAGTGACACCCTCGAAATCATCCGGCACCAGTGCAAACTTGCCGTTGGATTTCAGTTGGATCTTCTTCTCCTCAGCCTTGCCTTGAAGGTTGATGTCCAAGCCTTTCCGCAACTTAATTACATTTGCCATTTATAGTAATGTTTGATTGAATATTTGTCGAACGGATGCAAAATTACTAAAATTTATGGATATAAAGCGTTTTTCTGAAAGAAAAATGAAGAAATCACAAATAATTATCGTAATTTTGCGGAAAAATACTGGCGTTTTATCGAGTGAAGTTGCTGAAATATATCGTCAACATCGTGGTATGGAGTCTACTGACCCTGTACGTGTTGCTGATGCTCTTCACACATATTCCGGCCTGTCAGACCTTCCTCGGTGAGAAGACGGCTCAGGCCATCGGAGAGAAACTTGGCACTAATGTCTCCGTCGGACGGGTGGATTTGGGTTTCCTCAACCGGGTGATCATCGACGATGTGCTGATCTATGACCAACAGCAACGGATGATGCTGAGTGTGGCCCGTCTGTCAGCCCGTGTCGATATCCTGCCACTGACACAAGGAAAGATTGCTATCTCATCGGCACAACTCTTTAGCGCCCATGCCCGTATCAACAAGAAAGACTCACTCTCACAGACCAACTTCCAGTTTGTCATCGACTCGTTGGCCTCGAAGGACACCACCAGTCATACCCCACTCGACCTGCGCATCAACTCCCTGATTGTCAGGAACTCGAGTGTCAAATACGATCAGTTGGATGCACCTTATACTACGGGGAAGTTCAATCCCAAACACATGAACTTCAGCAAGATTAGTAGTTACATCATCCTGAAGACACTCACCGACGATTCCCTTGATGTCAATATCCGTCGACTGACACTCATGGAACAGACAGGACTTGACATCAGCAAACTCTCGTTGAAACTACAGGCAGGTAGATCAGGGGCCAGTCTCAGGGATTTCCGACTGGAGATGCCGTCGACACAGATACAGATAGACACCATCGATGCCGTCTACCAGTTCAAGGGGGATACGTTGGATAGGTCTACTTTATCCTATCACGGTTTTATCAATAATACATACGTAACTCCCTCAGACCTAATGTGTTTTCATACACCGCTCAAGAATTTCCAAAAGGCTATTCACCTGGAAACGGCCTTCCACGGAACAGGTTCAAAGTTGACGATTCCACAGTTGCATCTCTATACCGAGGCAAAGGATATCAGTCTGTTGGTCAACGGGTGGATAGACCACTCTACGAAACAGCCCTCATGGGAGGCAAAGGTGGATGAACTGAATCTCTCGGAAAACATCATCGATTTCCTCCAGAAGAACATCAGTTACATCCCAGAACAGGTGAAACAAATCGGTGACCTCCAACTGAATGGTATCATGGGCGGATCATCTGATGGCGGTATCCATGCAAAGAGCAATCTCATGACGGATATCGGAAAAGTCAGCCTGAACCTCAACATGACTGGCGACAAGAACTTCCAGGGAACCATCGACACACAGAACATGAATCTGCGGCAACTCCTTAACAACGAGCATTTCGGTAACCTGACAGGCAATCTCAAACTCAACGGACGACTCACCCCGCAACATCCCAACGTCAATGCACAGGGCATTATCACAGAATTGGTATACAACGACTATCCCTTCAGTCATATTGGCATCAACGGTTCTTACTCTGCCAAGGGTATTTCCGGTTTCCTGAACATCGAAGACCCGAACCTTGCCGCACAGATAGAAGGAACCGTCGACAATCTCATTGAGAATAAAGGCACACGAAAGATAGACGTTCACACCAAGATTAACCGTCTGGAGCCACAGGCCCTGAAACTGACAGACCGTTGGAACCATGCCGTGTTTACTGCGGATATCGATGCCGATTTCACTGCCAAGACACTGAACGATGCCGAAGGTACCCTGCAGATCAATAACTTCACCATGACTGATGACGAGGGTAGCGTCTATCGTCTCAACTACCTGCTTGTCACTTCTGGTTTCAGAGACCAGTTGCACTACGTCACGCTCAACAGCGACTTCGCCAAGGCGGAACTCCGGGGTGATTTCGAATACGGTACCCTGCCCCAGAGTCTTACCAACTTCATCGGCTCGGCTCTCCCTACCCTTCCTGGACTTCCACCCGTCTCCGACAAGGCACATAATAATTTCATCCTTCGCCTGCAAGTAAACAAGACCGATTGGCTGCAACGACTCTTAGGCGTCAATCTGAGTATCCAACAACCCTTCACAGTGAATGCCCGTGTCAATGACCCAAATCATACTGTCAACGTGGAAAGTCAGGTGCCTGACTTCACGTACAATGGTGCCAGTTATACCGACGGTATGCTCCTCATCACTGCGCCGACAGATACCATCAGAGGCTATTTCGCCATCAATAAAATGATGGACAACGGAGAGACACTCAATATCGGACTGCGAGCCGATGCCGCCAATAACCTCTTGAATACAGCACTCACATGGAACAATGGTAACCGTACCGGGAAATTCAGCGGAAACCTGAACCTCATGACAGACTTCTACCGTAATGTGGAGGCCCAGTCAGAGGCACATATCCGTATACAGCCCTCGCATATCATCCTCAACGACTCCACCTGGAGTGTGGAACCCGCAGACATCTTCTATTCCAAGGAGCATCTGGTAGTAGACCACTTTACGGTACATAACGGACAACAGCATATCATCGTCGATGGCAAGGCCACACCTTATAGTACGGATTCGTTGTCCATAGACCTCAACGAGGTGGAAGTAGCTTATATCCTCAATCTCGTCAATTTCCATGCCGTGGAGTTCAGCGGAGAGGCTTCCGGTACTGCCACCGTGAAGGCACCTTTCGGCAGTTTTATGGCAAATGCCGACCTGACGGTGGATCACTTTAAGTTCGAGAAAGGACGCATGGGTGTGCTCTATGCCAAAGCCAATTGGAACAAAGAACGTGAACAGATAGATATTGATGCTGTTGCCGATGACGGTCCTGAGGCTCAGACCATCATCAAAGGTTATGTGTCACCCACCCACAACACCATCGACCTTGGTTTCCAGGCCGAAGGTACCTATCTCGACTTCATGCATAATTTCACAAATACCTTCCTCTCGAAGATTACAGGTCATGCCAATGGTGCCTTGAGATTGGCGGGTTATCTTGACGACATGAACCTCACTGGACAACTCGTCGTTGCCAATGGAGAGGCTACTGTCACGTCACTTAATACAACCTACACCCTCCGCAACGATACCGTTATCCTCGTTCCCGACGAGATAGAACTCCATCAGATGCCTGTCTACGACCAATACGGTAATCAGGCCATCCTCAGTGGGGGTATCCACCATAAGAGTCTGACCAGACTGACCTTCGACCTGTTTGTAGAGACAGACAATCTGTTGGCCTACGACTTCAAGGACTTCGGTGAGTCTACCTTCTACGGTACCGTCTTTGCCTCTGGAGATGTCGCCATCAAAGGACGTCCCGGTGAGGTGACCATCGATTGTCATGTAACACCGCAGAAGAATTCCGTATTCGTCTATAATGCCTCCTCACCCGATGCCATCAGTAATCAGGAGTTTATTGAGTGGGGCTCTGCTAATAAAAGAATTGTCATGCGCCAGCAAAGTGGCAATGCAACTACTCCGGAGGAAGTTGACATCCCCACCGATATCTTCATCAACTTCCTTATCAACTGTACACCGGATGGTACGCTGCGCCTGTTGATGGATGCCAACACCAACGACTATATCACCTTAAACGGCAATGGTACCCTCCGCGCCACCTTCCACAACAAAGGTTCGTTTAATATGTTTGGTACCTACACCGTTGACCACGGGACCTATGGTGTTACCATCCAGAACATCATCAAGAAGAACTTTACCTTTAACCCAGGTGGTACCATCATCTTCGGTGGTGATCCCTATAATGCTGCCCTGAACCTGCAGGCAGTCTATACCGTCAATGGCGTCTCATTGTCCGACCTGAATATCGGTAATTCGTTTGCCTCGAATACCATCCGTGTGAACTGTCTGATGAATATCGGCGGACAACCCAGGGCACCACAGGTAGACTTCGACCTGGAAATGCCTACCGTCAATGCCGACGAGCAACAGATGGTGCGTTCCGTCATCAACGGACAACAGGAGATGAACCAACAGGTGCTCTATCTGTTGGGTATCGGACGATTCTATAACCAGGGACAGAACAATGCTGAGGCAGGACAGACCGACCAGACCACACTTGCCATGCAGAGTTTCCTCTCCGGCACTCTCTCCACTCAGATCAACAGTCTGTTGAGTACTGTCATCAAGAATGACAACTGGAACTTCGGTGCCAATATCTCTACTGGTAATGAAGGCTGGCACAATGCCGAATACGAAGGACTTATCAGTGGACGCATGCTTAACAACCGCCTGCTTATCAACGGACAGTTCGGTTATCGCGATAATGCCACACGGGCCACACCATCATTTATCGGCGATTTCGACATTCAGTACCTGCTCTATCCTAACGGTAACCTGGCACTGAAGGTCTACAACCAGACTAATGACCGCTATTTCACCAAGTCGTCGCTAAACACCCAGGGTATCGGTCTCATCATGAAGAAAGACTTCAACGGCCTGCACGACCTCTTTTCAACCAAGAAAAAGAAAAAAGAGACTTCACGCTAATTCGAGAAGCCTCTTGACATTTATCTCAGTTTGAGTCCATCACCGACACGAATGTTGTAGTCAGGACTCAACTTATTCATCTTATACAGGTTCTTTAGGCGGATACCGTATTTCTGTGCAATCGAGTACATCGACTCACCTGCACGGACATAGTGCAGACGATCCTTGTAATCCTTGGGGGCTTTCGTCTGTTTCTTCTTCAGCCAGATGATCTCGCCCTCCGTCAGTGGATCACGTTTGTCACGTTCGTTGTATTTGGCAATCTTTCTGTAACTGATACCCACTTCCTCGCCAATCGACTTGAAAGTGTCTCCCTTACGGGCTATCAGATAGTAGTTTTTGTTGAATATCTTAATGGGATGCAGTGCAGCACCGTTGGTCCCATGATCTTTCGCATGCTGCGCCAGGAACTTGTCGTAGTCCTTAGCCGTATCGTATTTGTAGAGTTTATATAACTGGATAATCTCTATCAGTTTCTGCGCATACTGGGGATTGGTGGCATAACCGGCTGCCTTCAGTCCTTTTGCCCAGCCTTTGTAGTCGGTGGTCTTCAATTGAAAGAGTGAGGCATAGCGCCGTCCACTGGCCAGAAACTTCGAATGGTCTTCATACGACTCGTATGCCGATGAATATGCCCTGAAGCACTCATTACGGGCATCATCGTCCTCATAGATCTTTCGTCCGTCCCATCCGTTGCATTTGATACCGAAATGGTTGTTGCCTTTTACGGCCAGACGACTTTTCCCCGCTCCACTTTCAAAGAGTCCCTGAGCCAATGTGATTGAGGCAGGAATCTTATAGCGCTGCATCTGTTCGATGGCGATGTCCTTATACTGGTCGATATACTGTTGATACTGCTGGTTCCACCGTACTTGGGCGGAAACAGTGAATAACGAACAGTGAATAGTGAATAATATAACGAGAGATTTCTTCATCTTCTTTGCGATTTTGGTGCAAAAGTACAAAATAATCTGTGATAATCTGTGTAATCTATGTTTTTTTTACTATATTTGCACCAAAAATCAGACAACTATGCAAGAACTAGAACTAAAAACGATCATCCACGTCTGTCAGCCGGAAGAACTGACACCCGAGGAGCAGCAGTTGCTGCAGTCGGCAATCGAAGCCACAGAACGTAGTTACACCCCGTATTCTCACTTTCGTGTTGGCGCCGCTGTCAAACTTGACAATGGCATTGAGATCACTGGTAGCAACCAGGAGAATGCTGCCTATCCCTCAGGTCTTTGTGCTGAGCGTACCGCCCTTTTTTATGCTGGGGCACGTTATCCTGACGCGTCAGTGCGTATGTTGGCTATTGCCGCACGGGGTACTGATGGTGAATTGACAGAAGAGCCTACCGGTCCATGTGGTGGTTGCCGTCAGGTGATTGTTGAGAGCGAGACACGTGCTGGTCATCCCATCCGCATCCTACTCTATGGGCGTAAGTATGTGTATGTGATTGATGGCATCCGTCAACTGATGCCATTGTCTTTTTCGGAATTCTAAGTCACAAGTTTTCACTGATTCTCACCGATAGCAGCCTAAGCCCTGAGCGGTGGAAAGCGAGTCGAGGTGGAAGTCATAGATGAGGTTTTCCTCATCGATGACCTTGAAGTGCTTTGTACCCTGAATAGAATCCTTCGGTGACTCCCATCGCACATTCACAAACCTCACGCTGTCATCATCATCCACTTTCGGTGTACGGAGCAGCGAATTAACAAACTCGTATTCGAAGGCTGCTATCGAATCCCTTACGCTACCCATCAGCACATCACTCTCATAGCCTGTCAGGATGATACCTTCGCAGCGCAGTTTCAAAAGCGGAATGTCGTTGTCGCCCTCATAGTTCACGAAACGGAGGGCAGCGCCACGTTCTGCCGAGAACGGATAGAACTGTGCCATCGTACAGTAATTGATGTCGGCAATGCCGCCTACGATCAGCACGCAGTCATTGAGCGTATTCGTGAACTGACATTCCGAGATGTAGATGTTCGAGTTGACGGACTTCAGACCGTAGCCCTCAGCATTGTGGATGATACAACCGCCCATACCGAGTCTTACCTGTGTCTCGTCAATAGCGGCTGAGTCGAGTACAAGGGCATTCTCGGCATTGCGGATCTCTGTATGACTCAGACGGGCTGTCATCGCTGTCTCATACAGATGAATGCCTTTCCATTGTCCTGAGACACGGTCGTAGGGCAGATAGTCGAACATACGGTCCAGACGATCACCACGTAACACACAGTTTTCGATGATCAGGTCGCCATAGCACTCAATACCGGCTCCGTCATGGAAGTAGAGCGTCGAGTTGCGCAGATTCAGACGTCGTCCTTCTGGCACGGTGATGCCCCCATATATAATAATAGGTGTAGCCGACTCGATGGTCTGTTCTCCTTCCACCACGACATCATACATCTTCACGGCGTCCCATGACCAAGCCCTGAGATTCACCTTCTGCTCCACCCCACTCTCCAACGAGAAGATCAGATCGTCCTCAATCAGTTTCGGGTCCGGCTGTGCTGTTTCAACCGATGTCAGTTCCACAAACACCAGGATACTGTCGTTACGACGTATCTCCAAATCGCTAACCTGAGAGCCGAGCGCATTGTCCAGATATGAGCCGTCGACATTTACACGGAATCCCGTCTGGTTCTTCTTGCCCAGTCGGACGCTTTGTAAACGGATGCCGTCGTCATTCTGATTGTACACCCAGAATGCGTAAGTGGCCGAAGGGGTTTTGCTGAACACGGTATCCATCTGTAGTGTGTCAGTCGAGAAAGTCAGGCGCAGACCACCGTTTGACGAGAAGTTATCATCGTCTTTACAGGCCACGAACAGCGCCATTATCGTAAGAAAATAAAAAATCCGTTTCATCTTATCGATAAAACGGACTTTCAGCAGATTTATTGCCTTTTACTTCCCGAAATAGCGTTTCAGTAGTCCGGCAAAGCCGGCACCGTGACGGGCCTCGTCCTTGGCCATCTCGTGAACGGTGTCGTGGATAGCATCGAAACCGGCAGCCTTCGCATTCTTGGCGATGCGGAACTTATCCTCGCAGGCACCAGCCTCGGCAGCAGCACGCTTCTCTAAGTTGGTCTTCGTATCCCAGACACACTCGCCCAACAACTCAGCGAAACGAGAAGCATGGTCAGCCTCCTCGAAAGCATAACGCTTGAAAGCCTCTGCAATCTCGGGATAACCCTCACGATCAGCCTGACGGGCCATGGCCAGATACATACCAACCTCGCTGCACTCACCATTGAAGTGGTTGCGCAGGTCTTGAATCATTTCTTCGGTGACACCCTCGGGCTTGCCGTCGCCAATCTTATGGACGGTAGCATAGGTCATATCGGCATCGTCTTTCAGTTCAGAGAACTTCGAGGCGGGAGCCTTACAGATGGGGCACTTCTCAGGAGCAGCATCGCCTTCGTAGATATATCCACAAACGGCGCAGATAAACTTTTTCTTCATAATTCCAGTAATTTGTTTAGTTGTTAATTAAATATGTAAAAGGGTTTTATTTACGTAGTTCACGGAGACGCGACTTATAGGCTTTACGGAGTTTACGGACGGCCTTGTCGCGAATCTGACGGATACGTTCACGTTTCAGGTCCATATCCTCGGCAATCTCTGCCATCGTCTCATGTTCTTGGTTGACACCGAAATAGGCATTCACTACCCTACTCTCACGTTCATCCAAAACACCCAATGCGTACTCAATTGCATCCTCGATGGCCTCAGAGTGGACACGCTCATCAGCCAAAGGCGCATCTTGGTTTACTAAGACGGACAACAGACTCATATTCGTGCGATGGCCTAAAGGCGCATCGACAGAGGTTGACTTTTGGTTCAGTTTACGAGGAGGCTCCGTCTGCTGATCAAGCGCCTTCTCAATCTGTTGGCGTACATGTACCACGGCATAGTTCACGAAGCGGGTGCCTTTCGAAGCATCGAAACGGCCAGCAGCCTTCAATAGTCCTATATTGCCTTCGCTCACCAGATCTTCCATCTGCAAGCCCTTGCCTTTGTACTGGTTGGCGATGGACACAACAAACCGGAGGTTTGCCTCCACAAGACGATTGAGTGCCTGCTCATCGCCCTTCAGGATACGTTCCGATAAGGCCCGTTCCTCCTCAGCCGATAGCAACGACTCACGACCAATCTCGTCCAAATATTTGTTTAAACCAGATTCTTCCATCTTAAAAATTGTTTCTTGCTTGCAAAGATAATAAAAAAGTTTCATATTCCATCATTCTTTTTGTTATTTTTGCAACCGAAATGAAACTACAACGATTATTCACATTCCTCATAGCCCTTTTCATCGTTTCCGGGACTATGGCAGACCGACCTAAGATCGGTCTGGTGTTAGGCGGTGGTGGAGCCAAGGGGGCCGCTGAGGTGGGTGTGCTGAAAGTGATTGAACAGGCAGGTGTTCCCATCGACTATATCGCGGGTTCGTCAGTAGGTGCCATCGTCGGCGGACTCTATGCCGCAGGCTATACGGCTGATGAATTGGAGACGATATTCCAGACGCAGGAGTGGCTCTCGCTGTTAACAGACCGGAATGCAGCCTTCAGCGACGAACCGTACCGAACCCAAGACGGTGTGACCTATATCTTCGGATTCCCTGTGATGGACCGCAACAGCCGTGGCTTCGGGATGATGCGGGGCGGAAGGATCGAACAGCTACTCGACTCGATGGTGTCTGTCCGTGGCTGTACGGAGTTTGAAAGTCTGCGGATTCCCTTCTGTTGTGTTGCCGCCGATATGCGTACTGCCCAGGAGGTAGTGCTATCAAAGGGTATCGTTGCTTCAGCCATACGGGCTTCGATAGCAATACCGGGCATCTTCAAGCCGGTGAGCAAAGATGACTATATGTTGGTGGATGGCGGCTTGCTGAATAATCTGCCTGTGGATGTCTGCAAGGCGATGGGTGCTGACATCATTATCGCCATCGACTTGCAACAGGAAGAAAGACAACCCAGGCAACAGATGGAATCATCGTTATTGACGAGTCTTGGGGATTTCCTCGGACTGGGTGGTGTGATAGAATGGCTCGTCAACCGTCCCGATATCCGTAAACATTCGGAGAACCGGAAACTTGTGGATATCTATATCCGTCCTGATATCCCTGACTATGATATGACAAGTTTTGGTAATAAGAACAGTGCTCGGATGATCCGTGCCGGTGAGGAAGCCGCCAAGCATCATTGGGAGGAATTGTTGAAACTACCCCCCAATTATACGCCCTGAATCCCTGGCATGTCATCACAAAAAAAGAGAGATAAAATCTGTTGATTTCATCTCCCTCTTGTGATTCCGGCGGGATTCAAACCCACAACCTTCTGATCCGTAGTCAGATGCTCTATTCAGTTGAGCTACGGAACCCTCTGTTCCTTTTTGCGGGTGCAAAGGTACACACTTTTTCTGAACTGACCAAATATTTTGTGGACTTTTTTAGAAAAAAGTGCAATTTTTACACGATAATGCGTGTTTTGTGGTAGTTTTCTCTAAACTCAGACGGACTGCAGCCCTTTTTCCTCCTGAAGATGCGGTTGAAGTTGCTGATATTATTGAAACCACAGCCATAGCCAATCTCGGCAATGGAATGGGTGCTGTCTACCAACATCCTACTGGCATAACCCAAACGCATATCGATGATATAGTCGCTGAGATTACGTCCCGTATGAAGTTTGAAGAAACGGCTGAAGGCACTCGGGCTCATGCCAGCGAGGCTGGCGACATCAGCCAGACGGATCTCATCGCGATAATGGTCATTGATATAGTTCTTCACCTTCAACACACGACGACTGTCGCTGGCCACTTCGACTTTGGCGTAACTGCTCGTGGCAAGTGTACGGGCACCAGGACAGAGCGAGAGTTCGTAGAGAATAGTGAGGAACTGCTGAAACGCATAGAAACCATCCTTGATGGTGCTGAGTTTGCAGAGCATCGGATAGACTTTCATGATGGCATCCATCGGGAAACAGAGTCCCTTCTGGGCCTCGTTCATCATCTTCTGCAATGTCCTGAAAGGATTGCGCCCGAATATACTGTCGTCGGAAAAGTCGATGTCGAAGTGGACCGTTATCTCGTGGATATCCTCGCTCACACAGTCATTCTGTTCCCATACGTGCTCCAGATCTGGACCTGTAATCAGTACCAGATCATATTCGCTGATTACCTCGTTAGAGTCGCCTACAATACGGCGTACACCCGGTGCATGCTCCACGAAGTTCAATTCGAACACCTTGTGGTTATGGATGGGGTATGTAAACTCCTTCTTGCGTCGTTCAGCAATGTAGAGCACATCTTTACCCATCAACGGGGTAATCTCGTGGATAACCTTGCTTTCAATCATATCTTCAGTTCCTTGAGGATTTCCGACATGCGCTGCATGTTCTTAATGCGCATAGGCACCAACGGCAGACGGAGCACATTCTGGATAAAGCCCATCTCAGAGAGCATGGCCTTCACACCGGCAGGGTTACCGTCGACGAAGAGCAGGGAGAATAGATCGGTGAAACGATGGTGGATTTTTCGGGCAGGATAGTACTCGCCGCGCATCTGCAGACGGATCATCTTGGAGAACTCCTTAGGCAGAGCATTACCAATCACACTAATGACACCTACAGCGCCACAACTGACCATCGGGAACGTCAGCGCATCGTCGCCGGAGATGACATCGAAGTCGTTGGGCTTGTTCTTGATAATTTCGTCGACCTGTTCCAGATTGCCGCTGGCCTCCTTGATAGCCACGATGTTCTGACAGTCGCGAGCCAGACGGACTGTGGTGGCTGCCTGCATGTTAACACCTGTACGACCTGGTACATTATACATCACAATAGGGAGACTGGTAGCGGCTGAGATTGCCTTGAAGTGCTGATAGAGTCCTTCCTGCGACGGTTTGTTGTAGTACGGACAGATACTGAGAATACCGTCCACGCCACGGAAGTCACCCGTCTTCAACTCTTCCACGACGGCAGCGGTATTATAACCGCCACAACCCATCAGAATGGGTACCCGAGCCTGAACGTAATCGACAACTGTATCTTTAATCTTCAGTTTCTCGGCTGCCGTCAGTGTCGGTGTCTCTCCAGTCGTTGCGAGAATACAAAAGAAGTCGGCGCCGTTGCTGAGTTGATAGTCCACCAGACGTATCAGAGCCTCGTAGTCAACGGAGCCGTCTTCCTTGAATGGGGTTATAAGGGCGATGCCCAGTCCCTTGAATATATTGTGTACCATACCGTATAATTCAAATCGGTTGCAAAGGTACACAATAATTTTGGAATACGAATAAAATTACGTCAAAAAAGTACGTAATACTTGTACTTTTCTGTCATATTTGAAAGAAATTCCCGTAATTACCATAATTTTGTCATTTCCAATTTCTGGTAATTACGGAAACTTCTGTTCATTTATTCTGTTTTAAACAGGTCCTTGATGCCACCGATTGAACCGAGCAGGTTCGTAGCCTCGTAAGGCAGGTAGACGGTCTTGGTCTTGTCGCCCTCGGCCAGTTCCTGCATCATCTGGATATACTTCTGGGCCAACAGGTAGTTGGCAGGATTGGTGCTCTTGCCCACAGCCTCTGTGATCAGTTCGATGGCCTTTGCCTCAGCCTCAGCCTTACGGATACGGGCCTGAGCCTCACCTTCTGCTTCGAGGATAGCCTGATCCTTAGCGGCCTGAGCCTTATTCACAATAGCGGTACGCTCACCTTCAGAAGCCAGAATCTCAGCAGCCTTCTGTCCCTCGGAGGTCAGAATCTGGGCACGCTTGTTACGCTCAGCCTGCATCTGCTTCTCCATGGCGGTCAGCACAGAGTCGGGAGGCGTAATGTCCTGCAACTCCACACGGTTCACCTTAACACCCCACTTGTCTGTTGCATCATCGAGCACGGCGCTCAATTTCTTGTTGATGGTGTCACGAGAGGTCAGCGTCTCATCGAGTTCCAGTTCACCGATGATGTTACGCAGGGTGGTCTGCGTCAGTTTCTCAATGGCATTGGGCAGGTTGTTGATCTCATAGGTAGCCTTGAAGGGATCGACGATCTGGAAATAGAGCAGCGCATTGATCTCCGTCTGCACATTATCCTTCGTAATCACGTTCTGCTTGGGGAAGTCATAGACCTGTTCACGCAGATCGATGGTGGTAGAGTACTGGTAGCGCCCGTGGTTGAGCACAACGATAGACTTTGCCCTGTCGATGAACGGGATGATGATGTTGATACCCGGCTTCAGTGTGGCATAGTAGCGGCCTAAGCGCTCCACAATCTTGGTTTCCGACTGGGGGATGATCACAAGTGCCATTTTGGCGAACAGAATCACTAAAACGACGATGGCGATGAATACATAACTCATAATGTCCATAATGTTTAATTTTATTGATTAATGTTTATTGTTTCTACTGTGATGATGGTACTCTCACGCCCTACGACGCGGACGTTCGCATTCTCAGGGATGTCCTGGGCTTCGTTCGTGACGGCCTTCCAGATGTCGCCATCTATCTGAACACGTCCGAAACCGTCAGCCTTGACAGGCTCCACTACCCTGCCCTGACGACCTAGCAGGGCGTCGGCATTACTCACACGGTTGTCCTCACCTTTGTGCAGATAGCGCTGGGCAAAAGGTCGTACCCAGAAGAGACTGATCAGCGTGAACACAGCAAAAACAGCCAGTTGCACATAGAAGCCAAATCCGCAGGCTGCTGCTATGGCACCGAAGAAGGCTCCGATGGAGAAGCAGATGATGAAGAAATCACCCGCTGTGAGTTCCAGAATCAGACAGACGACGGCTATCACCGCCCACATCTGCCATAAGTGTTGCGCTAAATAATCAATCATATCATTTACAATTTAAAAATTACACTTTTCATTTTATAATGAGAGGACGAAGTCATCCCAGTCCTTCGATGAGCCTTTCTCCCCGAATACTTTCTGATAGAGGCGGCTGCGCGTGGAGGCCACGCTTTCCTTCGAGTGTGCCGTCAGCAGGGCGATGTCTTTCGGCTGTACCCTCACCTTGATGAGCAGACTGACGTGATAGTCCTGTTCCGTCATCCGATAGAGGCTATAGAGTTTCTCCGTAAAACCTGTATAGACACTGTTCACAATCTCCGACAACTCCGACCAGTCCTCATGTCCGAGACTGCGCCCGTTATTGAGGCAGTTCTGAATCCGATGGTAGATACTGGAGGTGAAGATTATTGTCTCTGCCTGTTGACGCTTCTCGTTCTCGATGATCGCCACCTTATTATTATAATCAAGGGTGGCTTTCTTCTCCTCGAGTTCCAGACGGAGCAGGGAGTTTTCATCGCCGAGTTTTTGAAGCAGCGTCTCCAACTCACGGATTTTGGCCTCGTTCTGGTCAATGTTCTGACGGCTCTGGGCCTGTTGCAGTTCCTGAAGGGCGCGTACCTTATCAAGTCGCTCCTGCAAGGCCAGCACCTTCCGCCGACTGCTCTGCACTGTCACGATGAACAGTACCGCATAAACCAGTATTCCTATCAGCATTTCGTAAATCATAGCGCAAAGGTACGAAGAAAAAATGAAACTTCCAAACTTTTACGTTCGCAATAGTTTGCAATCGTCTTTTCGGTTCGCAAAAGTTCGCAAAATGCAATAAACAGCCGATAATATCGTTATATAGTCTGATGAGATATCACGTTATAAGACATTTTTTACTTGTGACGATGCTCCTGTTGAGCAGCGTCACAAGGGCCGATGACTTTATTCTGAAGGGCAAAGTGGTTGACAATGAAGAGAATGCATTGGAACTTGTAACGGTGTCTTGTCTCAAACAAGGAAAGGTGGCCATGTCGAATCTGAAAGGTGAGTTCGAAATAACGCTCCAATCAGAAGATTCCGTTGAGGTACGTTTCACAATGGTAGGTTATGCCTCACGCAAACGGGTGTTCAGAAACCCGAAGGGGAAGATGACGGTACAGATTGTGATGCAGCCCATGGAGGCGTTGCAGGAAGTCACCATCACTGAACAAAGAAGACAGACCACTGGGACAGAACAATTAAATATAGAAAACGCCAAACTTGGGCCCTCGACAACGGGCAATGCCGTTGAAGAACTGATCCAACAGCAGGCAGGTGTCTCTACACACAATGAGATGTCGAGCCAATATAATGTGCGAGGCGGTAGTTTCGACGAGAATTCTGTATATATAAATAATGTGGAGATCTATCGACCCCTGCTTATTAGTAGCGGACAACAGGAAGGCCTTTCCATCATCAATGCCAATATGGTGGAAAAGATTGGCTTCTCTACTGGCGGATTTGAGGCAAAATATGGCGACAAAATGTCGTCAGCCCTAGATATCACTTATTGTCGTCCGAAACACTTTGAGGCTTCTGTTACAGCATCGCTCCTAGGTGCTGGGGCATACATAGGTCTCGGTAACAAGAAATTCTCCATGAGTCACGGTGTCAGATACAAGACAAATAGATACTTGCTTGGCTCCTTAGAAACAACAGGAGAATATCGACCGAATTTTCTTGATTATCAGACTTATATCAGTTTTACTCCTAACCAAAGGTGGACAATCGATTTCATCGGAAATATCTCGGAGAATCACTATAACTTTAAACCCAAGGACAGAGAGACGTCGTTCGGTACGATGGAGGATGTGAAATCGTTTAAAGTATATTTCGACGGACAGGAAAAGGATGTATTCCGTACTTTATTCGGTACGGCCAGTATCACCCGTTCTTTCGGTGATTCTACCAAGATAAAATTCCTGACATCGGCTTTCCACACCAAAGAAAAGGAAGCCTACGACATTCAGGGACAATACTGGCTCGACGATACACAATCAAGTGAGAATCTCGGCGTGGGAACTTATATGGAGCATGCCCGTAATTACTTGACAGCCGATGTGATTAGTTTTAAACTCATCGGCAGTCATAAGACCCGCAAACATGATTTGGAGGCAGGACTGACTTATAAGACAGAAAAAATCAAAGAACAGTCCAGAGAGTATGAGATGCGTGACTCCAGCGGTTATTCTGTGCCACACACCGCCGACCGCCTCGACCTTATTTATACACTTGTGGCTAAAAGCGATATCAAAAGTCATCGCATAGAAGCCTATCTGCAAGATACATATAAATTTTCTAAAGGGGAGAATTATTTCACTCTTAACTATGGTGTGCGCTTGGCCAACTGGTCATTCAACAAAGAAACCATTGTTTCGCCCCGTGCTTCCATAGCCTTGGTACCGGCTTTCAATCAAAATTATACATTCCGCTTTGCCACAGGCCTCTATTATCAGGCTCCCTTCTATAAAGAAATGAGGGATACTGTCACGCAGAACGGTGTAACAACGGCGGTTCTTAATGAAAAGATAAAAAGTCAGCGAAGTTTGCAGTTTATTGCAGCGATGGACTATCGGTTCAAAATGCTCGATCGTCCGTTCCGCTTCACGGCGGAAGCATATTTTAAGGCACTTTCCAATCTGATTCCCTATAATGTCCAGAACGTCAAGGTGACCTATTACGGCGAAAACCTTGCCAGTGGCTATACGGCTGGTATTGATCTGAAACTATTCGGTGAGTTCGTGCCAGGTACAGACTCTTGGCTGACTTTCTCATTGATGAAAGCACAGATGAAGATGGGTGGCGTCTCTTTCCCACAGCCTAATGACCAACGCTATGCCATAAACCTTCATTTCACCGACTATTTCCCTGGTACGGACCGGTGGAAGATGACGTTACGTCTGGCATATGCCGGTGGACTTCCTTTTGGTGCGCCCCATAGAGGCATTGAACATCAGAATTTCCGTGCACCAGACTATAAACGTGCCGACATCGGTATGAGTTGGTTGGCTGTCAAACAGGAAAAAGGTATCAAACGTGTCTGGGTTGGCCTCGACTGCCTGAACCTTTTCGGCATCAGTAATGTCAACAGTTATTATTGGGTCACTGACGTCACCAATCGCCAGTGGGCTGTGCCTAATTACCTTACAGGCCGCCAAATCAACGGAAAAGTTACCGTAGAGTTTTAATAATGCTTAATTCTTATCGGGGATTTCTTCTTTCTTAAATTAGATTTAGTACCTTTGCACACATTATTTATATAAATACATTTTAATTCTAACGATATGAAGATTTCCCACATTGAGCATCTGGGCATCGCCGTCCAGAGCATTGAGGAAAGCCTGCCGTACTTCACTGACGTGCTGGGCTTGGAGTGTTATGCAACAGAAGTAGTAGAGGACCAAAAGGTGAAGACCGCCTTCCTGCGTTGCGGTGAGGTAAAACTGGAACTGTTGGAGCCGACATCACCTGAGAGTACCATCCAGAAGTGGCTCGACAAGGGCAACAAGGGTGTGCACCACGTAGCCTTCTGCGTTGAGGACGGTGTGGCCAAAGGCCTCGCCGAGGTATCTGAGAAGGGCGTACGCCTGATCGACGAGAAGCCTCGTAAGGGTGCCGAGGGTCTGAACATCGCCTTCCTGCATCCGAAGTCAACCTGCGGTATCCTCACAGAACTCTGCGAACACCCAGAGTGATTTACAATTTGACAATTTACAATTTGACAATTGATTGGTCAATTTTCAGAATTGAGTCATTGGTTGCGACATGCGTAAATTGTTAAATGTTTAAATGAATAAATAAATTGTAGATTGTAAATAGATAAATTGTAAATACAACCAATGAGCAAGCAATTAGACAAAATCAAACAACTGATTGAGAAGCGTGAACTGGCACGCCTCGGTGGTGGCGAGAAAGCCATTCAGAAACAGCACGAACGTGGTAAATATACCGCCCGTGAGCGCATTGAGATGCTGCTCGACGAGGGTTCGTTCGAGGAGTACGATATGTTCAAGGAGCACCGTTGCCACAATTTCGGCATGGAGAAGAAACAGTTCCTTGGCGACGGCGTCGTAGCAGGTAGTGGTACTATCGACGGACGTCTCGTATTCATCTTCGCACAGGACTTCACCGTTCATGCCGGTTCTCTCTCTGAGACCATGAGCCAGAAGATTTGCAAGGTGATGGACATGGCCATGAAGATGGGAGCCCCCGTCATTGGTATCAATGACTCGGGTGGTGCCCGTATCCAGGAAGGTATCAACGCACTGGCAGGCTACGCCGAGATCTTCGAGCGTAACATCCTCGCATCGGGCGTAATCCCCCAGATCTCCGGTATTTTCGGCCCCTGTGCAGGCGGTGCTGTCTATTCCCCTGCCCTCACCGACTTCACCCTGATGATGGAAGGCACATCGTACATGTTCCTCACGGGCCCGAAGGTGGTGAAGACAGTCACTGGCGAGGATATCGACCAGGAGCATCTCGGCGGTGCATCGGTACACGCCACGAAGTCGGGTGTGACCCACTTTACTGCCAAGACCGAGGAAGAGGGCTTGCAGATGCTCAAGACGTTGCTAAGTTATATTCCTTCTAACAATATGGAGACGGCTCCACGCCGCAAGTGCGACGACCCCATCAACCGTATGGAGGACAGCCTGAACGAGATCATCCCCGAGAACCCCAACGAGGCCTACGATATGTATAAGGTCATCGCCGCCGTTACCGACAATGGCGAGTTCTTCGAGGTTCAACCAAAGTTCGCCAAGAATATTATCGTAGGTTTTGCTAGGTTTAATGGGCAGAGCGTGGGTATTGTTGCTAATCAGCCCTCTTGCTACGCTGGTGTGCTCGACGTGAACGCCTCTCGTAAGGGTGCCCGTTTCGTACGTTTCTGCGACGCCTTCAACATTCCTATTGTGTCGCTGGTCGATGTGCCAGGCTTCCTGCCAGGTACAGGTCAGGAGTACAATGCCGTCATCCTGCACGGCGCCCAGTTGCTCTATGCCTACGGCGAGGCCACAGTGCCCAAAATTACTGTCACCCTGCGTAAGTCGTACGGTGGTTCGCACATCGTGATGGGCTCGAAGCAACTCCACACCGACCTCAACTATGCATGGCCATCTGCCGAGATTGCCGTGATGGGTGCCAGCGGTGCCGCCGCCGTGCTCTACGCCAAGGAGGCCAAGGCCAAGAAGGAGGCCGGTGAGGATGTGAAGGCCTTTATCGCCGAGAAGGAGGACGAGTACAACGAACTCTTTGCCAACCCCTATCAGGCTGCGAAGTATGGTTACATCGATGACGTGATCGAACCGCGCAACACACGTTTCCGCATCTGTCGCGGACTGGCACAACTCGCCACCAAGCGCGATGCCCTGCCCGCTAAGAAGCACGGTAACATCCCGATGTAAGCCGGCATTCACTAATTAACCAAACGTTTATAGGATGAACAACGAAGTATATGCAGCCATTGCTCTTGCCCTGCATGAGCACTTAGGCAACAACGTCCACGACGCGGAGCCGGGCATTATCACCATCAATGCCTATCCCACGCAGTGGAACGGTTACGTGCAGACTTTCACACCACGACCCTAAATGAACTAAGAGCATGAAAGAATATAAGTATACAATCAACGGCAATAAGTATGAGGTCGTGATCAGCGACATCACCGAAAACATTGCCACGCTGACCGTAAATGGTGAGCAATATACCGTAGAGATGGAGAAGCAGGCTGAGCCTGAGAAGCCAAAGCCCGTGGTCCGCAAGGCCGCTGAGACTGCCGAGAGCAGCGAGGGCGGTTCTTCTTCCGCCACTGCTTCCGGATCAGGCACTGCCATCAAGGCCCCACTGCCCGGTGTCATCACTGACATCCCCGTCGAGGTGGGCCAGGAAGTCGCTGTCGGCGATACCGTCATCGTGCTCGAAGCCATGAAGATGGCCAATGCCCTGCAGGCAGAGAAGGCGGGCAAGATTAGTGCTATCGTCGTGAAGGTCGGACAGAGCGTGGGGTAGCGCCCCGTCCCTCTACCCTATAATAAATCCCAGCCAAACACGGCTGGGATTTTTATTTTTTCTGACATTTGTCGAGCCATTCCTTGAGGGCATAGCGGGGGATGCCCCGTTTGATAGCGGCATTGAGTTCGCGGCGGGCTTCATCCATGCGATTGAGGGTGATGAGGATGTCAGCCTTGGAAACGACGAAGCCTTCATTGAGGGGTTTGCGGCGGATGGCCTCGTCCCAGTCGTAGAGCGCGATGTCGTAGAGTTTCTGCTCTGTCTCGAAAGCAGCGCGAGCAGCGTAGGCATCGGCAGAGTCAGGGAACATCTGCACCAGACGGTTCAGTTCGTCGGTGGTGTCCGACTTGCGACCCATCTTTTGCAACACATGCGCTAGACCTAAACGGGCCTCGAAGTGCTGGGGTTGCAGGCGCAGGAACGTCTCGTAATCCACTCGCGCCAGATCGAGATGGTGCTGCTGGATGTGGACAAAGGCGCGGAAATAGAGGGCAGCGAGATTCTTCTCATCGACATGCAGGATCTTGCCGTACTCGGCGAGGGCATAGTCCCACTGCTCCAGATTGATATTCGCCTCGGCTTTCAACAGATGCAGGTCTAGGTTATTAGGGTCGCGTCCAATCTTGGCATTGAGAACTTCAAGCGAGTCGCGCCATTGTTGGCGGGTCTGGGCCGGCAGCGTTGTCGCTGCCAGCACAAACACCACAATGATATACTTACGCATTCTCGATATAGTTTACAATCCACTCTCCTACTTCGCGGGTGCCGTACTTGGCACCACCCTCGACTTGGATTTCGGGGGTACGGACATTCGCATCGAGTGAGGCATTAACGGCCTCACGCACGAGGGCACCCTCTTTGTTGAGTCCGAAATGCTCCAACAACATGGCGGCAGAGAGAATCTGCGCCAACGGATTGGCGAGGTCCTGTCCGGCGGCTTGTGGCCACGAGCCATGCACCGGCTCGAAAAGAGGCGTATGCTCACCCAGCGACGACGAGGGTTGGAGTCCCATGGAACCAGTGATACAGGATGTCTCGTCGGTGAGGATGTCGCCGAAGGTATTCTCCGTCACGATGACATCGAAGAACGTCGGTTCCGTGAGTACCCGCATCGAGGCATTGTCGATAAACATATAGTCGGTGCGAACCTCTGGATACTGCGGTTCCATCTCCTTGGCAATCTGGCGCCACAGACGGGAGGATGCCAGCACATTCGCCTTATCGACGACAGTCAGGTGTTTGTTACGGGTCATCGCCATCTCGAAGGCCACTTTCAGGATGCGCTCAATCTCCGGACGGGTGTAGATATCGGTGTCGTAGGCCTTGTCATTGTCCTGATACTTCTCGCCGAAGTACATGCCGCCCGTCAGTTCGCGGATCACCACGAAGTCAGCACCTCGCAACAGTTCATCCTTCAACGGTGACTTGTGCAACAGACAGTCGAACGTCGCCACTGGACGGATATTGGCGAAGAGACCTAACTTCTTGCGCATCGCCAACAGACCCGTCTCGGGACGGATCTTCGCCGTGGGATTGTTGTCGTATTTCAGGTCGCCGACGGCAGCAAAGAGCACCGCATCAGCCCGCATGCACACCTCGTGAGTGCTGTCAGGATAAGGGTCTCCCACCTCGTCGATGGCATGAGCCCCGCAGATGGCCTCCTCGTATTCAAACTGGTGTCCGCATTTCTTGGAAATGGCGTCGAGCACAGCCACACCTTGTTTCATAATCTCCGGTCCGATACCGTCACCGGCCAGAATAGCAATCTTCAACTTCATAATTCGTTATCTTGTTCGTTTTCAATAATGTTCAGCATCTTAAAGGTCGCCTTGATGGCGGCTTCTGTCTGGTCGGCATCCAGTCCGCGAGTGCGAAGCAGACGTCCATTGTCGTTCCATGTGATGACGGTCTGCACCAAGGCATCGGTGCGTCCACCGGGAGGGATGGTCACCGCATAGTTCGCCAGGATGGGGAATGTGCGATCGAGGTATTTCTTATAGATGTACCGCAACGATTTCACGAAGGCGTCGTACTGACCATCACCCGTGGCACTGGCCTCATACTGCTTACCGTTGATCTCCACCTTGACATTCGCACCGGGTTTCAGACCGTAGGCCGTCGAGACCACATAACTCACGAGTTTCACCTTGTCCTCCGGCGCATCATGCTTCAAGACATCGCTGACGATGAAAGGCAGATCCCCTGCGTCACCCGTTCCTTCTTGTCGCCGAGTTCGGTGATGCGTTGGGTGACGCGACGCGTCTGTTCGGGTGTCAGTTCAAGACCCAGTTCCTCCAAGTTTTTGGCGATATTCGCCCTGCCGCTGTTCTTGCCGAGGGCATATTCGCGCCGCCGTCCAAAGCGTTCCGGCACGAGGGCATTCTGATATAGTCCGTTCTTCTTGTCGCCGTCGGCATGCACGCCAGCCACCTGTGTAAACACATTGTCGCCGATGATCGGTTGGTTGGGTGCCACCGCGATACCGCTGTAACTCTCTACCAGACGGGAGATGTCGTTGAGTTTATTCTCGCAGATATTTGTGCGGGCATTGAAGTGATCCTTCAAAATCACCTGTACACTCGACAACGGCGCATTACCGCAGCGCTCCCCCAGCCCATTCACCGTCACGTGCAATCCCTTGGCACCGCTCAGCACGGCGGCGAGGGAATTAGACACAGCGAGGTCGTAGTCGTTGTGGGCATGGAAATCGAAGTGGGTGTCGGCATAGCGCTTCACCATCTTCCGGAAATACTCGATACATTGCAGGGGATTCATGATACCCAACGTGTCGGGCAACATAAACCGTCGGATGCCGCTGTCGCAGAGGGCATCCATCAACTGATAGACGTAGAAGGGTGAATCCTTCATACCGTCCGACCAGTCCTCCAAGTAGAGGTTCACGGTGATACCTTTCTCGCGGGCATACTTCACCTCCTGACGGATATCCTCGATATGTTCCTCGGGTGTCTTTTGGAGTTGTTGGGTGCAGTGCTTCAGCGAACCCTTTGCCAACAGGTTCATCGTCTTGCCGCCACAGTCGGCTATCCAGTCGATGCTCTGTCCACCATCCACGAAGCCGAGCACTTCCACGCGCTCCAACTTGTCGATCTTCTCTGCATAGCGACAGATCATGCCGACTGCCTCCTTCTCGCCTTCCGACACCCGAGCCGACGCCACCTCGATACGATCCACGTTGAGGTCGTTCAACAGCATACGGGCTATCATCAGTTTCTCATGCGGAAGAAACGAGACACCGCTGGTCTGTTCTCCGTCGCGCAGCGTCGAGTCCAGAATCTCCACGAAGGGCTGGATGCGCTGGTACTTACTTACTTGTTCTGCTGTTCCCATAGTTCTGTCTTGTTTTGGTTCTGCATCAGAAAGTCGATGTCGTCGAGCCCGTTCATCAGACAGTGCTTCTTGTAGCCGTTGATGTCGAAGTGCTCGCTGCGACCCGTGGCGAGGTTCGTCACTGTCTGATTGGGTAGATCGACTTTTACCTCTGTCTTGGCATTTGCCTTAATGCTCTGGAAAAGTTCCGCAAGGAAGTCCTCGCTCACCTGCACCGGCAGGACGAAATTGTTCAGTTCGTTGTTCTTGTGGATGTCGGCAAAGAAACTGCTGATAACCACCCGGAAACCATAGCCTGCAATCGCCCAGGCCGCATGCTCACGACTGGAACCGCTACCGAAGTTCTTGCCTGCCACGAGGATGCACCCCCCGTAGACAGGATCATTCAGCACGAAGTCCTTGTTGAGTGTGCCGTCGGCATTGTAACGCCAATCACGAAACAGGTTGTCGCCGAAGAAACGCTCCTCCCTCGTCGTCGCCTTCAGGAAACGGGCGGGAATAATCTGGTCGGTATCCACGTTCTCCAAAGGCAGGGGAACGCAGGTGCTTGTGATAATATCGAATTTCTGTTTCATAATAATTCTCTTGGATCTGTGATGACACCTGTGACGGCGGCAGCGGCAGCTGTGAGAGGCGATGCCAGAATGGTACGCGCCCCGGGGCCCTGACGCCCTTCGAAATTACGGTTAGAGGTAGATACCGACAGTTTGCCTGCGGGTATCTTATCATCGTTCATAGCCAGACAGGCGGAGCAACCAGGCTGACGGATCTCAAAGCCTGCCTCGGCAAGTATCTTGTCCAGTCCTTCCTCGCGGATTTGCTTGTCCACAGCCCAGGAACCAGGCACCAACCATGCCACGACATCGTCGGCCTTCTTCCGTCCTTTCACTAGTGAAGCAAAGGCGCGGAAATCCTCGATGCGTCCGTTGGTACAGGCTCCGAGGAACACATAATCCACCTTCGTGCCGAGCAGTTTCTGTCCGGGCTTAAAGCCCATATAGTCGAGAGCCTTCAAGAAACTCTGTTCGGGCGAGTTTGCAATTTGTCCGTTAGTAGGGATGGCTTCGGTAATTCCGATCCCCATCCCGGGGTTCGTGCCGTAGGTGATACGAGGCTCGATGTCCGCAGCGTCAAAGAAAAGCTCCTTGTCAAATACAGCATCCTCGCCGCTCTTCAAGGTTTTCCAATAGGCGACGGCCTTCTCCCACTCCTCACCCTTTGGGGCAAACTCCCTACCTTTTATATAATTAAAGGTGGTCTCGTCGGGGGCAATCATACCGCCACGGGCTCCCATCTCTATCGAGAGGTTACAAAGCGTGAGGCGTCCTTCCATCGACAGGTTCCGCACCACCTCACCGGCATACTCCACGAAATAGCCCGTAGCGCCAGAAGTCGTGATCTGCGCCATCAGATAGAGGGCCACATCCTTTGCCGTCACACCCTTACCCAGTGTGCCGTTGATGGTAATCCGCATCGACTTCGGTTTCTGTTGCAGGATGCACTGCGATGCCATCACCATCTCCACCTCGGAGGTGCCGATGCCGAAAGCCACAGCCCCCATCGCGCCGTGCGTCGAGGTATGTGAGTCGCCACAGACAATCGTCATGCCAGGCAATGAGAGTCCCTTCTCCGGTCCCACCACGTGGATGATACCATTGTCCTTCGACAACATACCGTAGTGTGTCAGTCCGAACTCGGCAGCATTCCGCTCCAAGGCATCCACCTGCGCCTTCGACACGGGGTCTGCAATAGGCTTGTCCTGATCGTGTGTCGGTGTGTTGTGATCCGGCATACAATAGATCTGCTGCGGACGGAAACACTTCAGTCCTCTCGCCCGCATCCCGTCGAATGCCTGCGGCGTGGTTACCTCATGACAGTACAGACGGTCTATATACAACTGCGTCGGCCCGTCCTTCACGACCTGCACCACGTGCCTGTCCCATATCTTGTCAAATAATGTATTCATTCCTGATACAGTCGATATATGCCTCTACCGATGCCGTCACAATGTCCGTATCGGCACCGAAGCCGTAGTACAGACTTCCGTCGTACTCCACCTGCATGTGAACTTTACCCACATCGTCGGAGCCTTTCGAGATGGCCTGGATAGTAAACTCCTTCAGCGTCATCGTCTTCATGATGATCTTTTTCAGGGCCTTGATGGCGGCATCCACAGGACCGTTACCCGAAGCAGCCGCCTCGAACTTCTGCCCACTGATATCCAAACCTATCGAGGCTACACTCTTCACGCCCTTGCCTGTCGTCACCTGCAGGAAGTCGAGACGCACGGCACGGGTGTCCGAGGTGTCGGCACCTGCCAGCATCATCACATCGGCATCGCCCACCTCCTTCTTCTGGTCTGCCAATACCAGGAACTTTTCATAGATCTTATCCAGTTTCTGATCGTCCAGATCCACGCCGTTCACATGCAGACGGTGCTTCAGGGCAGCCCTTCCGCTGCGGGCTGTCAGCACGATGCTGTTGTCGTCGATACCCACATCCTTCGGATCCATGATCTCGTAGGTATGCACATTCTTCAGCACGCCGTCCTGATGGATGCCGCTGGAGTGTGCAAAGGCGTTACGACCCACAATGGCCTTATTCGGCTGTACGGGCATATTCATCAACGACGACACCATACGACTCGTCGGATAGATCTTCGTCGTGTTGATGTTCGTGTCGATACCGAGCCCCTTGTGACATTTCAGGATCATGGCGATTTCCTCAAGAGAGGTATTACCCGCCCGTTCACCGATGCCGTTGATGGTCACCTCCACTTGACGGGCACCAGCCATCACACCGTTGAAGGTGTTGGCTGTTGCCATACCTAAGTCGTTGTGGCAGTGGGTGGAGATGATGGCCTTGTCGATATTATCCACATGTTCCATCAAGTACTTGATCTTCTCGAAATACTCTTGCGGCAGACAATAGCCTGTGGTGTCGGGGATGTTTACTACTGTGGCACCGGCCTTGATCACAGCCTCCACTACCTGTGCCAGATACGCATTGTCCGTGCGTCCGGCATCCTCGCAGTAGAACTCCACATCGTCCACAAACCGCTTGGCGTACTTCGTAGCCGCGACGGCCTGTTCGAGGATATGCTCACGGTCGGAGTTAAACTTATACAGGATATGCTCGTCGCTGGTGCCGATACCCGTATGGATACGCTTGTGCTTGGCATACTGCAAGGCCTCGAAGGCCACGTCGATGTCGTGCTCCACAGCGCGTGTCAGCGCACAGATCACGGGCCATGTCACGGCCTTTGAAATCTCAATCACCGAGTTAAAGTCACCCGGACTCGATACGGGGAATCCCGCCTCAATCACGTCCACGCCGAGTTGTTCCAAGGCTTTCGCCACCTGGATCTTCTCTACCGTGTTCAACTGGCATCCGGGCACCTGTTCACCGTCCCGGAGCGTCGTGTCGAAGATGTACAATCTGTCGTCCATTTCTCTTTTTCTTATTTAGTCTTTATTGTGTTATTGTCAGTCACCATGAAAAAGCCCTTCACACTCGGAAGTGAGAAGGGCTCTATATCGTTTCGTTTGCTTACACCTTATTAATATATATACACCTTGTCACTTCCGACTGCTCCCTGCAGTCGAATAATAATAAGGCCGTTAAGTAGATTCTTCTTCATCATAATCTATGCTTTCGTTTGAAATCGGGGGCAAAGTTATAGTATTTCTGCGAAACCAACAAACATTTTGTCACTTTTTTAAGCAAATACGCAACAAATTTGCACTTTTTCAGCCTAATTCGTACACTTCGCTCGGCATTTTGCGCTTCAGAACGTCCAGTTCAATGTCCTTCCCGGCGATGATGCCGTACGAGCGCAACGTGGCATCGACGGTCTTGCGGGCGAGTTCCGGATGGTTGTTCTCCTCACTCAGATGACAGAGCCACACGTGTTTTAACCGTTCCGTCATATTCTCCGCCAACATCTTGCCGCATTCCGTGTTCGACAGATGGCCGATATCACTGGCGATGCGCTCCTTCAGATACTGCGGATAAGGACCTCCCTGCAGCATCTCCACGTCGTGGTTGGCCTCGATCACCAGATACTCTGCCTCGCCGATACGCGCCTTCATCTCGTCAGTCACACTGCCGGCATCCGTCATCAGCACGAAGGTCACGCCTCCCGCTTCTATCTGATAACCCACGTTCTCGTTGGCGTCATGTGGCACTGTAAATGGGGTCACGGTGAAGTCACCCAACTGCATCGTGTGTCCAGGCTCCACAAACCGTTTCAGTTCGTCGGCCACTTTCCGTTGTACACAGTAGTTATGGTCTATACCCTGATGAACCTTCTCAGTGGCATAAACCGGCACATGGTAGTCATAACTGAAGGCACCCACCGACTTGATATGGTCTGCATGGTCGTGCGTGATAAGCACTCTCTGCACCGAACCGAGACTGATACCGTAGTCTCTGGCATGCTTCTTCAGTGTTCTGATACCTACTCCTATATCTATTAACAATCCGTCTGTTGCGGTGCCTAAGTAATAGCAATTACCGCTGCTCCCGCTGCCAAACGATATAAATTTCAGCATTTTAATGTTATTATTTTGTGCAAAAGTAAGCAAAAAATGCCTCACCGCCAAAGAAAAATGCCACGTTATGAGTTATTTTTTATTATTTAATGATTGTTTGCAGAATTACCAAACTCAGAACGGAGTCACTTCTCTCCAGATATTCAAAAATCTGCCCCAAAACTGGGACACGTTTATGCACACCGTGCAAAAGTCTGCCCCAAAATTGAGGCACGTTTATGCCACCCCTGCATAAGTCTTTCCCAGTTTTTAGGCTGGTTTTTGAAATCCAAAAATGGTTTTTCACGGATTTGGGACAAGGTTTTCAAGTTTATGGATGGTCTGTTCCGGATCTGGGACATGTCATTTTGATCTTTTAAAAATCAGCCCCAAATCGGGGACAAGACATTCCGACCTCAGAAAAACGTGCCCCAATTCTGGGTGAAGAAATCCCGACCCCGGAAAAAAATGCCCCAGTTCCAGGGCAAGATATTCCGACCTCGGAAAATTATCCCTCGAATCCAGGGCGAATAATTCCGACCCCGGAGAAATGTGCCCCAGATTTGGGTGAAGAAATCCCGCCCTTGGGAAATCATGCCTCAATTCCAGAGCAAAAAATTCCGCCCTCGGAAAATTATCCCCTGAATTCGGGGCAAGAAATTCTGCCCTCGGAATATCTTCTCCCAGATTTTAGGCATGGTTTTACGATTTAAGAATGGTATACCTCTGGTTCCGTTCAGCCGTCTACACAGGGGGACAGGAACGATGTGTAAAACACTGCACTCACCCCTTGCCTGGCACTGCGCAAGGATTAATTGTTTTGTATAGTTCTGGGCGTGGCTGTCTGGAGGAGGCATTGGCGGATGCCGAGAAAGTCTAGTTGGATAAACCTGATCGATTCAGGTGTAGAATCGCTGTTGCGGACGATCCTTCCATCAGGTGAAATGATACAATAGGCATCCAAGGATTTGCTGATGCCCATGGTTTTGTTGAAATCCTTAATCCAGTCCATGCGGCTTGTCATGTTGTAATAATAATGTTCGCCTTGCAATTTCGTATAATAGCGCAGCCATTTAGCGTTATCCCATCCGGCATACTTGTGCTTCAAATCTATATTGCTATTATAGACATTCACCCACACGATATCAAGGTCAGCCAATTCACTTTGTAACGGTAAAATAATATTATTCACGATTTCCGGGTTGACGTATCGATGAAAATGGATAAAGATTGTATGTCCATGATAACGCTCACGCAGCGTCTGGAAGACCAACGAATCAGGAATGCCCTGCAAGGTGTCACCAACGATTACCTTTCCATCCAATCTATTATATTCCTCACGAAAGATGTTCTGCCACGCCAGCAACCATTGTTGATAGGCGGGAGGCAGATTGGCCAACGTTTCGGCAATCTCATCAATATCAAGCAGCCTGAACTCATTGCTCATCTGATCCCGCAATTTCCAAACGGTTTTCTCACGGGCAATAAAATCCGGTAGGAGTGTACCGATATCGATATTGAAATCTATAAAATCACTTATTTCTGGACAATAGACCATCTTAGGGTCTTTGATGAGTCGCTCGAAAGCATCCAGTTCCGCAACTACCGCATCGCGCTGCCAGGCAATTAGTTTCTCTTTGGCTTCTGGGGATTCATTGGCCGCGTTATTCAGTTCTCTTGGTGGGGTCGTCGATACTCGCCTAAAAGTTTGTATCTGCCAGCATAGTCTGACCAGTTCCTTCATGGCTGGCGACCATTGTTCTTCAACCTTCATCGTGTCGAGTTCGGCCATCCGCAGTTCCAGTTGTTTGGTAGGCAGCATTGCCTGGATTTCCTTATGTCGTTTCCACTCTTCTCCGTCCGTATAGATGCTCTTGAAGTATTTCTCGTTGAAATCTACATGATAATAGAAATAATGCTCGTTCAGTTCATTAGCCAGTTGCGCCAACGGGCCCTTCGTGACGTAGAGAATAGTGCTGTATTTTTTAAAATACATATGCCGATTGTTCATCTCACGCATATTGAGATACACTTCAGTCTCCGTATCCGGCCCTACATAGGCAATACCAACACCTCGGTTCAGAGGTTCAAATGTCAGTGAGATAGGTGTAATATGGGTAACTGGCAAACGGAAAGTAAAGTTGCCTGTAGGCGATATCTGGGCACAGAGCGTATCACCATGTTGATGTGGTAATAAGCCTGGATGACGAAATACAAGCGTGATCCGACTACACATACCAGGCCTATAGTCCATCAGATGGCCTTTGATGGTAGCCCATCCAAAACGATAATCTACCTTAGGCAGGGTGTCTTGTACGGCTATAATCTCCTTCAGCCGTCCCTCTACATCTTTTGGTAACTGTAATGGGGGCAGCGGATTTCCATCAAGACGGATGCCAAATACGCCTTGATTGTAAAACTGAGGATCAATCATATCAACTTCCGTCACATCCACTGGTAATGGGGGGAATACGAATTGTACATCTAATACATTTTTCCCAATATCATCAAATGTCCTTGGCTCGTCTGGTTGGAGAGCAAAGTCTGAAAACAGTTTGCGGAGGGGATAAGTGCGGCCTTTCATATCTCGCAGACAGGTCTCATGGCTAAAAAAAATGGCGTTCTCATCTCTTCTTGCGATATGCAGATAGAATACGGTTGCCGTATCATTCATGATGACGGAGTCTGTCCGCAGGCAGGTGAACATATTTTGATATATGCTTTCTGGTTTTACTATGGTGCGCTCTGAGGCCGAAGTCTGACAGATGGCAGCGGCCATCGCAATTAATATAAACAGTTGCTTTTTCATCATCGTTTTTTGTTTAGTCATTATTGAAATCAACAGCCAGCACAAAATGAGCATCTTCAAGGTCACCAAAACGGCGGGCAGGAATCCACTTAGGCATCTGTTCTACGATTTTGGCAGCCTCATGGTATGCCTCTCTGTCGCCACGGACCAGTCCGATGTCGTCTATTGTTCCGTCTTTTTTGATGCGGAACTGCACGTAGGCCCTTTTGCCAGCCACAGAAGCATCATCCTCTAAAACCTGAGCCACATGCAGTTGCACAAAAGCCCGCAAGGCTGACATACCACCAGGAAACTCTGGGGGTTGGGTTAGATTATTATATTCGTCGCCATAGACATCGTTAACATAGTCCTCGGAAGAAAGAATATCTGTGGACTCTTCCTCGACACCCTGTTTCTCCTCTGGCTCAGCGGATGGCAAATCGGCTACAACGGGTGTTGCGATACTTTCTGGTTGTTGTTCAGGCTGTGGGCTTGGCTGTGGTTTTTCCGTTGCCTTCTCTACTCTCTCCACTATTTCCCCTACCTTTTCATTTAGCTTAGGCGTAGCGAAAACCGTCAGAACGACGAGTGTCGCAGGCAGAATATAGAGCACCTTACTTCGCAACCAAGGGTTCGACTTGGGATGGTTCATCATATAGATGCGCTTCTTGATGAGGCTGTGGTTGAAGTTGTTGGCAAAGGCATAGGAAGTATTTGCCAGAGACTTCTTTACAAGGAGCGCCTGATAGTTTTGCAACGAAACGCCCTGATGCAGAACATAGTCGTCAGCCTCGTATTCATGAACATCACGGAGACTATGCCCCAACATATAGGCAATAGGATTCCACCATTGCACAGCCTCCACAAGCGTCAGGAACAAGATGTCCATCGAGTGAAGATTAAGGATATGAGCCTTCTCGTGCAACAGAATTTCGCGGCCATAAGGCTTATAATCTTTCTCGCTGATGACAATACTCCGCATCCAACTGAAGGGGGCTACATCATCGATATGACAATAGATGGTTGCCTTTCCGCTTTTGTCAGTCCACAGACAACCGCCACGAATGATTTTACCAATCTTGAAAAATTGCCAAAGGCGGATAAGAAGCGTCAGGATAACACCTATTATGTATACGATAGCCAGAATGCCTAACCAAGATATTGTCCGGGTTGTTGCTGCCAATGACTTTGTGGTCATTTCAGCCTCCTGTGTCATTAACATGATACGATGCTGCATTTCGTAGACTACGGGCTGCTCAGGAGTTGCCAGCGATGGGATGTCTACCATCGGGAGAACCAGAGCCAGCATGAGAATTGTAAGCAATGTGATACGATTCATGCGGAAGAAACTCTCTTGTCGCAGCATCAGCGTGTAAGGTAGATAAAGCAGTGCAAGCACTAAAGCAGACTTGATACTATATATGAGCAAGGTAATCATCTATAAACTATAAACTTTAAACTATAAACTACAACCCAATCTCCTTCATCAGTTCCTTAATCTCCTCAGCCGTCAGATGCTCTTCCTTCACGAAGAAACTGAACATCGACTTAAAACTATTCCCGAAGAAATCGTCCTTCACCTCCTCCATCACCTGACGACGGTATTTCTCCTTGGTGATGAGTGGTGTATAGATGAGCAATTTGCCAGTTCCTTTCTTATGTTCTACGAAACCTTTCTGTGTCAGGATCTTCAGGAAGGTGGCGATGGTAGTGTAGGCAGGCTTTGGTTCTGGATAATGCTCCAGAATGTCGTTGACGCACGCCCCTTTCTGTAACTCCCAAAGGACGTTCATCACCTGTATTTCAGCTTTGGTTAATGTCTGTTGTTTCATACCAATTTGTCTTTAATGCTTGACTGTCGCAAAATTACTAAGTTTTTAAAAATCTAAAGTCTTAGTAATCGCAAATCTTTCAAAATCAGCGATTGAAGTTCCAGAAAGAGTTTGTATCTTTGCAGTTGCAAACATATGTATAACTTCTTAATTTTGATGCTTATGAAAGGACAAAAAGCAAAAATCAGTATTGAAACAGCAGTTTTTCCTCCAAAAATTTGGAAATTGTTCATTAATTCGTTAACTTTGCGGAGGAATTTGCATGGAGAAGATTCGGAACATCAAACTGTTTAAGAACTACTACAAGGAATTCTATGTCGCCCAGACCTTCGAGGTAAGAGACAAGATCAATAAGGTTCTAAAACTGATAGAGACACAGCGGATAATCCCTGCGAAGTTTTTTAGGATTATCGAAGGTACAGACGGCATCTACGAAATCCGTATAGAGTTAGAAAGCAATATATACAGGATACTCTGTTGTTTTGACGAAGGAGCCATTATAGTATTGTTCAATGGTTTTCAGAAGAAAAGTCAGAAGACGCCCCTCAAAGAGATTAGGCGTGCAGAGGCAATTAAAAAAGAGTATTTAATGAGTAAAAAGAATAAGGTATGACAGATGGTAAGAAACAAGCAATCATGAATTGTGAGACATTCGACGAGTTGCTCGACCAGGAATATGGCCCACAGGGTACACCACAACGTACAGTTTTTGAGACAGAGGCAGAAGCATTCTGTCTTGCTGAGACATTGAAAGAACAGCGCCGCCTTGCTGGTCTCACCCAACAAGAACTTGCAGACAAGATTGGCACCAAGAAGAGTTACATTTCCAAGTTGGAAAATGGCCATGCTGATGTACAATTGTCCACCCTCTTCAGAATCTTTGCCGGACTAGGAAAGCGCATCACTCTGACGGTGTTTTAACCTCTATAAAGGAGTTATGTCACAGAATGACGGTTCTTTTGTGTCAGTCGACATGAAGTCCCTAGTTTTACAAATATATTTGGAAAGTTATACTTTTTAAGGGCGAAATATGGACAATTTTATTGAGGCATTATTGAGCGAAAAGACAGACCGAATACCTGATGAATATGACTGGTTTGCCCCGCTAATAGGTGATTGGGACTGTGACTATTACGATGAACCAGAAGCGGGCCGTAAACGTCACGTCAAAGGAGAATGGCTGTTTCGCAGGATCCTGGAAGGTACGGGCATTCAAGACATATTCATCTTCCCTTCGCGTGCCACTAAAGAAAGCGAGCCCCAGCCCGATGGTGAATATGGATCATCATTTAGGATGTTCAACAAGACCGAACATTGTTATGACGTGGTTTACACATGCGATCATTCTATGAAAAGACTGTGTTTCACCAAGCAGGGTGAAAAACTCGTCGGTAAGGTGCTTTCCGAGAAAAACGCTTTCTGGATTTTCTCCGACCTCACAACAGATAGTTTTCATTGGGAAAACGTAAGGATCAAGGATGACGGAGAGAGATTCTTGCTGTGCGAGATATTCGGAAAGAGGGTAAAATGAGGATATATTAGAACGGGAGGCCGACGGCGAAGTGGAAGGCGAGGTCGCGCTTGAGACGGGGATGAAGAATGGGAAAATGCTCCTCGTCGTCAGTCTCGAAGGCAGGATTGACGGCTTTCATACCCAAGTCGAAGCGGATGATGAAATAGTCGAAGTTGAGGCGTAGTCCCAAGCCATAACTGACAGCCAAGTCCTTCAGGATGCGCTGCAACTTGAACTGTCCCCCGGGCTGACTCGGATAGTCGCGCAGTGTCCAGATATTACCTGCATCGACAAACAAGGCACCACCGAACTTCCAGAATAGATGTGCGCGGTATTCGAGGTTGAGGTCTAGTTTCATGTCACCGGTCTGCGTGATGAAGTTGATGTTACCGTCCTTGTCGCGATAGCGTCCCGGACCCAGACTTCTGACACTCCATCCACGCACACTGTTGGCACCGCCGGAAAAGTAACGTTTTTCGAAGGGCAGTATGGTACTATTGCCGTAGGGATAGGCGATGCCGAGTCCGACATGGAACACCAACTGGCTGTTGTAGTACGACAGAATTTGTTGGGTGTAGTTGACATCGCCCTTGACATACTGTGCGTAGGCGATATTGAAGAGGCGGTAATGTCCTTCGCCATCACGTTCCGCCCCGAAGACCTTGCTGCCAAGGTTGAGCAGATTACCTGCTGTCTCGATATTTGCCTTGATGGCTAC
>CACZVE010000029.1 GCA_902784565.1 uncultured Prevotellaceae bacterium
GTTAGAAAACGTGCCGAAAAATTGCGGCATGTCATCACAAGGGTTAGAAAATGTGCCGGAAATTTGCGGCATGTCATCACAAGGGTTAGAAAATGTGCCCGGAATTCCGGGCACATTATCATAAGGGTTAGAAAACGTGAACCGTATATTAGAATGACAATTCACAACCGATGCCAAGCACACGGTTGGTACGGGTGAAGGAATCGCTGACGAGAGGATCCTTCGAGGTGACACGGTCGTAGTCCTCGTAGTTGGTCTGGAAATAGGCCGCTTTGAGGGTGACGACATCACTGGCCTTGTAGTTGAAACCGAAACCGAAACTATAACTATTGACCACAAACGACATATCATTCATATACGCATCGGTGAGTTGGTAGCGCGTAAACTGCGTGCCGCCACTGACAGTCAACTTATCGGTGATGTCCCACTCGGCACCTGCCAGATACTCGTTGGTACCACCGTCGAGTAAGTCCTGTGTGTTGTTGTACCAGTGGACATTCTTGTCGTAGAAGTGGTGATAGCCGAGGTTCAGGCGTACGTCGTCGGTGATATTCCACATGGCACCGACAGCCAGTTGGGCAGGAGAGTCCTCGTCGATTTTCTCCGCGTCGCGGAACTTATTGACGGCAGGAATCTCACTGGCCTCGTTGACGGTTGACTCGTTCTTCATACGGATCTCTGTCTTGAACTCGTATTTGGCGGCGAAGTTGAAACGTCCCACCCTGTAGTCGATGCCGATAATCGGAGCCACACCTACCGACGACTGGTTACAGAGCAGGTTGACACCCTGGGAGTACTTCTGCAGGGCATTCAGACTCTGTTTCGTGCCTTCGAGTTGGGCTTTCTGGGCGGTGAGTTCGGCAGGGACAGGTGCACCGGCAGCCTCATACTGTGCGATGCCGGCATTGACCTGACTGATGCCACCGTCGATGCTGGTCTCTGCACCTTGCAGGAAATTGCCGAAATCGAGATAACCACCGGCAGTGTTTACCATGATGTTACTGATCTTAGCCTTATAGGTTGCCGTACCATAGAGCAGACGCAGACCGCCATAGACAGAGAGGTCAGGGGTGATCTTATAGGCGGCACCGAGTTGGAAACCGAAATAGTAGTTACGACCTTCCATATAACCGTCCATGTCGTAGCCTGTGGCACCGAGTGGCTGTAACATACCGGCGATATTACCCACAACACTCTCGAAGGAACCGAGTCCGTCGGCAAACTCACAACTACCTCCGCCACCAGGCACGGAGAAATTGAACTGCATGCTCCAGTTACCTTTATTATAGGCAGCCTGAACGGAAGGGAGGAAGGGCGCATCGGCCACACCCTCGAAGGTCTTCTTCGTTAGTCCCTGGTTCTTGCGTCCAAGAGCGAAGACGGGATTATTGCTGACGATGGTACGCGTCTGACGGGCGTATTGCCAGTTGATGCCGAGGTGAAAGCCTTCGGGCAGGAAAGCCACACCGGCGGGGTTACTGTACACACCGTCAAGACCGATGGCGGCATCACGCGCAGGGTTGCGGAGGAAGTCGATACTCTGGTTGGTGTTGGTTAAGATGCCACCAGCGGTGGCTGTTGTTGCTGTAGCCAGCATCACGCCGGCGACAATAGCATTTAACTTTTTCATATCCTTAACAATCTTTTTACTAAAACGGGTGCAAAGGTAAAAAGATTGTTTCTAAGTGCGGTGTTTGCGCGCACAAAGTTAACGAAGTTTAACGGAAATTGCACAGAAACGTGCACAATTGTGCAATTTTGTGCATGTTTTGCACAAAGTTGGGGTTAAGTGTGCAACAGTTCTGGTTTACTTCTTCAGTTCCGGATAAGAGACACGGGTATGGTAGATTGTCTTCAGTTTCTCGATGAGGACCGTCTTGGCATATTCGATGTCGCGGAAGGTGATGGGACACTCCCTGAAGAAACCCTCTGCCACCTGTCCGTCGATGAGACGGTTCACCATGTCGCGGATGCTCTTCTCCGTATAGTCAGGAAGTGACCGCGAGGCAGCCTCCACGGAGTCTGCCATCATCAGGATGGCCTGTTCCTTGGTGAAGGGATTGGGTCCGGGATAGGTGAACAACAGATCGTCGACAGGATCGTCGGGGTGGGCATTCTTCTGTTGTACGTAGAAGTACTTGGCCTTGCCCTGACCATGGTGAGTGGCAATAAACTCCTTGATGACATCGGGCAGGTTGTACTTGTCGGCCAGTTTTGTACCTTCAGTGACGTGACTGATGATCATCTGGGCACTCTCGATGAAGGTCAGACTCTCGTGTGGATTGACACCCGACTGGTTCTCGGTATAGTAGATGGGGTTGAGCGTCTTGCCGATGTCGTGGTAGAGGGCACCCGTACGTACCAACTGACTCTTGGCACCAATCTTCTGGGCAATCTCACCGGCAAGGTTTGCCACCTGGATAGAGTGGTTGAAGGTACCTGGGGCCACCTCACTCATGCGGCGCAGCAGGTCCTTGTTCATGTCGGAGAGTTCAATCAGTGTGATGTTCGACGTGAAGCCGAAGGCCTTTTCGATGAGATAGAGCAAGGGGTAGGAACAGAACAGCAACAGACCATTTATAATAAGGTAGTTGTATTCGCTGTATTCTATCTTCGTGAGACTATTGTCGCGGATCCAGTCCAGCGCGAGGTTGGTGAGGGAGGCAGCAGCAGTAACGAGAACTGCCGTCCAGAACAGTTGGGAACGACTGGACAGTTCGCGTAGGGAGTAGATGGCCACCAGTCCTGCCACCAGTTCAACGGCAATGAACTCCAAGGGGTACTGCAGCACACAGGCGCAGATGAGTATCATGATGACGTGGGCCATGAAGGCGGTACGGGAATCCATGAACACCCGGATGAAGATAGGCACCATCGCGAAGGGGACGATATAGACATGCAGCACGTTGTGGCTGACCATGATAGAAGCGAGAACAGTAAACACGATGATGAGGGCGAAGAGCATGGCCAGTGACCTGGGCTTCTCGAAGTAGTCTTTCCGGAAGAGCGTCAGGAAGAAGGTCAGACAGACCACCAGGATGGCGACATAGAGTATCTGTCCCAGGATGGTGACGCTGATCTGTTGCTTGTTCTTTTCACGACGGTCCAGTTCTTTCTGGAAGGACAAAAGCACGTTGTACGTCTTGGCATCGACGATGTCACCTCGATCGATGATCTTCTGTCCCTGTTGGGCAATACCACTGGCGAGGGGGATGCTGTTCTGCAGGTCGCTGAGACTGGCCTCGCTACGGTCCTTGTCGTAGATGAGGTTGGGGGAGATATAGTCGTTGAGACTGCATTTCTGGAGAATCTCCCTGTGAGCAGACAACTCTGGTTCAGCGAAGATAAACTCATAGGCCGATACCGTGGAGTAGATGTTGTTGATCTGTGCGCTGGCAGCCACCTTTCCGTTGATGATACGGATCATCTGGGTTGTGTCCTTGCTGAATTTGGCATAGTCGGCATTGCTCATCACTCCCTGTGCATAGATACGGTGCAGACGGTTGGCAATGATACTGATATAGTCGTCGGACAGTCCGGGAATACCTTTGTTATAGTCCTTCACAAACTGACGGGTCTGGATACCTTCCGTCTCCTTGTTGTAGTTGAAGTAGGGCTCGTAGAGTTTCATCAGTGAGTCGCGCTCTGCCTTGACCACGTCGTCACTCTTATAGATGGGGAAGTCGAAAGGGGCTTTCAGGTCGGAATAGATCCAGGGTTTGCCCTTTTCGATGCGGTAGGTGTTGTGGCTGTCGCGTGGCAGGAACCAGGTGATGATAGCGACAGTGATGATTACCAAGCCTGCACGGATGAGAAAATCGTGCCAGGATATGTCTGTTTTCAGATTAAAACTGCTCATAATCAAAATATTTTGGTGCAAAGATACAAATAAAGCCACAGATTTCACAGATTTTCGCAGATTATTTTGTACCTTTGCACGCAAAAGAGCGATTTTTATGTCAGAAAGAAGAGTGAGGGTGCGTTTTGCACCGAGTCCTACAGGGGCTTTGCATATCGGTGGTGTGCGCACTGCCCTGTATAACTATCTGTTTGCCCGTCAGCATGGCGGTGATCTCGTGTTCCGTATCGAGGATACCGACTCGAACCGTTTTGTGCCAGGCGCAGAGGAATATATCATCGAGTCGTTTAAGTGGTTAGGCATCCAGTTCGACGAGGGCGTGTCCTTCGGTGGCGACAAGGGGCCGTACCGCCAGAGTGAACGGCGCGATATCTATAAGAAATATGTAGAACAGTTGTTGACTGCCGGTAAGGCCTATATCGCTTTTGATACCCCGGAAGAGTTGGAAGCCAAGCGTCAGGAGATACAGAATTTCCAATATGACTGTCATACGCGTAGTCAGATGCGTAACTCACTGACGTTGCCGAAGGAGGAAGTGGAACAACTCATTGCCGACGGGAAGCAGTATGTGGTACGCTTTAAGATTGAGGCAGGACAGGAAGTGCTGGTGAATGATCTGATCCGTGGTGAGGTGCGTGTGAAGAGCGACATCCTCGACGATAAGGTGCTTTATAAGAGTGCCGATCAGTTGCCGACCTATCATCTGGCCAATATCGTGGACGATCACCTCATGGAGATCTCCCACGTCATCCGTGGTGAGGAGTGGCTGCCCTCTGCCCCCTTGCACGTGTTACTCTATCAGGCCTTCGGCTGGGAGGATACCATGCCGCAGTTTGCCCACCTGCCGTTGTTGTTGAAACCCGACGGCAAGGGAAAACTCTCGAAACGTGACGGCGACAGACTGGGATTCCCCGTGTTCCCATTGTTGTGGAAGGATCCGAAGACAGGTGAGACCTCACGTGGTTACCGTGAGGATGGCTATTTCCCGGAGGCTGTCATCAATTTCCTCGCCCTGTTGGGCTGGAATCCCGGTACGGAACAGGAAATCTTCTCCCTCGATGAACTGGTGCCGCTTTTTGATATCTCAAAGTGTTCGAAGGCCGGTGCGAAGTTCGCCTACGAGAAAGCCATCTGGTTTAACCACGAATATATCCTCATGAAGTCGAACGAGGAAATCGCAGCCCTCTTCGAGCCGATTGTCAAGGCACACTGTCCCAATGAGACCTCCGAGCGCATCCTGCAGGTGACGGCGATGATGAAGGACCGTGTGTCGTTTGTCCATGAGTTGTGGCCCTTGTGCTCTTTCTTCTTCGAGGCTCCCACCGAGTATGATGAGAAGACGGCGAAGAAGCGTTGGAAGGAAGATTCTGCCCAGCAACTGACAGAACTCATCGGTGTGCTTGAAGGTATCGACGACTTCTCCTTGGAGAATCAGGAACAGATTGTCCATGCGTGGATTGAACAGAAGGAGTATAAACTGGGCAATATTATGAATGCCTGGCGCCTCACACTGGTAGGCGAGGGCAAGGGTCCGGGTATGTTCGACATCTCCGCCTTCCTGGGTAAGGAAGAGACGATAGCCAGAATGAAGCGTGCCATAGAAGTGCTTGGATGATATATAACCTGATCATATACCTTTATCTCTTTGGAGTGGCTGTCTACAGTTGCTTCAATGAGAAGGTACGGAAGATGTGGCGTGGTGAACGTGCGGCATTCCGTGTCCTGAAGGAGAAGGTAGACCCACAGGCGAAGTATGTGTGGTTCCATGCCGCTTCATTAGGGGAATTTGAACAGGGACGTCCGTTGATGGAACGTCTGCGCAAGGATCATCCGGAATATAAGATCCTGTTGACCTTCTTCTCCCCATCAGGCTATGAGGTGAGGAAAAACTACGAGGGGGCTGACATAATCTGCTACCTGCCGTTGGACACACCCATCAATGCCATCCGTTTCCTCCGTCTGATACGTCCCGTGATGGCTTTCTTCATCAAGTATGAGTTCTGGTACAACTACCTCCATATCCTGAAGCATCGGAATGTGCCTGTCTATAGTGTGTCGAGCATCTTCCGTCCGGGACAGGTGTTCTTCAAGTGGTATGGTCGTCAGTACGGACGGGTATTGAACTGCTTCACGCACTTCTTCGTACAGAACGAAGTCAGTAAGGAACTGCTGGCGAAGATCGGTCTCACAAATGTCTCTGTGGTGGGTGACACCCGTTTTGATCGGGTACTCCAGATCAAGGAGGCTGCGAAGCAACTCCCGATTGTTGAGGCGTTTATAGAGGAAAGTGGAAAGAGGAAAGAGGAAGGAGAATACTCCAAGCCGAAAGTATTTGTGGCGGGGAGCAGTTGGCCGCCTGATGAAGAGATCTTCATCAAGTACTTTAATGAGCACCGTGATTGGAAACTGATTATCGCCCCGCACGTCATTGGCGAGGATCATCTGAAGCAGATAGAAAAACTCCTCGAAGGCCGCAAGGTGATCCGTTATACCGGAATCTCCGGAGAACCCGGAAAGTCCGGATTATCCGAGAGCCTTGGCGATAGCGAGGTTTTGATTATCGATTGCTTCGGGCTGCTTTCCAGCATCTATCACTATGGTGATGTGGCTTACGTGGGTGGCGGCTTTGGTGTGGGTATCCATAACCTCTTGGAAGCCGCCGTCTGGGATGTACCCGTATTCTTTGGCCCCAACAACCAGAAGTTCCACGAGGCACAGGGACTGAAGCAGAGCGGTGGCTTTGAGATTAGCAACTACGAAGATTTTGCCAGACAGATGGATCGTTTTGCCTCAGATGAAGGTTATCTGCGGGAACAAGGTCAGAATGCAGGAAAGTTTGTACAGGGTCTGGCTGGTGCCACGGATAAGGTGATGACCTTTGTTTTTTGAGATTCTCTTATTTGTTGATATACTCCAGTCTTCTCACACCTTGGTAATCTACCCATTTCTGCTTTTCCAGGTATTGCATGATTAAGTCAGTGGTCTGGACGTTCAACGTCTGGGCAGACCCTTCTGGAATCTTACTCGTAGCAGTGACGTAGTTGTTGGTCACCACACGATATTTACGTTTCATATCAAACTTCTTGCCGTCGGGCGTCAGCAGATGGACACTCTTGAACTTGGACGGATTCACCTTGTCGAGTTCCAGTTCGCACCTCATGCCTGCTACGTAGGGGAAACTTAAAAGCACGTTATTGCAGTAAGTGACCAACATTCTCAGAATCTCGTCGCCAGTCAGTTCAAGTATGACGGCATGGTTGTCGAAAGGATCCATCTCCAGCACGTCACGCACGGTGATGTCGCCAGCGGGATGCGAGTCAAGACGTACACCACCGGGATTCTCTATGGCAATCTCCGACCCTGTCTCAGACATAAAGGCATCGCACATCAGACAGCCCAGTTCCTCACGGGCCTCAAAGGGTGTCTCTGCCGTAGCCAGTACCCGTTTGAATTTAGGATCGTCGCCGAAGTGATCAACCATTGCCTCTACGAGTTCATTCTTCTTCGGATACTTCTTGATGTCGATATATTCCGCCTTCCTGTCCAGGATCTTGCCATCTTCAAGGGTGATGGTTGTGTAGGTGATGCGTCCGAACTTATTCTTGTTCTGGGTGATAAGCACACCGTTGACTACCTCGTCACCCTTCAGTTGGGTATGTGTATGACCACCGATAATCAGGTCGAGCCAGGGGAAAATCTTTGCCATCTCTACATCGTCGGGGTAGCCCAGGTGGGAAAGCAGGATGGTGACATCGCACTGTTTACTGAGCCATTCGTACTTGCTGATTTCTGTCATAGCAGGTGTGAACCAGATGCCTTTCAGATTGTCGGGGTGTGTACTGGGGGTTCCATGTGCACCTAACTGGATCACGCCGATGACACCCACCTTCAGACCTTCCACGTCGAACACCTGATAAGGAACGGTGCGGATGCCGGCAGAGTCGGTGGAGTAGACATTGGCACAGATATAACGGAAGTTGGAAAGTCCGATGAGGCGTTTCAGCGAATGGGTATCAAACTCGTGGTTGCCCAGTGTGGAACCGTTGAAGCCTACCTGATTCATCAGTGCCACCATGGGGTAGCCTGGTATCTCGTATTTGTCGTTCAAGGGGTTACCGGTACGGTTATCTCCTGCTGAGAATATCAGCAGTGAGGGGTCTGCTGTCCGAAGACTGTCAATCAGTGCGGCTAATTGTGGGAACACGCCTATCTGGGCGTGCATATCATTGACAGACAGGATGTGAATCTCCCGTTTTTCTGCGCTAATGGTTAAGGCCAGCGTGAGTACTAGCCATAGGATTGCAAACTTTTTTCTCATTCGTTTTGCGCTAAAAGTTATTAATGCGGTTGCAAAGGTACAAAATATTTCTTAAATATCAGCAATTATTTTTGATTTCTTAGTAACTTTGCGGTCTAAAAAATACTAAATGCGAATAAGAAGATGAAGAAGTATACTTTTTTATTACTTGCTGCCTTGGCACTGATGAGTGCCGGTAAGCAGGATGGTGCCATCACCAAGGAGAATGGTTCTACCATTGTGAACACCACTACCATCGCTCAGGATGTGGAGGGCTATAACGGTCCTGTGCCCCTGAAGATCTACATCAAGAAGAATAAGATTGAAAAGGTGGAGTTGTTGAAGAACCAAGAGACGCCCAAGTACCTGGTAAAGGTGAAGAATGCCTTGTTGAATGCCTGGGACGGTTTGACCATCAAGGAAGCCAAAGCCAAGAAGGTCGATGGTGTCACTGGAGCCACTTTCACCTCAGACGCCATCAAGGATAATATCCAGAAAGGATTGGACTACTATCAGAAGAATAATAAATAATTTGATAAGGTGTCAGAACAAATAAGGAGTGAGGTTTCTCACTCCTTATTTATTTTCATTTGTTCTACGGTGTTGCCAGATCTCTACGGAATTGACGATATTCTGCCAGAGGATGTAGCAGCCGGGACCTACACTCGACAAAGGATTCAGATAAGTGTAGGCCATCCAAATGGCGAAAGCCGTATTTTTCTGTCCCAGTGCCTGTCCGGCCTCCTGCGTATGGTTGAAGTAGTGTCCGATGAATCGTCCTACGGCAAACTGCACGATGCATATCACCAGTCCGAGGATGGCAATAGCCACTAGTAATGCAATCGTTGCATTGGAATGAACAATGTTCTTCACGGTAGTACCGGTGACAATCATCAGTGAACAGCCCCAGAGATAATAACTCAGATCTTTAATTGAGATGATCTTCCTGTGCAGTCGGTGCATATAGTGCTTGACGATATATGCCAGCAGCATCGGAACAATCAGTACGATGAATACCTCGTGGAGGATCTTGATGAAGGCAGCCCCGAACGTGATGTCAGCCCCTTTCTCAATCAGAGGGAAGCAGACGGGGACCAATAAGGCGGTGATAAAATTAGAGATAAAGGTGAAGGTCGTCATCTGTTCCAAGGAGCCACCGAGTTTCTGGGTGACAACAGCAGCGGCAGTGGCACAGGGACAGATGATACACATCAGGAGGGCCTCCATTAAGATGAGGTAAGAGGTGCGAGGTAAGGCGTCAGACTGTTGTGGCAACAGGATGGCTGCCATGAGTAGTCCGATAAACAGCAGTTGGAACAGGCTCACCCAGAAATGCCAAGCCACAGGGCGCATTTTGTGGAAGTCAACCTTGCAGAAGGTGACAAAAAGCACCAAGAACATGAACATCGGGAGGATGGTGTTGAAGATGGGGTCGAAGAAGTAGGCCGCCGTCTCCAACTGTGGTGTGAAGGCAAAGAGGAGATATAACAAACAGCCCGTTCCCATAGAAACGGGCAGTGTCCAGTCCTTCAGAAACCTAACGATCCTCATCCAGGTAGTACTTGGAATAGGCTACGTAGTGCTTGGCATTGTCGGTCTGTCCGGGACTGACGGGTTTGAGGTACTTCGCAGGTACACCGCCCCAGATCTCATGAGGCGGGATCTTTGTGTTCTGGAGTACCAATGCCCCTGCTGCCACGATGGCTCCCTCACCGATCTCACAATTGTCGAGTAGGGTAGAACCCATGCCAATCAATGCCCCGTCATGGATGGTACAGGCATGTACGGTGACATTATGTCCAATGGTTACATCGCTGCCGATATGGGTAGGACCCGTATCGTGGGTGACATGCACACAACTGCCATCCTGCACATTCGTTCTGTCACCGATGGTAATAGGAGCCACGTCACCACGTACCACGGCATTAAACCATACCGAGCATTCGTCTCCCATCGTCACGTCACCTACTATCGTGGCGTTCTCGCTGAAATAACAGTCCTTGCCCCATTTGGGCGAAAGACCTCTGTAACTCTTAATCAGTGCCATCAGGGTACGCTGTATTCTATGATGCCGTCGTCGGAAGATTCCTCTTGTGCCTGTTTGCCTTTCTTCTCAAGGTACTGCACCATCGACTTCTTCCAGTCCTTCTTATGCGTCTCGTCGATAAAGTTGCCGATGAGCCACTCTCCGCGTTCGAAAAGCAACTCCAACTGCACCTTCGTCGCACTGCCTAGGTTGTGCAGGGTGAAGAAAGCATTGGCATGGGTGTTGTCCTTCACATTAACCTTCAGGTCACTGATGGTGATCTTCCCCCAGTCCTGTCCCATGATCCAGTAGTCTGCATCGAAGAAACTCTCCCGGCCCATGTTCTCTGCACTCTTCGAATTCACCATCTGTACGAGTGTCTTCCATTCCGAGGTACAGTAGGCATCATCCAGTTGGTCGTTGGAGGGTGTGATGTCATTGATTTCCGGATAGGCCTCAGCCACGGCGGCATAGATGGCATTGACACGGTCCGTAATCAGTTCTGGATCCGCACTGTCTTGTTTGTCCCCATTGTTGACAGAGATTCCTTCCACTGGTGGCGCATCACTTCCCTGTGGGATGATGTTGGCCTTGTCCTTGTTGCTGCAACCAGTCAGTGCCATCGCGATGCAGCAAAGTAAGATGATTCTTTTCATGATGATACGAATTATTTCTTTTTAATTGATTGTTTTGCACATTACAGACCCGGCATATCTTTCGGTATCCAGAGCCAGAAGGTAGAGCCTTGTCCCTCTCCCTCGGAGGTGACGCCGATCTCACCGTTGCAGCGTTCTGCAATCGCCTTACAGATGCTGAGGCCGAGACCTGTGCCCTGAACGAAGTCATTGAGTTTGACGAAGCGTTCGAAGACAGCATCCTGTTTCTCTTTCGGAATACCGGCACCCGTGTCCTCGCAGTAGAGGTAGATACCGCCTTCCTGTTCCCGGTAACCCACCTTGATATGTCCCGTCTTCGTGTACTTCACGGCATTGGTGGTGAAGTTGGTGAGTACCTGTTGGATGCGCCCCTTGTCGATGGTGACAGGGAAGGTGGGGTAGGGATTGTCCTTGATGAAGGGGATGCCAGCCTCTGTCACACGTTGTTCCAGTGTCTGGCAGATATCGTCGAACACCTGTGCGAAGTCACACTTGACGGGTTCGATGGCGAGTGCCTGTCCCATGTTGGAGGCTTCGAGGATATCGTTGATGAGGCGCAACAGCATGTCGCAGTTGTTACGGATGATACGGATGAATTCCTTCCGTTCCTCAGGGTTGTCTACCATCTGGAGCAGATCGCTGAAGCCGACGATGGCATTGAGGGGCGTACGGATCTCGTGGGTCATATTGGCCAGGAAGGCAGCCTTCATACGTCCAGAGTCCTCGGCACGGGCCGTCTCTTCCTTCAGTTTCTGCTGGGCTTCCATCAGGTCGGTGATGTTACGTGCCAAACCGAAGTACTCGATGAGTTGTCCCCTCTCATTGAAGGTGGGAATACCGCTGATGGCGTACCACACAGGACCACGTTCCATCGGGGTGTAGTTGTAGTGGTGGATGAGGTTGAAGGACTGGCGTTGTCTGATGAGGTCACGTAGGTAACCCATGGACTGCATGCGTTCCTTTTCCGGTACACCGGCAAAGAACTCCTCGAAAGTCTCTGAATAGCCTTTCTCGTGCGGATTGACGGTGAAATGGATCACCTCTGCGTTGGGGTCGAAGTGCCAGATGAACATCTCACTCTGTTCCAGCAGATAACCCAACTGGTCTTCGTAGCGGTTAATGGCCTCGTTGGTCTTGCTGATCTCGGCATTATGCTTGCGCAGTTCCAGATAGATGTTACGTTCATCGGTGATGTCGCGTTCGGTGATGACGTAATACACCAGTCGGCCATTGTCGTCCATGACAGGTTTGATACGTATCTCCACAAAGTTGTCGATATGGCTTTCCGGGATGGTCAGACGGTGGCAACAATGGAAGATGTCACGGGAGGCAGGGGTGAAGTCGCCCTTGACGGCAGGGATGTCGAAGAGAGTGACACTCCGGAAGAACGGCTCACTCTCTTCGGTGATGCCACAGATCTCACGCATCTTCTGGTTGAAGTCCAGCAGATGCCCGTTCTTGTCATAGAACGACATCGCCACGATGTTCGTGTCGAACACATTCCGGTATTTGTTCCACAGGTTTCTGTTCTCACGTTCTTCCTGTAGTTCGTCGGTAATATCCTTGGTGGTATAGACGATGTATTTCGTTTTACCATCTTCTCTCTCAGCAATGGCGTTGCCGTAGATATCCCTCCAGTAGGGCTGCTCGTCGGAGCCTTGGTTGAAATGGATTCTGATGTCGAACTTCTGCAACTCGCCACGGATGAGTTTTTGGTCCTTCTCATGTAGAAGCTTGCCATCTTCTGGCGGCAAGCGTCTGATAAAATCTTGTGGATCCATTGGCTCAGTAGGCAGGAAATGACCGTAGGGGTTACGCAGGAGGTTTGCTTCCAAATCATATTCCAGCACGGAGTAGTCACCCATGCTGAGGGCGGTCTTCATCAGACTATTGATATCGGCAGACTGGCGTACGGCAGCATTCACACGCATGGTAACGAGACGGTTCATGAGGAATCCGGCAAAGACAGCCAGTGCAAGTCCCAGGAGGATGAGCAGTGAGATGGGGGAGGTGTCGTTATGGACCCGTTCGGGATGGAACCATTTGTCGCGGATAATCTCGAGTTCACCATTCTGTTCCAGACGGGTGTACTCGTCATCGATGAGATCCACCAGTTCCTTGTTGAAACCGATGATACGGAGTTCACCTGCAGGGATGTCAATCTCGTCGAGGGCAATATTGTCGAGGTTCAGTTCCTTGATCTTGCTTTGCAGCGGTATCTCTCCCCAGATGTAGTATTTGTACCGTCCCGAGCGGACGCCTGTCAGTCCGTCCTTGGGTGAGTGGTACTCTTGGGCAAAGGAGACATCATGGAAATCTTTGATGCACAGGGCGGCATAGTCGTTTCTCTTCAGGATGAGGGTGTCGCTGGCGGTGAGATCCTTGATGTGGAGCAGTGGTGGTGTGTCGATGCGACGGGCCACTTTCACGTTATAGTAGTTAATGAACTTCTTCGTGGGGACATAGGAATCCGTATGGTAGTTGGCATAGAGGGCGTGGATGAGGTCTGCCTCATGCTTCTCGAACATCTCGGTGGCGACGTACCACTCCTGCATAACGTATTTGTGGGGGATGTCGAGTCTGTTGAGGATCAGGTCCAGTACCTCGATGTTATAGCCAGAGGGGTTGCCTTCGGTATTCAGGAACTCGAAGGGCTGGAAGTCCCAGTCACTGGCGATGATAAGGGGTTTCTCCTTGGAGTAGCCGAAGGTGTCCTTGGCGGAAACAGTGAAAAGTGAACAGTGAAGCGTGAATAGTACTGTCACTATTCTCATCCAGTTGGTGCGTATATGGTGTCTCTGTTTCATCATGCTCATTCTTTTCATTTGTGGTCTATATCGATGAGTTTACAGGGGACGGACACCCAGACGATGGTGCCTTCTCCTTCCTGCGACTTGATGGTGATCTTACCGTCCATCTGGTTGATGATTTCCCGGCAAATGCTGAGTCCGAGACCTGTACGGTGTCCGTCTGTACTCATGAACCTGTCGAAGATCCGGTCGAGGATAGACTCCGGTATACCACTTCCTGTATCTTGGAAGGCGAGTACCAGATGGTCGCCGGTATAGTCGTATCTTGCACGAACCAGTCCCGAGGTGGTGTGCTGTGCGGCATTGGCAATAATCTGGTCGATGACGGTACCAAGAATCTGATCGTCGATATCCACCACAAGATGGTTGTAGGGGTTGTCAACACTATAGGTCACACCCGGTTTCTTGTAATTGAACCAGGCTGTCTGGCAACGGTTCTCAAAGACAGCGGCAAAATCAATTGGCTTGGGTTTGATTTCAATCATCCTGGCATCCAGTCGTGAGAGGAAGAGGATGTCATTGATGAGTTTCAGCAGGGTGGAGGCACTCTCCTTGATCTCAGTGATAAAGACGGTCTCGTCTTCAGGCGAATGTTCTGTCTCGAAGAGTTCTGCAAAGCCGACGACACTGCTGAGCGGGGTACGGATCTCGTAACTCATGTTACGGAGGAAGGTGTTCTTCAGTGTCTCCACCTCCTGGGCTTTCACCGTCTCGTGTTCCAACTCCTCCTCAGTGGCCTTGATCTCACTCACGTCACGACAGATACCGAAGTAACCCGTCACACCGCCTTCATTGTCGAAGATGGGGATGAACGACAGGTGGAGGTAGAGCGACTTGTTATGGATTCGTAACGAGGTCTTGACAGTGGTCTTGATAGAGGCTGCCGTGAGGTTGTCCATGGTATTGAGCAACCGCTGGGCTTTTTTCTTGTATTCCTCATCCGTCAGTTCGATGGTACGTGCCTGTGTCAGTTCATACTGCACATGGTTGATCTCGCTGTAGATGGTTAGTATGTGGTTCTCCGGCGAATAGGTGACGATACGCAGGTTACCGTTCTGCAACACGTAATCGATGTTCTTGATGTACCGTCCCATCTGGGTGTTGGCCTCCTGCAGCAGTTGGATATTCTTCTGCAAATTGGTATAGGACTTGGCTACTTCTGTGACATTGCGTCCCGTACTATAGATACCCAAGAGCTTGCCCTGATTATCCCGCACAGGCACCAGTTTCAGTTCATAGTACATTTCAGGACGTTTGAGAAACAAGTTCAGGACACGTTTATCGTCAGGTTTGTTATGATAGATCTGAGTCAGGTAGATCGGTTCCATGGTGTCAAGATCAACCTCCATACCCAGCACTTGGCTGATGTGGATATTCCTTGCCAGTATCTCTTCTTTCTTACCGGGGAAAGCATTCCATGCCTTATCGTTCATATCGGTGATGATACCATTCTCGTCATAGACGACCATGTCAATCATGGCTGAGTTGAAGACGGCCTGATAGCGCAGCATCATCTCCTGGGATTCCTTTTGTTTGAGACGTTCTTCGGTGGTGTCGCTACGCGTACCTATTATATCTATGGGATGTCCCTCTTTGTCACGCCGGAATACAGAGAGGTCGACAGTGAAGTCACGCAGTTCCTCATCTGAGGCTTCGTCCTTACCGGTAATGTTGAGTGTGACGTTATCCTTTTCTCCACTGGTGATACTGGCCAGCGCATTGCTGAGGCGCTCGAAATCAGAAGGCGTGGTCTGTCTGAAGAAGTCCACAGAGGGATGACTGGGCATGGAAGAGCCTTTCTCATCCAATGGCGTGACGGTTCTTGTCTCCACATGGTAGATCCAGATACGCACCTTACTGGTGTTGAGGATCAGTGCCAGACGGTTATTGTCTTTGAGCAGTACTCTCTTCACCTTCTTCTCCCGCTGTCGGTAGATGGCGTAGTAGATGAGTAGGGCGAACATACCCAGTGCCAATAGGATGGCCAGTTTCCAGATCCAGGTGGGGATGCCCGAGTCCTCACGTTCGGGGTAGAACCATTTGTTCTGGATGGGTTGCAGTTTGTCCTGTGCCCGCAGGATGGTGTAGATGCTGTCGATGCGTTGCAGCAGACGGGGGTTGTTCGACATGAACTTATATTCTCCGTGCTGGACGTCGACCGGTGAGAGTTCCAGGTTGTCGAACTGGAACTTATTGATGAGCCATTTCAGGGAGAGGGTGTTCCACACGATCTGACTGCCCGGGTCGAGATGGGCCTTCTGTACCGCTTCCTGCATATCGTCGTAGGGGACGGCGTTCTTTCCCCAGCCCTTGCGAATCATCAGGTGGTGACTGAAACTGCCGTCGTGTACGATAACCCGGTAATTGGCCAGATCCTCCACCTCACGTATCACAGGTTTGACACCTTTCTGGTGGACAATACTGTGGGTGAACAGTTGGAGCACGGACTTACCGTATCTGGCATAGTCGTCGTGGAAGTGTGCATCCATACCGCACATCAGGTCGGCAGATCCTGACTTCAGGTCATTCAGGGCCTCGGAGGTGGGTTTCAGTTTGATGATATAGGGGATGTCGAGTTCCTTGCAGATGAGTCTGAGCAGGTCGATATTGAAACCTACGGGTTCTCCCTTCTCGTTGAGGAAGGCATAGGGCCAGAGGTCCCATGCGTCTTCATAGACGAGGGGTTGTTCTTTGGTAAAGACCCTTATACTGTCTGTCTCTTCCTGGGCCTGTACCCCTGTGAGCGACATCAGCCCAATCAATATCAGCAGAATCCTATTCATATATGCGGTAGCAAATTATTCACTTTTCACTCTTCACTTTTCACTTCACACGGAATCCAGAACCAGAAGGTCGATCCCTTGTCCTTTCCCTCAGAGATGACCCCGATCTGTCCGCGGCAGGCATCGGTGATGGCTTTGCAGATGCTCAGTCCCAGACCAGTACCCTGTACGAAGTCGTTCAGTTTCACGAACCGTTCGAAAATCTTTCCCTGTGCCTCCTTGGGGATACCTTCACCGGTGTCCTCGCAGTAGATATACAGTCCGTCGTTCTCGTAGCGGTAGCCTGTCTTGATATGTCCCTGATGGGTATATTTCACGGCATTCGTCACCAGATTGGTGATGACCTGTTGGATGCGTCCGTTGTCGATGGTTGTCACCAACGTGTGGTAAGGATTGTCCTTGATGAATTCCACGCCAGGCTCCTGGACACGTTCCTTCAACGACTCACAGATATCGTCGAACGCCTTGGCGAAGTCCACCTGGTGCGGTTCGATGCGGATACCGCCATCGTCGAGTTGTGAGATGGCAAGGATATCGTTGATGAGTCGCAGGAGCATGTCGCAGTTGTTCATGATGACCCGGACGATCTCCCGTTTTTCCTCAGGTGTACTCATCAATGGCAGGACATCGGAGAATCCCACGATGGAGTTCAGCGGGGTACGTATCTCGTGGGTCATATTCGCCATGAATACCGACTTCATGCGTCCGGAGTCATTGGCACGCTCCGTTTCCAGTTTCAACTGCTCCTGTTTCTGAATGAGGTCGGTGACGTTACGCACAATACCGTAGGTGCCTTCCAACTGTCCTTCGGCGTTGAATAACGGCACACTGTCGATATAGTTCCACTGCAACTCTTCGCCTTCGTGGAAGAGGGGGTGCATATTGGTCAGGTCGGAACGGCGCACACTGAAATAGTTGGCGAAGTCCATCAGTCCGGAACGGAAGGGACTGTCGACGAAATGCTCTGTCAGTTGCTCGAACGACATCTGTCTCTCGGGTGTGTCCAGACGCTTGTAGAAGGTACAGGTCTTGTCGGCGAGCGAGGTGCGGAAGAAACGCATGTTGCAGGTATCCATCAGGTACTGCAGTTCCGTCTCGTACTGTTGTATCTCCTCCTTGGCGCGTTGCATCTCCAGGTCGTTCTGTCTGTTCTGCAGGTAGAGTTCACGCTCCTGGGTGACATCGCGGATGGAAAAGGAGATATAGAAGAGTTTGCCGTTCTCGTCGTAGATGGGGTGGGTACGCAATTCCGTGAAGCAGTTCACGCCCCGTTCGATGATGACGCTCTTGGTACAGAAGTAGAGGTCTTCCACTTGGTTGTGGTTGGACAGATTGCGGAAAGTCGGCAGGTCGTAGAGCGAGGTGCCGAAATAGTAGGGATCGTCCTCGCCTTGGAACTTCAAGATCTCTCGCATCTTTTGGTTGGCATTCATCAGTCTGCCGTTCTTGTCATAGAGGGCCAGTCCCACGATGCTCTGCTCGAACATCTTCTTGTACTTGTCGGTGAGTTCATTCTTCTCCGACTCTTTCAGGAAATACTCCGTCTCATCGGTGAGGGTACAGAACAGGTTGGTGGGGTTCTTGTCCTTGTCGCGGCTGTATTCCACCACACCCTGGTCTCTCATATAGTGCCAGTCTCCCAGGTGCTGGTGCCCGCTCATATCCCAGCGGAACAGACAGGAACCTGTCGACTTCCCTTCCTTCACCATCTGGAGGATGAAGTTCCTATAGATGGCCCTGTCGTCGGGGTGTATGATATCGAAACTCTCCTCATAGCCCATGCCCTCATCTGGGAACAGGTGCCCGCGCAGGTTGGTGGCATGTCGCTTTTGCACGTCAAGTTTCAGCACGTAGTTCTTGTTGATGTCGAGGGTATGCTGCATAATCGTCGATATCTCTTGGGCCTCCCTTGCACGCTTCCGGATGCGGAGGATGCTGATGCGGTTGATACCGACAGTGGCGAGAAAGACAATCAACACCACAAAAAGGAGCACCACGTAGATGGCGTCCTGTGCCGTGATGGCCATACCTAATATGTTAACTCCCAATCCCACTATTCACTATTCATTATTCACTATTCACTCTTTTCTCCATATGTTTCATCTCACAGGGGACGATGATGTAGGCCGTAGTGCCTTTGCCCTCTCCCGACTGTATCTCGATGGATCCACCCATCTGCTCCACGAGTTCCTTGATGATAGGCATCTCCAGACCCGTGTCGTATTCGTTTACTGACTCGTTCCTGGTGAAACGGTCGAAGACATGGCTCAGTTCCTTGGCGGGGATGCCCTTGCCGGAGTCCTCGATGGAGATACTGAGTTCCCCGTGACGGTATTCGTATTTGGCACGGATGTATCCTTCCGTGGTGTTCCGGGCTGAATGCTCACACAACTTCTGGATCACCTCGCAGAGGTTCTTGTCGTCGATATTCACGACCAGGTGGTTGTAGGGATTCTCTGCGGTGACGGTGACCCCCGGACTGACATTACTCCATCCCATGTAACAGTAGCCCTCGAAGAGGGCGGCAAAGTCGGCATCCTGATAGTTGAACTCCACCATCCTGGCGTCGAGTTTCGAGATGAAGAGGATATCGTTGACGAGTTTCAGCAACCGACCAGTATTCCGTTTGATCTCCTCGGCAAAGACGGGTTCGTCGACTTCGTCGTGGGGGGCATTAAAGAGTCCTGCGAAACCGATGACGGCATTCAGCGGGGTACGGATCTCATGGCTCATATTGGTGAGGAAGGTGTTCTTCAGACCTTCTGTCTCTTGGGCCTTCTTGGTCTCTTCGCGCAGTTTGGCCTCTGTGTAGATGGCCTCTGTATCGTTACGGCACAGACCGAAGTAATGGGTGATGACACCTTCTTTATCTTTCACGGGTACCGTACTGAATGTCATATGGATGCGCCGTTGCTGTTCGTCGCGGAAGATGGTATGGAAGGTGGTGGTAAAGGCTTCCTGTCGACGGGCATCCATGCGGAGCAGCAGTCCTCTGAGTCTTCTGTGGTCTGACGGGTCGATGAGGGCTGCACAACGGATCTGCGACAGACTGTACTGCACCTTGTTCAAGTCGCTGGAGATATCCAGTTGGTGGGTGTCGGGGTAGTAGTGGAAGATATGCACACCACTGGCCCGCAGCGTGTAGTTGATATCGGTGATATAATTCTCGATTTCCTTGGTGGTCTTCATCAACAGTTTGCGGTTTTCCTGCTGACGGTGGTGGTTCTGTACCATCTCTGTGATGTTACGGCCTGCGGCAATGACACCGTGCAGGTGGTTATGTTCATCGCGGAGGGTACTGAGCGTCACTTCATAGTATAACTTACCGCCAACGGTCACTTCAGGGACACGTTCGTCTGTCTGCTTCGTCTTGTCGATGTCGGTGATACTCGACAGAACTGTACTCTCTAAATCCTCGAAGTCGATATTGCGGTACGAGGGGATATCCCTGATATTCACCTTCCGCTTGAGCAGGGCCTCGCGGTCTTTCACGCCGAAACTCTCCAGGGCCTTGTCGTTGATGTCTGTCAGGATACCGTCTTCATTGTAGAAGATCATGTCGATGAGGGAGGAGTCGAACACGGTATGGTAGCGGAGTGCCAGACGCCGACTCTCTTCCTGTTGCACCATATCCTCCGTGGTGTCACGCTGGATACCGAGGAGTACCTGCGGGTTGCCCTGCCTGTCTCTTTTGAGCACAGACACATGGATCTCGTAGGTGGGGGTCTTTCCTTTTTCCTCCCGACCTCTGACGGTGATGGCGTCTGCCTCTTTCTCCCTGTGGATGATGGTTTTGATCAGTTGCCGCAGGGCGCTGACATCGTCGTGGTTAAAGAACTGTGCGAAGTCGATGGGGGTGTATTCCTTACCGGTGTTGCCTTCCTGCAGCACTACGAAGATGCGTTTCATGGGGTCGTAGGTCCATACCTGCGTCTTGTTCGAGTCGAGCACCAGCGCCAGTTGGGTGTTCATCTGACTGGTCCGGGTGATGATGTCTTTCTCGCGCCGATAGTAGATCCGGTTGTAGATGATCAGGACAATGATGGCAATGACGAGCACAGCCAACAAGCACAGGGCGATATGTGGAAAGTCCATGATCATTTAATTGAATAGATGTATACGTTTGGCAAAGTTACACAAAAGAGTTCGAACTACCAAATAATTTTACCGAAAATCTCTGTCAGAGGCCTTTTTTGGTCAAAACAGATAAAAAAGAGGTGAAAAATTTGGCGGATTCGGGGAAAAGTGCTACTTTTGTCATCAGATAATCCAAAACAACGAAGAATTATGTTAGACGTCAAAGAGACATTGAAGAAGAGTGAAGAGAGAATGGAGATGGCGGCCATGTACCTCGAGGAGGAACTGAACCGCATCCGTGCCGGACGTGCCAACGTGGCCATTCTCGACGGTGTCAGGGTAGACTCCTACGGCAGTAAGGTACCCCTGAACCAGGTAGCCAATGTGATGGTGCCCGATCCCCGTACCATTGCCATCAAACCGTGGGACCCGAAGGAGATCCGTAACATCGAGAAGGCCATCATGGACAGCGATGTAGGTATCACCCCGGAGAACAATGGTGAGGTGATCCGTCTGAACATCCCTATCCCCACTGAGGAACGTCGTCGTGACCTGACGAAGCAGTGTAACAAGATTGCCGAGAAGGCGAAGGTGGAGGTGCGCAATGTGCGTGGCGACATCAAGGATAAACTGAAGAAGGCCATCAAGGACGGACTCTCTGAGGATAATGAGAAGGACGCCGAACTGGAACTCCAGAAGATCCACGACAAGTACATCAAGAAGATTGATGACCTGATTGCGGCAAAGAACAAGGAGATCATGACCGTCTAACCCAGTGAAGGGCTTAGTCATCAAGAATACCGGCAGTTGGTACACCGTCCTGACGGACGATGGCCAACTGGTCGAGTCGAAGATCAAGGGAAATTTCCGTCTGAAAGGTATCCGCAGCACGAACCCCGTGGCTGTGGGCGACAGGGTGCAGCTGGTGCTCAACCCTGAGGGTACCGCCTTTATCTCCGAGATAGAGGATCGCCGTAACTACATCATCCGTAAGAGCATCAACCTCTCCAAACAGAGTCATATCATCGCGGCGAATGTGGATCTGGCTCTATTGGTCGTCACAGTGAATTATCCTCAGACATCCACAACCTTCATTGATCGTTTCCTTGCCTCTGCTGAGGCTTACTGTGTACCTGTGGTATTGGTCTTCAACAAGACCGACTTGCTCAATGAAGAGGAGAGACGCTACCAGAAGATGCTCGTCACCCTTTATGAAACCATCGGCTATGACTGTCGGCAGATTTCTGCTGAAACGGGCGATGGAGTGGAAGACCTGCGTCCCCTATTGGAAGGGAAAATCACGCTGCTCAGTGGTAACAGTGGGGTGGGGAAGTCCACCCTCATCAACCATTTGGTACCTGGAGCCTGTCTTCGTACAGCGGAAATCTCCGATGCCCACAACACAGGTCAGCACACAACAACCTTCAGCGAAATGATCTCACTATCCGAAACCTCTGGTATCTCTGGGGAGTCTGGCTACCTCATTGACACTCCGGGCATTAAAGGCTTCGGCACCTTCGACATGGAGCCAGAGGAAATCACGAGTTATTTCAAGGAAATCTTCCGCTTTGCCAAGGACTGTCGTTTCTCTAACTGTACACACACCCATGAACCGGGCTGTGCCGTCCTTCAGGCGCTCGAAGACCACTACATCGCCCAAAGCCGCTACCAGAGTTACCTCTCCATGCTCAATGACAAGGACGACTCCAAATACCGTGAGGCATACTGAGGTTTCGCGTGTAATACCTTTTCCCGTCAGATTAAGAGCCACATATTCTTTTGTAATAGAGGATGAATTAATAAATTGGAAGCAGAATTAATACATTATAATGAAGATGGTTTTAAGAAGTATTTCAATTGATGCAAAGTATCGTTCATGGCGATGGGTTGCTGTAAGATATTTCTTATTTCTTGCAGTTTTACCATTTCTTATCGCTTGTTCTGGACATCACCCTAAATATATTATAGGTGTTTCGCAATGTTCAGAGGATATCTGGCGCGACAAATTGAACAACGAACTGAAGATAGGAACTTATTTCCACGATGGTGTGGAACTGCGTTTCGCCTCTGCCGATGATAGCGATGAAAAACAAATTGAGCAGATTCGCCAGTTTGTCGACGATGGCATCGACCTGTTGATTGTTGCTCCGAATCAGGTGGCTACCGTCTCACCCGCAATCGACGAAGTTTATGATAAAGGAATCCCCGTTATCGTATTTGACCGTAAGACCAATTCAGAGAAATTTACAGCATATATTGGAGCGGATAATTTCGAGATGGGAAGGCTGATGGGGGAATATATTGCTACCCGACTCAAGGGTAAAGGTCGTGTGTTGGAAATCATGGGACTGAAAGGCTCGTCGCCAGCCATCGAGCGTCATAATGGTTTTGTGAGGGCCTTGAAAGCCTATCCAGCCATCACACTTGTCGCTTCTTTGCAAGGTGACTGGACAGAAGAAAGCGCAGTTAATGCCATCAAGATCTGGCAAGACTCCGTTGGGGGAGATTTGCAGTCCCCGACATCTCGTATAGACTTTGTGTTTGGCCAGAACGACCGTATGGCCGTCGGTGCCTTAAAGGCTTTATCGTCTGAAGGCACCAAATACTGTGGTATTGACGGTCTGCCAGGTGAAGGCAATGGTATAGCCTGCGTACGAGACTCTCTACTTGAAGCATCGTATATCTATCCTACACATGGCGATGAAGTATTACAACTGGCCATGAATATCCTTGAAGGGAAGCCGTATCAGAAGGACAATCCTTTGATGGCAGCCCTCGTAACAAAAGACAATCCAACTACATGAGCGTTCAGATGCCTATTTAAAACAACTTGGCAATCAGCAGATAGTGCTGGTACTGGCCATTGCATTTATCTTCCTGCTGTTGGTATTGATAATTATCATCTATCGTTACTATCTCCAGAAAGCCCGTATTGCAGAAGAACGTAACAAGATGGAGCGTGAACAGTTAGACTTCTATACTCAGGTAAGTCACGAACTTCGAACCCCGTTGACACTCATTGAGGGACCATTGTCACAGTTGGCAGAGACCAAGGATCTTCAGCAGGCAGGAGCCGAGGCATCAGGACTCTTTGCTATCATCCAGCGCAATACCCACCAACTGACACAACTTATCAACAAGATGCTAAACGTTCAAGCCACTGGCAGTATTGATGACATGACAGCAAGCATGCAAGAGTCAATCCCGTTAGAGTCACATACAAAAACAGCAGAGACAGAGCAGCCACATGCCGAAGATCTGTCCACAGTGTTAATTGTTGACGACAATGCCGATATACGTGCCTATCTCCGTACCATCCTTCAAGACAGATACCAGGTGAATGAGGCTGCTGATGGGCAGCAAGGACTTGCTATTGCCAATGAGATTGTACCTGATCTGATTGTTTCTGACGTCATGATGCCCGTCATGAACGGTCTGGAATTCTGCCAGCGCGTCAAAAGCGGAACCGCCACCAGTCATATTCCTGTGATCTTGCTCACGGCCCGTGCCCTTAGTCAACATCAGATAGAAGGCTATGAGAGCGGAGCCGATGCCTATATCACCAAGCCATTCTCTGCCGATGTACTGCTTGCTCGTATCGGTAATCTCCTGAAGAGCCGTCTCGTACTGAAGAACCTGTTTGGTGTGGAGAACAGTAAAGATCATGAGAAAGCGAGCAATACACCTCAGACAATCATTAAAGAAGACGCTTTCCTTCTTAAGTTCCGCGATTACATTGAAAAGAACTTATCCGACAGTGACCTCAGTGTGGAGACTATTGGTGCAGAACTAGGGCTCTCACGTGTACAATTATATAGAAAGATGAAAGCCCTCACAGGACAGTCGCCAGTGGAATTGCTGCGCACTGCCCGTCTGCGAATTCGGAATTAGTCCTTCAGACCTGTAAGCAACTGGTCGCAGATGCTCTTCATGCCGCTGATGGAGGGATGACCGTTCTGCTTGTCGATGTCGTGTAATTCGATGAGTTGGATGTTGTAGTGCTTGCAGATTTCGCGCATCGACTCGTTGATGGGTTCCCTGAGTTCAGAGTTCAGCAAGGAACAAATTCTTGCCTTGGGATAGCGCTTCTGAAGCATATCAAACAGACAGGCGAGTGCCGGACGGAAGTTCTTGCAGTCTTCCTTGGTCCAGTCGGAATACTGGTATTCGCCCACGGGAGAGTTGGCCCAGGCATCGTTGGTGCCTCCAAACACAAAGATGATATCGGGGTTGCCCAGACTGTCAACACGCGAGATGAAGTTGTTGCGTGACGAATCCATTCTGCCGTAACCCGTGCCGCAGATGGTGGTGCCGCCCCATGAGTCGTTTTTCTCCAACTGATAGCCCTTGGC
>CACZVE010000030.1 GCA_902784565.1 uncultured Prevotellaceae bacterium
AAGTCGATAAGTACCAGTTTGTTCTGGCCCACATAGTCTCTCACCCTCACAGTCTGACCCTGAGGGCCAGGCAGGGCGATATCGACAAATGTGTTATTGATCTCCGTCGCAGATGCCACATCGATTGGCTTCCCCTCATCATCAACCACTTGTATCCCTTCAACCACTTTTATCTTCTGTTTGCAACCCGTCGTCAGCAACAAGCCCGCTACGAGCATTAAAAATACCTTTCTCATTGTCTTTTTCCGTTATTTATCATTTTGATTTTCGTTGTACAGCCTCTGGCTTTGCCAAAGTACCCCGACCGAGGATTTTGGGATTTCTGCGGCAAAATTAGTAAAAAAATCCCGGAATTCCAAGGCGGCTGCAATAAAATAGGTCAAAGAAAGGCTGCATCTCGGAAAAATTCAAATAAAAATTGGTTTTTCGGTCGATATAGATAAATTTCTCACGCTCAAGAATGCAAATTTATTTGTATTCTCTTCGCTAAATCGAAATTTTGCACTATCTTTGCACCCGAAAAGCATGCCCTGATAGTTAAATGGATATAACAAGGCTCTCCTAAAGCTTAGTTCCGAGTTCGATTCTCGGTCGGGGTACTGTGGGTACTAAAATGAAAAGTATGATTAGACTATTGAAATTGATGGTTGTCTTATGCCTGACGGGAATAAGTACAACAACGTATGCAACGAGTGTGGGGAAGATGTGGACGGCAGAATCTCCTGACAAGAAGACGCAGATTGAGGTCAGTACTCAAAACCACTCCATGTTGACTTGGCGCATCGAGCACAATGGCGTGTCTGTGTTGGAGGAATCGCGGATCAACATTTTGGTTGACGGCATTTTCGATGTCTTCACAAAAGGCGGATTGGGCAAGGTGACCAATCGCCAGCAGGTGAGGACGAAGTTTGCCACACCATTTTATAAGAAGGCAGAAGTCAAGGATGAGTACAACGCCATGACCATATCGTTCAAGAACGGTATCAGCATCGAGTTCCGTGTTTATGATGATGGCGCAGCCTATCGTTTTCTGCTTGACCGAAAAATCATGACGGAAGTGACCAGCGAGACGGCGGAGTTTATGTTTGCTGAAGACTATCCTGCCTTCATACCTTATGTCAACGACAATCGAGGCGGAGAGCGTTATTGCTATAGTTTTGAATCGTATTACGATGAGCAGCCGCTGTCGAAGATGTTCAGCGACTCGTTGGCCATCACGCCTCTGGCCGTCTGTCTGCCTAATGGCTTGAAGGCCATCGTGATGGATGCTGGTGTAGAGGATTATCCGGGCATGTTCCTCAAGAGGAATGGCAAGAGAGGACTGACGGCAGAATTTGCGCCCTATCCGTTGGAACAAGAGATTGGAGGTTTCGACCGACTGAACCTTGTACCCACAAAGCGTGCCAACTATATTGCCCGGTTGGATGGCAGACGGGCACTGCCTTGGCGGGCTGTCGTCATCACGGAGAAGGATGCCGACATCCTGAACTGCGACATGGCACAACGACTGGCTCCGGCGTGCCGCATCAGCGACACCTCGTGGATCAAACCCGGAAAGGTGGCCTGGGATTGGTGGAACAACACGAATGTCTCTGGTGTGGATTTCAAATCAGGCATGAACACCGACACCTATTTATATTATATAGACTTTGCGGCCAAGAACAAGATAGAATACATCATCATCGATGAGGGATGGAGCGGCCAGGAGTCGTTGACAGAAGACTTGAGTCCGGTGATTGACCTGCCCAGACTGATTGCCCGTGGTCAGGAAAAGGGTGTGGGCATCATCCTCTGGTCCAGTTGGCGTAATCTCATTGGAAGCAATCCTCTGAATGATATCTCTGTCACCGATGCGGTGATGAAGCACTATGCTGACATGGGAATCAAGGGATTCAAGGTGGATTTCTTCGATCGCGACGACCAGCAGGTGATAGCCTCAGCCTATAAGATCGCGGCGAGTGCTGCCAAGTATCATCTCTATCTCGATTATCATGGACTGAAGCCCTTTGGCATCCAGCGCGCCTATCCCAACATCTTCAATTTCGAGGGTGTGAAGGGTCTGGAGAATTCCAAATGGGAGTCTCGTGCAGGTGACGGTCCCCTGCATGATCAGCCGCATTATGACGTGACGGCTCCTTATCTCCGCATGCTGGCTGGTCCTATGGACTATACCCCTGGTGCCATGACAAATGCCATGAAGAATAACTTCTTCGGCAACAACGACCACCCGATGAGTCAGGGAACCCGTGTGCACCAGATGGCGATGTACACTACTTTTGAGGCCCCGCTTCAGATGATGGCTGACAGTCCCACGAAGTACATGCTTATCGCACAGGTTCCTACCACCTTCGACGAGACGGTGGCCCTTGATGGCAGGATGGGAGAATATACTGTTATTGCCCGTCGTAAAGGCACGACATGGTTTGTTGCAGCAATGACAGACTGGACACCTCGCGACCTGACTATCCATCTCTCCTTCTTGGGAGAAGGTCGCCATCACGCCGATATCTTCGCCGATGGCGTCAATGCCTTGAAGGATGCGACAGATTACAAGCATACTCAGCAGACGGTAATTCCCAGCGACCGACTAAACATCCATCTGAGTAGCGGAGGCGGTTGGACTGCCATCCCATCATCAAATAAGTGCAGCGCCCACATAGGACCATTCCGAACTCGTATTTTTATGTCTGAGATTCCGGGCAAACCATCCCCAGGGGGGTGAAAACTTGCCCTAAATCCAGTTCATACTTATGCACAGGGGGGTAAATGTTGCCCCAGATTCAGGGCAGACTTTCCCGAGGTCAGAATATCTTGCCCCAGATTCAGGGCAGACTTTCCCGAGGTCAGAATATCTTGCCCCAGATTCAGGGCATACTTTTCCGAGGTCAGAATATCTTGCCTCAGATTCAGGGCAGACTTTTCCGAGGTCAGAATATCTTGCCCCAGATTCAGGGCATACTTTTCCGAGGTTAGAATATCTTGCCTCAGATTCAGGGCAGACTTTTCCGAGGTCAAAATATCTTGCCCCAGATTCAGGGCATATTTCTGCCCGGTGTGCATAGACGTGTCCGAGATTCAGGGCAAGTTTTCACCCCCTTGGGGATGGCTTCCCCTGAATCTCAGGCATAGGAAAAACTCCTGAATATGGCATTCACTGAATCTGATTCAAACAATTTGTCTTCTGTTTTTGAATAAATAATTATTGTTTTACGATAATTTAACATCGTTTTCCATTGTCGGTTCAAATATTCTGTTTATCTTTGCACCGAAATTATTTATCGTTTAACAATAAAACTTTGTGAATTATGAACAAGAAACTAAAAATTTACAGCACACTGTTTGTTGCAGTACTAATCATTTTGGTTGTAACCAATGTTTTCTATTTCCACGAGTCCATGTGGTATGCAACGCCTAATGACAAAATGGAATTTGTGGATTGTCCTCCCGAGTTTATGAGTCGTGAGACACTTCCAGACGGTCGTGTCATCACCACCAATCATGAGACATACGGCTATGAAGTCTATGTGGCGCCAAAAGACAAGTTCAAGCAGAAGTCGCTTATGTCAACGGCGAAAATGTCAGACAGTGATGGGACAGAGTTGCAGACCTACATGGTGGAGATGCAAAAAGTGAAACTGTCTGTTCCCGCCTCGCAAAAAAAGTTCTTTAATGTTCTTTTTGTCGTTTCCGTCATCACATCCGTCGTCGCACTCATTGTGATAGTCTGGATACTTAGTTTGGTGATTAAACTGATCCGCAACATTCGCAGGGGTAATATCTTTGTGACGCAAGTATCTAAATACCTCGAAATCACAGGTGTCCTGCTCAGCGCCCTTTACTTGTATCAAACGATTGTCTGTTACGCCATCACGCGTTATAATATGTATCACATTCAATTGGCCGACTATTATGTTGTGTTTAAGAATGACGCCAACAGTATGTTTATCCTCACTGGTCTGGCGCTGATGATCATCTCGCAGATTATCCTGATGGGTAAGGATTTGAAGGAAGAACAAGAACTAACCATCTAAACACCGGGAGCCTTATGAGTATCATCGTAAATGTAGATGTGATGATGGCGAAGCGCAAGATGTCTTCGCAGGAACTGGCCGAGCGGATCGGCATCACCCAGGCCAACCTCTCCATCTTGAAGACGGGCAAGGCAAAGGCCATCCGATTCTCCACCTTAGAGGCTATCTGTCAGGCTCTCGACTGTCAGCCGGGCGACATCCTGGAGTACAAGATTTGATCTCACGACTATTCAGTAACGTTTTTCTTGCAGATTTGCCAGATATTTATTACTTTTGCAACCGAAATCAGAATGTTCAACCCACTAAAAAGAATATAAGGTATGAAGACAAAGAGTTCTCTGATGATGGTGGCCCTCGCAATGGGCGTGTTTATGATGTGTGTAACTTTCATATCGTGCTCGACGGACGACAACCCAGTTTACAGCGACGTGCCTAGTGTCGGTGAATGCGTTGTGACAAAGGGGATGTTGATTATCAACAATGGAAATTATTACAATGGCATCGACGGAAGCCTCACGTACGTGAACTTCATTGGTGATTCGTACACCGTTCAGCAGGATGTGTACAAGAAGGCCAATGGCGAGAGCCTCGGCGGTACACCTAACGACGTGATGGCCTATGGCGAAAAGATCTACATTGCAGGTTCTGACGAGAATACCGTTTTCGTGCTGAATATCAGAACCTTCAAACTGATCGAGAAGATCAACACAGTGCAGGAGATGGGCTCTGCAGAGGGTGTTAATCCCCGTGCCCTCGAGGCCTATGGCGGCAAGGTGTATGTTTCTACCTATGGTGGCTATGTGGCCGTCATCGATACTGGTTCTGTATCTGTGCCCCCTCACTACGAGAGTTGTTATAAAGTGGGTTCTGCTCCTGAGGGCATGGCTATTGGCGGAACAACCGATGCCGACATGGCGCTCTATGTGGCTAACAGTGACTATGGCTATGGCAACGGTTCTATCTCGAAGATCAGCCTGGCTAACGGCTCGATTACGGAGATCAAGAACGACAAGATCCAAAATCCGCAGCAGTTGGCTGTGGTAGGCGACGTGATCTATGTGCTGGACTGGGGCTACTATGATGAGAACTGGATGCAGCCGCAGAAGGATGCTGGTGTCTATGTGATCAATGGTAGCATCGTCTCTAAGGTGGTGCCCGATGCCATTGGTATGGCTGTAGCAGGACAGTCGATCGTCACCTATAATTTTCCTTACGGCAGCACAAAGGCTACCTATAACGTCTATAACATTGTCTATGGCTCGTTGGATACCTTCACTCCCACTGGCGGTACACCCATCGAGTACCCCTGTGCCATCGCCGTCGATCCTAACACGGGGCAGGTGTGTATTGCCTCACGAAAGATGGATCCCGATACGGGGTATCCCAACTATTCGATGCCTGGTTATGTGAATGTCTATACCGGCAAAGGGCAGTTTGTGGACTCAGGTTCGTTCCCGACAGGTGTTGAGCCGCATGCCATCGCTTTCACTTACGGTGTAGCAAAACTTCAGTATTAGAATGAAATCAGGTGACTGAAAAAGTAAAGGCTGCACTCATTGCGAGTGCAGCCTTTAATATATTAATAAGGTGTAAGCCTTATTTCTTGGCGGGGGCAACGGCGGCCTCGTCCTCCTTGATGGTGCGTCCCATGGTCAGGTAGGCCACAGGAGCAGCGATGAAGAGTGAACTGAGGGTACCGAAGATGACACCGAGGATCATGGCGAACGAGAACGAGCGGATGCTGTCACCACCGAGGATGAAGATAGCCAACAGCACGATCAGGGTCGTCACAGAGGTGTTGATGGTACGGGCCAGCGTCTGGTTCAACGAATCGTTGAACAATTGCTGACGATCGCGCTTGCCATAGAGTCCGATGTTCTCACGGATACGGTCGAACACCACCACCTTATCGTTGATGGAGTAACCGATCACCGTCAGGATGGCACCGATGAACACCTGGTCGATCTCTAATGACATGGGAACCCAACCCCAACAGAGTGAGTAGATACCAATCACGATCAGGGCATCCAGAGCCAGGGCAACGATAGCGCCTACAGAGAAGGCGAGGTTGCGGAAGCGGAGCAGGATGTAGAGGAAGATAGCGATCAGGGCGATGATCACACTGATGATAGCACCATATGTGATATCCTTAGCCACTGACGGACCTACCTTTGCACTACTGATGATGGAACCACCTTCGCGGACATCTGGGTTCTTGAAGGATTCTACGCTCTCCTGACTGACCAGACCGGCCTTCTTCAGGGCGTTGAAGAGGATGTCCTCAGCCTTGTCGTCAACCTCAGGATTGTTCGACTCGATATCCCAGTTGGTAGAGATACGAACGGTCTTACCGTCGGTACCGAGGGCGATGACAGAGGTGTTAGCCTCCTGCTGAGCCTTCTCACCCATGGTGTTGATGAAAGCACCGGCCATAGCCTGACGGACAGTCTCAACGGGTGTCTCCTTGTCGAGGGTCACCACGTAGTTACGACCACCGGTGAAGTCGATGCTCTGGCTCAGGCCGCGAACGGCAAATGAGATGATGCAGATGAGTGCAGCGATACCCCAGATGGTGAAGGTCTTCTTATACATACCCATGAAGTGATACTTGGCATTCTGCATCAGGTTCTTCGAGTAGGCAGTCACGAAGGTCAGGTTGGTCCACTTGTCCTTGCTCAGCATGTAGTCATAGACCAGACGGGTCATGAACACAGCGGTGAAGAAGGATACGCAGATACCGATGATCCAAGTGGTGGCGAAGCCCTTCACAGGACCTGTACCGAAGTAGAGCAGGATGATACCAGTGATCAATGAGGTGAGGTTCGAGTCAAAGATGGCGCTGAAGGCGTTAGAGTAACCCTTGTTGAGGGCTTCCTTCATGCTCAGACCCTTCTTCAGTTCCTCCTTGATACGCTCGTAGATCAGCACGTTGGCATCCACAGCCGTACCGAGGGTCAGCACGATACCGGCGATACCCGGCATGGTCAGGGCTGCCTGGAACGAGGTGAGGATACCCAATGTGAAGAACAGGTTGAACAGCAGGGCGATATCGGAGAGGATACCTGGGATGAAGCCATACAGCATGATCATGTAGATCATCAACAGCACGAAGGCTACGATGAACGAGATGATACCCTGCTTGATGGACTGTGCACCGAGTGACGGACCAACCACCTCTTCCTGTACGATACGGGTAGGAGCCGGCATCTTACCGGAGTTCAGGGTGTTGGCAAGGTCCTTGGTGTCTTCGATGGTGAAGTTACCAGTGATCTGAGAGTTACCACCGTCGATCTGAGTCAGGATACGGGGAGCGGAATAGACGGCATCGTCGAGTACGATGGCAACGGCCTTGCCGATGTTCTGCTTCGTAATCTGGCTCCAACGACGGGCACCGTCGGAGTTCATCTGCATAGAGACACAGGGATGACCCATCTGGTCGAAGTCGTCCTTACCGTTGGTGATGACATCACCCTCCAGCGGAGCACGGCCATTGGGCTCGGTGATCTTCAGGGCATAGAGTTCGAAGATGTCGCCCTTGGTGTTCTGACCGCCGAAGTCCTCAGCCTTGGCACCCCAGCGGAGTTTCAACTCGGCAGGGAAGATGCGGGCAGCGAGGTCAGAGTAGATAATCTTGTTGATGGCTGCGGTATCGCGGGCATTGGCATAACCAACCACAGCGAGGGCATTACCCTGTGTGGGCTGGAAGTAATAGAACAGAGGATTCTGCTTCTTGGCCAGTTCATTAGCCTTGGAGTCAATAGTCTTGGTGTCTTTCTTAGCCAGTTTGGCTGCAAGGTCACCAGCAGCAGCCTTAGCAGTGTCGGCAACAGCCTCTGCGGCAGCAGCAACGGCAGTTGTATCAGCGGCAGCCACCTCAGTGGTATCAGTCACTTCACCGCCCTGAGCGGCATAGCGCTGGTTCAACTGAGCCAGCAGCGGGGTGATCTCATTGCTGTTGTAGGTCTCCCAGAACTCAAGGTTGGCAGAACCCCGACCATGATACGGCCGCTCTGACCTTCAAGTTTCTGGATGTTCGGCTGAACAACACCGAACTTATCGATACGGTTACGAACCACATTGAACGAGTTGTCAACGGCGTTCTGCACCTCGTCGCGGATGGCGCGCTCTACCTCTGCGTCAGAGGAGGAAGTGCTCACCTTGCCCTTCATCTGCTGGGTAGCAAAGATAGCGGCGAGGGGACGGCCCTGACCTTCTTGTTTCCAATACTTCACGAACAGAGAGACGAAATCGTCCTGACTGGTCTCTTCTTCCTTCTTGGCCAGTTCCATGGCCTTCTTGTAGGCAGCATCGGTCTTATGGTCGGCGAGCACATCGACGACATCAGGCACAGACACCTCAAGAATAACGTTCATACCGCCTTTCAGGTCAAGACCCAGGCCAATCTCCATCTCACGGCACTGCTTCAACGAGTAAATGCCCATATAGACTTTCTCGTTGTTGATTGAATCAAGGTACTCCGCACCGGCCTCCTCACCCATAGCGGCAGCCTTACTTTCGTAGTGGCGTGTCACGAATGAGAAGGAAAGGTAGAAGCAGCACACAAGAAACAGAAGCACTGCGATAATTTTTACAATTCCTTTGTTTTGCATTTTGTTTTTTGATGTTATTTATTTATTATTAATTCTGTTCGCGCATATTTTAGCGTGCAAATATAGACATTTTTCTGCACGTGGGAAAATTTCTTGGCGAAAAACACACTTTTTTTAATGTTTTTCCTTCATTTTCAGCCAACAGAGGATGGGATAATGGTCACTTGCGTCCATTTCGTTGTCAATTTGACAATTATAGGGTTCGAAGTGTTCGGAACATAAAATGTGATCGATCCTGACAAAAAATCCTTTCTGATTATATGACAAACCGACGCCTCTTCCAGTCTCCACAAAACAGTCGGTAAGGCCTTGGGCGACAGTCCGACGAGAGTAGGAAATGGGGTTGTCGTTGAAATCGCCGCACACGATGATGGGGTACTGGCGGTGATTCTCGATATACTGATGTACAGCATCGGCCTCAGGGGCACGCTTGGCAGCAGACATGGCGAGTTTGTCAAGCAACAGCATCGACTCCTCCTTGACGGTGTCTCGCTCCATCTTACCACGAAGCATGCGTTTATAGTTAGCGCGGTCTTCCTTGGAGAGGTGAGTTCCCTCAAGGTGGTTGTTGATGACGAGTAGTGTGTCGCCATTGTCGAGTTTCAAATAGTAGGCCACAGAACCATTGGCGGCCGACTTATACCAGATACGTTCTCTTTTGAGAATGGGGAAACGGGTGTGGATACCTACACCGTTCATGCCTTCAATATTATTACGGAAGATGGTCGTATCGTTGTAGGGGTATATCTTCGCGTAGCGTTGCATGACAAACCGGCGCCACGTATCAGCATCTTCCTGTATACAGACAATATCAGCATTCTGTCGTTTCAAATAATTATAGACGGTATCGAATCCTTGTTCATATTTGTAGTTGCCGCCATACTGACAGACATTGTATGACAGGATCTTGATGGTTCCGTCGGGCAGGTCCTGTCGCATGTTGACGGGCATATAGATGCTGATGGGGATATAGGCCAGTGCATAACCGAGGATGGGAATCCATGCCTTGCGCCACTTGAAGGTGAGCCAGAAGAAGAGGAAGAGCAGGTTGACAACGAGGAAGATGGGGAAGGCCATGCCGAAGCAGGAAAGCAAAGGATGGTTAGCAGGGTTGATTCTGTCGGAGAAGCCTGAGCACAACATCAAAATGACGGTGGCGATATTGGCCCCCGCCACCAGATTGGTCGTAAAAGTCTTCAATTGCTTGATCATTGTTTGCTGGCTTCGAAGAGTTTCTGCTTTTCCTCCTTCGACAGACTGTCGTAGCCGCTCTTGCGGATCTTGTCGAGGATAGCATCTATCTCTTCCTGGTTTTGCCGTTTACGGGCATTGTATTCCATGTCCGCCTCCTTCGAACCACCTTGTTCTGCATGCATATGGGGATTATGGCGGTGCTGCTGACCACCTTGCTGGCGCTGGTCGAAACTACGCTTGAGATTCTCAAAGAACTGTTGTCCGCGACTGCGGTCAAAACTGTCCGGATGCTTGTTCCAGTAACGAATCATCAGGAAACCGAACAACATACCTCCGAGGTGGGCGGTATGAGCCACACCGTCGCCTGAACTGCCGATGGCAGAGAAGAACTCAATGGCCACATAGCCCAAGACGAACCATTTCGCCTTGATGGGGAAGGGGAATGGGATGATAAAGAGTCGTTCGTTGGGGAAACTCATACCAAAGGCGAGGATAACGGCATATACTGCACCCGATGCACCGATGGTGGTCCACGTGTTTAATTGTTGTCCAAGTTGATGCCCGACGGTAATCAACTCTCCGAATCCGACGCCTGGAGCCTGTTCGGCAATGGTCATATAGAAGTTGCCGAACTGTGCCAATTCCTGACATAATCCGGCTCCAATACCGCACGTAATGTAATAAAAAAGGAATTTCTTCGGACCCCATACATTTTCGATCACACAACCGAACATCCATAGACCAAACATGTTACTCAAGATGTGCATGAAGTTGGCATGAAGAAACAGGTAGGTGACCAGTTGGTAAAAATGGAAGTCGTCGGCCATGAAAAAGTGAAGACCTCCTATGTTTGCCAGATCGATACCCTGCATTTGAAGTACCAACGTTGCAAGGAATGCAATGCCGTTGATAATCAACAGATTTTTTGTGATAGTTGGTATGCGAAACATCTATTTATTTGCAATTTGATTTTTTCTGTTTGTAATCCTTCTTATTTCTAATTTGTGCGCAAAATTACGAAAAATATCTCTTTTTGGGGCTAAAAATGGGGGTGAAACAACTTTTTTTCAGCAAAAAAGACAATTTTTCCGCTTTTTTGTTGTTTTTTTCAATACTTTCCTTTATATTTGCGAAGGAATTCGAAGATTATCCATTTTTATACATTAATATTTCTTTAAATTAACAACATTATGAACAAAACAGAATTGGTAGAGAAGATTGCAGCAGGTGCTGGTCTCTCAAAGGTAGACGCAAAGAAGGCTCTCGACGCAACAGTTGCAGCCATTAAGGGTGCCCTCAAGGCTGGTGACAAAGTACAGCTCGTAGGTTTTGGTACATTCAGTGTTAACAAGCGCCCGGCTCGCGAGGGTATCAACCCCGCTACCAAGCAGAAGATTAAGATTGCTGCCAAGAAGGTCGCTAAGTTCAAGGCTGGTGCTGAACTCGCCGCTGCTCTCTAATCGTTAGATTGTAAATAAAAATTTAGGGGTTCCAGATGGAACCCCTTTTTGTTGCGTTATGGTTGGACGACTCGGATTCGAACCGGGAATGACAGAACCAAAACCTGTAGTGTTACCATTACACCATCGTCCAGTTTGCGGGTGCAAAATTAGTAAAAATCTGGCATATAGCCAAATTTTTACCAATTATTCTTATTTAACCACGATCAAGTAGTAGTTCTTCTTGCCTTTCTGGGCCAAAAGATACTTACCATCAATGAGGTCTTCTGCTGTGACGGGACGATTCTGGTCAGTGAGTTTCTCTTTGTTCAGAGAGACGCCGCCACCCTGTACCATCTTACGCATCTCACCCTTGGAAGGGAAGACGGGTGCAACAGTTGTCAGCAGTTCTATGGCGGGCTGACCCAACTGGTCTTTGCCGATCTCGAATTGGGGGACTCCGTCGAAAACATCGAGGAAGGTTTGCTCGTCGAGTTTTTCCAGTCCTTCCTTCGTTGATTTGCCGAAGAGGAGGTTGGAGGCCTCGATAGCCGCATCAAGGGCTTCCTGGGAGTGAACCATCACCGTTACTTCTTCTGCCAGTCTCTTCTGGAGGATGCGGCGGCCAGGATCCTGCTTGTGTTCCTCAGTGAGGGCATCAATGGTATCCTTGTCGAGTGAGGTGAAGATCTTGATATAGCGCTCTGCATCCTCGTCGCTGACATTCAGCCAGAACTGGTAGAACTTATACGGTGTGGTGCGCTGCGGGTCGAGCCAGATATTACCTGATTCCGTCTTACCGAACTTCTTACCGTCGCTCTTGGTAATCAGCGGACAGGTCAGGGCGAAGGTCTCCACTTCATTGCCGAGGGTACGGCGAATCAACTCAGTACCTGTGGTCATATTGCCCCATTGATCGTTGCCGCCCAACTGAAGTTTTACACCATAGTGCTGATAGAGGTACAGGAAGTCGTAGCCCTGCAACAACTGATAGGTAAACTCGGTAAACGACAGACCGTCGCGAGCCGTACCATTCAGACGCTGCTGCACACTCTCCTTGGCCATCATATAATTGACGGTGATATGCTTACCTACCTCACGGGCGAAATCCAGGAAGGTGAAGTCTTTCATCCAGTCGTAGTTGTTCACCATAATGGCAGCATTGGGATCCTTCGACTCGAAGTCGAGGAACTTGGCCACCTGTTTCTTGATGCACTCCTGGTTGTGGCGCAGGGTTTCGTCGTTGAGCAGATTGCGTTCCTGTGATTTACCGGAGGGGTCGCCAATCATACCTGTGGCTCCGCCTACGAGGATGATAGGCCTGTGGCCGCAACGCTGCAGGTGACGGAGCATCATGATACCACACAGATGACCGATATGCAGGGAGTCTGCCGTGGGGTCTGTACCCAGATAGGCTGTTACCATTTCTTTCTGGAGCAGTTCCTCAGTACCTGGCATCATCTGTGCCAGCATGCCGCGCCATTTCAGTTCTTCTACAAAATTCTTCATATATCTTATTTTTTTATTTTTTTCTTGGCTTTCTAGGGTACAGGGTCGTAGCCACTTCCGCCCCAGGGGTTACATCTTAATATCCGCCAGATGGCCAGATAGAGTCCTTTGATGGGACCGTGCTTTTTCAGTGCCTGTTTGGCATACTCGCTGCACGTCGGCGTAAAACGGCACGACGGTGGCGTGAAACGGGAGATACAGGTCTGGTAGAAAACGATGGGCAGACAGAGTAGAAAAACGATGGCCTTCGAGAGGTAGTGGCCTAAAGCCTTGATGATGTTCATACGTTTTCCGCTACTTTCCCCAGAAGTCTTTTGACGCATCTTCCCACCTGTTGGCTGTCATAGAGTTCATCGGCTTGCCAAATGAAGGCAATAGCCAAAGACTTGTCCTCCGCGATTTTTTCTGTCAAAATAGATTTGTGATGGCGGTAGGCCTCACGAATCTGACGCTTCACCCTGTTGCGCTTCACGGCACGTTTGAAATGCCGTTTGGATACGCTGATCAGGATCTGTACGGGCTCTTCGTTTTCTTCTCGCGCTTTTTCCATAAATACAATCCGCAACGGGAAGGCAGATGTGCTGCGACTGCTGCCTTTACTGAAGAGCAGTTCAATCAGTTTCCGGCTGACGATACGCTCTCTCTTGCTGAGTATAGGAGACGCGAGCCCCGTCATTATATATAATAAGGTGTATTAACCTTGCTTTTCCAACAGATAATGCTGCAGGGCACTGGTCATGGAAGGATACTTCTCTGAGGGAGCCTCAATGTCCAGACGCAGACCTGCCTCCTTGGCTGCTTTAGCCGTTGTAGGACCAAAGGTGGCAATGGCAATCTTGTCCTGCTTGAAGTCAGGGAAGTTCTTGGTCAGCGATTCGATTCCTGACGGACTGAAGAAGATCAGCATGTCGTAGTCGAAGTTCTCGACCTCCTCGGGTGTGAAATCGTTGCTGACGGTCTTGTACATCACACATTCCATGTGATTCAGTTTCTTGGAGTCGAGCAGATTGGCCAAACTGTCATTATGTACGTCGCTCATAGGGACAAGATACTTCTCCGTCTTGTGCTTGACCATAGTGGGAACCAGGTCATCTATCTTACCCGTTTCGCCGAAGAACACCTTGCGCTTGCGATACTGCACATACTTCTGGATATAGAGTGCAATCGTCTCTGTCACACAAAAGTATTTCATGTCCTCAGGGATGACTACGCGAAGTTCCTTGGCCATCGTGAAGAAATGGTCAATGGCGTGGCGTGAGGTGAACACGATGGCCGTGTAGTCGAGAATGTTTACCTTCTGCGCACGGAAATCCTTGGCAGAGATACCCTCAACCTTGATGAACGGGCGGAATACCAGTTCTACGCCAAATCTGTTCGCAATATCGAAGTACGGTGACTTCTCACTTGTTGGCTTAGGTTGTGAAACCAGAATCTTCTTGATCATTTATGTCTTAAAAATTTATTTTCAATGCATTCACGATTACCGCAAGTCCACCCCATAGAGCAAACAACGGAATGATTTCAAGGGCGCAAAAGTACAAAATAATTTGCAAATAAAGACCATTTTGCCTAAAAAAGATAACAAAACACTTGTAAAAGGTCAATATTTTAACTAAAATGACTACAGATATCGTGTAATAGGCGACACTTTGTACTGAGATATCGAAGAAAGTAAGTAGGGCAACAATGGGGTATAATAGCACCCCTTCGAGGGAATAAAGAAACAGAAGTGTCAGGAAATATTGTTTATTCCTTTTGTGGTCAAAGAAAACGAGGTTCACATAAGCATAGAGCAGATATTTCAGGAGGTAGTAACTGATAAAGACGCCTGTCAGGATGGCAACGAGCAGGTATTCATCGGATAGTAAAAAGGTATCGGCTACATATTCCCGTGTGTAGAAGAAATAGAGCAGGGCCAGCAATAGACAGGTCTGCAACAGAAAGAAGAATTGCGACTTGATTTCCGTGGAGGTTTCTGTCATTGTGTGGTCTGATTTGGGGATATAGAAAAAGTTCTTGCTCTGTCGTAACAGAAAACCCTTGCTGAAGGAGAAGGCGATGAGCGTCATGACAAAGCATACCAAGAGCATGCTGGTAATGATATTGTCATTCTTGGTGGTATAAGGAATCGGATCGCCTGCCACGCCGAACCGTCCACCATCTAACTCAGGGTGGAAGAGGGCATTTTCAGAGAAGAAATTCTCCCTATAGTATTGGGGGAGGTTGACATCCTTCAGACTCTTGCCGATGTCGTGTCCAGGCAAGTGAAGTGTGTCAGGTCTGGAACTGTAGTGTATCTCTCCAGGCTGGAACCAGGCTTGGATGGCAGAATCCTGTTGTGCAGGTGTAGCATCCTTAGGCAATAACCGCAGCACCTGATAAGGCGTCTGCGGCTTTGCGGGTTTCTGTTCTATCGTATCGACCGTGGCCGATGATACGATAGGTTCTACGTGGATGCTGTCTTGTCTGAACATAGAATGTTACAGTCCGAACTCCTTGCGGATATCGTCCACGCGGTCGAGTTTCTCCCAGGTGAACAATTCCACATCGATAGTCTTTGTCTCGTGATAGTGACTGGTGAATGTCTTCTTGATGATTTCCGATTGACGTCCCATGTGTCCGTAGGCTGCCGTCTCACTGTAGATGGGCTGACGCAGTTTCAGGGTACGTTCGATGGCCTTCGGACGCAGGTCGAAGAGTTTTTCGATATGCTTGGCAATCTCGCCATCGCTCATTTGTACCTTGCTACGGCCATAGGTGTTCACGTAGATATTCATGGGACGAGCCACGCCGATGGCGTAACTGATCTGCACGAGTATCTCATCACTGATACCTGCGGCCACCATGTTCTTGGCGATGTGACGTGCAGCGTAGGCTGCACTGCGGTCAACCTTTGAGGAGTCCTTGCCGGAGAAGGCGCCGCCACCATGGGCACCCTTGCCACCGTAGGTGTCGACGATGATCTTACGTCCCGTCAGACCCGTATCACCGTGAGGACCTCCGATGACAAACTTACCCGTTGGATTCACGTAGTATTTGATGTCTGGTCCGAAGAGGTTGAGCACCTTTTGTGAGTGGATCTGCTCTTTGACTCTTGGAATGAGGATATTAATGACATCATCCTTGATCTTGGTAAGCATCTTCTCATCCTCGTCGAATTCATCGTGTTGGGTAGAAACGACAATGGTGTCGATACGCTCGGGGATGCCCTCGTCGCTATACTGCACCGTTACCTGACTTTTGGCGTCCGGACGGAGATAGGTCATCATCTTTCCCTCCTTGCGGATGTCGGCCAGCGTACGCATGATGAGGTGGGCCAGATCAAGCGTGACGGGCATATAGTTCTCCGTCTCATTGGTGGCATAACCGAACATCATACCTTGGTCACCGGCACCTTGTTCTTCTTCGTTGCCGTTATCTACGCCTCGGTTGATGTCGGCACTCTGCTCGTGGATGGCACTCAGGATACCGCATGAGTTTCCATCGAACTGGTACTCGGCCTTCGTATAGCCGATGCGTTTGATGGTGTTACGGGCGATGGTCTGCAGGTCGATATACACCTCGCTGCGTACCTCACCCATGATGACTACTTGTCCTGTGGTGACAAATGACTCGATGGCACAGCGTGCCGTCGGGTCGTAAGCCAGAAACTGGTCTAATATAGCGTCAGAAATCTGATCCGCCACCTTATCGGGATGGCCTTCAGACACTGACTCTGATGAAAACAAATAACTCATTCAGTTTATCTTTTTACTTTTTTAAATTTCATTCTTCCGCTGGCATCATGATGACTTCTGCATGGTTGCCGGCTTTCAGCAATTCAGCCACGAAAGCGCTGATACTCTCTGGTGTCTGGGCATTAACCACTTTCTCATAGTCCGTGTGGAAGTCGATACCCCACTTACGCCACTCATTGATGCAGCTCAGCCAGTAGCCGTTCTGCTTCAACTCGTCGCCGTGGTTCTTCAGCATATACTCCTTCACCTTCTGCAACTTGTCGGCGTCACAGGTCTTAGCTAAGGTGTTTACCTCATCACGAAGGATCATCACAGCAGTGTCACCCTTCTCAGGCTTCATCGGACAGTAAGCCAGGATCTGGGTACTGGTTTTGAAGTCGTTACGGTTGACAACAGCCTGTGCCATCACCGTATAGGCAGCGCTGGCATCCTCGCGGATCTTCTTCAGGTACTCCATGCTCAGGATCTGTCCGGCGATAGAGGCCTTGATGCTGTTCTCCAGCGAGTAAGGCATCTGGTGTGAGAGCCAGTGCATCAGGGCGATAGCCTTCGGCGTCTCGGCCTTGTGCTTGAAGTTGTTGATGACCTGACCCTTGTAGTTGCTGCTGACATCCGGGGTCTTCACGACGTTCTTCTGTGAGGGCAGCGAAGCGAGATACTGCTCGATGAGCGGACGGATGGTGGCTTCGTCGTAGTTGCCGATAATGGTGAAGGTGAAAGCTGCGGCATTGGCGGTCTGCTCCTTGGCCATCTGGAGGATACGGTCGTAGTCTACCTTTGCGAGGTCTTCAGCCTTCATAGGCAGATTACGCGGGTTGTGGTTCATGAGTGTTGCGGAAAGTGAGTCGCTGAATACATTCTCAGGCTGCAGCAGACGGTTCTTCAGGCTCACTTCTGCTGTTTGCATCAGGTTATCGTACGATTTCTGGTCCTTCGCGATGTTCGTGAAATAGAGGTATACGAGTTGCAGCATTGTCTCCACATCCTTTGGTGTGGAGCTACCGCTGATATTCTGACGGTTGGCGCCCATCGAGAGCGAGGCACTGGCAATCTTGCCTGCGAGAGCCTTCTCCAACTCGGTGTGTGAGAAATTGCCGAGACCGCTGGCCTCAATCACATCGTCGAACACCTTGATATTCGTGAAGTCCTTCTCGCCATAGAGGGCAGAGCCTCCGAAGCCTTCGCCTCTCAGCAGCACCTGGTCCTTTTTCAGGTCGGTCTGCTTCAGCACGACGGTGGCACCGTTCGACAATTTCAGTTCGGTATAGCCGAAGAGCTCGTTCTTCGTCTCTTTTGTGATAGAGCCCTTCTGGGGGAGGGTGGTCATCAACGGCTCATCCTTCACATTATCGATGTAGGCTTCAATCTGAGCAGCGCGGGCAGCAGCAATGGCTTTCTTCAGTCCGTCCTCTGTGGGATAGACGGCCCCTTCCTTCTCGTTGTTGAAGTTCAGTACCACGAGGTTCTTGTCGTTGTTGCTGACGAGTTCCTTGATCAGGGCGTTAATGCTCTCGATAGGTATCGCCGGCACCAACTGTTTCATTGTCGTATAGGTGTAGTCGATGCTGGGGATCGGGTTGTTGTTCAGGAAGTTCTGAACGCACTGGTTCACAAACTGGCTGTTATACCGCTTGTCCTTGTTGGAATACTGTTTCTCAAGACCACTGAGGTAGTTGGCCTTGTAGCGGTTGTATTCTGTAGCAGTAAAACCGAACTCTGCAGCACGACGGGCCTCTGTCAAGGCTGTCTGTACGGCAGCTTCTGTCTGACCTTCCTTTGGCAGTACATCCAACTCAAAGGCATCAACGGTCTTCGACAGAAGGTAGTTGCCGTCACCCACGGATGCCTGAAGGAAAGGACTCTCGGGTTTCTCGGCAAATTCTCTCAGTCGGTCGTTGAGCATTGAGAGAGCTGCGCCTTTCATATAGTTGGTGAGAATGTAGGCCAACGTACCCTTCAATGAGTCGGGGAAAGCCTCGTGCTTCATCATCACGTAGGCTACGTTGATCTGTTGTTCCTTATCCTTGTCGATGACATAGATGGGTTCGTCATTATCGGGCACAGGCTCAGTGGTCACTAAGGCACGGCTCTCTGGCAAAACGATGGGTGAGAAGAGGTCCTTGATTTTCTCTTCCACCTTGTCCACGTCAATGTCGCCCACCACGATGATACCCTGATTGTCGGGACGGTACCACTTCTCGTAGTAAGCCTGTAAGAAGGGGCGCTCGAAATTATCAATGATTTCCATCAGACCGATGGGCATACGGTGACCGTACTTCGAACCCGGATAGAGTTTCGGCAGATCACGCTCCAGCATACGCTGCGAGGCACTGGTACGCAGGCGCCATTCCTCGTGGATGACACCACGCTCCTTCTCAATCTCCTCCTGTTCCAACAGCAGACCGTCGGCCCAGTCGTAGAGAATCAGCAGACAGGAGTCGATGATGCTCTCGCGTGTCGTGGGCACATTACTGATATTATAGACCGTCTGGTCGATGGAGGTATAGGCGTTCAGGTCAGTACCGAACTTCACACCTACGCTCTCACACCAGCGCAACAGTTCGTTGCCTTTGAAGTGTTTCGAACCGTTGAAGGCCATGTGCTCCAGGAAGTGGGCAAGTCCACGTTGGTCGTCGTTCTCCTGGATAGAACCCACACGTTGGGCAATATAGAACTCGGCACGGTTCTCCGGCCAGTTGTTATAACGGATGTAGTATGTCAGTCCGTTGTCCAACTTACCCATGCGTACATCTGGGTCAAGAGGAACTGATGGCAGTTGCGATAGGTCTTGTGCCATCATCGTCACTGCGCTGACCATCAGCAACAGGGTGGCGAAAAATCTCAGATACTTCTTCATTTTATTGGTTGTTATTAATTTGGGTGCAAAGGTACAAATAAAAAGTGAATAGTGAATAGTGAAAACTGAAAAATTTACCTTTTCATATTTCTTGGATGGTGTTCCAGTATTTCGCGACGGAGTGTCGAGGTGTCGATGTGTGTGTAGATTTCCGTGGTGCCGATGCTCTCATGTCCCAAAAGGGCTTGGATCACTCGTAGGTCGGCACCGCCTTCCAACAGGGCGGTGGCAAAGGAATGACGGAGGGTGTGGGGCGAGATGGTCTTTTGGATACCTGCGGCCTCGGCTTGTCGCTTGATCATGATGAGAATCATCACACGGGTCAGATGACTGCCGTAGCGGTTCAGGAAAACATAGTCTTCCTCACCAGGTTTGATCTTCATGTGCTGACGGTCATCAAACCAGAACCCTAACTCCTTGATGGCCTTCTGCGAGATAGGCACGAGTCGTTCCTTCGAGCCCTTGCCGAAGACACGGATAAACTCTTCGTCCAAATAGAGATTGGAGAGTCTCAGGTTTACCAGTTCACTGACGCGCAATCCGCAGGAGAACAATACCTCGATGATAGCCCGGTTGCGGTGACCTTCCCATTTCGAGAGGTCGATGCTGGCTTCCAACTGGTCTATCTCCTCCGGTGACAGCACCTCAGGCAGATGCTCACCAATCTGGGGCGACTCCAACAGCTCTGTCGGGTCGTCCTCACGGTAGCCGTCGAGTTGGAGGAAACGGAAGAAACTCCTTACGCCGCTCAGGATACGACACTGCGAACGGGCCCCGATGCCGATGTCGTGCAGTCCTGCCGAGAAATGCTCCAGGTCTTCGAGCGTCACATCGTGTATGTCTTTGTCCTCATGCTTCAGGTAGTCGAGCAGTTTCTGAAGGTCGCGCTGGTAGGCATCGAGCGTATTACCCGACATGTTGCGCTGCAACTTCAAGTAGCGTACATAACCCTTGATGATATCCTTACCTTCCATCTTTCTTCAGGCTAACAACCGCTTGGCGAAATAACGGACAGGATACCAGACGGCGAGGAAGCCCACCACCAACACGGTGATGAAGATGAGGATCACATCCTCCGGGTGGACACTGACGGGATAGGCATTCACCACAAAGGAGTCGCTCGACGAACCGAGTTTTACCCATCCGTAGGTCTGTTGTCCCCAACAGAGAATCAGTCCGAGGATGATACCGATGATGGCACCGATGGCAGAAATCAGACGACCTTCAAACAAGAAGATGCGCACAATCTGTTTATCGGAGGCACCGAGGTTGCGCAGCGTCACCACGTCGTCCTTCTTGTCGATAATCAACATGGAAAGTGAACCGATGATGTTGAAACAGGCAATCATCAGGATAAAAGTCAGGAAGATATAGGCCATCAATTTCTCGATCTTCATGATTTTAAAGGTGTCGTCCTGTTGCTCAAAACGATCCTTCACATAGAATTTATCACCTGCAATCTTCTTGATTTCCAACTTCACCCGTTCAAAGTTGCTGCCGGTCTTCAGTCGCAGTTCCAACGACGACACCATCCCCTGTTGCTCGAAGATGCGACGCGTGAAGTTGATGCTCGTCAGGATATGACTCTTGTCATATTTTCCCTGCATGACCTGAAAGAGTACGCCCGGTGAGTAGAGTTCATCCTCCACAAGTCCGTCCATCGGGTTTGCCATATTCAACTGTCCCTCCCTTCGTGGCGCATAGACCTTCAGTGGCTCATCGTACATATAGCCCGTGCCGAGTTGTTCAGCCAGTCGGATACCAGGAATGCCATAGAACATATCTGCGGCATGGAGTGCATAGTCGCCGTCGCCAAGCAGGATCTCCCTGATGTGTGTCAGTTGGTCGAAATTATCCTCTACACCTTTGATGGTCACCATCGCCTGTCGCCCCCGGTAGATAACGAGTGCCTGATCCTCTACACATTCCGTTGCCACCTCCACCTGAGGCAGTTGCTTGATCTGCGTGAGTATCGGGTCATCGGCAGCCACCGTCTTTCCCATGACGGGAGTCACCTTCAGTTGTGGGTCGAAGGCGGTGAAGAAGGAGGCTACCATATCGTGGAAGCCGTTGAAGACACTCAAGGTGACGATGAGGGCCATCGTAGCCACTGCCACCCCTACCACCGAGATGCCACTGATGACATTGATGGCGTGCGTTGACTTCTTCGAGAATAGGTACCTTCGTGCTATAAAGAACGGGAAGTTCATTTCTTGAGTAGTTCGTCGATACGTTCGATATAGTCCAGACTGTCGTCGATAAAGAAACGTAGTTCTGGGATGATGCGCAGTTGGTTTCTTACACGTGTGCCCAACTCATACCTGATCTGTTTGTTGCTGGCATTGATGTTCTGCAGAATCTCCTCGCCCTTCTCACTGGGGAAGATGGAGAGGTAGGCCGTGCAGATACTCAGGTCGGGGGATATCTTGGCACGCGTCACAGAGACCATCGTACCGTGGGTGGCACGTGTCTGCTGTTGGAATATCAGCGAGAGTTCCTTTTGGAGCAGTCTCGCAATCTTGTTTTGTCTTGTCTCTTGCATAATCTATTTCTTTCTTATTAATGTCAGCCCGTCGCGGAGGGGCAGGATGACCTGTTCCACACGGGTGTCTTGGGCGATGTAGTCGTTAAACGTCTCGATACCCTGTGTCTGTTGGTCCTTGTCGTAGGCCTGATCCACCACGTGACCGTCCCAGAGGGTGTTGTCGGCAAGGATGAAACCGCTCGGCCTGAGGATGGAGAGCACCATCTCGTAACACTCGCGGTAGGTGCGTTTGTCCCCGTCGATGAAAGCCATATCGAACGTGATGCCGAGTTTGGGGGCTTCCGTCAGCGCATCACCGATGATAAACTCAATCTTGTCTGCCACTGCCGAGCCTTCTATCCACGGACGGGTGAAGTCCTCCATCTCGTCGTTGATCTCGAAGGTGTAGAGTCGTCCGCCCTCTGATAATCCTTCTGCCATCGAGATGGCACTGTAACCGCTGAACGTTCCTACTTCAAGAATCGTCTGTGGACGGATCATCTGCACCAACATCTTCAAGAGTCTTCCCTGCAAGTGTCCGCTGGCCATCCGTCCGTGGATGGTGCGGATGTTCGTGGCCCGCCAGAGCCGATAAAGATACTCCGGTTCCGGCTCCGTATGCGCCAGAATATACTCGTCGAGCGTCATCCCTTCAGCGCCTCGACAGCGAGACGATACGAGTCGAGTCCGAATCCGCAGATCACACCCTTGCAGGCAGCGGAGATCATCGACTTGTGTCGGAACTCCTCACGCTGGTGGACATTCGAGATATGCACCTCGATGACGGGACATTTCAAACTCCGGATGCAGTCGTGCAGGGCGACGGAGGTATGCGTATAGGCACCGGCATTCAGCACGATACCGTCGTAACCACCAAAGAAACCCACCTCCTGCATCTTGTTGATGAGTTCACCCTCTACGTTACTCTGATAGTAGTCTATCTGCACCTCAGGATAGCGTTTTCGCAGTGCCGTCAGACAGTTCTCTATCGACTCTGAGCCATAGATACCCGGTTCCCGCTGCCCCAGCAGGTTCAGGTTCGGTCCGTTGATAATCTGAATCTTCATTTACACCTTATTATATATAATACGGCTGCAAAGGTACACTAAAAAGCCGAAAGTACCAAGACTTTCGGCCTTTTTTCTATATGATGCTTGGCGAAGGTTATATAGTTTTTATGTCTTTTTGTTTGGTAATTCGAGAAAAATGCTTAACTTTGCAGGGTGAATAAAATATAGATTGAATGATGAAGAAGTATTTGACATTGTTGACATTTGTGGTGCTGGGCCTGACGGCTTGGGCACAGCAGTCGAACGTGCTCGACCAACTCAAGTCTGACCCTAAGAAGGCTTACGGTACTGATTATCCCTATGCCTTCAATCCGACTCAGTTGACGAAGGCACCACGTGGTTACAAACCGTTTTATATCAGCCACTACGGACGACACGGGTCGCGCTATTACTGGAATGCATTTCTCTATCGGGAAATGGACAGTTTGCTGACCAATGCCCATCGCAAGCATCAACTCACGGCCGAAGGCGAAAAGTTCTACACGAAGTTTGAGGCCGCCAAGGAGGAACTGGCCACAGGCGTCAGCGAATTGACAGATTTGGGTTGGGAGCAACATCAGCGCATTGCGCAGACGATGTACCAAAACTTCCCACAGGTATTTAAGAATGGCGGAAATGTGCTGGCTATTGCCTCGCTGTCGGGCCGCTGTGTGCTCAGCATGTCGGCCTTCTGTCAGGAACTGGTACAGTGCAATCCAAAGATAGAGATCCGTGAGCAGTCATCGCGTTTCACCCTCGACGGTGTAGTACCTGATGACCGCCAGAATCCCGCCCGTCGCGATTTCCCCAGCAACAAGCCACGCTACGAGAAGAACCGCGACCAGTTCAAATACACAGATAACTTGTACGAAACAATCGTCAAGCGTGCCTTCACCAGTACCGAGGGACTGCCTGGCAGCGTGCACCATATTGGCGAGAACTTCATTAACCTCTATACTTCGCTGCCCAACATCGGCCATGAGGGTATGATGGGCAACCTCGTCACCGACAAGGATATAGCCGACCGATGGGAAAGTACCAACCTAGGCTCCTACTCATGGCTGTTTCCCCTCCAATATAGGATGATTCCCATCTTGCAGGATATCATCAAGAAAGCCGATGCTGTACTCGACGGTAGTAGCGACCACATTGCCGACCTGCGCTTCGGACACGACGACCGTTTAGGGCCGCTCCACATTCTCATGGGTATCAACGGGGCCGACAGCGACCCTGAGGACCCGTATGAGGTGAAGAACATCTACCAAAACTGGCAGACTTGTAAGGCATCGAATATCCAACTGGTATTCTATCGTGGGAAGAAGGCAACGGATGAGATCCTTGTCAAGTGCCTGCTGAATGGCACTGAGGCCAGTCTGCCTTTGCCCTCAGATACTTATCCTTATTATAAATGGTCTGACTTCCGACAGTTCTATACGGATCGTTGCAAGGCTCATACCCCTTCGGAATAATTACCCTAAGGTGATGGTCTCCACGTCGATGGGACTGTGGAGGAAGAGTTGCGCTTGTTCGCGGAACTTGTCGGGGTTCTCGGTGGTGAGATAGTGGACGGAGGCGTTCTGGCTACATTTCTGCGCCATCTGCGGGTGGCGTTCCAAGTAGGATTTAAGGCTGTCGGCGACGTAGTCGCCCTGAGAGATGACGCGCACGCCCTGAGGGAGGTACTTCTGTATTTTCGCCATGAGCAGGGGATAATGGGTACAGCCGAGGATGAGTGTGTCGATCTGTGGATCGAGGCGCATGATCTGGTCAATGTTCTTCTTGACGAAGTAATCGGCGCCGGGTGAGTCGGCCTCGTTATACTCCACAAGCGGAACCCAGAAAGGACAGGCCACGCCCGAGACCTTGATGTCTGGGTGGAATTTCTGGATTTCGAGGTTGTAACTCTCACTCTTGATGGTGCCTTCGGTGGCCAGCACACCAACATGGCGAGACGTGGTGAGGTCGCCGATGATCTCCGTCGTAGGACGGATGATGCCCAACACACGACGGTTGGGGTCGATCTTGGGCAGGTCGTTCTGTTGGATGGTGCGCAAGGCCTTGGCTGAGGCTGTGTTACAGCCGAGGATAACGAGGTGGCAGCCCATCTCGAAGAGTCTGACGACGGCCTGGCGCGTAAATTCATAGACCACGTCGAAAGAACGTGGTCCGTAGGGGGCGCGTGCATTGTCGCCCAGATAGAGATAATCGTATTGGGGTAACAGTTGGCGGATGCCGTGCAAGATGGTCAGGCCTCCATAGCCACTGTCGAAGATGCCGATAGGTCCTGGGTTACTTGAGAGCATCCTGCACAAGCATGTTGATGTCTTCACCCATCGTCGGGTCAATAAACGGACAGGCGTTGGAGTCGGTATTGATGACAAAGGCCAGTCCACGTTCTTTGGCAATCTTGGCGATGACTCCCGAGAGTTGTTCCTTCAGGGGTGTTGTCATTTCCTCCTCGGCTGAAGCCAGTTGCTGACGACTCTCCTCCTTGAAGGCGATGTTCTTCTCCATCAATTCCTGAAGTTCCACCTGACGCTTCTGAAGGATCGTCTTGGGAAACTCGCGCTGGCCTTCGAGGAACTCCTCGTACTTGCGGTTGAACTCATCCTCCACCCGTTTGGTCTCAGCCTGATATTGTGCCTCGAGGTCTGCCATCTTCTTCTGCATGTCAGCATATTGGGACATCGACTTCAGGGCCTGCTCATAACTGAGATAGCCGAAGCGGAAAGTGTTGTTTTCCTGGGCTGAGAGGCCCAGGAAAACACACAATGCGATAACGATGGTCGCAAATCGTTTCATATTACTTCAGGCCGAGTTTGGTCTTGACCTGTGCAGTAACATCGGTAGACAGCGTGGTGCTGATAAAGGGGATACCGGCATTGATCTCCATGATGTAGACATAGCCGCCGGCCTGACCTACAGACTTGATGGCATCGAGCACTTTTGTGGTGATAGCCTGCATCTTCTCCTGAGAAGCCTTCTGGAGTGCCTGCTGGTTGTCCTGATAACTCTGCTGGATCTTCTGGTACATCTCCTGCAACTCCGTCTGACGACGCTGTTTGATATTCTCGGGCAGGGTGGCCTGCTCCTTATCGAAGGCCTCGGCCTTCTTGTTCAACTCGTCGTTCATCGATTTCAGATCAGCATCATACTGCTCTGTCAGGGCATCAATCTCGGTCTTTGCCTTGTTGTACTCCGGCATGGCCTGGATGATTTCCTGGGTGTTCACATGACCGAATTTGGCCTGTGCATTGGCGGTGGTGAAACCGCAGATTGCGCAAATGGCGCAAATGATAATCTTTTTCATTTTTACTTTTTCTTATTTAATTAATTGGAATAGCCGAGTTTCGTGAGCACCTCCGAGGAGATGTCGATTTTAGGGGAGCCGTAGATGATGCCGGCATCGCTGGCACGGTCGAGCACCAATTGATAGCCGCGGAGATCGGCTACGTCCTTGATGGCATTATACACTTCCTCCTGAATGGGTGTCATCAGGGCAGTGCGCTTCTTGTAGAGTTCGCCCTCAGGGCCAAAGTATTTCTTCTTCAGGTCGGCTGCCTCTTTCTCCTTGGCAACGATGGCATCCTGCTTGGCCTTCTTCTGCTCTTTAGAGAGGAAGACAACCTCATTCTGGTAGTTCTTGTAGAGAGTCTGGGCTTCAGTGGTCAGGGCATCAACTTCTGACTGCCATTTCTTAGAAACCTGATTCAACTGTTCATTGGCACGTTCGTAGGCCGGGATATTCTTGAAGATATATTCCATATCCACAAGCGCAAACTTCTGTGCAGAGACTGACATACAGCCGCAGATGGCACAGATGGCACAAATAATCAATTTCTTCATAATTCTCTTCTTTTTAGTGTTACATCACTTTGACGTTGATTATATGAAAAAGTTTAGAACTCCTGTCCGAGGACGAAGTGGAAGTTGCTGCCGCCTTTCTTCTGCGAGCCACTGGCACTGGTATAGACATTGTCGAAGCCATAGGCCCAGTCGATACCCATCAGACCCACCATCGGGAGGAAGATGCGGACACCGATACCTGCTGAACGCTTCATCTTGAACGGATTGAAATTCCTGGTCTGTGCCCAGGCATTACCGCCTTCCAAGAAACCGAGACCGTAGATGGTGGTATTACCCAACATGAACGGATAGCGGAGTTCCAACGTGAAACGGTCGTAGGCGTAGGCATTATACGATGACAGTCTGTTGCCCCTCATCATCTCCTCGTAATAGGATGACTGTGAGATGGCACCGTTGTCGTAGCCGCGCAGACCGATGGTCTCTTCCGAATAGCCGTATGAATAGCCGCTCATACCGTCACCACCCACATAGAAGGTTTCGAAGGGTGAACGCTTGTCTTTGTTGTAGGAGCCGAGGAGACCAAACTCCACGCGGGTCATCAGCACAAAGCATTTGGCACCCTCGCTGAGTGCGGTGAAGGTACGTGACTTGAATTTCCACTTGTGGTACTCAATCCAACGGTACACATCCTGCAACTCGCTCTCGTAGGTAGACGACTGGGAGTTCTTGGCCAGATTGGCATAGTCCTTATTGTCGAAGAGCGACCAAGGCGGCGTCAGTGTGACGGAGGCCATGAACTCAGAACCGTAACGTGGGAAGAGCGGGTTGTCGGTAGAGGCACGCGACAGGGTCAGCCCTATGTTGATGTTGTTACAGTTACCGTTAGAGATATAGAAGTATTTCCAGTCGCGCAGCATATAACGGGTAAATCCGAGTTGTGCCGAGAACTGGAAGTAGTCGTCAGGCCAGCGCAGACGCTTACCCCATCCGACGGCGGCACCAAACACCTTCATGGTCTTGTCGTCGTCGAGCATGGAGTCGTAGTTGATCATGCTGCCATTATAACTGCTATAGCCCATGCCACCGTAATTATACATCATCAGGCTATTATAGTAGGCATTGTTGTAGTAGTTGCTGTTGATGTCGCTCTGCTTGGAATAGAATACGCTCAGGTTAAGGGAGTTCGGACGCTTGCCACCAAACCAGTTGGTACCGTAATTGGCACTCAGCGAACTGTAGTATGAGCCGTTGGTCTGGAAGTTGAATCCCAGTTGTTCACCGTCGCCGTAAGGCAGGATACCGCGATGCAGTTTGTTCTTGCCGAACAGGTTGCGGATGGAGAAGTTGTTGAACTTGATACCCACGCGACCGATGACACCTGTCTGTCCCCAACCAAGAGAGAACTCCAACTGGTCGTTCGACTTCTGTTCCAGTTTCCAGTCGATGTCCACCGTGCCGTCCTCACCATTGGGCTTGATGTCGGGTACGATATTTTCTGCATCAAAGAAACCCATGGAACCGATTTCACGCATGGAACGCATGATGGCATCCTTGTTGAACAGGTCACCGGGTTTGGTACGGAGTTCTCGGCGCACCACCTCTTCATACAGACGGTCGTTACCATAGATACGTACGTGGTTCAGACGTGCCTGCGGACCTTCTATGACGCGCATCTCCAAGTCGATGGAGTCGCCGGAGATGTTCACCTCCACAGGTTCGATGCTGGAGAATACATAACCATTGTTGTAATAGTAGTTACCAGCAGCGTCATCGTCTTCTCTCAGTCGTTTGTTCAGTTGCTTCTGGTTGTAGACATCACCCTTCTTCATGCCAAGCACGGCATCGAGGTAGTCGGTGGTGACAACGGTATTACCCACCCAGTTGATGTCGCGGATATAGTATTTATCGCCTTCATCCACTCTGACGTAGACGTTCACGTGCTTGTCATCAAACTGCGAGATGGAGTCCTCGATGATGGTGGCATCACGGAAACCCAGTTCGTTGTATTTGTCAATGAGTTTCTGCTTAGCCTCCTTGTAGCGCTCGTCGGTAAACTTCTTGGCCTTGAAGAAATTGCTGAACTTGCCAGCCTCATGGATTTTTCCGAAGGCACCCTTGCCGAAGAAGGAACCCTTGATTTTGGAGTCGGCGAGTTTCTCGTTGCCCTCGAAGATAATCTGATGAACCTTCATCTTGTCCTTCTTGTCGATGTTGACATCCAGGACTATCTGTCCTTTGTTCTGAGGATCTTCCCGCTGGGTAATTTCTATTTCTGCATTTTTGTAACCCTTCTCGTCGAAATATCTCTTGGCCAGGATGTTGGCGCGGTCGAGGACGTTACGTGTCAGACTCATGCCCTTCACCATACCAAGTTTCGACTCCAGGTCCTCGCGCTCCGTCTTCTTCACACCGATGTAGTTGATGGTGCTCACACGGGGATGCAGGGACAGGGCAATATGGAGGTAGATTTTGGAACCCACGATGGAGTCGGCACTGATCTGTACCTTCGAGAACAGTCCGTTACGCCAGTAGCGCTTCACGGCCTCTGTAATCTGGGTGCCCGGCACTTCTACTTCCTGTCCTACCGTCAGTCCCGACAATCCCGTCAGCACATAGTCCTCGTAACCTTCCACACCTGATACGGAGATGCCTCCGATGGTGCAAGAACGGGGTGTGCCTGCATAGGAGATATCAGGGTTGATGATCTTATCCTGAGCGAATAAAGGTGAAAAGGTGAAAAGGTGAAAGAGTGAAAGCAATACAGCCTTCATCCATATCCCTTTTGCCTTATACCTTATTATATTATACAAATTCATTGTTCTTTTTTTCACCTTTTCACTTTTTCACCTTTTCATTTCTCTTCCGCTTCCACCTGAGCCTCGGTCTTGCCGAAGCGGCGCTGACGACTCTGATAGTCGATGATGGCCTTATGCAGGGCCTCCTCATTGAAGTCGGGCCAGTAGGTATCGCAGAAATAGAACTCTGAATAGGCGCACTGCCAGAGCAGGTAATTGGAGATACGCAACTCACCGCCTGTGCGGATCAATAACTCCGGGTCGGGCATGAAGTTGGTATACAGGTGGTCGTTGATGGTCTGCTCGGTGATGTCTTCCGGCTTCAACTGGCCATTCTTGACTTCCTCTGCTATCAGGCGTGTGGCTCTGGTCAGTTCCTGCTTCGACGAATAGCTCATGGCTACGACCATTGTCATACCGTCGTTCTTGGCGGTCAGGTTTTCCATATAGTGGATCTTGTCCTGTACGCTCTTGGGCAACCGTTCGATGTCGCCTACCATCAGGAACTTCACGTTGTTGTCGGTCCATCTCGATGAAACTGAGCACTAGTCCCATCAAGGCCTCAATCTCGTAGGCCGGACGGTTCCAGTTCTCTGTCGAGAACGTATATAGCGTCAAGTACTTGATACCCAGTCGTGCACATTCTGCCGTGATGGTCTTTACGGTGTCCAGTCCGGCCTTGTGACCGAAGGTACGGTCCAGTCCACGGTCTGTAGCCCAGCGTCCATTGCCGTCCATGATGATGGCTATGTGCTGAGGCAGGCGGTTCATGTCCAGTTGTTCTTTCATATATCTAATATCTGTCGTTATTACACGTCTTACATTTGGCCCAGAGATCGTAGGTCAGGGTCGCCTGGAGAATGCTGAAGCAGTCGGTATTCTTGAAGATGCCACTGCTCTTGATGCCATAGGGGTCGGTCATGCCGTCGAGTTTATCGCTGAGGGTGAAATGTATTCTCCATTCAACCGCCAGGTTCAGACGCTCACCGATCTTGTATTTGATACCTGCGCCTATGGGCAGGTTGAAGGCAACACCTTTTTTCGGTCCTCCGTGGTAGGTTAAACCGAGCCCTGGGGCGATATATGGTGTCAGTCTTTTGGCACCTCTGTATTCGCGTCCTGTGCCGTAAGGCCAGAAGTTGTACTCGAAGCGTGCCCCTGCATCCACCATCTTCGTGCCGAAGTCATAATATCCTTGCGGATACCAGGTCGTCTCATCGTTCGATGAGCCTTTTATCCTTCCGTAACCGAGGGTTGCCCCGACGGCCATTCTTGGATTCATCTTATATTTGGCAATCACGGTACCCCAGGGTTGCATCCCTTTGAACAGGTTGCCGTTATAGTCGCCCAGATAGGTCACTGCTCCTACGCCGGCACCTATCTCCAGTCGGTATTCGGGATCGTCTTGAGCGAAGGTAGTGAATAGTGAACAGTGAAAAGTGAATAGTACCACGAGTACTCTCACCAGCCACAGTCTCTTGTTCTCACTTCTCCTCATGGGCGTCGATACTTTATCCTACTGGGCTTCCGACAAGTTGATCAGGTGCCACAACTGTCCGTTGTCAAGGTCTCTCAGGTAGAGTTCTCCTTTTTCATCAGTGGCAGCCTTGATATGGTGACTTCCCAATTCCTCAGGAAGGGTGAAGTCGGTCGTTATCTTCCAGGTGAGGCCGCCGTCGCGACTCTTGTAGATATTGCCGTCATCGCCGATGGCGTAGACATTGCTATTGTAATAGACCAGACTGAGTGTTCCCATCTTCGGCAGGTAATAGTCCTGACTGAAGGTCATGGGGATGTTCACCCATCTGGGTGCCGTCTCCGGGATGTCTTTCTCTACGATCTTACGCCAAACGGTACAGGCTTTCTCATCGTTCTCACAACTGCCCACCAACAACTCATAGTCAGTGTTGATGCTGGCAGAGTAGGGGAAAGATACCCATGCGATACCGTCTGTAGGCAACAGTGAGGCATCTTCGCCCTGACCTAACAGTTCGACAGTCCAGGTATTGAAACCGTCCTTCGACAGTCGGAAGGTGTCACCCTCATCGCCGTCGAATATTTTCCTTTGTATGCCAAAGTCCTGATAAAGTGCCTCGGGGACATTCTCTTCATCAGCGACACGCTCCCACTGTTTCGTGGTTGCGTTCTCAGGTTCTACATTCAGTGTCACCGTGTAAGCACGGAAACCGGAGCCGTTGAGGGCATAGGCCCGTATCTCCCTGGGCTGGGAGAAATCGATGCTGTCGGTGCTGCTATAATAGAACAGCGAGTCGCTGATCAAACTCTTCAGAACGATGGTGCCGCTGTTCTTGCTGGTAATCGAAGCCAGCACTTTTTTCAGGTCGCAACCCGCAGACAACGGTATCCTGTTGTAAATCTGTTGTTTGTAGTGATCAATGGTGAAGACCGGCAGTCCTGTGGTCAGTGTAGCCATCGTCGTGGTGTCTTTTCCAGAGGATGTCGTCGTGGTGGTGTATTTGTTGATCGCTGTTATTGCGAAAGAGGTGATGGCCATGTCGTCGTATTGTGAATAGTCTATCTCGTCGTCATTTCCTTTCAGGCATGACGTCAGACAGAGTGCTACAGACAACATAATAAACAGTGTATAGATATATTTCGTCTTCATCCAATTCTGTTTTATCGCAATTTGGTTGCAAATTTACGCACATTTCCTCAAAAACGTGCCATTTTTACCTTATAATTAAAGAAAATATGCCATAATTTGACCGATTTTAAGTTAGTTTAGTGTTTTAAGACAAAAAAGAGTGCGGTATGAATCACTCACCCCGCACTCCTTCAACGGATGTTAGTATGCATCAAAGTAACGATACAGAGTATTGTTGCTATGACGACGCAGCCTAACATGACCGTCGTTTGAAAATCTAATAACATAATCTTTACCTTAATAACTAATAAACCTAATGAATATAATGCAATCATCACGATTGTGAGTGCAAAGGTACGATTTTTGGGGGAGTTTTGCAATAAATTAGGGCGATTCCCGAAGAAATCGCCCTTTATTTTGATGTAAGTCAAAACTTACAGTTTCGGACCTGCGACTTGCCCTTCGCAGGGCGAAGTTGCTTTCGGCTCCAAATTTACAATTTGGGTCCTGCAGCGACGAGTGCCTTACCAGCCTCGTTGCCCTCGTACTTCTTGAAGTTCTTGATGAAGCGGCCTGCCAGATCCTCAGCCTTCTTGTTCCACTCAGCGGCATCAGCGTAAGTGTCACGAGGATCGAGGATATTGGTAGCAACACCTTCCAACTCTGTGGGAACCTCGAAGTCGAAGTAAGGAATCTTCTTCGTGGGAGCCTTCAGGATGGCACCACCCAGGATAGCGTCGATGATACCACGGGTATCCTTGATAGAGATACGCTTGCCGGTACCGTTCCAACCAGTGTTCACGAGGTAAGCCTTGGCACCGCTCTTCTCCATCTTCTTCACCAACTCCTCAGCATACTTGGTAGGATGCAACTCGAGGAATGCCTGGCCGAAGCAAGCGCTGAAGGTAGGCGTGGGCTCAGTGATACCGCGCTCTGTACCAGCCAACTTGGCGGTAAAGCCGCTCAGGAAGTAGTACTTGGTCTGCTCCGGTGTCAGGATAGATACGGGAGGCAGCACGCCGAAGGCGTCAGCACTCAGGAAGATCACGTTCTTAGCCTCAGGACCAGCGCTCTTCTTGTTCACCTTCTGGGCAATCTTCTCAATGTGGTTGATAGGATAAGAAACACGGGTATTCTCAGTCACGCTCTTGTCAGCGAAGTCGATCTTGCCATCAGCAGCAACAGTCACGTTCTCCAACAGAGCGTCGCGACGGATAGCGTTGTAGATATCAGGCTCGCTCTCCTTGTCGAGATTGATTACCTTGGCATAGCAGCCGCCCTCGAAGTTGAATACACCCTCGTCGTCCCATCCGTGCTCGTCGTCACCAATGAGCAGACGCTTCGGATCGGTCGACAGTGTGGTCTTACCGGTACCAGACAGACCGAAGAAGATAGCGGTGTTCTTACCCTCCATATCGGTGTTGGCAGAGCAGTGCATGGAAGCGATACCCTGCAGGGGCAGATAGTAGTTCATCAT
>CACZVE010000031.1 GCA_902784565.1 uncultured Prevotellaceae bacterium
GGCAGGCAGCGGTGATGATATTGGCGACGAAGACCTGGGCAAGGCTGCCAAGCAGAAGGATAATGTCTATGTCATTGAGAACAAGAAGACCGGTGAGACACAGGAGCGTAGCTATGTATCGGAGGGGTCAGAATGGAATAAAGACCAAGATTTCGTAAGTTTCTCCCTGGAGGATGCTGATGCCGAAGGTCGTACATTGGGCATGATATGGGGACATATTCCTCTGTCGATGACCGATGTCGTTCTGGCACTTACAGGAGAGACGTTTGCCAATTCTCCTGGAGGTAAGTTTGGTTTTGATGTTTACGAAGGTACTGAGTTGTCGGCCGACTTTGCTTGCTTCACAGGTGAGCAAGGTATGGATGTCATGGGCAACATCAAACCTGAAAGTAAGATCATGTTGCGGAAGATTAACAGCCAGAATGCCGCAAGTAGGGTCCGTCGTGCTCCTGATGAAGAAAAGTACACTGGTGAGTATGAACTCCTATTCTACTTAGTCTTCAAAAATAAAACATGGAATTCTGATACTCATCAGATGGAGGAAGGTGACGACTACGAAGTCTATGGTCGTGGCGTTATGACGATGCATATTCCGAGCATCACTTCCATGCAGCTGAGCTCCGAGGGCAAATATCTGAAGGTGGGCGAATCGACGAAGGTGAACGTGGAGCAATACTATGAAGAAGGTGCCCAGTGGGACTGGAGCGACGTACAGATTGCAGGTCAGTCAGCTAATTATAGCGATGCCTACGATGGTGCCGATGAGGGCTTCTTCACTTGGGATGCCGCCACGCATACCCTCACCTCCGTGAAGCCTAACGACAACAAGGACGTGTATGTTGTTTTCTCGCTCAAGAGCAAGCCTTCTGTCCAGTCAGCCATCACGATTGCTACCGGCGAGGGCTGGAAGTACACCTCATTCAAGGTCGGTCCTGAAGAGCAGGAGGTAAGTGCAGGTTCCGGTGGATGCAGCTTCTACATCAGTAGTGAGTTTGAACCGAAGGACAGCGAAGACGAGAAGTTTGACGCCACATCCATCGAGATCGACCCAGAGTCTGACCCGGATGACAACTTCAGATATTATGATTGGAACAACAGGTATTCACCTCGTCTGGATGTTTACAGGTCAAATGCCGCACCGGGCGAGTATAACCTCCGCTTCCGACTGAAGAGTAATCACAGTATTGGTTGTACAATGAAGATTATCATCAAGGAAAGCGAGTAACAAACCATTCGCAAAGGAAATTTGACATTCCCCCAGTGAGGTCAAAACATCCAAATCAAGAATCGCTATCATCCGCTGGTAGCGATTCTTTTTTGCATAACTTTTCCTACGCATCGTTCCTGTGTAGATCATCCCCAAAGTTGGGATGATATGCATTGAATCCGGGGCAGAGCGTATACAAAAGGGAAAAATAGGCTGTGTAATGGAATGCTATGGAATTCAATATCAAAATATATTCCCATTATTAAAAGATTAATTTTTTTATTGCCGGAATATATTCCCATTATTAAAAGATTAAATTTTTTATTGCCGGAATATATTCCCATTCTACAAATCTATATATTTTATCTTTGAAAAATATTCCCATTCTGAAAATGTATACATTCTGCATTTGAAATATATTCCAATTATTTTGAAACTATATATTTCGGCACTAAAATATATTCCCATTTTTTCAAAACTATATATTTTGGCACAGGAATACACACAAGGGACAGGAACACTGTGTAATTCACGTATCTCTGGCTTCGTAGAAGATTGGTTGCATCTGTAAAAAACTCAAATATAATTTGGTTTATTGCTCATTTTCCACTATCTTTGCACCCGAAAACATATATAAACAATGGAGGATTATGGAAACAAAAAAGAATTATAAGCATCGTACTCGCGAGGAAATCGTGGCGTGGTTAAATGCCGCCCGCGAGCGCAAAGAAGCCTTTCAGAAGGAAACAAATGAGTGGTGGGAGGCTCGTCAAAAGGGCTTGAAGGAGGCAGAGGAATCAGGATACTATAAAATAGAAACTGTATAGGCAATGAATCATTTGAGCATTGATGCAATTAATATCCATTCGCCTTATATAGTCGGGTTTGATGGTAAAGCATTCATCTTTGTGACAGATAATGGTATATCTTATAGGGTAGACTTCGAATTGGACAGCAATCCGTATTTTAAGGCATATTGGTTTAACCTTGCCAATCCAGATCACACAAAATCGCCCAATGATGTCAAGATAGCACAGACTGTCATTTGTATTCTTGAAGAGTTTTTCCGCCAAAACCCAGAAGTGTTGCTCTATATGTGTAGCACTGATAATGGTCAACAGGCAATGCGTAATCGTTTATTCCTACGCTGGTTCAACGGCTACGAGCAGCAGAAGAAGTATGTTATCAAGGCTGCCGAGGTGAAAGGCGTGGGTCCTGACGGGAAACCAAGGAGCGAGTATGTGGCGCTCATTGTTCCACGTGTGCATCCGCTACTGGACGAAATCGTGGAACGTTTCGACGAGGAAATACAGATGTTCAATGACAACAAGCCCATCGATTAACCTTCTACCGAATATTCAGGAAATATCCGCCGCCGAGACATCCTTTTTTTCTTACCTTTGCCAACGATAATGAAGTTTGAAATCATACATATCGATGAAACTGACTCCACCAATCGCTGGGTGCGGGATTATACTTCCCCGCTGCCAGCGGGGAAGTATGTGGTTCTCGTGGCGGAGTATCAGACGGCAGGGAAGGGTTGTGGAACGAACCAGTGGGAGAGTGAGTGCGGCAAGAACCTGACGTTCTCGATGCTGATTCATCCTGAGGAGATTCCGGCGAATGAACAGTTCCGCATTACCCAGGTGGCGTCGGTGGCGATGTGCGAGACACTGAAACAATACGGGTGCAAGGAGGTCAGCATCAAGTGGCCGAACGACATCTATGTGGGCGATAAGAAAATCTGCGGGATGCTCATCGAGAACCGTTTGCAAGGCAGCATGATGAAGGATTGCATCATCGGTATCGGACTGAACGTGAACCAGCGTGCGTTTCTGAGTGATGCGCCTAATCCCGTTTCGCTCTATCAGTTGTTGGGTCACGAGACGGATCGTGAGACGTTATTGAAGTCATTCCTCGATGCTTTCGATGCTACCTACACCAGCAATACAACTTGTTCTTACTACAAAGAGATGCTCTATAGGAGAGGGAAAGATGGTCTTTACAAGGACCAGACAAGTTGTTTTACTGCGACACTGACGGATGTTCTGTCTGACGGCAGACTTCTGCTTGTGGATCAGCAAGGTCAGGAACGGCTTTACGCCTTTAAGGAAGTACAATTCATCATATAATAATATAAGGTATATGGCAAGATTTAAGAGAATTCTATTGAAGTTGTCGGGCGAGAGCCTGATGGGAAAGCAGGGTCACGGTATCGACCCGGAACGTTTGGGCGACTATGCCCGTCAGATTAAGGAAGTGGCCGAGATGGGTGTGCAGATCGGTATCGTCATCGGTGGCGGAAACATCTTCCGTGGCTTGAGTGGTTCGAAGAAAGGCTTCGACCGTGTGAAGGGAGACCAGATGGGTATGTGTGCCACAGTGATCAACTCACTGGCGCTGAGTAGCGCCCTCGATGCCGAAGGTGTGAGGAACAAGGTGTTGACAGCCATCCGCATGGAACCAATCGGTGAGTTCTACAGCAAGTGGAAGGCTATCGAGGCCATGGAGAACGGATATGTGTGTATCTTCTCCGCTGGTACGGGTCAGCCTTACTTCACCACTGATACAGGTTCCAGTCTGCGTGGTGTGGAGATTGAGGCCGACGTGATGCTGAAGGGAACCCGTGTGGACGGCATCTATACCGCCGATCCCGAGAAGGATCCGACAGCCACGAAGTTTGAGGATATCTCTTATCAAGAGGTACTGGAGCGTGGTCTGAAGGTGATGGACCTCTCAGCTGTCTGCATGTGCCAGGACAACAACCTGCCTATCTACGTCTTCAACATGGACGTAGTCGGTAATCTGAAAAAGGTGATGGAAGGCGAGCAGATTGGAACGCTCGTACATCCGTAGGCCGTTTAGACCTCCTCGAACTCGACGTATTCGCCGTCATTGTTGTCGAAGATCTTTTTCTTCTCTTCGGTCTCGCGGTCGTCGATAATCGTTACACCACTATCCGTAGTCGTTCTGCGGGTAGTGGTCTGTTTTTCTGCCTGCTGCTGTTGTTGCTGCTGCTGATTCTTCTTACTGCCACTGCTCTTGAAGTAGTCCTTGTCGAAAGGATTCTTCTCCCGCTGTTCCCTTTGGTTACGAATATATTCCTGACGACTGTATCTCTTGCCGTTAGAATTCATGAACTGTTCCTGCATGTCCCTCATGTTTCTGACACCTTTGTACATGAAACGGAGCACAACTGCTACGACAACGGCGATGCCGATGAGGATAAAGAGTAAGATAGCAATAAATCCTTTTAACATAATGTAGATGGTCTTTAGGTTGTTTTATGAGTGGCTACGGACAGAATGACATACCACGCGATGATGGCGGCCAGGCCGGTGACTCCCAACAGGAGCAGCAGTGGTATGCAGGAGAGGATAAAGATGTATTTGATCTCGTTGCCCTTCCAACCCCACGTCTTGAACTTCAAGGCAAACATGGGGATTTCGGCAATGAGCAGATAGCAACTGATAAACATGCCGACGAGAATACACCATTCCATACCGTCGAAATAGACGGCTTTTTCCTGTAGGCCCACGATGAGCGCCCCCCAGAAGAGAGCATTGGCAGGGGTGGGCAGTCCGATGAAGCCCATGGCCTGTCGCTCGTCGAGATTGAACTTCGCCAGTCGCAATGCCGAGAAGGCTGCCATGATAAAGGCGAGGAAAGGCACGATAGGAAGATGGATATGGAACGTGCAGAGGTAACTGAATACGATGGCTGAGGGGGCGAAGCCGAAGGTGATGTCGTCGGCCAGTGAGTCGAGTTCCTTGCCGATAGGGGAGGAGACATGCAACAGGCGAGCCATCATGCCGTCGAAGAAATCAAAGACAGCCCCGATCACAATGAACAACAATGCCAGATAAGTCACACCCACGAATGCCCAATAGGTGGCGATGCAGCCTGAAATGAGGTTGCAGCAGGTGATGGTATTGGGTATATGCTTTTTCATTTATGCCAATTTTGCTATCACCGTCTGATCGCCGGTAGTGGGCTGGCCAATGGTGACACAGGCCCGTGCCGTCAGCGGCAGGAAGACATCCACACGCGAACCGAGTTTGATAAAGCCTAAGTGTTCGTCGATATAGCAATCCTCGTCCTCCTTGGCGTAGGTGACGATACGACGTGCCACAGCACCGGCAATCTGGCGCACCAACACATCCTCGCCTTCCGGCGTGGTGATCATGATGTCGGCATGCTCGTTCTCCTCGCTGGCTTTCGGCAGCCATGCCTTGTGGTAGTTACCGTTCTGATGGTGCACGAACTTCACCTTACCGTCGATAGGGAACCAGTTGGCGTGGACGTTCAGCGGACTCATGAAGATTGAGATCATCAGTCGTTTGTCGTGGAAATACTCATTCTCCTCGGCTTCCTCTACCACCACAACCTTTCCGTCGGCAGGCGCCACCACTAACTTCTCCGTATCACCGTTGAAGTAGCGGATTGGACAACGATAGAAATTGAGTGCCATCAGCCAGACGGTTCCAAAGATGACGATGAATATCCAGAATGGTATTTGCGAGTCGAAGAGATGCAGGAGCAATGCACCAATGGCAACGATCAGTCCGGCACTCAGTGTCAGTTCGTTCGTTCCTTCACGGTGAATCCTGATTTTCTTCAGTTTCTTGATTCTTTCTCCCATTAGTTATCTTTCCGATTGTTTTCGTTTCGAGTGCAAAGGTACATCTTTTTTGCGTAAATTACAAACTTTTCACATTTTTCTTTTGATATTCTCAGGATTTAGCAGTAACTTTGACCCACAAATACGAAAAAAGCAAGCATTTCGATGGAAGATTTCATACATCTGCACGTCCATACATATTACTCAATCCTCGACGGACAGTCGAGTATCAAACGGCTTGTCAATAAGGCGATCGATGACGGCATGAAAGGCATGGCCATCACCGATCATGGTGACATGTTCGGCATCAAAGAATTTCACGATATCTGTAACGATGTGAACAAAGGCCGCAAGAAAGATGGACTCGAACCCTTCAAACCGATCTTTGGGTGTGAGATGTATGTGGCCCGTCGGGGTGACAAGAGCCTGAAAGAACATAAGGAGGATTTGGGCGGCTACCATCTGATCGTGTTGGCCAAGAATGCTAACGGCTATAAGAACCTCATCAAACTCGTCAGCAACTCGTGGGTCGACGGCTTCTACAACCGTCCGCGTACAGACCGGATGGAACTGGAGAAATACCATGAAGACCTGATCGTCTGTTCGGCTTGTATCGCCGGTGAGGTGCCGGCGAAGATATTAAAGGGAGATATTGCCGGTGCCCGTGAGGCCATCGAGTGGCATCAGCGACTCTGGGGCGACGACTACTATCTGGAGTTACAGCGCCATGAGGTGACCAATCCTGATCCGAACTATCGCGCCAACCGTGAGACGTTCCCCATGCAACAGCAGGCCAATAAGGTGCTGATAGAACTGGCTAAGGAGTACGGCATCAAACTCATCTGTACCAACGACGCCCATTTTGTGGATAAGGAGAATGCCGAGGCCCACGACCATCTGCTCTGTCTCTCGACGGGCAAGGACCTCGATGATCCGACGCGTATGCTCTACTCCAAACAGGAGTGGTTCAAGACGCGTCAGGAGATGAATGATATCTTCAGTGACGTGCCGGAGGCGTTGACGAATACCTTGGATATATTAAATAAGGTAGAGGTGTATAGCCTCGACAATGACCCCATCATGCCATTCTTCCCCATCCCCGAGGACTTCGGAACAGAAGAGGAGTGGCGAAAGAAATTCACGGAGCAGCAACTCTACGATGAGTTCACCACCGATGAGAACGGCCAGAACCCACTCTCACCGGAAGAGGGCGCCAAGAAGATCAAAAAACTCGGTGGCTACGACAAACTCTATCGCATCAAGTTCGAAGCCGACTATCTGGCGAAACTGGCCTATGAGGGCGCCAAGCGTATCTATGGGGATCCTATTCCCGACGAGGTGCTGGAACGTGTGAAGTTCGAACTCCACATCATGAAGACGATGGGTTTCCCGGGCTACTTCCTCATCGTACAGGACTTTATCAATTCTGCTCGCGATGAACTGGGTGTGATGGTAGGTCCCGGGCGTGGTTCGGCAGCAGGCTCTGTGGTGGCGTATTGTTTAGGCATCACGAAGATCGACCCGTTGAAGTACGACCTGCTGTTCGAGCGTTTCCTGAACCCTGACCGTATCTCCCTGCCTGATATCGATACCGACTTCGATGACGATGGACGAGGCAAGGTGCTGAAATGGGTCGAGGATAAATACGGTCATGAGAATTGTGCGCATATCATCACCTACGCCACGATGGCCACGAAGAACTCCATCAAGGATGTGGCCCGTGTAGAAAAAGTGCCTATCCCTGTATCCAATGCCTTGTGTAAGGCCATCCCAGACCGTCTGCCTGACGGCCCTGACGGTAAGGCCACGAAGATGAATCTGTCCAATGCCATCAAGTATGTGCCGGAGTTACGCGATGCGGAGGCTTCTACCGACAAGGCGCTGGCCAATACCATCAAATATGCGAAGATGTTGGAAGGAACGGTGCGTGGTACGGGTATCCATGCCTGTGGCTTCATTATCTGTCGCGACCCCATCAGTGACCATGTGCCTGTTTCAACGGCAGATGATCCTGACTTCAAGGGAACCAAAACCAACTGTACGCAATATGACGGTCATGTGATTGAGTCGACAGGACTCATCAAGATGGACTTCCTCGGACTGAAGACACTCTCCGAGTTGAAGGAGGCCTGCGAGAATATCAAACGTACACGAGGCATTGAGGTCGACCTCGACCATATCCCTATCGATGATCCCAAGACCTACGAACTCTACCAGCAGGGCCGTACCATTGGTACCTTCCAGTTTGAGTCGGACGGTATGCGTAAATATCTGCGTGAACTCAAACCCACCGTGTTTGAGGATCTGATTGCTATGAACGCCCTCTATCGCCCAGGACCGATGGGCTATATCCCCCAGTTTATTCGTCGAAAGCACGGTGACGAAGAAATTACCTACGATATCCCCATCATGGAGAAATACCTGAAGGATACCTATGGTATCACAGTGTATCAGGAACAGGTGATGTTGTTGTCGCGTCTCTTAGCCGACTTCACCCGAGGTGAGAGTGATGCACTCCGTAAGGCGATGGGTAAGAAGAAGAAGGATATCGTCGATGCGATGAAACCCAAATTTATCGAGGGCGGTAAGAAGAATGGTCATGACCCCAAGGTGCTGGAGAAAATCTGGGCCGACTGGGAGGCTTTTGCCTCTTACGCCTTTAATAAGTCGCATGCTGCCTGTTATTCGTGGGTGGCCTATCAGACGGCCTACCTCAAGGCTAACTATCCCGCTGAGTTCATGGCGGCGATTATGAGTCGTCGACGTGACCAGATAACGGAAATCACCAAACTGATGGACGAGTGCAAACAGATGGGTATCGCCACGCTGGGACCGGATGTGAACGAGTCGTATGAGAAGTTCGGTGTGAACCATCACGGCGAGATCCGTTTCGGTCTGGGTGCCATCAAGGGCATGGGCGACTCGGCGGCACTGGCCATCATTGAGGAACGCGAGAAGAACGGACTCTACAAGGATATCTACGATTTTGCCCAACGTGTCAGTTTCTCATCCATCAACCGGAAGGGTTTCGAGAGTCTGGCATTGAGTGGCGGCTTCGACAGTTTTGGTATCCGACGGGAGGACTACTTTGCCGTCAATACCAAGGGTGAGATGTTCCTCGATACCCTGGTGCGCTATGGTCAGGCCTACCAGCAGGAAAAGGCAGAGATGCAGAACTCCCTTTTCGGGATGTTTGGAGAAGGCATAGAGATCGCCCGACCGCCTGTGCCGAAGAGTGAGGCACGCTGGAGCGACATCGAACGACTGAACAAGGAACGTGACCTCGTGGGTATCTATCTCTCTGCCCATCCCCTCGACGAGTATAAGATCGTGCTCGACAACCTGTGTAATACGAAATGTGCCGAATTGGCAGATGTTAACCAACTGAAGGATCGTACGGACGTCATCATTGGCGGTATCGTGACGGCTATCCGTACCCGTTTCGACAAACGGGGCAATCCCTGTGGCTTCGTGACGTTGGAGGATTTTGAGGGGTCTGGTGAGTTGGCGTTGTTTGGCGACGACTGGGGACGCTACAGTGGTATGTTTACCGAGGGGGCTGCCGTTTATGTGTCGGCGAAGTTACAGCCCCGTTTCCAGCATAGCGACATCATGGGACTGAAGGTACAGGACATCCAGTATCTGTCGACGGTGAAGGAGAAGTCTATAGACCGTATTACCATCTCGTTGGTCTCCGACATGCTCGACGAACAAGTGGTGGCAGAACTCAGCGAGATCATCAGCGAGAATCCCGGAAAGACCAAACTCTTCTTCCTGCTCCGTGACTCGCAGAGTAAGAACCATGTGTTGCTCCGTGCCCAGAACGGTGGTGTGGATGTGCGACATACGCTGATTGATTATATCGACAGTCATGAGATGATTGATTATAAGATCAATTAAAGGTGAAAGGGTGAATAATTGAAAAGGTGAAAAATATGGCATGGTATTTGCGAGTAATTAGACAAATGAAATAAATTGAGAAATAAATTGTAAATTGTAAATCGTCAAATTGTACATTAAGATTATGGAAGTAACAATCACAAGTGAGAATTTCGAGAACCTGAAAAAAGGCAATCTGCCTTTGGTAGTTGATTTCTGGGCAACCTGGTGCGGTCCCTGTCGTATGATAGGTCCGATCATTTCGAAGTTGGCAGAGAAATACGACGGTAAGATTGCCGTTGGAAAGTGCGACGTCGAGGAGAATGACGAACTCGCCGCAGAATTCGGTATCCGTAACATCCCCACGATTCTGTTCTTCAAGAATGGTGATGTGGTCGATAAGATGGTGGGTGCCCAGAGTGAGGCAAAGTTAGAAGAGAAATTCCAGGCATTGCTCTGATATGGCAAGCATTGAAGAAGAACTCAGGCTCGACGAAGAAGAGAACCTGCGTGAACTGGCGTTTATCCGTGAACGGATCCCCTTTGATGCCAAGAAGCATTACAGCGATGAGACCATCCTGTATATGATGGACCTGATAGTAGACTACTACTATACGAGTGGCATCTTAGAGAGTAGCGGGGATGAGGTAGACATTGACATGGAGGAAGTGGCCGACTATGTCTGTCGTAAGGCTAAGGAGGATGGTGTCACCAACTTCGATCCGGAATATGTGCTCTTCGTCGTACAGGCAGACCTGGACTTTCAGGAACAGAACCTTTAGAAGAGGATGGCCCGTGTGCCATCCTCTTCTTCTTTTATCTGCACTTTGACGGCATCCTCAGGCAATACGTCCTCTATCAGTTCGGGCCACTCGATGAAACAAAGTGCACCGGAATAGAAATAGTCCTCGAAGCCCATATCGTAGACTTCTTCCAGTTTCTTGATACGGTAGAAGTCGAAATGGTAGATAGGACCATCGGAGGAGGTGTATTCATTGACGATGGCGAAGGTGGGTGAGGTGATGACATCCTCGACACCCAGTTCTTCGCAGATGGCTTTGATGAAGGTGGTCTTGCCAGCCCCCATCTCCCCATAGAAGGCAAACACATGGTGCTCGCCGATATGCTGGATAAACTCGCGAGCCGCCTCGCGGATTAATTCTAAATCACTGATTCTTATTTCCATTATTCACTTCTATCGTTTCTTTCCTGTTAACGTGATGAGTGGGATAATCATCTCCTCCATCGAGATACCGCCGTGCTGGAAGGTGTCACGGTAGTAGGAGACGTAGTAGTTGTAGTTGTTCGGGTAGGCGAAGAACGAGTCGCCAGTGGCGAATACGTAACTTGTCGAGAGGTTGGGTGCCGGCAACAGCGCCTTACGGGGTTCCTTGATGGTATACAGACTCTTGTCGTCGTAAGCCAGGTTCTTGCCGAGTTTGTAGCGCAGGTTGGTATTGGTGTTCCTGTCGCCTATGATCTTCACAGGCTGTGTACAACGGATGCTACCGTGATCGGTAGTCACGATGACCTTGTAGTCTTTCTGGGCAATCTGTCTGAAGAAATCGGCGATGACGGAGTGACGGAACCATGAGAGGGTGATACTACGATAGGCACTCTCGTTGTTGGCCAGTTCGCGTACCATCTTAGACTCTGTCCTCGCATGACTGAGCATATCGATGAAGTTGAAGACAACCACATTCAGGTCGTTCTTCTCCAGATGGTTCAGATGCTGCATCAGTCTGTCGGCATCCGCCGAGTTGTTTACCTTGTGGTAGGAAAAAGTGTTCTTCCTCCGATAACGGTCCAACTGTGTCTGGATGAGGGGTTCCTCGTTCAGGTTCTTACCTTCCTCCTCGTCCTCATCCACCCAGAGGTCTGGAAACATCTCGGCAATTCTGTCAGGCATGAGTCCTGAGAAGATTGCGTTGCGGGCATATTGCGTAGCCGTCGGCAGGATGCTGCAATAGAGTTCTTCTTCTATCTCAAACTGGTCGCTGAGTTCATGGGCCAGTGTGCGCCACTGGTCGTAGCGGAAGTTGTCGAGTACCACGAGCATGACTTTCTTCTGCTCGTTGAGGAGAGGGAAGATGGTGGTCTTGAATAGTTCGGGGGAGAGGATGGGTCTTCCAGGTTCCCTAGGACTACTAGGATTTCCTAGAGAGGATATCCAGTCGAGATAATTCTTCCTGATGAACTTCGCGAAGCCGAGGTTGGCTTCTTGTTTCTGCATGTTGAGCATGTCGGTCATGCTACTCTCCGTGCTACTCAGTTCCAGTTCCCAGTGAACGAGTCGTTTGTATACTTCCACCCAGTCCTGCCAGTTTTGGCAGTCCATGATCTGCATGGCTATCTGCTGAAAGTTCTGCTGATACTGGTTTTGTGTCACTTCTGTCACAATCTCTTTGCGGTGGATGTTCTTCTTCAGCGTCAGGAGTATCTGGTTGGGGTTGACGGGCTTGATTAGGTAGTCGGCAATCTTCTGTCCGATGGCCTGTTCCATGATATTTTCCTCTTCGCTCTTGGTGACCATCACCACCGGGGTGGTGGGATGGATCTCCTTGATGCGCTGCAGGGTCTCCAAACCACTGATGCCCGGCATCTGCTCATCCAGCAGCACCAGGTCATAGTTATGTTCCCGACAGAGGTCGATGGCATCGGTGCCATTCGAGACTGTCGTCACCTCATAGCCTTTCTTCTCCAAAAACAAGATCTGCGCCTTCAGTTGCTCAATCTCGTCGTCTACCCATAACAGTATTCCATTCGTCATCACTATTCACTATTCACTGTTCACTCTTCACTATTCTTACCAGAAGTCATCGCCGAAGTCGAGGTCTTCTACCTGTTGCCTTTCTGTTGTTCTGGCAGGTGCTGCAGGCAGGATGCCGTCTTCGTCATCTACCTCGCCGTCATCTTCGTCCTCCGTTGTCTCCTCCGTTTCGCTACCCTCGTCTTCGGGGTCGATGAATTCCACACCATCGGGTTGTATCAGCAGTTTCTCTTCGCTGATCTTCATCGGCACGAAGGTATCTTCATAGAACCGTTCGTACTCTTCGTAAGTGAAACGGGTACCCAACAGGGCAAGGTTCTGACTACTGATAATCAGACTCAGACAGGGTCTCAGTCGTTCTGCCATCGCCTTGTCGGCATAGAGTTGACGGGCATATTGCAGGGCCTCATCATAACTGAGGAAACCGCTGATGACCATCCTGTGGAACTCGCCTGCAATGATCATTTCCTCTTCTTCATCGTAGGGCGGCTCTGCGGCTTCTATCCGGATCTCGAAGTTACGTACCAGGAAGTTGGTGAAATTGTAACGGGCCATCTCGTAGAGCAGTTGGTTCTCACTGACAGAGTCGGGCTGGTAGGTCAGGATAAAGAGGAAGTCCTGTTCTCTGGCAGCATTCAGGGTGTCTGTCACGGTGGAGTCTTCTGTCAGGGTGATGTCCCTTCGCGACCAAACGTCACCGATATCGAACTTACCGCCGTGCAGTCGTCGTCCGTCCTGAACCCCCTTGATGATCATACCGGCCAACTCACTCACCTCACTCTGCGGATATTTCTCGACGACCACCTTCAGTTGTTCGATACAACCGTCGCCGTCACCGTCGTTCAACCGACTCAGACCGTCGATGAAGATGAACTTCGCACGGTTCTCACCCAGTGGGAACCGTTCCTCCGATATCTTCGCATTGGTGCGTATCATCTCGTGGTTATCGTCTTTGAAGGCCTGATAGGTGGCGGCATAGAGCGAGTCCTCGATATGTTCGCCGAAGCGGGCATTCTCGAAGTAGTAAGGATCACTCAATAGGATGGTCCATTCACTCTCGGGGTGTTCGATTTTCAGATGACTCAGACAATTGTCTGCCAGGTCCTCCCGTCCTTGTCGTGAATAGAGCAAGAAGAGGTGATACCACGCTTCGTCCAGGTGCTCAAAGTCGGTATAGTCGCCCGTCAGTCGCAGCAGTTGTTTCTCTCCGAGTCGTAGGTTTTCGAGTTTATCCTTGAAGATGATGCCTGACTGCAACAGTCCGTCCTTGATGATATCGTGGCAGGCGGCTTTCATCTCGTCGGTGGTTGGAATCTGTGCCAGATAGTACTCACGGTTGTGTGGGTCGTTGGCCAGGGTGTCCACGGGGATGGAGTCGGGGAGGGCGCTGAGGCTGTCGGTAGGGAGGGATGGGTCTAATGGGAGTGATGGGTTAGATGGGTCTGATGGGAGTGATAAGGCTGATGGGTTTTCCGGATCCTCCGGGGATTCGGGCTCCTCAGGCGAGAGGTTCACCACCGTCTTGTTCACACGCTGCCAGTCGTCGGCATTTTCTCGTTTGCCCCATTGTCGTTGGAAGGTGGTCTTACCTTGATTCACTGCCATCGGGTTGTAGAAGTACCACTGTCCGTTACCCTGTTGTGGGATGGTGGGTGGAGCCGGCGTGTTAGGTCGTTGGGTGTTGTTACCCATGGCGGCGTTCTGCTGTTGTATCTGTTCGGCCTCCAGTTCCTGTTGCCTGCGCAGTTCCTCTTTCTCTTTCTTCTTCAGGTCGCTGATGATACGGTCGATCACCTTCAACTGCTCTTCCTCGGGCAGTGTCGAGAGTTCCAGAAGGGAGTCCTGCAGATGGATAGCATCGGTGTAAGGCACCAGTTCGTCGAGCACCTTCGAGCGGTTCGACAGTTCCTCATAGTCCTCACGTTCCTTGTCTAAGAGTCCGATGGCCTCGCCGTAGCAACGCTGGGCATCGTTGTATTTTTCCATATCCCAGTACAGGTTACCTAATGTCAGCAACAGCACACCTTTCTCTATGCCGCTGCGTGTGGCTTTCTCGTTACCTTTCTCGTAGGCGGCAATGGCCTTAGCGGTGTCCTGCTGTGCCATGTAGATGTTTCCCATGGCGTAATATACCTGGTCAAGATAGTCCTTGTTGTTGTCGTTGATCGCCATGCGCTTCAGTCGGCTGATCATGCCTTTGGCGTTACTGGCGGCGATGACCTCCGTCTGTGCGATGCGGGCATTGAACTCCAGTTCGTAAGGCGGATGACAGCCTGCCACCTTCCTGAAGGCACGTTCTGCCTCGGCACGGTTGCCGAGTTGTCGTTGTATCTGTCCTAACAGGAACCACTCACGGGCCTTTTGTCGGCTGCGCTTCTCGTGTTTGATGACTTTTTGCAGATACGGCACCGCCTTCTCCAGTTCTCCCGTACGCAGATAGTAGTCGGCATAGGTGTAGTCCCAGTCCTTCACGGTACGGAAGTCCACCGAGTCACGGTTCATGTTACGTATCACGTCTTCGGCATCGTAAAGCCAGTCCAGTTCGGCGTAGCATTTGGCGAGCCAGGCACGGGCCAGTCCGTTTTGCAGGGGCTGTGTCTGGTAGAGTCTGCTCATATAGGTGAAGGTGGCGGCGGCCTCGTCGAAAGCACCTTTCTGGAACTGTGCCTTGCCCAACAGCATCCAGGCTTTCCAGATAAACGGGTTGTACTCCTTGCGCCCCAGCCACTCACGGTCCTTGGCGGTCTTGGTCTTACTGCTGTTCCATTCGGGCTTGGCCTTGATACTGTGCATCTTGATGGCCTTCTCGGCTTTCTCGATGGCCCGGTCGTACTGACCCTTTCCTATCTCCCGACTGTTCTTGTTACCGACAGGGTAGAGGGGCAGGAACTCGGTATAGTTGTCCTGGTTACCCTTTTCTTTCTCAAGGTTACCGTCGATGAAGGCCTGTTGACCGTTATAATAGATATTGTATTTGGCATTGAATGCATGCCACCAGCGTGACTTCGCCGTGTTGTGCTTGGTGGAGCATGCGGAAAGGAACAATAGAGTGGAAAGAGGAAAGAGGAAAGAGGAAAGAGAATACCGAAGAGCCTTCAAAAGTCCCTTCGATACCCCCTTTGCCTCTGATATCTTTCCGCCTCTAATCATATCTCATTCCTCTTTCCTCATTCCTCTTTCCTCCAAAAGACAATGAATCTTGCAGTTTCCCTTGTCTGCCTCAGTACACGAGGAACAATCATGTCCCTGTTCGATGGTGTCCTTCCCCTTGTCGAACAGGTTGGCCACTGCGGCAACGATGCCCAGCACCACGATCATCCCTATGCATACCAGCGCAAAACTCATCCTTCACTTTTCACTTCTACGTTAAACCCTGCCTCGGCCAGACTGACCCAGAATCCTGGATACGACTTCGTCACCACTTGCGGATTATTGATGATGATGCTGCCTGCCTTCATGGCATACGGTGCAAAGGCCAGCGCTATCCGGTGGTCCTCGTAGGTGTCGATTCCCTGTTCCGGACGAGGCATACAGGTCTCACCGTTCCAGATCAGTTCACTGTCGTTCCTACTCTCTATCACGTAGCCCAGTTTACGCATTTCCTTCTTCATGGCCTCAATACGGTCGGTCTCCTTGATCTTCAGGGTCGACAGCCCCTTGAAGTGGAAGGGTACGCCTTTGGCAGCGCAGGCCACGACGAAGGTCTGAGCCAGGTCAGGCGAATTGACGAAGTCGTATTCCAGTTTCGGCAGACAACGTCCGTTGGTCTGGATGGTCACCGTCTGCGGCTTGGTCGATTTCTTCGACTGGAAGGTGGTCTTCACGCCCAACAGACTGAAGATATATCTCACCACCGAATCGCCCTGCTTCGAGCCATCCTTCAGACCTGTCAGTCGCAGTTCGGCATCACGGTCGTTCGTCAGTGCGAGCATCTCATACCAGTAGGAGGCGCCACTCCAGTCGTTCTCGATGAAGTAGTCACGGTGCTGGTAGGGCTGAGGCTTCACGGTGATGGTGTCGCTGGCCGTCCATTCTGCATCGGCACCGAACTCGCCCATCATGTAGAGTGTCAGGTCTATGTAGGGACGTGAGATGATATCGCCCGTCAGACGCAGTTCCAGTCCTTTCTCCAACACAGGACCTATCATCAACAGGGCTGAGATATATTGCGAACTCACGTTACCTGCAATCTCCAACGTACCGCCTTTCAGTTTCTTACCCGTGATACGGAGTGGGGGATAGCCATCCTCACCCACATATTTTATTTCCGAACCTAAGGCGCGCAGAGCGTCCACCAGGATGCCGATGGGACGGTGTTTCATCCGTTCCGTTCCGGTGATGGTGTGGGTCCCTTTCGTCACAGCGAGGAAGGCCGTCATGAAACGCATGGCCGTGCCTGCCGCCTTGATGTTGATCTCCTCCGGCATATCACGCAGGGCGTTGATGATCACTTCCGTATCATCGCAGTCGCTCAAGTTCTGGGGCAATGTCTGTCCACCGCTCAACGCATAGATGATGAGCGCACGGTTAGAAATGCTCTTCGAGGCCGGCAGTGCCACGGTGGCATTCAGCGTCTTCGGAGCCGTAATCTTATATTGTGTCACTTTTATACAGTTTTTACCTTTATATTTTTACTTTCTTACCTTTAAATAACGTGCAAAATTACACATTATTATTTGCATAGGCAAATATCATCTATAAAAAAACGTTGTTTTGCGAAAAAAGTTCTCTGAAAATTTGGATAATCCGAAAAATCTGTGTACTTTTGCACCCGCATTCGACAAATAGGTCGGTGCAAGCTGCAGAAATGTTCGGGATTTAGCGCAGTTGGTAGCGCACACGTCTGGGGGGCGCGAGGTCGCTGGTTCGAGTCCAGTAATCCCGACAAATGCGAGAGTTAAGGTGCTGATTTTCAGCACCTTAACTTTTTTAATACCCAAATTTGCACAACATTTGCACAACATCTATTAAGTCCAACCATGCGAATCCCCTTTATATAAAGAATGTATGCATTGTTCAGAAATCGTTTTGTGTAATATTGTGTAAAGCCTGTATTTACATTCGTTAACGGTGATTTTGTATTTGTTTACATGCAATTTGTATGCTTGTTATAGTCCAAAATATGGATTTGGTTGTGCAAATTTTAAGCAAAATCAAAATTTGCACAACCGATTTCTCCTGTATTTTGAAAAGGACGATTACAATTATTTACCCCAAAATACAAATGACTTTAAGGCCGTTGGTATGTAACCCTACAGATGGTCATAAAAAGGGTGTGACAACTGCAAAATCCCTTTCGATCGTTCAAATTTCCAGATTTGCTACCCTAGGATTCTATGCAGATAATCACACCTCGACGGTTATGGGAACATTAGTTCCTGTTCCTTATAGATTTGCTTATAGTTCTTTGGTGGCTCTATAGACCAACCATATTCCTTCAGATTCTCCTGAAGGGCATATTCTATAATGTTGTTTCTCTTGTATTGCTTCTTGGCCTTACTGAACTTTGGTTGTTTCTCCTTTTCAAGAATTACCTGAATTACCTGCGTATAGGTGTCTGGACAGCTTTTCGCTTCTCGGTTAATGACGGACATATAGTATGTCAGTTCACGCTTACTAAGATATTTAGAGAGAAGTGAGATGACAATGTCTTCCTGCCTATCTGAACCATAGAAGACATTTGCATGTAGCTTCTGTTGTGGCGTCTTCTTGGTTTTCTCTACATATGGTGGTTCGTATGGATCAAGAGTTTCGTCTCCTTTCTGCCAAGGTCTGCATATACCTTCCTTGGGATTCTCCCGTGTGTAGATGTAGATGATGATGGATGATGTCTTTCCTCCTTTTCCTTTCCTTGGCCCAGCCTGGTAATCGAACCAGACGTTGGAGGCATGGAACATAAAAAGGTCGTAAAGCTCGTTTTGGGCAACCTGAAGGATGTTGCTTCTGATGTCCTTGAAGCTTTCGTAGGACGATTCCTGCAGTATCTTTCCAGTCTTCTTATCACGGATTTCGTTCAGGTTGAACAGCACCCGGAAATAATCCATTTCTATGGGTATTACACGCTTCTTATAGACGATGCCGGTTGTTTCCTCCTGCCCATCACTGTATCTGTAGTCGCCAGCGTACTTGCAGCATAGTTCATATAGCTTTTGTGTGTATTTAGACCTGAGCCTCATGGCCGTTCCGATGTCAAACGATGTAAAATTCTGGGTCAGGTTTATCAGTAACGGCATGATTTCTGGTGAGATACGGATGGCATAGATATTATGTTCCTCGTCATAGAAGAAAGAATCTACCCAGTGAATCCTTCCTACGATAGATGTCCCATTCTGCTTGTGATAGGTTATCGGGAAGAACTTCATGCCCAAAGCCGTCAGTACGTCGTAGGTGTATCTGATATTCTTTTTTCCACCGATCACTCCAAGGTCTTGGTCAGTCAGATAGAAATACAGCTCCTTCCAGTTGGCAGGTACGTTGAGGTTACTTTCCAAGAACTTGTGCTTCACCACGCCTGTAATGAAGTACATCACTCGCCTTTCCAGCAGGCTGCAGGAGATGGGTGAACTGATAAGGTCGTTACTCCAGGTGACGTTCTCATGCTGTATCGTGGCAAGTTCAGTCAGCCTGTTTATATCATTTTTCTGCCGAGGCATATTGTTTTTTGCTATTGCCGTAGCTACGGGGTTCATCATTTATGCTTTGCTTCTACCAGACAGATGGCAGGCCGCTGCTAACGGCTGCTGATCATCTGGCTCTTGTTACGAAATCAAAGTAAAGCACAAATTAAAGTCATCCGTAACTAAGACGATGCAAAGATAGAGTTTTTTCTTGAAACCTCCAAATCGCCTGTTGGCCATCTATGGTGCTAAAAACCTCCTAACTTCGCAATATCCACTAGTCTCACTTCAGGTTGTTTCCGACAGTGCCTAAAAACCTCCTAACTTCGGATTTCCTTTGCTAAAAACCTCCCAAGTATCGCCTAAAAACCTCCTAACTTCTGCTAAAAACCTCCCAACTAAACTTCGGGAACGCCGATAAACAGGAGCTTTTTGCCCTCCGTAAATAAAGCTTAATAAATAATATATAAATAAAGCTTTATGGAACTCTGACTTTTTGGGAAAGAAAAACTGAGGTCGTTTTGGCAGATTTTGGCTGACATTGGCTTGCGTTTGCATGCGATGGCATGCGTTCGCATACGGTGGCATACGACGGCATGCAATCGGTTCAGTGTCCGGCTCCTAGAATGAAACCGAACACCTTGAAGATGCCCCTCACTATGAAAGTCACCGTCGATATGATGGCATGCGTTATCGAGTAGAACAGCATGAAGAAAAAGCTAAATATGATCATAGCACATTCGATTTTTACGATTCAACATGGGCCTCTCCAGAAGCCCGATTCTACCTACAAAGTTACTAATTTTTTCTGAGATATGCAAGTTTCAGGCCCTCTTTCTGAGCCGTTAGATGCTTTTCTTGATGCTCCTTCTGTGACAGTAAGAAACACGAGAAATATCTCGATTTTCTCTTTCCCAAAAGGTTTTTTCCCGTTCTTTACTCTCAATACAGCGTTTATTTCACCTTCCATTTCCTCATGTCGTAAGAATTTGCTATCTTTGCATGAAAGATGTCGGTTCCAGTCCTGTCTGACGGCAGCGTCTCAACACCGGCTCGATAGGCTGAAGTATCTTGAAGCGTCATGAAGTCTGCCAATGCCATGGACTGACCTGTCTACCACTCATACTGCTGTGTGGCAATGGTAAGGATCTGACTTTTTATTTAAAGATATTATGCCAAATACTAAGAATTTTTATCTTCGCGTCCGTATTCTTGACGGACTTCTTCAATCAAGAAAGGGTGTGTCCATTCAGGAATGCCTTCGAGTGATTAACAATCGTCTTGCTGCCAGGGACATCCCACCTGTCACGTCGAAGGACACAATCTTGAAAGACATGACTGAAATAGCTAATGAGAAGCATATTATCATCGAGAGTTTCCCTGATACTTTCGATAGGCGTATCATCCGCTATCGATATGAACAGGCTGGCTTTTCAATCTTTCCCACATCCCTTACAGATGATGACATCAAGGAAATAGAAGGTGCTCTTGAATTACTCAGCCGCTTCGATGGTATGCCACAGATGCAGTGGATAAGAGATTTGTGCTCTCGTTTTGATGTTACCCTCAACTCTGCTGATATGCCAGTCGTAGAGTTCGAGGAGTCTGATACTGTATTTGGCCGTGAGTTCTTCACTGGCCTGTTCCATGCCATAATCGACAAAAGACCGATATACCTCGACTATCAGCGGTTTGGCAAGAAAGCCCGCACTCATCTGCTCTATCCCTATTATCTGAAGCAGTTCAAACAACGATGGTACCTGATAGCTAAGAATGCCCATCATTTGGATTCTATATCAGCCTATGCCCTCGACCGCATGATCTCCTTCCATCATTCTCTGATGGACGATTATGTTCCTATTGATATTGACGTTCATGAATATTTCAAGGATGTCTATGGCATCGCCCGACTGGATGGTGAACCGGAGACCATCAGGTTCCATGTTGACAGACATGAACTACCTTATCTCCAGACGCGACCGATACATCATAGCCAGAAAATTGTCGGCAGGGATAAAACGGGTGTGTTCATGACAATCCATGTCATTCCCAATACTGAGCTGCTGATGGAATTAATGTCATATGGTGATGGCATTACTGTCAAGACCACAGGCAAGCTTCGCAGAGAAATCATGGGAAAATTACGTTGTGCAAGAAAAAAATACGGTTCGTCTACTTAGGCTCGACGATTCTGCAATATATTGCAGCGCTTTATTTTTAATTTTCGTTTTTTATGAGCAACAGTAAGTTTGACAACCATCCCATCCCCCTTTGGATGAAGGATTGTGAGAGAAAGAGGTTGGCGGATTCGCTGACAAGTGTTTTACAACAGGTGTCTGATGACTGGGATATACAGGATTCCCACAAGGCCGTTAGTGCATTCGAGAAATGGGCTTATCATTTGATTGACATGGATAAGCTTGGCACTCGAAGAGCTTTTGATAAAGAGATGGCCTTCACCTTCCAGGTTACTCAGGATGTTCATAGTGATGAACTTCTTGACTTGCTCTTAGAGCATCATCCTGAGAAATGGAACTATATCCGCCACGTCATGATGAGCGACCCGGTAGTGGATATTGTCTATGAAGACAGGTATATTAACACTCCGCTGGGTTGCATTCTCCTTGCACAGTTCATCCGGCGAATCCGTGATCTGTTCTTGCTGAATTTTAATAGTATCACTATTTCCCTCTCGAAGAAGGATTTCCGTGTCATGTATGATGACGACGAACTGAGGCTCGACCGTCGATTCTCATTCGCAGATCATAGAGATTCTTTTATGAAGAAGTGTATAAACCAGATCATTTGTGACAAAACCAGGTTTGAAGTGAAGAACCTCGCTCATACCCGCTCAATACGGGTGTTTAACAAAAGCTATGATTTGTCCATAATGCC
>CACZVE010000032.1 GCA_902784565.1 uncultured Prevotellaceae bacterium
GAAGAAGGTCTCGGGGTTCTCAGCGGTACCACGGGTGATAGGACGCTCTGGGCTCATAGCACGATCGCGGAAACGCTTGATGTACTCTTCCTTCACGAGCGGACGGACATCCTCCTGGTCGAGCAACTCAATCTTGTGATACTCGTGAGAGGTGCGGAAACCATCGAAGAAGTTCACGAACGGTACGCAGGTCTCCAGAGATGCCAGGTGAGCGGCGGCGGTCATATCCATCACTTCCTGTACAGAACCCTCGCAGAGCATTGCAAAACCAGTCTGGCGGCAAGCCATCACATCCTGATGGTCACCGAAGATACAGAGTGAGTGAGAAGCCAGCGTACGTGCAGAAACGTCGAACACGCAGGGGATCAGCTCACCGGCGATCTTATACATGTTAGGAATCATCAGGAGCAGACCCTGAGAAGCAGTAAAAGTGGTGGTCAATGCACCAGCCTGCAGTGAACCGTGAACGGCACCAGCAGCACCAGCCTCTGACTGCATTTCCTGAACACTGACGGTCTGACCCCAGAGGTTCTTACGACCACGGGCGGCCCACTCGTCAACATGCTCCGCCATAGGCGAAGACGGGGTGCTCGTCCGATCTCTGTGTTGTATCTTGCATAAACCACATCGTTCTGAATCTTCGTGCGCTGCATCTGCTGGGCATCCATGATGCGGAATTTCAACTTGCCGTCAACGAGATAGTCGCAGTCGCGACCTCCTGTGTTGACTTTATGATCCTTCCACATCGCATTGACGAAGAAGGTCTCCATGGCCTCCTGCTTCTCCACCTGAATGGGGTAAATGGCATAGAGCAGGTTGGAGTTGTGGAGCATCACCTTCGCAGGCTTCTTGGGGAAGTCCTCGCCAAGGGGATAGATGAGGTTCAGCAGACGGGCATCCGTGAGATACTTGATATAGTTCATCACTGTGGCGCGACTGGTCTCGATGTCGTGGGCCAACTTACTCACGTTAGGTGCTTTCTTCGAACCGTCCTCTGCAATCTGATAGAAGAGTTTCTTGATCTTCGTGAGGTATTTCAGTTCGATCTGTTTGATGAGCAGGATATCTACTTCCGTCATCATGTTCATGGTCTTCAACAGGTTCTCGCTATAGTTACGATGCTCCTGGAAGAATGGATAGAAACCATGATGGATATAGTCCTGGAAATAGCGGTTGGGCGATGCCTTTGGCAGGATCTGTTTGATGATGTGTTCATGGTCGTTCATGATTTCCTCTAAGGAGTAAGGACGGAAATTGTTGTTCGTCAACAGGTTGATGAACTCACGGAAAGAAAAGCCTCTAAGGTTGTACGACTGTACGATGCCGTTGAGTTCCGGGTTCTCGTCCTTCAGACGCATCACACTGGAGCCCGTGAAGACAATCTTCAGGTTGGGGTAGAGGTCATAACACTTTCGCAGTTCTGAACTCCATTCCGGATGCTTGAACACCTGGTCGATGAGCAGCGTGCGCCCTCCGTGATGATAAAAGTCTCCGGCAAAATCAGCGATACCATGTCCCTGAAAATAGAAGTTGTTCATGTTAATATACAGACACTGGCGGTCGTTGATATCAAACTTCTCTTTGGCATATTGCAGTAGGAAGGTGGTCTTTCCAATACCTCGTGTACCCTTGATACCGATGAGGCGGTCGCCCCAGTTGATCTCATCCATCAGGGTGCGACGAACGGGTGCGTTGGTATGCTCCACAAGGTATTTGTGTGTACGGAAAAAAGCCTCCATTTGCCTTGATTTGTTTTAAAACGTCTGCAAAGGTACACAATTTCCCTCAAATTGCAAAGTCTGAATTGCAAAATCTTGCTAAAAAGAGTGCTTTTTCTTATTTAAGACAAGAAAAGGGGCTTTTGGGGCCCCTTTCTGGTTGTTTATTAGAATTTGTAGGCTACGTCGAACAAGAACCACCTGCCTTTTTGTGGGATGAGTCCTGTACTCGCACCACTCAATAAATATTTATTGTCAAACAGGTTATGGATGTTCAGCGCAAACTCGAACCTTCCCCAGGTGTAGTTGGCACCTATATCAATGAGGAAGTACGGGTCGATATCCTTCTTGTTGTAAATTCCCTCGTTCGCCTTTACCAGCATGTCTGCTAAAGTATCCCAAGTGATTTTATCTTCCGGAGACATATCGATGGGGAGTCCGATATCATCGATTGGAGAACTCGGATATTTCATGTATATCGATTCCATGAATTCACCGATTCGATTGGAGACTTGTATTAACATCACATAATTGGTGATATCGTAATATTGTGTATGCTGCTTACTGTAATAACCAAGACGGGTATGCAGTTTGAGTTGTTTGGTGGCACGCCAGGTCAATACGGAATTGGCAGAGAACTCCGGTGTGTTGAGGGGATAGTCCATCGATTGCTCATAAGTCATATACATGTGTGACTTCTGCCAGGACGAAGACAGATGAACAGAGAAGCGGGGCCTCTCATAACTGCCTGAAAACTCTATACCATAGATATCACTTTTGGCATCGTTACTGTAGTCGAGCAGATTCATATGGATGTTATTGCGTGCCTTGTTATAGAAGGCGTTAATCTCGAAGTTCAGTCCCTTCGCCCATTGTGTGGCACCCAAGGTCAACTGATAAGAGTGCATCGTCTCTGGATCCAAGAGGGCTGATGCTTTTGTCACGCCAGCAAAAGCCTGGAGGAACACATTCGTCTTCCTATAATAGTATGGGGCATCGATATAGGCCTTGGAATAACTGAGTTTGACGTTCCATTTGGGCTGGACATAGATCAATGCCAATCGTGGTGAGAACTCCCTGATGTTTGTAGAATCGAAACGGTGTTTATAGTCGAAGCGCAGACCGGCATTGACGATGAATGATTTCCATTGGTGTTTCAACTGGACGTAGGTGTTGAAAGAGTTCTCATGACCCTTTCCAAGATCAGAGACGGGGATGGTCTCCGGCAGGTTCGTCTTGAAATTGTAGCCTAAGGTGTAACGTGCGTCTTCCATCTCGAAATAACTGTATTCCATACCTGCAGACAGCAACCCCTTGTGATTCTTATTGTTCAGGTAACTCCAGTCGCCCTGAAATTTGGCACCGAACGTATGCTCTTGTCCGTTCATGTATCTGGAATAGCCGCCTTCCGCATATTCCCGAAGGGTTTCCTGTGACGCTTCAGGGAGCGGGAGCAAATCTACGAAGCCGGGAATCTGTGTATCACTAATCACTTGATAGTGGGCCATGTCGCTGTTGTCGTAGGTAATACCGCCTTTGAGGTAGACATTATGTAACTGCTGCCCGTAATTGATTTCTGCATGGTGCGAGGTGGTCGTGAAACTGGGACGGACACCATCGTATGTCTTGTATTTCTCAACGTCATAAGGCGCAAAGAGATAGGTCATTGTCATTGGCGACTGTATCTGTGAGAACTGTGTGTTGTAGAGGAATTTCAGGTTCTTGAATTTGAGGGAAATACCATAGTCGTACGATGGCTTGTTGCCGATACCGCCGATAGTGATGTCGCCTTCGTGGGCATACAAAGCGGGCAACGCAGACTGTTCCTTGGTGATAAATCTCTCTTCTCCTTTGGCTTTGTAGAAACTGCCCCATACCAGCAGGTCGAGGTCGAAGTATCTTTTACCAAAGAGCAGGTCTCCACGAAACTGGCCATGATTGCCGACACCAGCCTTCACCTTGACACCGTCGATGTCGGCACCCTGTTTCGTGATGAGGTTGACGACAGCCGTGAGCGACACACCGCCATAGAGCGATGAGGCAGGACCACGCAGCACCTCTATCTGCTTCAGTTTCTCAAGACTCATACTGAAGTCGGGGGCCGCGATATTGATACTGTAACTGTTCAGACGGTGTCCGTTCAACATGATGAGGATCTTCTCCTGTCCGTTGCTGTAGATGCCGCGCATGCTGATATTGATATCGTCGTTGCAGTCGATGATGTTCATGCTGGGTACATAGATTGCCAGCACCTCCTGCAAGTTCCGTGCACCTGAGTTGCGAATCATCTCTTCGGTGATCAGGGTCGTAGGCACAGGCACCTCGTTCAGGTTCTCTGCCTGACTTGAGGCTGTGGTGATGGTGGCAGTAATGCCCGACCTAAGGTTCTCCACCATATCAATGAAGCGCTGGGGGTCTTGTGGCGAGGCGGTGTAGTAGGGATCCTCGTTCAGCAGGTTTCTGGTAGCCTCTTCGGCCCTCTTCACATCGTCGAGACTGAGGTGACAGAGTGCCATCAGGCGGAAGGCACTCTGGCGGACATTGCCACTGAAACTGTCCATATTGTCATTCAGGATAGACACGGCCTGCTCTACGCGTCCGATGTCGTATTCCCTCTCTGCTTCGTTGTAGATTTGTCGAACTGAACTGTCCTGCGCTTGCACTGAAAGTGCCGACAGGCAGACGATGATGGATATTAGATAAAACCTGATTCTCATGGAAGTATCCTTTCTTATATTTGAAATGAGACCGATGCCATCAGTGACCGTCCACGTTGGATATAGGGAAGATTAAACTGATTCGGTCCGCAGATGTAATGGTCGGTATCAAAGACGTTCTCACAATCGAAAGAGAGTTGCAATCGCTGCTTATAACAATACTGTATACCCAGGTCTAACAGCATCTTAGGATCCACGAAGAAATCACTTTCTTCACCTACATAGTCGAAGTTCAATTTCCGGCCTATATACGATGAATGGCCATAAACCTTGAGTTGGTGGTTCGTCTGCTGGATCAGTTTATAGGCCGCATGCAGATTGAATGTCAGGTGAGGCACAGCGGTAACAATCTTTTCAGTCGAGTTGAAATAGTAATGCTTTGACCTGATATCGTGACAGTAGTAGAATGTGAGATTGGTCGACAAGCGCTTATGGGCATAGCCGACAACACCCTCGATACCGGCATTTGTCAGACTCCCTATATTCTTGTCGTAATTCTCAACGTCATGATCAAGATCTCTTGCCTGCCAGCACAACAGGTTGGAGTATTTGTTGTAGAAGAGGTTGAGTTCATAGTTCAGGTGAAATGAAGGTACTTTTCCCATCGCTGTGAGTTGTACGGCTGACAGGTGTTGGGGATCCATAGAGTAATCATCGTATCCCTCTTCATATTCGCTGGGTTTGGAGATATATCGGAAGTAGAACGACAGGTCGGCAAAGGCCTCAGAATAGGTTAACTTCAGACTGAAACGGTCTGAGGGCACGTACATCAGTGCCAGACGGGGTGAGAAGGTGCGTACCACATCTTCATGATGCCTGTATTTGAGGTCATAGCGGGAGCCGACATTGAAGATGAGTTGTGGCATGAGATAGTGTTTATCCTGCAGGAAGAAGGAGAGACTGTGCTCGTTGCCTGCATCGACAACCTCTTTAAAAAGGAGATGACCGTTTGTAATGTCTTCAAATTCATTGCCATACCAATAGTTTCTGGACAGGAGTGAGAAATGCTCAAACTGTATGCCGGCAAGGATATTTCCCTTCATCCGTCCAATCTGGTAGTCGGTATTGGCCCTGATATAGCCTCCCATCGTGTGTTCACGGAAATGACCGAATCCAAAATTACCACTATCAACAATGGTATCAAGGACCATTTCGCCATTTTCGTCGTAGATGTAATCGTAGGTCTCCAGATCGTAGGCTGGCGATATTTCCACCATAGAGTCTAAATCCGCTTCATATTCAGAGAGGTTATACCAGTCGCTGTAGAGTGTCCCACTCAGATGAATGTTCTTGATGGTTCTCGAATAACTGATTTCAGCATGTGTCTCTTCCGTACTGTAGCCAGGTTTGATACCCTCGATATACGGAAAACGGTCGTAGTCATATCCCCCGTTATAAGGTGTCATCATCTGGACCTTCTTGGCATTCTTCCGGCTAAACAATAATTCGAAGCCTTTCAGACGGAAGGTGAGACCGATATCATACGCCGGGACATGCTTGTAGCCGTCGATATACATCGTTTTGGGATAAAAATAGTTGATTTCTGAGAATCCCAACTTAACATTATCAGGAAACCATACATTCATATATCCCTCACCATCTTCGGGATGGCGTTTCTGTCCATCGGAGTTGTAAATCGAGGCCCATCCGAAGATGTCGGCATCCATAAACTGCGTACCCATGGTGAAGTCAGCCCGATGGGTGTTGAACGAGGCATAGCCGTATTTCGCTTTGACACCATTGAGACTCTTACCGCTCTTCGTGATGATATTGACAACAGCCGATACTGCCACATTACCATACAAAGAGGAGGCCGGTCCGCGCAATACTTCGATATGGTCTATCTTCTCGGTACTGATGGCGTAGTCTGTGGAACCGTGATTGTTGAAACGGGTATTCAGACGATGTCCGTTCTCCATGATAAGGATCAGTTCCTGTCCTTGGGCATAGGCCCCATGCATGGCCAAGTTCTTCGTTTCCTTCATCGCGGTGATCTCAGTCATGCCTGGAACATAGGCGGTCAATATCTGGTTCAGAGTCTTGTTGTAGCCCAGTTCTTCTATCATCTCTGACGTGATGATGGTGATGGGGGCTGGTGCCTCGTTGATGGTCTCACTCTGACTGGATGCCGTGGTGATGGTGGCGGCAATGCCACCCTTGAGTTGACTGATAAGATCCTGAAAACGAGCAGGATCACCAACGGCATTATAGAAATTATTCAGTTTAATCAACTGTTCTGCATAATGGCGAGCCTCCTCCTCTCTGTCCTCACTTAGACAACAAAGTGCCATCAGACGCAATACGCTCTGTCTAAGATTACCTTGAAAACTACCCATATTATTCTGGAGGAGGGAGAAGGCCTGTTCTACACGTCCTATTTCGTAGTCGGTCTCAGCCTGATTATAGATCTGGCGAGGCGTATCCTCCTGTGCACTGGCTGTAAGGCTTGCCAGTATGAATACAATATATATAATAAGGTGTAGTCTCTTATTCACTATTCACTTTTCACTTTCTAACGGGAATTGTAAATGTAAAGATAGTACCTTCGCCCTCAGTGGATTCAAATGATATTTTACCGCCATGTTTGTTTTCGATGATGTCCTGGGTAATGCCCATGCCCAATCCTGTGCCTTTTCCTACAGGCTTGGTTGTGAAGAAGTTCTCATAAAGCCGTTGTTTCACCTCTTCTGTCATACCCTCACCATTGTCGGCGATGCTGATAATGAAATCTGAGCCTTCGGTCTTTACGCTGATCTTTACTTCTGGATTATAGTCCTCACCAGCCTCCTGTTTCTTGTTCCATAAGGCATAACAGGCATTGTTCATCACATTCAGTACGGCCCGACTCAGATCTTGGGGGATGACCATCATCATCGGCATATCCGGCTCATACTCTTCATGGATACTGATATTGAAGGTCTTGTCGTTGGCGCGCATGGCATGATACGAGAGCCACACATATTCCTTCACCAGTTTGCAGACGTCTGTGGGCCGGAATTCGTTTTCCTTGCCTCTCGACACCAACAGGATTCCCTGAATGATACTGATCGCACGCTCACCATGTTCAACGATCTTTGCCATATTCTCTTGCAGGTCGGCAACAATATCTTCAACTTCCTCACGGTCATCGTCAGAGAGTTTGTCTTTGTTGTCTTCAACAATCTCAGAAAGGTCTTTCAACAGTTTGTCCGACATCTTGCTGAAGTTGATGACGAAATTCAGGGGATTCTGAATCTCGTGGGCTATACCAGCACTGAGCATACCTAAGGAGGCAAGCTTTTCCTGATTATGGAGCTGTTGTTTAAGATAATCAATCTGATCCATAGTACTATGCTTTTTTGATGGGTATAATAAAGGTGAACTCAGTATAGTCGTCCTTGACAGACTTCACACTGATATCACCACCATGATTCTGTATGATCTCACGACTCAGATAGAGTCCTACGCCAGATGCCTCACCTGTGGTCTTTGTGGTGAAGAACGGATCGAAAACCTTATCGATGATCGTGTCTTCTATGCCGATACCATTGTCGTGGATGACAACCTTTACAGAGTCACCTGTTTGAGTGGCATGAAGGGATATCTCCGGGGCATACGACATCTTCTGAGCCTTCTTGACAACTGCATAGACCGAGTTACCGAGCAGACACATGATGGTCTTGCTCAATTGCTCTGCATTACCGTCTATCTGCATGGTCTCCGGGTATTCGAAGGTCGTCTTAATACCGTACTTAGCGATGTCTTCCTTATAATACTCCTGAAGCATCCGCTCGTCTTGGTGGATAACGGTGGAGAGATCCATCGATACAATACCGCCTGAGCGGTCTTTCAACATCTCCTCCATGGCCTTCAGTGTACGCGAGGTATTCTGTCCATGTTCACCCACTTTCTGCAGGTTACCAGAGAGCATCTCGAGCACATCCAATGTGTCCTCGTAGTTCTCCTTGTCCATATTGTCTTTCTCGTCTTCCACATTAGCCTTGACATCTTTCACAAGACCTTCGGAGAGTTTGGTAAAGTTATTGATATAGTTCAGGGGATTCAGGATACGGTCAATCAGTCCTTGCGTCAGTTTACCGGCTGTCGCCATCTTCTCCAGTCTGACCACCTCTGCCGTACGTTCCTGAACCAGACGCTCCAGTCTTTCCTTATCCTTTCCCAGTTTGCGCAGTCGCAGTCGGAAAAGCAGATAGAAGAAAGCAAGCAGTAAGAGGAAGTATAAGACATACATGTACCACCTGTGATAGAAAGGCGGGGCGATGTTGAAATTGACGCTCGTGATGTCCGTAGTACGATTGGTGACGTCTTTGGCTTGTATACTGAAGGTATAATCGCCATAGGTGAGATTCATCAAACTCGTGGAGGTACTGGTCGACCATGCACTCCAACTGCCGTTGTTCAGACGATAGCGGTAGAGCGTATGTCCTTCGATGGGTGTGTAATCGAGCGAGTAGGTGAAGTGCAGTTCATTCTCATTGTGGTTGAGTTCTGCTATCATCTCCGGCATCTCTCCAAAACCGCCCCAGAGGATGCTGTCGGTACCTAACGTGACTGTATGAATGAGGAGTTTTGGTTGGGTCTTTTTGGCCACATCATTGACTTTGGTATTGATAATGGTCAGTCCGTTCTCGTTTCCTAACCATATCTCATCCTGTTGGGTGTAGACAGCACGTATCTTCATGTCTTGTACGGCGTATAACAACAGATCCAGATCGTTCAGCCGTTTACCGTCTTTCCATCTGTAGAGGGCCTTACCCTCATTGTCGGTCAGCCAGGTGACACCATTGCTGTCGTAGGTTGAGTAGAGCGGGTAGTGGAAGGGTTTGGTGGTCTCGGCACTGATGACTTCCACCTTTCCGTCTGTCAAAACAATCGTCGACAGGGTCTCGGCCTTTTCGCCGGTCTTATACAAGCCGAAATGTTGGTCTGTAGCCTTCTTATACCACACCAGTCCATAGATACTCTGCAACCAGATGGTGCCTTGGTCGTCCTTCACAATCTTCGTGACACTCTCCAGATTACACACTTTCTTGCGGTTCTGGCCATTGGCATCGTACTGATAGACACCATCAAACTCACCGCTGTAAATCTGTGTACCATCGACTAACAGAGCCATCGAATTGTTGGTTGTCATTTGTCTCACCCCACCTCCTGCCGACAGGCAGAAGATACCATCGGCTGTCGCTGCCAACATGTCATGGCCGCAGTGCTTTAAATCCTGACAAGAATGATTGATGCCAGGTATCTTATCGAAACGCATTCCTTCCTGACGGAACAATCCGTCGTCAGTGCCAGCATAGATCCTGCCGCCAAACTTCTCTATAGACACGACAGTACCCGTCAGGCCTTCATATGGTGTGAACCGGGAAAGGGGGGATGGTACTTGTATTGAGAACACACCTTTGGCGGTGGCTCCCCACAGTTGTCCTCGTTGGTCATAGGACAAATAGACAATATCATTGGAACAGAGTCCATTGGCATCGGTGATAGCATAAAGGTCCTTTCCCTTGTCGTTGCGGATCACCACACCCACACCTTTCTTGACAACGCCAACGAATCCGTCGTCCAATGGCTCTTCTATGAGGATGTCATCCTTAACGAAATTGGCATCGCCTCTTTCCACAGCATCGATATCCACCACATCGAGGACACCGATCTTAAAGGCCTGGGAACTGAATGTTTTCCACACAGACACCTTGTCTCCGTTCACCTGATAGATGTTACCGTCGTTGACAATGAACCGTACCTTCCCGTCGCGTTCGAAAATCTCGTTCACTTCACCGTGGAAGAGGTCAGGTTTTCCTATCCGTTTGAGATAAATCTCACCGTTGGCTTTCCTCTCTACCTTTCCGAAATAATTGTATCCACCAACCCAAATGGAGTTGTCGGAGGTCCTCACTACCACTGTCACACGCGAGATACCAGGGGTACGGAGGATGCGCCAGTTGGCATGGTCGTAATACATCAGTCCCTCGAAGTTGGCCACGAACACGTTGCCGTTCTCGTCGGTCTCCACATCGTAGTTCAACTTGTTGGCATGATATTCCTCCGCCGTAAAGTTACGGATGAAGGGAATACCCTGCGCCCCTGCAGTTAAGGATGTAAAGAGGCATATTATTGTGCAAACGTCTCGTATGGCACGTCTTGTCCGATGTAATAGTTCCATTCTTCTGTTGTTAAGTTTCGTTTTATCTTCTTCCTGATCACATCCACCATCTGCGGAACGGAGATGTTCACAGCCGTCAGATTACCCTTGACATCGCCCATCCAGAAGGTCTTCATGGTCGAGTCGAAGTTGAAGTGCATGATCCAGTTGCTGATTTCCACCAGTGTCATAGGCTCCACCTTCTCGTTGGTAGGCACCCAGAGTTTCACGCTGCCGTCGTAACTCGACGAATAGAGCAGACGGCCATTCATCGTCAGTTTAGAGATACGTGAACGGTGACCGATCAGTTTATGCACGTTGCCTTCCTTGTCGACGGTCCAGATAGTGCCGTCGCTCATGCCGTAGGCTTCAATGCCATATTCCTTCGAATAGCAGTAGGCTGTCAATTTTCCCGCAACGGGTACTTTCTCAGTGGAGTACTGGTCGAGGCCTATCAGGATGTGACTCAAGCCTTGGTCGTCGAACAGCACGATGTCGGCATCCTTCCTCGCACTGAAGATGACCTGGAAGGGTAGGGACTGGGTGGTTCTGACCACCATACGTTTCTCGTCGATGAGTGCCAGGCCGTTGTCACCTACCGCCAGTATGGCGTTGTCGCGCAGACGGTGCAGTCGCATGGGGTTCCCAATGCCGTTAAGTTCGAGTATCTTGGGGGCCTTCTGGCCTTCGTGTAAGATCACCAGGTGTCCTGTGCGACTGATGGCAAAGATGCTGCCGTTGTTTTGGTTGTCCACGTCGCGGAAGTCATATTTGCTGTCGCTAAAGAGTTTCTTTGCATCCAGTCGGTTGCCTTGCCACTCGGTGGCGATAATCTCGCCGTAGTTGCTCGCGCTGATGATTTTATTGTCCGAGCCACGCACAAATTCTATGTTCATCACGGCCCCCGTATGTTCCGACCACGTGTTCATACTCTTACTCATCTGCATGAGCGACTGGAAGATGGCAGGATAGTAGATGTCGCCACCATAGCGTGAGGTATAGAGGTATGAAGCGTAACTGAGGATATTGGCTATCTCTTCGTTGCCGGCCTGTGACTGAATGGTGGAGATGGAACCCAACGAGCGTCCAAGGGCGATGTAACTCAGCGTGTCGGCCTTGCGTTTCGAGAACTCGGCTTGTATGCGCTGATGCTCGGCCATCTGTCGCTGACTCTCGGCCACGTCAGATGCCTCCAGTGCTTTCTTCTCTGAGGCCACAGCATTACGCTCCGCCTCAATAGCGTTCATTCGTTCCACTTCCGAGCGGAGGCGCATCTCGTTGGCCACGCGTGTCTGCTGGAGTGCCTCTTCACGCTTCTCGTCGGAGATCTCCCTTTGCTCGTTTGCGATCTCCTCCATCTGGGCACTCACGCTCTTGACCACAGTCGAGCGCATCTCTTTCTCTTTTAGTTCCTCAATCTGTGCTTCCAACTCCTTCACGGTCTTGCGCTCAGAATTCCAGCCGTAGAAGCCTGTTGCCGCCAGCCCTGCCAGCAACACGCCTGCACATCCTGTTAAAATGGTTCTTCCTTTCACTTTCTCCTCAATGCAAGTAATGTGATATCATCGCTCTGCTCCACATCACCGGCAAACGCCTTCACGTCTTCCTTCACCTTGTCGATGATCTGTTGGCAGTCGTCCTTTGTGTGCTGTTTCAGCAGGACTTCCAGACGTCCTTCGCCATATTCGCCGTAATCGGCGTCGGTAGCCTCGGTCACACCGTCGGTATAGAGCAACAGCGTGTCGCCGTGCTCCAACTGCAATTTCTCGTCCGTATACTGGTATTCGTCAATGGCGCCTGCCACAATGTCCTTCGACAGAGGCAACTGCTCGATGGTGCCGTTGGCTTTCATCAGGTAGGGTGGGTTGTGTCCTGCATTGGCGTAAGTCACCTCACCCGTCTGGATGTTATAGATACCGTAGAAAACGGTCACAAACATGCTGTTAACTGATTCTTTTGACAACAGATTGTTCGAGTAGGTCATGCACTCGGCAGCGCCGGCTCCACGGATGCCTGTGGCACGGATCAGCGTACGACTCACGGCCATGAAGATGGCAGCGGGGACACCCTTTCCGCTCACATCGGCAATCACAAAACCAATATGGTCGTCGTCAATGCGGAAGAAGTCGTAGAAGTCGCCGCCCACGTCCTTCGCTGCATTCATCGAGGCAGCGATATCCAACAGGTGGGTATTCTCGGGGAAAGGAGGGAAGATCCTGGGCAGGATGGCCTGTTGTATCTCCCGGGCCACCGCCAGATCGCCCTTGATCGATTCCAACTGGGTGTGTTCCTGTTGCATCGTCTTGATGTAACGGATATGCTCGATGGCTTTTTCTATCGTTACACTCAGGTCATCGAGGTCGATAGGCTTCGTGGCGAAGTCGAAGGCACCGTTGTTCATGGCCTGACGGATATTACCCATATCACCGTAGGCAGAGACCATGATGCACTTCAGGGCAGGGTTCTGCATCTCGTTAATTTTTGTCAACAGCGTCAGTCCGTCCATCTCAGGCATATTGATGTCGCTCAGGATGATGTCGAAATTTTTGTCCTGGAGCAACATGGTGAGGGCTTCCAGACCGTTGTGGGCAAATTTGAATTCGTACTCTCCCTTTCGGATTTGTCTTCTGAAGTATTGTGTCAACAGCAGTTCGAGATCCATCTCGTCGTCGACACTAAGTATCTTAACTGGCATAATAAATTAGGTATTATAATCTTTTGTTTGCAAAAATAAACAAAAAAAACTATATTACCAAATTTATTGCAAAAAAATCCACAAAAAAAGAACAAATAGAGACTATAACGGATTATTTCTTTGTCTTTGCTCGATTCTTGGCCGCTTTCCTAAAGGCCTTCAGTTCATCGGGCGTAACCAATCCTGTCTTTATACGGAACTCCTGACGTGCCAGTTGCATCTGCTCCAGGAACCGTTCACTGGTATGCATACGGGCATAGGCAGCAGCAGCTGCCAGTCGTCCGGCATCCACGTCGCTCTGCCAGTGGGCTCCCACGATGACACGGCTCTCTCCATACATCATACCACGTTTCAGGATGGTATCGGCGCGCTCGGGGTTGATTTCCGTGAGCAACAGGGCGGAACACCAGCCTAAGATGGTATGACCGGAGGGGTAGGAGTAGTTCCTGCGCAGTTCTGGCTCAAATTCAGGTGTTGCCGTGGGTTCGTTGAAGCGTATGAAGGGACGTTTCCGCTTGTAATAATACTTGGGAAAACCACTGATGTTCTCGCAGGTGGCCTTCGCATCGCGGAGCAACTTAAAGATCTCGGGTGTTTCCTCCTCTGACATCTTCAGACCCAGTGGTTCGCTGAATTCCTGCATGATGCATTCGAGACTGTAAACAGCATCACGGATGGCAATCTCGGCACGTTCCTTGTCCTGTCGCATCTGCTTACCCCACATATACTGCATAATATCGTAGGCGAAAGCCGCTCCAACGGTATCTGGTGGCGCAGGACACCACTTCAGCATGTTGGGTAACTCTCTGAACGAGAAATAGGCTTCTGCCTTGCTCTGTGCCGAGGCACCTAGGACGGTCATCGTCAGGATGACCATCATCATATACTTCTTCATCATGTTATCCGTTCATTGACATGAGGAACTCTTCGTTGTCGTGCGTATTGACCAGACGGTCTCGGATGGTATTCATGGCCTCTACCGGATTCATCTCAGCAATGAACTTACGGATGATCCACATGCGGTTGAGCGTGGTCTGATCATGCAACAGATCGTCGCGACGGGTAGAAGACAGTACCAGGTCGATGGCCGGGAAGATACGTTTGTTGGAGAGCGAACGGTTGAGTTGGATCTCGGAGTTACCGGTTCCCTTGAACTCCTCGAAGATCACCTCGTCCATCTTAGAACCGGTATCCACAAGGGCTGTAGCGATGATGGTCAACGAACCGCCTCCCTCGATGTTACGGGCAGCACCGAAGAAACGCTTTGGCTTCTGAAGGGCATTGGCGTCGACACCACCGGTGAGCACCTTGCCAGAGGCCGGAGCAACCGTGTTGTAGGCACGTGCCAGACGGGTGATGGAGTCGAGGAAGATGACCACATCGTGACCGCACTCTACCATACGCTTGGCCTTTTCCAACACGATACCGGCAATCTTCACATGGCGGTCGGCGGGCTCATCGAAGGTAGAGGCGATGACCTCAGCATCGACAGTGCGGGCCATATCCGTCACTTCCTCAGGACGCTCGTCGATGAGCAGCATCATAATGTATGCCTCAGGATGGTTGGCGGCGATAGCGTTGGCAATATCCTTCATGAGGATGGTCTTACCGGTCTTGGGCTGAGCCACAATGAGGGCGCGCTGACCCTTACCAATCGGTGAGAACAGGTCAACGATGCGTACGCTGGGATTGGTGGTCGCCTTGTCACCACAGAGCGTATATTTCTCTTCGGGGAAGAGTGGGGTGAGGTGCTCGAAGGCCACACGGTCGCGTACTTCCGAGGGGTTACGGCCATTGATGGACTTCACGGTGGAGAGGGCGAAATATTTCTCGTTGTCGTAGGGAGGACGCACGGTACACTCCACGACATCGCCGGTCTTCAGACCATATTGTTTGATCTGTCCGGGAGCCACATAGATATCATCGGGCGACGAGAGATAGTTGTAGTCGCTGGAACGGAGGAAGCCATAACCGTCCTGAAGTACTTCGAGGACGCCATTGCCAGGAATCAGGTCGTTGAAATCGAACCTTTCTTCATTGGAATGGTTGTTGTTGATGGCTGTCTCCTGAGTATTGTTGATGACAGGACGGTCAAAGATATCGAGTGACGGAATGGCTGCCTGATCCTCGATGGGGATGTCGACCACTGTGATAAAGTCTGTGCCGTCGCCTGGGTCTCCCTCCCAGACCATATCGGAAGACTCCTCATCAGATATCTCCCTGCCTTCTTCCTCGCGGGTACGCTGAGCCATCTTCTCCTGCAGTTGCATCAACAGATTCTTCTGTTCCTCAGCCTCTCCCTCGTCAGATATGCCTGTGGCAAACTCTGCTTCGGGAACATCCATCGCAGCCTCGGGAATGACCTCTTCTGGCACATCCGCAGCAACGGCTTCCTCAGCAGCCTTCGCCTCTTCGGCAGCCTTGGCGGCAGCTTCAGCAGCAGCCTCAGCTTCTTTCTCTGCCTTGGTCTTACGGGTACGTTTCTTGGGAGCAGGAGCGGGCTCTTCTGCGGGAGCCTCTTCTGCAGCAACAGGTTTTTCTATCGGAGCATCGCTAAAAAGAGAGGGCGTTTCTATTTTTGGCTGCTGACGATTGTTCAGCACGTCGAAATTCTCGCCTTCATTTCCTTTAACGGTATATACTCGGTTTGTGTCCTTTTTCAGAATACGGGTGCGCTTGCGTTTGGGTGAAGCACTCTCTTCTGCGGCTTTGTCAAGAATGGCATAGACCACCGTTTCGAGGTCGTCGCTCTGCTTGACTTTCACGCCTAATTCGTCGGCAATACCCATCAATTGGGGTATATCCATTGCTTCTAATTCTTCTTTCGTATACATAATACAATAACCAAAATGTCTTTTTGAAATGATAAATTTGAGGTAGAAACGCTTCGCGAACGGAAACGCTGTTTCGAAAAACGTTGCAAAGGTACGCATTATTTTGCGAACTACCAAACTTTTTCGATATTTTTTAGTAACTTTGGCTTCGCCGAAAGTACTTTTGTTCGGAAAACCTCAAAAACTTTTGGGTTTTCGCTCACTTATTCGTACCTTTGCACCCAAAATAAAAAAAGATGGAAATAAAGAAAGCAGAATTCAGCCTGAGTGCACCGATGGTGTCGATGTGTCCGAAGGATACAAAACCTGAGTATGCCTTTATTGGACGCTCCAATGTGGGGAAGTCAAGTCTGATCAACATGTTGACCAACAACAAGAAGTTGGCTAAGACCAGTGCCACCCCCGGTAAGACGCTGCTCATCAACCATTTTATCATCAATAATGAGTGGTACCTTGTGGATTTACCCGGATACGGCTATGCCAAACGCTCGAAGAAGGAGATTAATAAATTGGAGCAGATGATTCAGGGATATATCCTACAGCGCGAACAACTGGTGAATGTATTCGTACTCATTGATGTGCGGTTGGAAGCACAGAAGATCGACCTGGAGTTTATCCAATGGTTAGGAGAGTCGGGCATTCCTTTTGCACTCGTCTTCACAAAAGCCGATAAACTGACTCCCAACAAGGTGAATGCCAATGTGGAGGCGTATAAGAAAGTGCTATCCGAGACCTGGGAGGAACTGCCGCCGATGTTCGTCACTTCGTCCGAGAAGAGACAGGGTAGGGACGAGGTATTAGATTACATAGAACAGATTAATAAAGACATAGCCAATGGCTAAGGATACCCCATATTTGGACGTGCAGAACCTCACGAAGTCGTTCGGTGCACTGGTGCTCTTCGAGAACATCAGTTTCTCTATTGCCGAAGGACAGAAGGTAGGACTGATCGCCAAGAACGGGACGGGCAAGTCAACGCTGCTCTCCGTGCTCTCAGGCAAGGAGGGCTACGACTCCGGCGAGATCATCTTCCGTAGGGACTTGAAGGTGGGGATGCTCGAACAGACACCTGTCTTCGATCCCGAAGAGAGTGTGCTGGACGCCTGCTTTAATCATCAGGGCGAGGAAGAGAAGGTGTTGAAAGCCAAACAGGTGCTGACGCAGTTGAAGATACGGGACCTGAACCAGCCGATGGGACAACTCTCCGGCGGCCAACAGAAACGCGTGGCATTGGCCAACGTACTGTTGACAGAGCCAGACCTGCTGATACTCGATGAACCGACGAACCATCTGGATTTGGAAATGATTGAGTGGTTGGAAGGTTATCTGGGCCGAGGCAACAAGACGTTGCTGATGGTTACTCACGACCGTTTCTTCTTAGACCGTGTATGCTCTGTCATCCTTGAACTCGACGACCAAACCATCTATACCTATCGCGGTAACTATTCCTATTATCTGGAGAAGCGTCAGGAGCGTATCGATAACAAACGCGCAGAGATAGCCCGTGCCAACAACCTCTACCGTACCGAACTGGAATGGATGCGACGGATGCCACAGGCCCGGGGACATAAGGCCCGCTATCGTGAGGAGGCTTTTTATGACTTGGAACGTATCGCCAAACAACGCATTGAAGAACGTCAGATCCGTTTGAAGTCGAGCAATGTCTATATTGGTAGTAAGATCTTCGAATGTCAGTATATCTCGAAACAGTATGACGAGGTGGTCATCATGAAGGACTTCTACTATAACTTCTCCCGCTTCGAGAAGATGGGTATTGTGGGAAGCAATGGTACGGGCAAGTCTACCTTCCTGAAGATGCTCCTTGGACTGGTTCAGCCTGACGAAGGCCGCTTTGATATCGGCGATACCGTACGCTTCGGCTATTTCTCGCAGGAAGGACTGCAATTTGATGAGAACCAAAAGGTTATAGATGTAGTACGTAATATCGCCGAATATATTGACATGGGGGGCGGCAAACATTTCACTGCCTCGCAGTTTCTGCAGTATTTCCTCTTTACGCCGGAGCAGCAGCACAACTATGTGTATAAACTCTCGGGCGGTGAACGACGGAAACTCTACCTCTGTACGGTGCTGATGAAGAATCCCAACTTCCTCGTACTCGACGAGCCGACAAACGATCTCGACATCGTAACCTTACAGATTCTCGAAGAGTACTTGCAGGACTTTCCGGGATGCGTGATTGTGGTCTCGCACGACCGTTATTTCATGGATAAGGTGGTGGATCACCTCTTGGTGTTTAAGGGAAACGGCGTGATCAAGGACTTCCCCGGCAACTATACGCAGTACAGGGAATGGCAGTCTCTTCAACCGAAGGAGGCATCTGAAAAGGTTCAGAAAGAGCAGAAGAGTGTTCGAGAGACCAAAAACCGTGATGACATCCATGGCAAACGGAAGATGACCTACAAGGAAAAGACTGAGTTTGAGCGTCTGGAGAAGGAGATTGCCGCACTTGAAGCAGAACAGCACCAATTGGAAGAGGCACTCTGCAGTGGTACACTCTCCATTGACGAACTGACGGAAAAGAGCAAACGTCTGCCGCAACTGAAGGATGAACTCGACGAGAAGACCATGCGGTGGCTAGAACTTTCAGAAATATGATACAACAACCCTTCTCCTCACAACTGCTTGAAAAGGCCGTGTCAGAATTCGCGAAGTTTCCGGGCATAGGTCGGAAGACCGCTTTGCGCCTGGTGCTCTGGATGCTACGTCAGGAAGAGACGGAGGTGGAACAGTTCTCTGAGACCATCCTGCGCATGAAACAGGAAATCAAGTACTGTCACGTCTGTCATAATATCAGCGACAGCGACACCTGTCCCATCTGTGGCGACCCGCGTCGCGATGCCCAGACCATCTGTGTGGTGGAGAATATACAGGACGTGATGGCCATCGAGAACACCATGCAGTACAAAGGTCTCTACCACGTACTTGGCGGTGTCATCTCACCGATGGACGGCATGGGACCGAGTGATATCGAGATCGACTCGCTGGTGAGTCGTGTGTCAGAAGGCAACGTGAAGGAGGTGATTCTTGCTCTCAGTCCGACGATGGAGGGCGACACCACCAATTTCTTTATCTACCGCAAACTGGCTCCCTATAGCGACGTGAAGATCTCCATCATTGCCCGGGGCATCTCTGTGGGTAATGAGTTGGAATATACGGATGAGATTACTCTGGGACGGTCTATCCTAAACAGAACCTTATTTGAAGGAAAATAAAAAACATAAAGATATGAAGAAAGTAAGTAAACAACTCACGGCATTTTATACAGCGCAAGTGGCTTTGGCATTGGTGATCATTGTGCTGTTTGAACTGAACGTGTTGCCGGAGGGGATTAAGGCCGACGACAAACAGTCGGAATTTATGCTGGTCGCTACGATGGAACTGGTCTCTTTAGGTGCAGCCTTCCTGGGACTGCGACTGTTTAAGTTTAAGGCCATCCACCATGATCTTGTAACCCGTCAGGAACGTGCCATGTGGAAGTGGGGCATGGCCAGACTGATCATCCTCGAGGCACCGATGGTCATCGACACCTTATTATATTATATATATATGAATCCGACATTCGGTTATCTGGCCATCATACTCCTGCTGTGTCTGCCGTTTGTCTTCCCGAGTCTTAATCGATGTCTCTCTGAAACTACCGAAGAATGAAACTGTCTGTCGTTATTGTCAGTTATAATGTCCGTCTTCTGCTGGAAGAATGTCTGAAGAGTGTGGAGAAGGCGTTGACGGGAATCGAAGGGGAAATCTTTGTTGTCGACAATCTCTCTTCCGACGAGAGTGTGGCCTATCTGGAACCACGATTCCCCAAGGTGCATTTCATTGCCAACAAGGAGAATGTGGGTTTTGCCCGTGCCAACAACCAGGCCATCCGTCTGTCGCAGGCAGAGTACGTGCTGTTGCTCAATCCCGATACGGTGGTCTATGAGAATACGCTTCGGGAATCCCTGGCATTCATGGACAGTCATCCTGAGGCGGGAGGAGTAGGCGTACGGATGCTGACCCGTGAGGGGGATTCTGCACCGGAGTCACGACGGGCTGTGCCGACACCCTGGATTGCCTTCCTGAAGATGATCGGTTTCTCTCGCAGGTATTACATGAGTGACCTGCCCTGGGATCAGCCGGGACAGATTGAGGTCATCAGTGGGGCATATTGTATGCTCAGACACAAAGCACTGGATCAGATTGGACTGTTGGACGAGGATTTTTTCATGTATGGCGAGGACATCGACCTGTCATACCGTCTGTTGAAGGGTGGCTGGCAGAACTGGTATCTGCCGCTCGACATCATCCACTATAAGGGCGAGTCCACGCAGAAGTCTTCCTTCCGCTATGTCCATGTGTTCTATCAGGCCATGCTCATCTTCTTCCGCAAACATTATGGCCATCTCTCGTTCCTGCTCTCACTGCCCATCCAGGCGGCCATCTATTTCCGCGCTTTTATGGCCCTGATGCAAATGTTGGGCGACAAGATGCGCTCTTTCCTGAATCCGAATAAAAACAGAGACTGATATGACTCAGAATCCTAAAGTACGCCTCCGTGCCTTGGAACCGGAGGATCTGGAACTGCTCTATCGCATAGAGAACGACGTAGAGTTGTGGAATGTCGGCAGTAGCAATGTACCCTATAGCCGATACACACTCCACAATTATATTGCCACGGCCTCTGGCGACATTTATACAGACCGTCAGGTGAGGATGATGATAGAAAATGAAGAGGGGACAGTCGTGGGAATTGTCGACCTCGTCAACTTCGACCCGTCCAACCGCAGGGCGGAACTTGGACTCATTATTGAAGAGCCGTTCCGACATGCAGGCTATGCACAGAGTACCATGGAGCAGGTTTCCGACTATGCCGTCAATATCCTGCACCTGCACCAACTCTTTGCCACCATCGACGTGACGAATGAAGCCTGTCTGCAACTCTTCCGTAAGTTGGGCTATACAGAGTCGGCAAGACTGAAGGATTGGCTGTTTGATGGCAGAAAATATCATGATGCCATCGTGATGCAGATGGTATTCTGAACTTTTTTCGGTGTTTTCTGAAAAAAATCCTTAAAAAGTTTTGTGGGTTCAGAAATTATTTCTACCTTTGCACCCGCAAACGAAAAAGAGCAAGACTGGTGCGTTAGTTCAGTAGGTTAGAATGCCTGCCTGTCACGCAGGAGGTCACGAGTTCGAATCTCGTACGCACCGCAGAGACTCATCGGAATTTTCCGGTGAGTCTTTTGTTTGTTTGATGTTAATTATTTCTAAATGGAATGGCATAGGCTTGGCTGATTCGAAGAAATAAAGTAATTTTGTAGTCCAAAGTAGGAAACAACAAGTTGTTTAACATTTAAATGTTTTATTATCAATGATTTATTCAAAAGAAGTTGAAAACATGTGTAGCGTTTGCAAAGGCGCTTATCATGGACCTGCAC
>CACZVE010000033.1 GCA_902784565.1 uncultured Prevotellaceae bacterium
CACACTGAATGATGGTTGTGTTACCCTGCGTTTCCGCGACACCATGGAACAGGAGCGCGTGGCTATCAGTGAACTCAACTCTATCATCGAGGATAAGGTTAGCATCGCATCATTATTGAAGAAACTCCAATAATGGAAAGGTAAAAAGGTAAACAAGAAAAAGGGTAAGATGATGAAGACGTTTATGGAAAGGTTAAAGGTTTCGGTAAAATGGTTTTTACCTTTTTACCTTTTTACCTTTTTACCTTTACTCTCGTGTAGCGATGACAGTAGCGAGGAAGCCAATGAGTTTGACAACTGGGTAGAACAGAATGATGCTGTAATCAGTCAGTGGGCTAGTTCCAATAGTTACCAGAAGTTCAAGTCGTACACCAAAGATGTCAACGCTGCCGGTAAGACCAGTGATTATATTTACGTACAAGTGATAGAGTCTGGTACAGGCACGGAGAGTCCGCTCTTCAGTGATACCATCCGTGTGGCTTACCGTCTGCGTTATATCCCTACGAAGTCCTATCCTGAGGGTTATCTAGTTGGTGAAACATACACGGGTGAGTTCAGTTGGAATACAATTAGTATCTCCGATCTTTCCTTGGACTATTCATTGATTGACGGTTTCGATACTGCTCTTATGAACATGCATATTGGCGACCGCTGGATTGTCAACATCCCATATACGTTGGCTTATGGCAATCCGTCAGTCCGCACAGATATCCTGAGCGGTAGTAATCTGGTTTACGACTTGGCCCTTGTCGATTTCTGGCACCCCGGCGAAACTCGTCCTCCCTTCAGGTCGCGCCAGAAATAACTGCTCAGGATTCGGGGCAGACCATTTCGGAATCTCATTTATATGCCCCGGATTCAGGGCATAACATTCCGATCTCGGAAAAACCTGCCCCAGATTCAGGGGAAGATTCACCCCTCTGTGCATAAATATGCCCCAGATTCAGGGCATAATATTCCGACCTCGGAAAAACCTGCCCCAGTTTTGGAGGACATTTCTACCCCCTGTGCATAAACATGCCCCAGATCCAGGGCAGACTTTTCCGACTTCGGAATGACTTCCCCCAGATCCAGGGCATATAATTCCGACTTCAGAACGGCTTCCCCCAGATTCAGGGCATATAATTCCGATTTTGGAATGGCTTCCTCTAGATTTGATGCATATTATTAGGCAAGATGAAAAAAACTTGCCTTTTTCTTGGTGGTTTTGAAAAGAATGTCTATCTTTGCATTCTAACAAAGACAGTTCTGCGCTTCTGCTTTGTAAGAGTATTATTGACAACTTAAAATGATGACGAATATGAAAAAAGTGATGATGACACTGCTCATGGTAGCAGCATTTAGTATGAATGGTTTCGCCCAGAGAGGTATGCAGGGCGTTGGATTGGATTTTCCGTTTGGAACTGGCTGCGGAAATGCATGGTATAGGATTGGTATAAAATATCAGTATAATTTCTCTAACTATGTCCGCATAGAGCCTTCGTTTTTCTACTCTCCCATAAAAAAAGAAGATGCTAATGAGCCTTATATGCTCTTTGGTCCGATGTTAAATCTTCATCTCTTTTTTGAACCGCCTATGCCTATTCGTCCTTATTTCATTGTTGGCACAGGTTTGGTATGGTGGGAGATTACGAAGGATATGACAAAAAGGGTTTATAATGATGAAGAATTGTTTATGACTCCTGATGCAGGTCTTGGTGTGGACTTCCGCCTAAGCCATAGATGCTCTATGCAGGTTGAGGCCGTTGCTCTATACAGAATATTAAACGATTCTAATTACATGGAAAACGGTAAAGTGACATTTAACGGAAAAGTAGGTTTTACAGTTAATTTCTAAGAGAGATGATGAAGAAGTATTTGTTGTTTGTATTATCCGTCTTGTACGTACCTCTTTTTTCCTTTGCCCAGCAGATAGAGATACAGGGTACGATGTTTGATGTCGTACTGAATGATGCCGATATGACGGCAGCCATCCGTGACAAGGATTACAAAGTGGATGAAGACAGATTCCCGATGTATGCCCAGAACAGGAAGTTTGCGGAATTGTCGGAAGGACGCGTGAAGACCGTGATGGTACCCTCGAAATACACGACTGACGACGGGAAGGAATATACCATTACCACCATCGGACGTGCAGCCTTTGCCGGTTTTAAGAATGTGGATTATTTCGTGATACCAAATACCGTTACCTCCATTGAGGACTACGCCTTCTTCCGTTCCTCAGTGGAGACGATTGTTATTCCCGCTTCCGTCACACAGATGGGCAACCGTGTATTCGGCTGGTGCCCCAAACTGCGCAATCTGACGCTGCCTTTGGGCATGACGGTCTCGCCCGACCTCTATTCCGAGAGCAAGAAGATAGCGGTGAAGTACGAGTTGGATGCCGACTTGGCAGGTGCCGTCGCCCAGCGTAGCAAGACGGTGGAGCCCAGTGCATACGCCTCGACGTCGGATGTCGATATGGACATCCCCATGTCGGAGCCGTCAAATACGGAGACCTTCGCCGTTATCATCGCCAACGAGAACTACAAGAAGGTGGCAAAGGTGGCCTGCGCCCTGAACGACGGACGCACCTTCCGCCGCTATTGTGAGAACACGCTCGGCATTCCCGTGGAGAACGTCCACTATGTGGAGGATGCCACGTTAGGCACGATGACGGCAGAACTGAACTGGGCGACCCGTGTAGCCAACGCCTACGAGGGTGATGCGAAACTCATCATCTATTATGCAGGTCACGGTATTCCCAACGAAAAGGACGGCGCAGGCTATCTGCTGCCTGTCGATGTGGCTGGCAACGATGTGTCGGCGGCCTATAGTCTGGCAAACCTGTATTCGACGTTGGCCAACCTGAACGTCAAATATGTGACGCTCTTCATGGATGCCTGTTTCAGCGGCTCGAAGCGCGGCGACGGTATGCTGATGTCGGCACGTGGCGTAGCCATTAAGTCAAGGCCGGAGGAACCCAAGGGGAACATGGTAGTGTTCTCTGCCGCACAAGGTGACGAGACTGCCTATCCGTATGCCGAGAAGGGACACGGTCTCTTCACCTATTTCCTACTTAAGAAACTGAAGGAGACGAAGGGCGATGTGGACTTCGGCACTCTGGGCGAATACATCCGAAAAGAAGTGACCCGCAAGGCGGCTGTTGTGAATAACAAACCCCAGACGCCCACCGTGTCGTTCTCGCCACAGATGAGTGCCAAATGGGAAGACATCAAATTCAAATGATATGCGTACCACACTGATTACAATCATCCTCTTGGTATTCTCTCTTCCCCTAATGTCACAGAAGATGAAGACGATGGAAGCGAGTTACACCTATCATGCGCCGGAGAATGTGACACTGGAACAGGCAAAAGTGACAGCCTTAAGTCGGGCACAGATCCAGGCTCTGGCTGATGAATTCGGCACTATTGTCTCACAGTCGAATGACACACGGATAGAGAACAAAGACGGACAGTCGAAGGTAGATTTTCTTTCTATTGGCAACAGCGAGGTGAAGGGAGAATGGATTGAGACCATCGGCGAACCCCGGTATCAGATCAGTTATGAAGGTAATATGCTTGTTGTTACCGTCAAGGTGAAGGGTAAGGCCCGTGAGATTGTTTCTGCCAGCATAGACTTTCATACCCATGTCCTCAGGAACGGAACTGACAATAAGTTTGAAAGTGATATTTTTAAGAGCGGTGATGATCTTTACTTGTCATTCCGGTCGCCTGTCAGCGGTTATCTTGCCGTCTATCTGACAGATGCCGAAGGTCAGGCATATTGTCTGCTGCCATATAGGAACCAGACTGACGGTATTTATACCGTCAATGCCAACCAACGCTATCTCTTTTTTAACATCAAGGAGGCTCCACAGAATGAACGTTCAATGGTTGATGAATATGTGATGACTTGTGAACGTGAATCAGAACATAACCAGATTTATGTGATTTTCTCGCCGAAGCCATTTATGAAGGCTGTCGACAGAGAATCATTGAAAGAGGTCACAGATGATGCTATAGCCGGTTTCCCTCGCGAACTGTCTTCCGCAGAATTCCGGAAATGGCTTGCCAAGGCACGGACGCACGACCAGAATATGAATGTGAGGATGATTCCCATCACCATCAAGAAATAAAAATAAGAATTATGCAGAAGTACGCGGACTATATCAAACGGATTGAGATCGACTCGCTATGGAGCGGGAAGAAACACATCCTGTGGGAACTCAATCCAAGGGTGAATATCCTGAGTGGCATCAATGGCGTGGGTAAGTCGACCATCCTGAATAAAGTCGTGAAAGGTCTGACGGCTGGTGGTGAGTTCCCCTCTCATATGCTGAAGGGCGTGCGCCTGGAGGTGGAGCCGGAGGATGCGAAGTGGATACGCTATGACGTGATTCGCTCGCTCGACTCACCGATGCTCGACAATGAGACGCTGAACATGGTGGATACACGCATCCGTTCGGCGCTTGATTTCCAGTTGTTCCACTTGCAGCGGAAATATCTCGACTATCAGGTGAACATCGGTAACCGTATCATCGCTGAGTTACAGACAGGTAATACTGATGCGGCGCAGCATCTTTCGGAGAAGAAGATGCGTTTTCAGGACATCGTGGATGATCTCTTTGCGGAAACTGGCAAGAAAATCGTGCGGACGGAGAACGAGATACGCTTCTCGCAGATTGGTGAGACACTGGTGCCTTATCAGTTGTCGAGTGGAGAGAAACAAATGTTGGCCATCCTGTTGACGGTACTTGTGGAGGATAACCAGCCTTATGTGCTCTTTATGGATGAGCCGGAGGTCAGTCTGCATATTGAGTGGCAGAAACGGCTCATCGACCTTTGTCTGGAACTGAATCCTCGTGTGCAGATTATCCTGACGACGCACTCGCCCGCCGTGATTATGGACGGTTGGATGGATGCCGTCACTGAAGTCAGTGACATCACAACCTAGGAATGCCTAAGAGACTCAAGGATAATATCAACAATCGTTATTTCGAGGCGGCAAATGCACTGACTTCGAAGAAATCACGGCATAGGATTGTGGCCTATGTCGAGAGTTATGATGATATATATTTCTGGCGGACGGTGCTGAGCGAGTTTGAGGATGACAAGCGTTATTTTGAGGTCATGTTGCCCTCGAAGATCAACCTGACACGAGGGAAGAAGTCGGTGCTGATGAACTTCCTAGAAGGAGAACCGTTGGGTAAAGATATGATTGCCTGTGTGGATGCCGACTACGACTATTTGGTACAGGGACGTACCACTCAGTCGCGAAAGGTACTCGACAGTCCGTATGTGTTTCATACCTACGTCTATGCCATAGAAAACTACCAGTGCTATGCACCGTCTCTGCATAATGTCTGTGTGTCCGTGACATTGAACGACCATCGTATCTTTGATTTCCGTGAGTACTTCCGGCAGTTCAGTGAGGCACTGTTCCCCTTGTTCGTCTGGTCGATCATGCTCTACCGTAACGGTAACTATCCGAAGTTCTCTATCTCAGACTTCAACCGAATCGCCGACCCGGGGGGCTTTAATGTGCAGAACCCGCTGCCGTCGATTATGAATGTGAAACGCAAAGTGCGCACGAAGATCAATGACCTGCAACGACAGTTCCCGGATGCCAAGGACGAGTACTTGGCCACGAAGGAGGATATCAAGGCATTGGGTGTGACGGCACAGACCACCTATTTATATATACAAGGACATCATCTGTTTGATACGGTGGTCTCGCCGATGTTGTCGAAAGTGTGTAACTTGCTTCGCCAGGAACGACAGAATGAGATATATCACGCTTCTGCCCACAAGACACAGAAGCGCAATGAGATGTCGTGCTACGAGAATTCGTTACAGGATATCAAGGTGATGCTGAAGAAAAACACGGGTTATATCACCTCAGAGCCCTTCCGCCGTTTGCAGGATGACGTGCGTAGATATCTTGGGGAAGATGCGTGAATTTTAGTTTTCCTTCCAGAAACTGCGGGTGAAGAGCACGAGTACTGTCATGATTTCCAGACGTCCCATGAGCATCAACAGTGAGAGTATCCACTTGATATAGTCAGGCATTCCAGACCATGTGATATTGGCACCGATATCATTGCTGAGCGACGGTCCGATATTACTCACACAGCTCAGGGCAATCACGATGCTGTTGATCATATCGACACCTGAGACAATCATGATGGCTGCCGTAACGAGTATCATCAGCATGAAGAGGGTAAAGAAGGCGAACAGTGCCACAATCCTGGCCTGGGGTACACTTTGTCCGTTGATCTTGACAGGCAGTACGGCATTCGGATGCAATATCTGACGGAAATTGTTGCGGAGCGTCTTCAGGGTCATCACCGCACGGATGCACTTAAAACCACCGCTGGTACTACCGGCACAGGCTCCGACGAACATCACAGCACCAAGGATGATCCATGTGATATGGGGCCATCGTGCCACGTCGTCGTTAAAGATACCTGTGGTTGTCATGAACGATACCACCTGGAACAGTCCGCTGCGCAGGGCATGGTCCAGTCCGTAACCCACTTGATTGAATAAGATGATGGTGATGGAGACTGTGGCCAGAAGGACGATGCAAACATACAGTTTGAATTCGGAGTTCATAAACAGGCTCTTGAACTTGGCCTTGAAGATACTCGTATATAATAAGGTGAAGTTGATACCTGCGAGGAATTGGAAAAGGATGGCGATATAGTCGATCCTCGCGTCACTGAAGAAGGCCAGTGAGTCGTTGTGGATGGAGAATCCGCCTGTGGCAGTGGTGGTCATCGAGTAGTTTAAGGCATCAAACCAGTCCATGCCTACAGCCCAAAAAGAGATGCCGCAACCGACGGTCAACAACAGGTAGATGCTCCAGATCCATTTGGCCGTTGTGGAGAGTCTTGGGTGCATCTTTGCCTTGATGGGTCCGGTAGCCTCGGCAGCGAACACCTTCACGCTTCCGCCTACCAGGGAGGGTAGGATGGCGATGGTGAAGAAGACGATTCCCAGACCGCCTACCCACTGCGTCAGGGAACGCCAGAACAGGATGCCGTGCGGCAGTACCTCCACATCGTCGAGGATAGAGGCGCCTGTCGTGGTGAATCCCGATATTGTCTCGAAATAGGCATCTGTGACATTGGTGATGCTGCCGTGAACCAGGAAGGGAAACATACCGAAGAACGAGAAGATTACCCATACTGCCGTGACAACCACAAAAGCATCATGACGACTGAGACTGTTTTCTGCCTTGCGTCCTGCCAACAAGAAAAGGAAGGCGCTGCTGAAGGTCAGCAGCATCGACAGCAGGAATGCCAGCGTGTCGTCTTCGTGGTAATAGAAGGCGATGGTCACGCACCAAGCCATGAAAAAGGCTTCGATGAAAAGCAGTGAGCCGATGATCTTCGATATGATGCGGAAGTTTACCAAAGCACGCTCTTTTTGAAGAATTTCTCGATATTGTTCAGTCGTGCCTCATGACAGAATACCATCACCGAGTCGCCTGCCTGTATCTGTGAGTTGCCATTGACGAGCATGCCCACACCGTTGCGTACCAATCCACCGATGGTGGATCCCTGAGGAAGTCCTAAGTCCTTCACGGGCTTCTTGGTGACCTTCGATCCTTCTGCTGCCGTAAATTCCGCCACTTCTGAGTCGACGAGCATCAGTGAACGCAGGTTATCCACATCGGCCTCCAACATCATTTGGAAGATATGGCTGGCGGCAATGGTCATCTTGTTGATGATGGTACCGATATCCAGTTCTTCGGCCATTTTCACGTAGTCGAGGTTTTCCACCATTGCCACGGTCTTGCGCACACCGAGTCGTTTGGCTGTCAGACAGGCCAGGATATTCGTCTCGGCATTGCCGGTGAGGGCTACGAAGGCCTGTGTGTTACGGATACCTTCTTCCTCAAGCAGTCCTAAGTCGCGTCCGTCGCCATGAATCACCATCGTGTCGCTGTCGCCGAGCAGTTCATTGAGTTTCTCACAGCGTTCAGCATTCTTCTCGATGATCTTCATGTTCATGTAGTCAGGGGCGGTGAGGGCCGCGCGGACAGAAGTCTTGTCACCTCCCATCACGATGACGTTCTTCACGTCGGCATAATGTTCCTTACCGACAATCTTACGGATATAGGGAATATACTCCTGAGTGGTCATGAAGTAGGCAAGGTCGCCTACACGCAGTTCGTCAAGTCCACCTGGGATGATGGTTTCTTCGCCTCGTTTGATGGCGACGACATGGTAGGGATCATCAGGACCGCAGAGCTCACGCAGAGGTTGGTTCAGAATTTCTGCAGTTTCGCGCAGTTTGATACCAAGCAGCGTCAGGGCACCGTCATGCACATCCCAACGCTGGCGTACCCACGACAGTTTCAGTCCGTTGTTGATGTCGATGGCGGCTAATACCTCGGGGTAGATGAGCGAGTCGATGCCCATGTTCCTGAAGAGTTCCTTGTTCTGTGGACTCAGGTATTCGTAGTTGTCAATACGGGCTACGGTCTTTTTGGCTCCTAACTGGTGCGCAATCATACAGGCCGTCAAGTTGGTTGTCTCTTCGGGTGTGACACCGACGAAAAGGTCGGCATGCTGTGTGCCGGCTTCCTTCAAGGCCTTGATACTGGTGGGTGAGGCATTATAGGTCATCACGTCGTAATCGGAGAGCGTGCTCAACCTTTCCTCATTATCGTCGATGAGCACACAGTCCTGATGCTCTCGCGACAGCAGTTTTGACAGGTGAGTTCCTACGGCACCTGCACCGACAATGACCACTTTCATTTTTTCTTGATTGCTTTGATGATGCTTTCTTTGTCCAGTCCAACAATCTGCTGTAGTTCAGGCACAGTGCCGTGTTCTACGAAGTCCGTATCAGGCAACCCTAAACGGATAACCTCCGGATGATAGCCGTGGTCGTTCATCCATTCCAGTACGGCAGAACCGAGCCCGCCCGTCTTGACACCGTTCTCCACGGTGATGATCCGTTGGAACCGTTCTGCCACCTCTTGGAGGATGGTTTCATCGATGGGCTTTAAGAATCGCATGTCGTAGTGGGCGACGGATATACCGGAACTTCCAGGATCTCCAGATAATCCGGAGATAGCCTCTGCCACATCATTACCGATGGGGCCAATGCTCAAGACTGCCACATCCTTGCCATCACGCAGTTTACGACCCGTACCTACCTTTATTTCCTCTAAGGGACAGCGCCAGTCCTGCAGCACACCACCACCTCTTGGATAGCGGATGACGAACGGTCCCTTGTCGGGTAGTTGTGCCGTGTACATCAGTCGGCGCAGTTCGTGTTCGTCCATCGGCGACGAGATGGTCAGGTTCGGGATAGGGCGTAAGGCTGCCAGGTCAAAGGCACCATGATGGGTGGCTCCGTCCTCACCGACGATGCCGGCACGGTCGAAGCAGAACACCACATGCAGATTCAACAGCGCCACATCGTGTATGATATTGTCGAATGCCCTTTGTGCAAAGGCACTATAGATATTACAGAATGGAATCAGTCCGTCTTTCGCCATACCACCGGAGAATGTGACGGCATGTCCTTCGGCGATACCGACATCAAAGGTGCGCTCCGGCAGTTCCTTCATCATGATATTCATTGAACAGCCTGAGGGCATGGCGGGTGTTACACCGACAATCTTAGGATTCTGTTTGGCCAGTTCTAATAGGGTATGTCCGAAGACATCCTGATACTTCTGAGGTTTGTTGGGGTCGTCGTCCACCAGTCGTTCCCCTGTGTCGGGATTAAACTTTCCTGGGGCGTGCCAGGTGGTGACATCTTTCTCCGCTGGCGCATAACCGTGTCCTTTCTGTGTATGCAGATGCAGCAGTTTCGGCCCTTTCATGTCTTTCATCTGTTGGAGAATGCGCACCAGTTCCTTCACATTATGTCCGTCGAAGGGTCCGAAGTAACGGATGTTCATGCCTTCAAAGATGTTCTGTTGGTGGGAGATGGCACTCTTGATGGCATTCGACAGACGAATCAGTCCTTTCCGCCGGTCTTCCTCCAACATTCCTTTTCCATGCAGCCATTTTGAGGCTTTGAAACGGATGGCATTATAAGTCTTGTTGGTACTGAGATTCAACAGATACTGTTTCATCCCACCCACCGAACGGTCGATGGACATGTTGTTGTCGTTGAGGATGATCAATAGGTCGTTGGGACTCGACGATACATTATTCAGACCCTCGAAGGCCAGTCCGCCACTCATGGCACCGTCGCCGATAACGGCTACTACATGCCGATTCCCCTTGCCTTCCAATTTGGCGGCGACAGCCATACCGAGGGCTGCCGAGATGGAGTTTGAGGCATGTCCGCAGGCAAAGGTGTCGTATTCGCTTTCGGTGGGCGAGGGGAAGGGCTTCAGTCCGCCCAGTTTGCGGTTGGTGCAGAACTTTTCACGCCGACCAGTCAGAATCTTATGACCATAGGCTTGATGGCCAACATCCCACACAATACGATCTTCTGGGGTGTTATAGACATAATGCAGGGCAACGGTGATCTCTGCCACGCCGAGGCTTGATGCCAGATGCCCGGGGTTCACTGACAGTTCCTGTACGATGTCCTGCCTTAATTCCTCACATACCTGAGGCAGTTCTTCGACCTTCAATTGGCGTAGGTCTTCCGGATATTGTATTTTACTTAATAGTCTTAAATTCTCTTGTTCCACAGCATAAAAGTTGTATAAACTTTGCAAAGATACAAATAATTCACAATACCCAATGCACAATTCACAATTTTTTATTAATTTAGCATACAAAAGTGAAGAAAATGCATATAAAATACAAAGATATGGCGAGGTCAGTCGTCATCAACGTATTTGCGGAATTTGAGTTTCGGTTTTACTTTCATCTTGTGCATCTCACCGGTATTGGTGAATGAGAACTGCAGCATCAGATCCGTCAATTTTCCTTTCATGGTGACATCGCCGTTAGCAATCGCACCGTCACTCTGGATATCGGCAAGGATGTTTTTGAGTGTGACCCTCTTGTATTTGACTTTTTTGATGTCAGCTTTCACATTGCCAATGGGTAGTTTACCGCCTTTCAACTTGCGCATCTTTGCAGTACGCTCCTTCGAAATGTCGATGTTGAATGAGGCTGAACAGTCAATATTGCCCAGTTTCTTCAACTGGAACAGTTCGCCCAGTTTCAGTGAATCTGTGCTGACTGTGCCCGTCAGGTATTTGTTCACTCCGTCAATTTCAAAATTGAAGTCGATGTCGCCCTTCTCCGTATCGAGCAATCCTCTGAACTTTTCTTTTTTCCATAGGATATCGAACTCACCGTGGTATTTAATCACACCCAGGGCATAGAGTTGGTACATCATGTATTTCTTGACCGTAAACTGGTTGAGGATCTTGTCCTTGATGCCTGATTTGGCAACCATATCGTGAACGAAGAAGTGAAGATTCAGTTCCCTTGCAGGACTGAAGTTGCGTAGGTTACCAGTGGCATTGATGACCAGTTTATTGTCATCGGTGTTGATATGAATGCCCCGGAAGTTCATGCCTTTGTCAGTTCCATTTAAGCCGAGACGCAAGTTCAGTGGGATGGTGAACTTATTCAGTACGGGTGCAAAAGGCTTGGAGATGTCTTTCAGGATGGCACGTCCATATATCTGATCGGCATTATAACTAAGGGTGGTTCCTTTCTTTTTGTCAGGCAGTGTCAGTTCAGCCTTAGGAATGTCCAATCGTGTGGTACCCTGTTGGACGATAACATTGGTCAGGAACACCTTCTTCCCAATAATGGCTATATCGGATCTCAGGTCTGTGAGGTTGACACCCCCTATTGTATCTTTGACACATCCTCTTGTAAGTCGCGCAGTGATGGAGTCTTTACCAGTGTGCAGGATGTCTGCACTCAAATCCGCTATCACATCAAAGTGTCCATCATCGAAAGCACCGTGATGCGGTTTGCCTGTATTGCGACGCGGACGTTGGTTATCGCTACGAATATTCAGGTCTTTGATGTCTATGTTCTTCTTCTTTCCGTCATCTGAGATATTGATTGTCAGCAGTCCGCTATTCATGTTCCAGTGAACGATACCCTTTTTCCTATATTGTTTCCAAGCCGCAATCAGGTTGTAGACAGTCACTGTGTGTTTACCATATAGGTGGTGGTAGACAACCTGATTGATGTCGTATGGCTCGTGGTTATATTTGATGTGTATGTTATTCACGATGGCATGATTCAGGTCAAACTTCATGGCACTGCCTTTCTTTTCCTCCTTTTTATGGGGCTTCTTCTTGGTGGCATCTAAGAGGAACTGGTAGTTGGCGACGCCACTGTCAGGCTTGACAATTAGGAGGTCGATGTCATTTATTTTGAGGGATCTCAGTATCAACTGTCCGCGTAATAGGGGCCTGATTCGTAAACTACCCCAGACTTCCTTCACCTTCAGCATGTCGCGCTGTTCCTGGTCCTTTAAGATAATGTCAGAGAAACTTGCCTGCTGGACCAACAGGTTCACGTTTACATGGTTTATCTTGACTTCTGTGTTCAATTCTTTCGAAAGGGCTTCTGTAGCCAGTCCGATAAGTTTGGTCTGCACGTAACTGCTGTTAACGATAATCGTCAATATCAGGATAATAGCCATGACGATTCCTATTATCCACCCTGTAAGGCGCACCCACCGTGACTTGAAGAAACTCTTTTCCATCCTTTCTGATTTTGGGTGCAAAGATACGAATAAGTGAGCGAAATTCCAAATTTTTTTGAGAATTTCCGAACGTAAATATCTTCGAGCAAAGTTCAAAGATAGCAAAAAAAAATGAAATCACAAAAATAAAAGGTAAATCGTTTGGCTATTACATAAAATCTTTATATTTTTGCAGATAGTTTTAGCGACTGCTCCTAAAAGATGAAATATGTTGCCTTGCCATTTACCGGAACGCGTCGCCTGTCGTTCTATCTGGCGATGGAGGAGTTCGTGGCCCGTCACCTCGACGAGCCCGATTGTTTCTTTATGTGGCAGGTGGAACCTACGGTTATCTTTGGTCGTAACCAAGTGCTGGAAAACGAAGTGAATCTCGACTACTGTCGGGAGCACGGCATCCACGTCGTTCGTCGTAAGAGTGGTGGAGGTTGTGTGTATGCCGATATGGACAATGTGATGCTCTCGTTTGTGACATCAGAGGAGAATGTGGGCATTGCCTTCAACCGTTTTGTCAATATGGTGCTGCTCGTGTTTCGGAAGATGGGCATCGAGGCCACAGGGTCGAGTCATAACGATATCATGATTGGTGACCGCAAGGTGTGTGGTACGGCCTGTTATCATGTGAGCGGACGGAGTATCGTCCATTCAACATTACTCTATGACACCAATATGGAACACATGCTCCATGCCATTACGCCGGGACCGGAGAAACTGGAAAAGAAAGGTATCCAGAGCGTGCGTCAGCGCATCACTTTCTTAAAGGACTATACGTCATTGGGTCTCGATGAGGTGAAGACCTTGATCCGTGATATCCTCTGTGTTGGTGAGCGGATGCTTACGGCAGAGGATGTGGCTGCTATCGAACAGATAGAGGGGCAGTATTTGAGTGAGGATTTTATTAAACATATACAATAATCTATGGCAATAAAACAAGAAATATTGAAAAGGGTAAAGCAGACCTGTCTGCATGATAAGCACTTGCAGTTAGGGGCTACGATGGTGGAGTTCGGCGGATTTGATATGCCCCTCCTTTACCAGTATGCGGGAATAGCCCCAGAGCACATGGCCGTCCGTGAGCATGCGGGGTTGTTTGACGTATCCCACATGGGTGAGGTGACGGTACGTGGCAAGGATGCCGAACGCTACGTGAACCATATCTTTACGAACGATGTGACAGACATGCCTGTAGGGAAGATCCTGTATGGTATGATGTGCTATGAAAATGGCGGCACTGTCGATGACTTATTAGTCTATAAAATGGGTGAGAACGACTTCTTCCTCGTTATCAATGCAGCCAACATCGACAAGGACTGGGCTTGGATGCAGGAGCATGCCGCAGGCTTCGACATCGATTTGCAGAACCGCAGTGACTTCTATGGCCAGATTGCCGTTCAGGGACCAGAGGCTGAGCACATTGTGGAGACGGTGCTTGGATTACCCTGCAAGGAATTGACCTTCTATACTTGTAAGGTAATAGGAGATGTCATCATTTCTCGTACGGGTTATACCGGTGAGGACGGTTTTGAGATATATAGTTCACATGATTTTATCCGCGACTGCTGGGATAAACTGATTGCCGCTGGCGTTCAGGCTTGTGGCTTAGGATGCCGTGACACGTTGCGCTTTGAGGTGGGACTGCCGCTCTATGGCGATGAACTCTCGGAAGACATCACGCCCATCATGGCGGGATTGGGTATGTTCGTGAAACTCGACAAGGCTGAGTTTATTGGCAAGGAGGCTCTTGCCAAACAGAAGGCCGAGGGCCCTGCCAAGAAACTTGTTGGTATCGAACTCTTCGACAAGGCGATTCCCCGTCATGGTTATACCGTCCTGAATATGGAAGGCGAACCTATTGGTGAGGTGACCACAGGCTACCATACTATCTCTACCGATAAGAGTGTCTGTATGGCCCTTGTCGATGCCGCCTACGCCAAACTCGATACCGAAGTGCAGATTCAGATCCGCAAGAAAGTGTTCCCCGGCAAAGTGGTTAAGAAACAATTTTATACTAAAAACTATAAGAAATAATGGCAAAAGTAATTGAAGGACTCTACTACTCGGAGTCGCACGAATTTGTAAGAGTAGAAGGTGACTATGGTTTCGTGGGTATCACAGACTATGCCCAGAACGCATTAGGTAATGTGGTCTATGTGGATATGCCTGAGGTGGATGATGAAGTGACGGCAGGTGAGGAATTTGGTGCCGTGGAAAGCGTGAAGGCAGCCAGTGACCTGATTTCTCCCGTCAGCGGAACCGTCGTTGAGGTGAATGAGGCCTTGGAGGATCAGCCCGAACTGATTAACCAGGATGCCTTCGAGAACTGGATCATCAAGGTGGAACTCTCCGACAAGGCCGACCTCGATAACCTGATGGATGCCGCCGCCTACACCGCCTTCTGTGAGAAATAATCGCACCATTAGACCCATCAGACCTATATGACTTATAAATATTTCCCTCATACAGAATCAGACCTGAAGGCGATGCTGGAGAAGGTGGGTGTAGAGAGTCTCGATGACCTCTATGCCCAGATTCCTGAGAACATCCGTTTCAAGGGCGATTATGAGATTCCCTTAGGGGCGAGCGAGATGGAGGTGCGTCAGACCTTCGAATTGCTTGGCTCCAAGAACAAACAACTGACCTGTTTTGCTGGCTATGGTGTCTATGACCACTATTCACCGTCGGTCATTCCCAACCTGCTGTCACGCTCTGAGTTCCTCACTTCCTATACCCCTTATCAGGCCGAGATTTCTCAGGGTACGTTGCACTACATCTTCGAGTACCAGAGTATGATGGCCGAACTGACTGGGATGGACATCAGTAACGCCTCGATGTACGACGGCACCACTGCGACGGCAGAGGCTATGATGATGGCAGTGGCTGCGGGTAAGAAAGCCAACAAGGTATTGGTATCAGAGACCTTGAATGCCAATACACGCCAAGTGCTTGACACCTATGCGCTGCATCAGGGCATCGAACTCGAGACGATTGCAGAGAAGGACGGTGTGACAGATCTTGCTGACTTGCAGACCCGTTTGGCAGAGGGCGGAGTGGCTGGTGTCATCGTGCAGCAGCCAAACGCTTGTGGTATCATTGAGGATTACTCTGGCTTTGCCGATGCCTGTCACGACAACAAGGCACTCTTTATCATGAACAGCGTGGCAGCCGACCTTGCCGTTTTGAAGACACCGGGCGAGTGGGGTGCTGATATTGCCGTAGGCGATGGCCAGTCGTTGGGCATCCCCATGCAGTTTGGTGGCCCGTATGTGGGCTATATGTGCTGTACGGAGAAACTGATCCGCAAGATGCCAGGCCGTATCGTCGGTATGACGAAGGACAACAAGAATCAAAGAGCGTTTGTGCTGACACTTCAGGCCCGCGAACAGCATATCCGTCGCCAGAAGGCTACATCTAATATATGTAGTAACCAGAGTCTGATGGCACTCTGGGTGACGGTTTATATGTCACTCATGGGTAAGCAGGGTCTGAAGGAGGCTGCTGAACTCTCATACGCCGGTGCCCACTATCTCTGTGACAAACTGCTGGCTACAGGCCATTTCTCTCTTGTTTATGATCAGCCGTTCTTTAATGAGTTCCTTGTACACTACGACGGGGATATGGATAAGTTGTTCTCTACCTCTATGATGAACGGTATCCTTCCCGGTGTCCGTATGACAGATGGCGGTTTGCTGATTGCTGTGACTGAAAAGCGTACAAAGGAAGAGATAGACCGATTCGTTGATTTGCTTCCACTTGTAGGTGGATTGCATTAATTATAAAGGCATTTGATTATGAACAATAGACTATACGGAAACCTGATTTTCGAACTCTCCAAGGAGGGTCGCAAAGGTTATAGCCTGCCCAGGAATAATTACGGGGATTATCAGATTCCCCAAGAACTGTGCCGGGCGGAGGATGCTGCTTTGCCGGAATGCGATGAACTGACGGTGGTGCGTCACTACACGAATCTCTCTAATAATAACTTCGGTGTCGATACGGGCTTTTATCCCCTCGGTTCTTGTACAATGAAGTACAACCCCAAGATTAACGAAGAGATAGCCGCTCTGCCGCAGTTCCAGAACCTGCATCCCTCACAGCCCGGTGCCACGGTGATGGGCGCAAAGGCTGTCATCGCCATGCTCGACGAGGCTCTTTGTGCGCTGACGGGTCTGGCTCATTTCACCTTCAAACCCTATGCTGGAGCCCATGGCGAACTCACAGGATTGATGGTGATTGATAACTATCACCGCTCTCGTGGTGACCTACAACGCAAGAAAGTCATCGTACCAGATAGTGCTCACGGCACGAACCCTGCTTCGGCTGCCGTCTGTGGTTTGGAGATCATCGAGGTGAAATCGCAGGCTGATGGTCAGGTCGATCTCGATGATCTGAGACGTATCGTGGCTGAGCTGGGTGCAGAAATCGCCGCCATGATGATGACCAATCCCAATACCCTTGGTCTCTTTGAGACGCAAATCCCTGAGATTGCGAAACTCATCCATGACTGCGGTGGCCTGATGTACTACGACGGTGCCAACCTGAATCCGATGCTGGGTGCCTGTCGCCCTGGTGATATGGGTTTCGATGTGATGCACATCAACCTCCACAAGACGTTCTCCACGCCGCATGGCGGTGGTGGTCCTGGGGCTGGCCCAGTCGGTGTGCGTGAGGGCTTGCAGGAATTCTTCCCCAACGTGTCGCCCTATCAGGGTAACTTCGGTGTGATGATGCGGGCCTGCGCCTATATCCTCTCCTTAGGTCGTGACCAATTAAAGATGGTAGGCCCGTTGGCGACGTTGAATGCCAACTATATCAAGGAGTCTCTGAAGGATGTCTATGAATTGCCTATCGACACGACTTGCTGTCATGAGTTCGTCTTCGATGGCTTGAAGGATAAATCGACTGGTGTCACTACGATGGATGTGGCGAAGCGTCTACTCGACTATGGCTATCATGCACCTACGATCTATTTCCCGCTGCTCTTCCACGAGAGTCTGATGATTGAGCCTACGGAGAACGAATCTAAGGAAACACTCGATGGTTTTATCGAAGTGATGCGGAAGATTGCTGAGGAGGCCAAGACTGATCCAGAACTGGTGAAGTCGGCCCCCCACAATACGCCGATTGGTCGTGTGGATGATGTCCTCGCCGCCAAGCATCCGATCACCACCTATAAACAAATGATCAATGACAACAACTGATCTTATCATCATCGGCGCGGGACCTGGTGGCTACCGCGCCGCTGAATACGCTGCCAAACAAGGCTTGAAGGTTGTTATCTTCGAGGACTCTGAGGTGGGTGGCACTTGCCTGAATGTGGGTTGTATTCCCACGAAGACCTATGTCCATTCCGCCTCTTTCGCAGAGGCTCGTGAACGTATGTCCCAGGTCGTTCCGCAGTTGCGGAGTGGGGTAGAGGGCATCCTCTCGCATCCTAATATCACATTGGTTCGTGAAAAGGCGTCGTTTGAGAATCATGGGGACTGTCCCTGTGATAGTAGCGTAGCGAAGATCATGGGGACTGTCCCCGTGATTCTTGCCGGTGAAGAAACCTTCACCGCCCCCAACATCATCATCGCCACCGGTTCCGAAACCAAATGGCTCCCCATCGAAGGTGCTCGCACAGACCCTCGTGTCGTTGATTCCACAGGTCTCTTGAACCTCGAGACCCTTCCCAAGCGCCTCACCATCATCGGTGCTGGTGTCATCGGTATGGAGTTCGCAAGTGTCTTTAATCGCTTTGGCTCTGAGGTGACAGTGATAGAATACCTGAAGGAATGTCTTCCCGCCCTCGACAGCGACATCGCGAAACGGCTGCGCAAGACACTCGAAAAACGTGGTATCACCTTTAAGATGAAGACCGCTGTACAGAATCTTGCTGCTATTGATGCCGATGTCATCCTCATGGCTACAGGTCGCAAACCCCGTACCGAAGGTCTGAACCTCGATGCCCTTGGCATCACCCTCACTCCCCAGGGTGCTATCCCTGTGGATGAGAACTACCGGGCGGGGAACGGGATCTATGCTATCGGCGATGCCAACGGCAAACAGATGCTGGCCCACGCTGCCGAGATGCAGGCTGTCCGTGCTGTCAATCAGATTCTCAGCAAGACAGATGCCATCCGCTTCGACATCATGCCTGCCGCCATCTTCACCGAACCCGAGGCCGCCTGTGTAGGTCCTACGGAGGATCAGTTGAAGGAACAGGGCATTCCTTATGTCTGCAAGAAATCCTTCTGGCGTGCCAATGGCAAGGCCCTCGCCATGAACGAGAGCGAAGGTTTGCTGAAACTCTTTGTGTCTCCGGATGACGTTATCCTTGGCTGTCATGCCTATGGTGCCCATGCTGCCGACATCGTTCAGGAAGTCAGTGTCCTTATGTGCAAGCACACCACTCTCAGCGAACTCTCCGACATGGTGCACATCCATCCGACGCTCTCCGAGATACTGAAAAGCGCTGCAGAATAAATCTCTGCAGCGCTCTTCTATTTCTTCTTGAACATGATGTTCTTGATGCCTAACACATGGGGTCAGTGAAGTACAATTACACATCGTTCCTGATACCGTGTGCACTGATACCTGAGTAGACTTACCAAGTAAGAGTTCCATTGTGGAAATATACCATCGTGATACGATAGTACGGTGTGTCGTCAGAAGCGGTGCATAATATGTCCTGGTGGCTGTCGTAGACTTGTGGAATCTTCAACATGAACTTGTTTCTGGCCGTTTCGCTCACCCAATATGAGGAATTGGGGTTGATGTGCATCTTGGCTTTTTCAAACGTCTGAAGCAAATCTGTGTTGCCACGCAGGATGTCGAGCACCTCTTTCACGTCCTTCATACTTTGATACGGATAACTTACATAACTATGGCTCATGAAGAGTTCGGTGCTCTCGTCCTTGCTGAACGGTTCGCCATTGATAATTTTGACCTGGTCAGAATATACTTTACCGAGCACTTTCAGAAGGATGCCGCGCTTACCCTCCGTCTCCTCGCGGATACAGATGTAGCGTGAGCCGATGTAACGGCCGTATTGCAACTTGCAAAAAGATTTGGCAATACCACCAGTTGTACGTGGGACGGATTGCTCTAAAGGAAACAGAAAGGGGACAGACAGACGAATGTGCTGTCGGTCCCCTTTTTTCAATGTACTGACTGAGGAGTTATACCAGATGCTCGATGAGGTCTGCACGGTCACCGGGGAGCATATCGATGACGGGAATCTCGACCATTGTGTAGCAACCGGGTTGCAGGCGCATGGAGGCGCGGGCCACGTTGACCAGCACCTGACCTGTCAGGGCGGGGTTGTTGATGCTCATGTTGAACTCCAGACGCTGGTTCTGCGTCTTGCCGCTGACACCTTTGCGCACGAGGTTCACACCGTGACCCATGTCGCGCACATCGTCGACGCTCTCTACCTGGAACACGTGCGTCTCATCTGAAGCGAAGTAGGGGTCGGCCTTGATGGCGGCAGTCACCTCATCAAGTTTGGCACCATCTTCTAACTCTACATACACCATACGGCGGTGGATGCCCTCACCGAGAGGAATGGTCATCGACAGAGCGTTCTTCACACCAGCCTTGGAACGTACGCAGACACTGTGCCCCATCGACATACCGGGGCCGAAGTTGGTGTAGGAGAGTCCCTTCGGAGCGAGACTCTGCATGAGGGTGCGGACGATGGAGTCGGAACCTGGATCCCAGCCGGCGGCGATGACGCTGACGGTGTTGGTCTCCTTGTTGAGTTTCATCAGGCGTTCGCGATAGCCTCGGATGTTGGTGTGGATGTCGAACGAGTCGACGGTGTTGATGCCGAGGGGCAGTATCTGGTTGGCATACTCCTCGCAGGAACGTGTCGGTGTGGCGAGAATGGCCACATCGACATCCTTCAGGTCGCGAATATCCTTTACGACCTCATAAGGTGCTAGTTCTGCGGGTTTGTCTACTGCACCATTACGGCGCACGATGCCTGCTACTTCGAAGTCGGGGGCAGTCTCCAATGCCTCCAATGCATACTTTCCGATGTTGCCGTAACCTACGACGGCTGCTCTGATTTTCTTCATTGTATATTCAATATTAATTATTATATTTGCACTCGTTAACAACATCAAGGATGTGGAATAAGGCCGTCTTTTCATTCGTCATAAGACAGT
>CACZVE010000034.1 GCA_902784565.1 uncultured Prevotellaceae bacterium
TGGGGGTGACTGGATTTGACGGCAAGTCGAGATGGTACGTAAGCATGCGGAGTGATGACTGTGGACTCCATAATCACGTCGGTCGAAAAATTAATTGGCAACAACGAGTATGCTCTCGCTGCCTAATCGAAGTATAGTAGATTACTGGCTTTATTCTCTTACAAGGTAGGAGAACGAGACGTCGCTCCGAGGATGTTGTTCCGAATCCGGAGATCCAGCGGCGCAGGTTAAATCGGAAATAGTCTTGTCAGGCCTCGATGGCGGGATGAAATCTTAGAGGATAAGGTTGCAGTTGGTGGCTTGGGTCTTGCTGCAGCACGAAAATGAAGGCCAAGATAAGCATGTAGAAAGCGTATGGTTTCCTTGTGCGGACGAGGGTTCGACTCCCTCCACTTCCACTACAGCGTGATACTTTCTATACGTAGTTTCAGGGTGCCTATCGGGACGTGAACTTCTACGACATCACCCGCCTTCTTGTTCAGCAGGGCCTGTGCAATGGGCGACTTGATGGAAATCTTGCCCTCACGGAGATTCGCTTCGTGGGGGCTTGTGATGGTATAGGTCATCTTGGCATTGTTGTTCAGATTGGTCATCACTACCTTTGAGAGCAGACCGACGGCATCGGAACCGAGTCTCGACGTGTCGACGACTCTTGCATTTTCCAGTACTTTCTGTTTGAAACGGATCCTGCCCAGCAGCCTTGACTGTTCACGCTTGGCAGCATGATACTCGAAGTTCTCGCTGAGGTCACCTTTGTCACGGGCTTCGGCGATGGCTTCGCGCACCTGTGGCAATTCCACACTTTCCAACTGGTGGAGTTCCGCTACGAGTTTGTCGTAGCCTTCTTGAGACATGTATTCCATAAACTTATTATGCGACTCTTATTTTTTGTTGTATTCTGCAAAGATAATAATAAAAGCCGATATTTCACACTCTATCGAAGAAAAATGTGTAAAAAATCACACTTTTCGACGATAGAATGTGATTTCGGCTGTTGAAAATATAGCCTATACTCTGCGGAAAGTGCCAAAATTTGATAGATTCCGCAGAGTATAGACATGTTTTTGGGGAGTATGTTGTGTTATTTTGTAAACAATTCGAAATTATGGATCTTTACAAATTGCTCTGAATTATTTGCGGCTATTTTGCGGCTATTTGAAGAATTTTCGACGTTTTTTCAACGGTTTTCAACTAAAATCAAGGCAAATGCACCAATGCCAGCGCAAAACAAAAACTCCTGCAAGTCTTTGACTCACAGGAGTTTTGGAAGGGTGCCCGGACGGACTCGAACCGTCGACATTCAGAACCACAATCTGACGCTCTAACCAACTGAACTACGGGCACCATCGGGAATTTTTTGGATTGACCAAATAAATCCCGTACTTTTTTCCGAAAATCTTTAGTTTGCAGGCTGGGCAGGTGCTGCGGGAGCCTCTGCGGCAGGTGCCTCTGCTGCGGGTGCTGCTGCATCCTTCTGCTGACTGGCACCGAAGCCAGGCAGGTTGTTAGGATTGGTGGCAGGCACTTCGATATTCTCCATCACAGAGCCAGAACCTGCACTCTGAGGAGCAACATAGGCGCAGAACACGCTGATGATGACCATAGCGGCAGCAAGGCCCCATGTGGTCTTTTCGATGAAGTCGGTAGTCTTGCGGACACCGCCAATCTGGTTGTAGCCAGAGAACTGAGAGGCGAGACCGCCACCCTTTGATTCCTGAATGAGCACGATGCCAATCATAAGCAGTGCTGCAATCACCATGATAATAACCAATAATGTGTACATCTTTTTTACTTTTTATTTTTATTACTATTTATAATCAATTTCTCCAAAAAACGGATTTGGTCTGCAAAGTAAGCATTTTTTTTCGGATAAACCAAAGATAATCGCCGAATAATTTCAAGTGCTTTCGAATATCTGCCCTGTTTTATGTAAATTCGGGCCAAAGTTTCGGTAAAATACCCCTCGTCGGATGTATTTTCATCGTTTTCGGTGGTATCAGTGAGGGGAGGGGTGTATTGGGGCTCCTCATTGAGGATGATGCGTCCTTTGTCATTATTTATGAATGAATCGATGAGGCTCTGCCCCTTCATCTCGGGGACGCTGTCGTCTTGCTCATACTCGCCCTCGGTCTCCAACAGATAAGCCACGTAGTCGACAGCCGCGTCGGCTGGGGTGGGCTTGCGTTTTTTCTTCTTTCCGTCCTTGTTGTCACCCTCCTGGGGCATTGACTCGAGGAAATTGTCGATGAGCGTAAGGGTGCGTGAGGGGTTCTGACTGCTTGGCATCGGCTGGCTGTCAGTCGTGGGACGCAGTTGGTAGTGGGCAGCCTCAATCAGTTGAAAGAGCACACGACGGTCAGTGATGTAGATGGCGGCGCGACGCAGTTCTTCATCGAAGGTCGGGTCGTGAAGCAGATAGAGGTTCTGGAGCATCAGCAGACGGGCCGTCTGGTAGTAGGGATAGAGTGCCAACAGTGAACGCAACTCGTAGAGTGTGTCGCGATCCAGATGGTCGGGGTGATGTATCAGTTCTATGATGTCCATCTTTACCAGTCTGCTACGGCTTTATTAAATATCTGTTCACAGAGGTCCTTCACCATCTGAGTGACAAGTTCTTCTTGGACGGCATTGAGCGACAGGGTCGTCTCATACGACTGCTGGGCAGTGAATGTCTGCTCGAAGTCATCGTCGTGGTTCTTCGTGTTGGTGAAGCGCACGTTGACGGTCATGGAGAGTTCTGTCTGTGCAGAGTAGCCTTGTGCCGTCACGGCTTTGTTGCGTTGTTCGTATCGGGTGATCTCGCCTTCCAACTTCAGGTCGCCGTTACGTTTCACCTGCGTGAGTTTGGTGTGGTTGGCGAACTGATCCTTCAACTGGTTGTTGAACATTGGTCCCATCGGACCCCACACATAACTGGAACGGATGGGGAACTCGGCTATCTGGATGGTCTTGGTCTTCGAATAGTCGATGCTGGCGCCGTTGAACTTATAACTCACGGAGCAGGCACTGAGCAGGCAGCAGAGGGCTGCGCAGAAGACGATGCGAAGTTTACTTTTCCAGTCCATATTGCTTGAGTCGTCTGTAGAGGGTTCGGTCACTGATGCCCAGTTCCAGGGCGGCTTTCTTGCGGTTGCCGTTGTTGCGCTCGAGGGCTTTTTCCAACATCTGTTTGCCGAGATCGTTGAGATTGAGGTTCTCGGGTTCTTTCTCGGGCTCGATGTATTCCTCGGCTTCTGCGTCAACGAGGGCTGGAGAGATGGGCTGGATGGGTGCGATGGGAGCAATCTGCGTTGTGGGCAGTGTATCGGCTGATACGTGCTTGCTACCGCTTTGTACTTCTTCGATCTGCTTTTTGAGGGCACCCATCTCTCGGCGCATGTCATTCACGTTACCGCGCAGTTCGAAGAGAATCTTATAGAGTATCTCGCGCTCGTTCTCAAACGAGTGGTCGCCTTCCTTGTGGATGGGAGCCAGTTGGGTGGTCTCCTGATCCTGCGGGATGAAGCGTGAAAGAATCTCTGGCGTGATGGTGCGCTCGGGCGAGAGGATACTGATCTGCTCGGTGATATTCTTGAGTTGACGCACGTTGCCCGGCCATTTGTAGCGCATGATCATCTGTTTGGCCTGCTCGTCGAGCACCACACGGTCCATCTTGTATTTTTCAGCCATTTGGAGAGCGAAGAGGCGGAACAGCAGGACGATGTCCTCGCCACGCTCTCTCAAGGGCGGCATCTGGATGGGGATGGAGTTCAGACGGTAGTAGAGATCCTCGCGGAAACGTCCTTCGCTGATGGCCTGACGGATATTTACATTTGTGGCTGCCACGATGCGCACATCGGTCTTGCGGATCTCTGTGCCACCAACGGGGATATATTCTCCGCTCTCCAACACACGCAACAGTCGGGCCTGTGTGGCGAGAGGCAGTTCACCCACCTCGTCGAGGAAGAGTGTACCTTTGTTGGCCACACCGAAATAACCCGGTGAGTCGTTGATGGCACCCGTAAATGAGCCCTTCACATGTCCGAAGAGTTCCGAGTCGATGGTGCCCTCAGGGATACTGCCGCAGTTGATGGCGAAGTATTTCTCACGCTTACGGGGAGAGTTGTCGTGAATGACGCGGGGGATGATTTCCTTACCCACACCGCTCTCACCGATGATGAGCACAGAGAGATCCGTTGGCGCCACCTGTAATGCGACGTCGAGGGCGTGGTTCAATGCCTCGCAGTTGCCCACGATATTGTACCGTTGTTTGATGCTTTGAAGTTCAGATGTCTTCATTTCGGCTGACAAAATTACACATTATTTCCGAATTATCTGCAATTTTGGCAGAAATTAACTCGAAATCAGGCTGCTTTTTTATCAAACTTGATGAGAAGGAGCCCGATTGCTGTCCAAATGAGTTCCCTGATCCTCACCAACAGCGCTACGAAGATACCTGCCTGAGCACTCAGACTGAGGCCTTCGGTAGACATCAGGAAACCGCCCTCGCGACCACCCAGTTGTAGTGGCATGAAGAAGAGCATATTGGCAAAGAGGGTGGTGAAGGCGTAGATGAGGATGCACTGTGGGATGGTGACGTCGGGTGTGATGACGAGCAGGATGAAGTAGATCTCGAGGGTGGACACCAGTCGACAGGTGAGTTCCAGCAACACAGCGGCTTTGAAGGTACGCGGGTTCTGGTTGTGGAGGGCGGCTATCTGTTGGTCGACGCTGGCCAGTTTCTCCCTGTTGCGCTCGATGAACGGCTGTGCCCAGCGCTTCACCATCGGGAAGTGACTCAGGATGTTCATACCCGTCATGGCGATGCCTTTCTTGTAGCCCTTGAGGAAGAACCAGATGGCCAACATACAGATGCAGGCGATGATGGGAAGGAGGATACAGGCGAGGGTCGTCATCTTCTCAGTGAAGATATAGAGGAACACGGAGAGGAACCAGAACCAGAAGTGGCTGAAGATATGGGTCATCACGAAGAGGATGACCGACGAGGACGCCTTCTGTGTGCCAATCTTCGGCGAGAGCATCATGATACGGTAGGGCTCGCCACCCATCAGTCCGCCGGGTGTGGCATAGTTCAGCGCAAACGACGAGACGGTGATCTTGTAGAGCCACCAGAAACCGATGCCGCTCTTCTTGCACAGTCCTTTCTCATTGCCGATGCTGTCGATGATGAGATACCACGACGAGGTGTTGAACATATAGAGGAAGCCCCAGAGCACAAGGACGGCCAGAAACCAGTAGCCCGCATGAGTGATTCCCGCCCATACTTCCTTGAAGTCGAGTTGGGACACCATGATGACCAACACAACCAGACCGAAGATGAAAAAGGCGTTCTGGTATTTCTTCTTCATTCCTGTTCAGGTTTCTTGGAGATGAAACGCACCTTTTCGCCGTCCTCCCGTTTCTCGTGGTAGAGTTTGGGCAGCGGGTTCTTCTTGGGGTCGTCGTATTCCTTGCGGTTGCGCAGAATGTCGATGGCGGCGTAGATGGCGTGACGCAACGAGGCGGGGTCGGCCTCACCTTTTCCTGCGATGTCGAAAGCAGGACCGTGATCGGGGGTAGTGATGACGAAGGGGAAGCCTGTCTTCATCTTCACGCCAAACTCGGTGGCGAGGGTCTTGAAGGGTACGTTGCCCTGATCGTCGTACATGGCGAGGATGCCGTCGAACCCATACTGTTTCTGTTTTCCGAAGAAGTCGTCAGCGGTGAAGGGACCATAGGCCTGAATGCTTTCCTTCTCCAACGCTTCGATGGCGGGTGCGATAACGTCCTTTTCCTCTGCGCCCGGCTGCGGGTTGAGTGCCAATATGGCGATGCGCGGATTGCTGATACGGAAATCGCGCCTCAGTGAGGTGTGGAAGAGGGTGGCTTTCTCGACGATAGTTTCCTGCGTGATGCTCTGAGCCACCTCTTTCAGCGGCAAACGACTTGTGACAAGGGCGATACGGATATCGTCGGCGAACATCACCAGCAGAGAACGGTCTTCACGGTCGGGTGTGTTGCTGCTGACAACAGGAGCCTGTACCAACACATCATAGAGATTCTGCTTCAGGTCTTCCTTGGCGCGTTGCAGGGCCTTGCGGGCGGCCTCTGCCGAATCAGCGGTGGGGGTTCCCAGTTCCACCTTCACCTCTTCATCGAAGACAGCCAACAGGTTGAGTCGTCCGTCGCGGGCATCTTCCGCCTTACCGATAATACTGAAGGGGGTATCCAGTTTCATGACGTTACGATGGTAGGTGGCCACCTTCGGATTACCATATATAATAGGTGTACACAGTTCGAACATCATGGGATCCTCGAAAGCCTTCAGGATAATCTCATAGCCGATACCGTTCGTATCACCGTGCGTGATCGCCACGCGAATCTTTTTTTCTTCCATATCTCTTCATTCTTAATTCTTCATTCTTAATTTCTTGTCAGTAGACAAGAGTCCGCAGGCCGCAAAGATATCCTGTCCTCTGCTGGCACGGATGGTGGTAAACACACCGTGTCCCGTCAGATAGTCGCGGAAGGCCTCCATGCGTTTCTCATCGCTACCGGGCAGGTCTACATCTGGTATCTCGTGGAAGCGGATGAGGTTCACACGACAGTCCAGTCCCTGCAACAGTTTCACCATCTCGCGGGCATGCATCAGGGTGTCGTTCAGACCGTTGAAACAGATATACTCGAAAGAACATCTGCGTTGGTGACTGAAATCGTACTGACGCAGCAGACCCACGATCTCCTCGATGCTCATCTGTTTCTCGGCAGGCATCAGCATCTGACGTTGTTCGGGTAGGGGAGAGTGCATCGAGATGGCCACATGACACTCGCTCTCGTTGAGGAAGCGTCTCAGTTTGTTTCTGATGCCCACACTACTCACTGTGATACGTCTCGGACTCCAGGCGTAGCCGTAGTCGGCGGTGAGGATCTCGGTGGCTTTTAACACAGCGTCGAGATTGTCCATCGGCTCACCTTGTCCCATAAACACGATATTCGTCAGATTCTCTCTCTCAGGCAATGCATAGACCTGATTCAGGATATCGGCGGCGGTGAGGTTTCCTTCGAAGCCTTGCTTGCCCGTCTGACAAAAGAGGCAGTTCATCTTGCAGCCCACCTGACAACTGACGCAGAGGGTGGCGCGGTCCTTCTCGGGGATATAGACAGTTTCGACGAATCTTCTGTCTCCCGACTCCTGACTCCCGACTCCCGACTCCTGACTCCTAACAGGAAAGAGATATTTGATGGTGCCATCCTTGCTTTGCTGGCAGTCGATAGGGGCCATTGCACCCACCTCGTACTGCTCTTTGAGTTTCTCGCGGTTGGCCTTTGAGATGTTCGTCATCTCGTCGATGTCGCTGACGTGTTGCTGATAGAGCCACTGGGCGATCTGCGAGGCGGTAAACTGAGGCATACCCAATTCTTTCACGACACTTTTCAGTTCCGTGAGTGTCATCCCCAAGAGTACTGTCTTTTCACCGTTCATCGTCGTCGGCCATGCTGATTTGGCTGCAAAGTTACGAATAATCGAGAGAAAAACCAAATTTATTTGGATTTTTCCGAGTGCAAAGTAAGTTCGGCGAAGCCAAAGTTACGAATAATCGAGAGAAAAACCAAAGAGTTGCCCCAAAATTTTGTAATATCAGAATTATTGTGTATCTTTGCACATATTTTTATCATTAAGACATTTCAATGAGAGATAAGATAGATTGTTTTTTGCCACAGGGCGAGTCGCAGGCGACAGAAGATACGGTGGCGCAGTTGCGGAACAACAAGACGGTGCAGCGTGTGGTCTGTTTAGACAAGAGTCTGATGGCCAGCAGTACCCTGATGCAGGTGGCCGAGAATGCCAAGGCCGAATATGTGTTGTTGTTGACAAAGCCCGTCAGGGTGACATTGGGACAGGGAAGTCTGGACCGGATGCTCCGTGTGGCCAGCGACTCGAATGCCGTGATGGTCTATGCCGATCATATCGAGAGGAAAGAGGAAAGTGGAAAGTGGAAAGAGGAAAGGCATCCGGCGATCGATTATTTCCCCGGCAGCATCCGCGACGACTTCGATTTCGGTTCGTTGTGGCTCGTCAAGACGTCATTGCTCCACACCTTCGCCATGCAGGCTGGAGAACACGACTACCAGTATGCGGGTCTCTATGCCCTGCGCCTCTTTTTGAGTCGTCAGGGACAGATTTTCCACATCAATGAATACCTCTATACTGAGGAAGAGACCGATCTGAGGGCTTCGGGCGTAAAACAGTTCGACTACGTGAATCCCCGTAACCGTGAAGTGCAGATTGAGATGGAGCATGCTGCGACGGCCCATCTGGCTGCTATCAATGCCAAGATCGACCCCGGCTTCTACCGTCGTCCGGACTTCAACGAACAGGCCTTCGATATCGAGGCCTCTGTGGTCATCCCCGTCTTTAACCGTGAGAAGACCATCCTTGATGCTGTGGAGAGTGCGCTGGGACAGAAGGCCAACTTCATGTTTAATGTCATTGTGGTGGATAACCACTCCACCGACCGCACTACCGAACTCCTGAACAGCATCCATGACGAACGGCTGGTGCATATCATTCCTGAGCGGACGGATCTCGGCATCGGTGGCTGTTGGAATGAGGCCATCAATGATGACCGTTGCGGACGTTTTGCCGTACAACTCGACTCCGATGACCTCTATTCCTCTCCTAAGACCCTCCAGCAGATTGTGGAGACTTTCTATAAACAGAATGCCGCGATGGTGGTGGGTTCGTACCGGATGTGCGACTTCGAACTGAATACGCTTCCTCCTGGACTCATCGACCACAAGGAGTGGACGGATGAGAACGGTCCTAATAATGCCCTGCGCATCAACGGTCTCGGAGCGCCGCGTGCTTTCTTTACACCGTTGTTGCGGCAGATACAGTTCCCAAATACCAGTTATGGTGAGGATTATGCCCTCGGACTGATCTTCTCGCGCCATTACCGTATCGGACGTATCTACACCGAACTATATCTCTGCCGGCGTTGGGGAGGCAACAGTGACGCTGCCCTCAGCATCGATAAGATCAATGCCAACAACCTCTATAAAGACCGTCTGCGCACGTTGGAGATCCTGGCCCGTCAACAGATGAATCAAGGTAAGCAGGAACTGATGACCGACTCGGCGCTGCAACGTTTCTTCAACCGTCAGTTGGAGAAGTGGGAGACTGCCCGTCAACGTTATCAGGATCTGCGGAGCGTACAGACCCGTGAGTTGGCGGTGGGCGCCTCGAGCATCCAGGTACAGTGGAATCCTGCCCGGATGGTGTCTACGGGAGCCAGCATCGACAAGAAAGCCATTGAGGCCCGTCCTTGTTTCCTCTGTGAACAGAACCGTCCGAAGGAACAGATCAAGAAGGAGGTTGACGGACAGTACGAACTGCTTGTCAATCCTTTCCCCATCTTGCCGCAACACTTCACCATCCCTGCTGTGAAGCATCAGCCGCAACGTATCCTGGAGTCGTATGGTGAGATACATAAATTGTTGGAGGTCTATCCGGAGATGATGGTCTTTTACAACGGGCCCATGGAAGCGGTTGTCGAGTAACCTCACACTCATCGTCAGTCTTAATGAGCACGAAGACATCTCCCTCATCGACGACTATCCTTGTACGGCACTGCTTATCCGCAGTCGTTCGCAGTATGGCGATGAACAACTCTTCCGCCGTCTCTATGAAGCACTGCCTGCAGTGGAGCCTGAACCGATGCTGAATATCGTGTCCTGGCGACATGAGGACGATTTCCTGTCGGTGGTCTTCCCACGTACCAAGCACCGTCCCGACTGCTATTATGCAGAAGGCACCGAACAGTATATCATCTCTCCGGGAGCCCTCGATATGGCAGGACTCATCATCACGCCCCGTGAAGAAGATTTCGAACGTCTCACGCCCGAGAAGGCGCTGAGCATTCTCGACGAGATCACCCTCAAGGGTGACGCCCTTCAGCAAGTCCTTGACACACTGCAAAGTGAGAGCGGTAGCAAACTTTCAACTTTCAACTCTCAATTCTCAACTCAAAAGGAGCCCAACGTCACCGTCGGCATCGTCAGTGCCGCCAAGATCTCCTTCACCCTTAATGCACCGTATACCGCCAAAGGCGAGACGTTGACAGGCGAACAACAGGTGGAGTTTTCTGAGGGCGGCATCCTCTGGCGCGGAAACCAGTATCGGGAACTGACTTTCACGCCGCAGTCTGACGAGGCTTCGTTCTCGCTCTATGATGTCACCATCGGCGTGAACTTCCACTGGGAGCGCAAGGAGACACAGGTGTTCTCCGGCACCCTCCGACTGGTGGTTGAGGCGGATAAGATTGTTGCCATCAACGAACTCCCCGTTGAACGTTACCTCACGAGTGTCATCTCCAGTGAGATGTCGGCCACAGCCTCAAAGGAGTTCCTGAAGGCACATGCGGTCATCTCCCGTTCGTGGCTCCTCGCACAGATTGAGAAGCGTAAGCAACTGGACAATGGCGGCACAGGTTTCTTCTCGTTCATCAAGAAGGACGATGAACTCATCCGTTGGTATGACCGCGAGGACCATACCATCTTCGATGTCTGCGCCGATGACCACTGTCAGCGTTATCAAGGCATCACGAAACAGTCGAGTCCTGTGGTGGAACAGGCCATCAGTGAGACACGCGGACAGATTCTGGCCTACGGCGACGAGATCTGTGATGCCCGTTTCTCGAAGTGTTGTGGGGGTGAGACCGAGGAGTTCCAATATTGTTGGGAGGACACGCCGAAGCCATATCTTGTGTCCTTCCATGATCCCTATTGTGACACCCACGATGCACATATTCTCTCACAGGTGCTCAACGACTACGATCAGGAGACACCCGACTTCTATCGCTGGACGGTGGAATATACGCAGGAAGGACTCTCCGAACTCGTCAACCGTAAGTTGAAGGATGATTTCGGTCTGATCACCGACCTCATTCCCTTAGAGCGCGGCAAGAGTGGACGCATCTGGAAACTGAAGATCGTCGGCACGAAGAAGACCTTTATTATTGGTAAGGAACTCGAGATCCGTCGCGCCCTCAGCGAGACACATCTGCTTTCCTCTGCCTTCGACGTAGAACGACAGGGCGACCGCTTCATCCTTCATGGCAAGGGCTGGGGTCACGGTGTGGGTCTCTGTCAGATCGGTGCCGCCGTGATGGGCGAGCAAGGCAAGACCTACGATGAGATTCTCCTCTTCTACTACCGCAACGCTGAGATTAAATGCCTCTATGAATAAATTGTAAATTGTCAAATTGTAAATGAAAAAGTCTCCCTGGGCCTGGGTGCCCACCCTTTACTTCGCAGAAGGTCTGCCCTACGTGGCTGTGATGACCATCTCACTCATCATGTACAAGCGTCTCGGTCTGTCGAATGCCGACATCACGCTCTACACCTCCTGGCTCTATCTGCCGTGGGTCATCAAACCCTTATGGAGTCCGTTTATCGACATTCTTCGTACCAAGCGTTGGTGGATCATTGCCATGCAGTTGCTCATCGGTGCATCCCTCGCTGGGGTGGCCTTCACCATCCCCGCTCCCTATTGGTTGCAGGGGTCATTGGCTTTCTTCTGGCTGATGGCTTTCTCCAGCGCCACGCACGACATTGCTGCCGACGGTTTTTATATGCTTGGTCTCGAACAGCATGATCAGGCTTATTTCGTGGGCATCCGTTCGACGTTCTACCGTATTGCTACCATCGTCGGACAGGGTCTGCTGGTGATGTTGGCAGGTAATCTCGAGGTTGTCACCCGCAACATCAAATATTCCTGGAGTATCACGTTCTATGGGATGGCGGGTATCTTCATCGCCTTCTGGCTATGGCACAACTACATCCTGCCGCGTCCTACGGAAGATAAGGGCCTGACGCGTCTCAGTGGCGGCGAGATCATGAGTGAGTTCTGGATGACGCTAAAAACGTTCTTCCAGAAGCCACAGGTATGGGCGGGCATCTGTTTCATGCTGTTCTATCGTATGCCGGAGGGACTATTGGCCAAGGTCAGCGCCCTCTTCCTCATCGATGCGCAGCATAACGGTGGTCTGGGACTCTCGCCAGCAGAATACGGACTGGTACAGGGAACGGTGGGTGTCATTGGACTGACGCTGGGCGGTATCCTCGGTGGTATCGTGGCCAGTCGTGACGGACTGAAACGTTGGCTCTGGCCCATGGTGATGGCTATCACACTGCCCGACCTGGTGTATGTCTACCTCTCCTACGCCCTCCCTGAGAATTTCTTCATCATCAATGCCTGTATCTTCGTGGAGCAGTTCGGCTATGGTTTCGGTTTCTCGGCCTATATGCTATACCTTATATATTATAGTCAGGGTGAGCACAAGACGGCCCATTATGCCCTCTGCACCGCTTTCATGGCGTTGTCGATGATGATTCCGGGTCTCTTTGCCGGTGCCTTACAGGAGTCGGTGGGCTATCCCGCCTTCTTCCTCATTGTCGTCGCAGCCTGCGTCATGACGTATATCGTCACGGCCTTCCTGAAGATCGATCCTGAGTTCGGTAAGAAGAAACAAGAATAAACACAAATCCCCGCCAACTGGCGGGGATTTATGATTAAATACCTAATCCGTCCTCGAAGCCGGCATCGATGGCTTTCGACTGGAGTATCTTCGAATAGGGAGGCACGCTGTGCGTCAGCCAGATGTTACCACCGATGACGGAGTCGTGTCCGATGGTGATACGTCCCAGTATCGAGGCATTGGAATAGACCGTCACATTATCCTCGATGATGGGGTGGCGCGGCACGTTCAACATGTTTCCTTCCTCGTCGTACTTAAAACTCTTTGCACCGAGTGTCACACCCTGATAGAGTGTCACATGATTGCCGATGATGGTAGTCTCACCGATGACCACACCCGTACCGTGGTCAATCGAGAAGTATTCGCCTATCTGTGCACCCGGATGGATGTCGATACCTGTCTTCGAGTGTGCCTGTTCGGTGATGATACGAGGGATGACGGGCACGCCCATCTTATGCAACTGGTGTGCCACGCGGTAGTGTACCATCGTGTTCACTACGGGGTAACAGAAAATCACCTCGCCGTAGGTCTTGGCGGCAGGGTCGTTGTCGAACATCGCCTGGATGTCGGTATAGAGCAGACGTTTGATCTCCGGCAACGCGTCGATGAACTTCAGTGCCAGTCTTTCACCGGTGCAGAGCACATCCTCTTCCTGACATTCCTCGCAGAACTGCAGCCCGCGGGCAATCTGCTGGCGCAGCAGACGGTAGAGTTCTTCCATCGATACACCTATCTGATAGGCGCGCAGTTCCTCGTCGGGCTGCCGCTTGTGGAAATAGTCGGTGAACACGATGCTCTTGATCAGGTTCACGATGCGCTTCACATCGTCCACCGACGGCAGTTGCGTCTGTGTGGCCGTAGGCATCATCCTGACCTCGTCAACCGAGTGTTTTGAGAGCACGCCCACATTGCGGCGCAGGGTCTCGTTGATTTCTTTCTGTTCCATCATATAATGGTTTTGGGCGACAAAGTTACACAAATTATTCGAAAAAACAAAAATTATGGTGGCAGATTATCATTTTCTCAATAAAAACTATTATCTTTGCAGCAGAATCAAATGAAATATGCTTATGGCTACACAGGAGATACAACAATTGATTGCCAACTACTTCAAGACGCAGCCTGTTTTGAAAGCGTGGATCTTTGGTTCATACTCTCGTGGAGAACAGCGCGAAGATTCTGATATCGACATTCTGATTCTACCGGACAAATCGCAGCATTTCAGTCTGTTCACCCTCAGTGGGATATATGAGGACTTGAAAGACTTGTTGGGAATAGAGGTCGATTTGATTACAGAAGGCGGTCTGATGCCTTTTGCCCGTGAAAGTGCCGATCGCGACAAAATCCTGATTTATGAGAGAGCAGCGTAATGATCCTAAGCGCCTGCAGGATATATTGCAGGCAATCGACACAATATCCCAATATGTGGATGGCCGTAGCATGGAGGAATTCCTTGCCGACAAGAAGTCGTATCATGCCGTCATTTACAACATCATGATAATAGGAGAGGCTGCCAATATGCTGACCTTCGAGTTTCGTGAAGCCCACTCTGATATGCAGTGGCGCCAGATAACGAACATGCGCAATTTCTTGATACATGGCTACCATAATGTTGAGGAGGATCTTGTATGGGAGGCCATTGCAATAGGGCTTCCTCCAATCCGTGAGAAAATTGCCAAGTTTCTGGAAGAGATAGAATCAAAATAATTGTAGTCATATTGTCAAACTCTCAAAAGGATAAAGGAGAAGAGAAAGGGCTGCCTCGAAAGACAGCCCTCATCAGTTCCTTTTATAGTGCAGTATGAAAGTCGAAACAATCAAGTGCACTTTACTAGGTGCTATTGGTGCCTCGGACATTCGTGCCCTTCTGGGTGTGCTTCGTGCTGGTGACATCGCTTTGTTCGTTACAAGCGGTACGTTCTCGCCTGATGCGAAGTCCACCGGTACCAGTTCGCGTGAGTTCATCCGTCTAATTGATGGCGATGAGTTTATCGACATGTGGCTGGAATTCTACGATAAAATGACTGATGATGACAAGAATATGTTGCCTCTGAAACGTATCTCGTTTTTGGGGAATAACGAATAAAAGAGATGCAGGGCAGTGTTACACAAGTCCATTTACACATCGTTCCTGTCCCCCTGTGTATGTCCCTGTGTAAAATTGAATCAGGAATATATTCCCAAAAATTAATGGGAATATATTTTGTAAGCAAAAAATAATGATTTGCTACAAAACTAAATATTCCATCTTTAAAATATAATGATTTGCTGCAAAACTAAATATTCTATCTTTAAAATATAATGATCTGTTGCAAAACTAAATATTCTGAATCTAAAATATAATGATTTGCTACAAAACTAAATATTTTAAATCTGAAATATATTCCCATTCTACAAAACTAAATATTTTGAATCTCAAATATGGTCCCCCAAAATCTGGGGCAATATATTGCAGAGTCAGAGAATACGCACTATGAGAAAAAGTAGTTAAAAAAAAGTTAGCCGAATGCTATTTTCGACAAGAGCAGGTCATTCACAAATTGACGCAGGGACTCTTCGCTCATCTTGATGCCGCCATTACACATCGTTCCTGTCCCCCAGTTTTGGGGCAGTATTTTGAGGTGTGAAAGTGGGGCAAACCAGGGATGGCGCAGGCATTCTCCGTCTCTTGGAAGGATGGGTTAGGGGCAGGGCATAAAAAAACGTCGAAAGATTTGGTACTTTCGGCTTTTTTTTCTATTTTTGCAGCGATAAAATGATAATGTAATGATTAAAAGGAGTCTGATACTAACAATGATCCTGTTGTGTGGTCTTTACACAATGGCTCAAGATGCTGTGTGGACGTTCAGCGGCAAGGTGGTTGACGCTAAGACACGGAAGGCATTGTCGTACGTCAGTGTGACGGACCGTAACATCGGTACGGTGACCAACGCGGAGGGCGAGTTTACCCTGAAACTGAAGGCAGAACCGACCGCCGTGACTTTCTCCTGCCTGGGCTATCGCACACAACGGTTGACGGCAGCGGAGTGCAAGGCGCTGGAGGCCGAAAATAAGGCTGTGCAGATGCAGGCCAGTTCGGTGGTGCTCAGCGAGATCGTGGTGAAGGGCGTGGACAATCCTCGTCAACTCGTAGAACGGGCCATCGACAAGATAGATGATAATTATCCCCGTGTGCCGAGTCTGTTGCGCGGCTTCTACCGTGAGACCACTCAGAAGCGTAACCGTTTCATCAGTGTGTCGGAAGGTGTGGTGGATGTGTATAAGTCACCTTATTACAGACTGGACTGGCGCGACGGTGTGGCGATCCTGAAGGGGCGCCGACTGTTGAGTCAGCGCAAGAGCGACACGTTGGCTGTGAAACTGCAGGGAGGCCCTGTGCTGCCTGTGCATCTCGACGTGGTGAAGGAGCGCGACATCCTGTTGAACTATGATGAACTCAACAACTATCACTTTACTTACAAAGGTGTGAAGCAGACGGGCGACCGTACGGCGTTCGTCATCGAGGTGAAGCCGGCCCTCATCATGGATTATCCCCTTTATAAAGGTAAACTCTACATCGATCAGGAGACGCTGGCGTTCACGAAGATAGAACTGGAACTGGACATGAGCGACGAGGAGAAGGTCACACAGGCCATCCTGCGTAAAAAACCCGTAGGACTGCGATTCACACCCCACGAGATGAGCATCAGCATAGACTATAGGACGGACGACGGACTGACGCGCATCAACTATATCCGTAACGTGATCCGCTTCCGCTGCGACTGGAAACGGAAACTCTTCAAGTCGAACTTTACCGTGGTATCGGAGATGGTGGTGACAGACCGCGCGGAAGGCGAGGATGTGAAACCCATCAAGGTGCGCGACACCTTTAACCGCCGTGACAACTTCTACGATAAGGTGATCTACTTCGAGGATCCCGACTTCTGGGGCGACGAGAACATCATCGAGCCTACCGAAGACCTGTTGGAAGGCATCGAGAAGATCAAACAGAAACTGAAAAAGTGAAAATAAGAAATCCCGCTCAGCATTCTGGGCGGGATTTCTTTATTGTTGGGTTGTCATGAATGCCATCGCGAGACTTGCCAAAGTTGACGAAGAACTGTTGATGTAGTTGATGCTCTGATTATTGTCGAGGTAGGCGGCAGCCAACACGATTTGGACTCCCATGGCACCTGTACTGATGTCCTTGAAACCGTACGAGTAGTTGTTCCCCCAGAAATAAACCGATAGTGTGTGTCTCTCATCTTTGTAGAGTACGGGGATGTCGATACTCTTGGGACCAACGAGGAATTGCACATTAGAGTCGATGGCATAGAAACCTAAGTAGCAACTGAGTTCACTCGTGTACTCCTGTTCCATCAAGGCATTTTTCAGATCGGGGTTGTTAATCTGTTCTGCAACGATTCTCGAAGGGAAGGGCTTGAGGACAAGCATGGTGTCGGCACCGACGCTCCAACTGACATCGACGGTATCCGTGCCATACAGTGCGCTATGTGAGGGATAGACCAATATGCCTGAATACGTTCCACGCATGGCAGCAAAACACTGGCTTATCTGGGTCGGGGTAAGACCCTTGTTGTCATTGTCGTCGTCGCTACTGAGACACGACGTGAGGCTCAGGGCTGCCATGCAACCCAGAACCAGGAAAATCAATTTCAAGTTCTTCATATTCTTATCTTTCTTACTTTATCTTATAAACAATAATTCACGGTATTTGGGCAATGTCCACAGACCGTCCTCGACAATCATCTCCAGACAGTCGCACTCGTGACGGATGGCATCCATCTTCGGACAGACTGTGTCGTGATAGGCGATGGCGCGCTGGTGGATGTCCGCAATCTGATTGGCAATACGACGGGCCTCTGTCAGTTCTTCGACAAACTGTTCGATGCGCTCGGTGCGTTCGGCAATCTCCTCAATGAGTTTCATGTTACGGGCAGAGAGTCGTTCGGCCTGTTCGGCAGGGAAGATGTCCTTCATGCCCTGTACGTTCTTGATGAGTTGACTCTGGTAGTGGGTCGAGACAGGGATGATATGGTTCATCGACAGGTCGCCCATGGTGCGGGCTTCTATCTGAACGGTCTTCACGTAGGTCTCCCATTTCACTTCGTTACGTGCCTCCAGTTCCTTGCGGTTCATGACTTTCGTACTCTCGAACATCTGGATACTGGCAGGGTCGAGGTAGTGCTCAATGATGACGGGACACGACTTCTCGACGTCGAGTCCACGCTGGGCGGCTTCCACCACCCACTCGTCGCTGTAGCCGTTGCCGTCGAAACGGATGGGCTTGCAGGTCTTGATATCGTCGCGCAGCACGTCGAGGATGGCATGGAACTTAGCCGTATGACCTGAGCCTTCAGCATATTCTGCCTGCTTGGAATACTCAGCGATCCGTCTGTCGACACGCTCCTTGAAGGAGGTGAGGGCTTCGGCCATCGCACTGTTGAGGGCAATCATTGCCGAGGCACAGTTGGCAGTGGAACCAGGGGCACGGAACTCGAAGCGGTTGCCGGTGAAGGCAAAGGGTGACGTACGGTTACGATCGGTATTGTCGATGATGAGGTCTGGAATCTGGGGAATGTCGATTTCCATACCCTGCTTGCCTTTCAACTGGAAGAGTTCGTCCTTTTCACTCTGTTCGATGTGGTCGAGGGCCTCGGTGAGTTGTTTGCCGAGGAACGACGAGATGATGGCTGGCGGGGCCTCATTGCCGCCGAGGCGGTGGGCATTGGTGGCACTCATGATGGAGGCCTTCAACAGTCCGTTATGCTTATAGACAGCCATCAGCGTCTCGACGATGAAGGTGACGAAACGCAGGTTCTCTTCAGGGGATTTGCCTGGAGCATGGAGCAACGTACCGTTGTCGGCAGTGAGACTCCAGTTGTTGTGTTTGCCTGAGCCGTTGATGCCGTCGAAGGGCTTCTCATGGAGCAGCACACGGAAACCGTGGTTACGGGCCACGCGCTTCATCAGTGACATCAGCAACATATTATGGTCGACGGCAAGGTTGCACTCCTCGAAGATCGGGGCGAGTTCGAACTGGTTGGGTGCCACCTCGTTGTGACGTGTCTTACAGGGGATGGCGAGTTCCAGGGCCTGGATCTCCAGATCCTTCATAAAGGCCTGAACACGGTCGGGGATGGTACCGAAATAGTGGTCGTCCATCTGTTGGTTCTTGGCACTCTCGTGGCCCATCAGCGTACGTCCTGTCAGCATCAGGTCTGGACGGGCGGAGTAAAGACCTTCATCGACGAGGAAATACTCCTGTTCCCAACCAAGGTTCACCTGTACCTTATGCACATCATCGTAGAAATATTGGCAGACATCCGTGGCGGCCTTGTCTACGGCATGGAGGGCGCGTAGCAGGGGAGCCTTATAGTCGAGCGCCTCGCCAGTATAGGCGATGAAGATGGTGGGGATACAGAGGGTGTCGTCGATGATAAAGACGGGCGATGTGGGGTCCCAGGCGGAATAACCGCGGGCCTCGAAGGTGTTGCGGATGCCACCATTGGGGAACGACGAGGCATCGGGCTCCTGTTGGACGAGCAGTTTACCGCTGAAGTTCTCTACCATGCCACCCTTGCCGTCGTGTTCCACGAAGGCATCGTGCTTCTCGGCTGTTCCCTCGGTGAGGGGCTGGAACCAGTGTGTGTAGTGGGTGGCACCCATCTCCAGCGCCCACTGTTTCATGCCTTCTGCCACAGCATCGGCAATGCTACGGTCCAGACGGGCCCCATTGTCGATGACATCGATGAGTTTGGCATTGACATCGGCAGGCAGGTACTTGTACATCTTCTGACGGTTGAACACATACTTGCCGAAATACTCGGAAGGACGCTCTGTGGGAGCCTTGACCTCTTGGGCCTTTTTCTTGAAGGCCTCTTCTACAACCTGGAATCTTAGATTACTCATGTGTTCTGGCTGTTTAGAATGTGATGACGCTGATACCTACCATGAAATTGGCTTTCTTCAGGTAGGGATTGGTGTGAATCTCGGCGAAGACGGGCAGACGCAGGTTCTTGTACTGCAGATTCTTCGTGGCACGGATAGAGGCCACGTTACAGGTGAAACCCTCGCCGTAGAAATAGTGTCTGTCCTCAATCTCGATATCACCCTGAAGACCCTGTTCGGTGTGGTAGGTGACGTAGCCTGCACTCTCCATCGGTGTGACACCGATACGGGCATCCCAGTCGAGACCGCCGGCACGGAAGGGTACGGAGAGTTCCAGATAGGTGGAGTAGGCACGGTCACCGTTGATCTTGAAGTCGTTGCCCCAGAACATGGTGTAGGCCTGCAGCGAGAAATACTGGCAGGTGAAGCCGAGGTTGGCCTCCAACTGGTGGGGCGTCTCTTTCTCATTATAGTAAAAATAACGGTTCTCGGGGTCTGTGCCTGTGGCCCAGTAGTCGGTGATGCCGACGTTGAGGTCCCATTTGCCGAAACTCTTCGCGTAGCCGAGGGTGAGGTCGAACTCCTGTGGGTCGTCCTTGTCGAAGCCGGCATTACCGAAGGCGGTGAGGGAGAGCCCTTTCCACGAGATGCCTGCCTGAGGCTGGATGCTGATACCACCCATGTCGATACCACGCCACATATAATGACTGATAAGGTCGGCCTGGACGTAGGCCTTGAAGTCACTCTCTTTTACCAGTTCTATCTCAGGTGTTTCTTGTTCTTCCTGTGCCAGAGTCGCTGTCGGCAGCAGGGTGATGGCCATCAGGGCCAGTGAAATCATCTTTTTCATATATAATAGTATTTGTTTAATCAATAAATCTGCGTGTCAGGTCGGTGTAGTCGTCGATGCGACGATCACGGAGGAAGGGCCACCAGCGGCGAACCTGTTCGGAGTGGTCGAGGTCGATCTCCACGATGATGCTCTCCTCGTCGTCAGTAGAGGCCTCGTAGATGAGTTCCCCCTGAGGGCCTGCCACGAAGGAGGTACCCCAGAACTGGATGCCATTGGTCTGACCAGAGGGGTCTGGCTCATAGCCGACACGATTGACGGTGACAACAGGCAGGCCATTGGCAACGGCATGACCACGCTGAACGGTCTGCCAGGCGATGCGTTGGCGCTGTTGTTCCTCTGGGGTGTCGCTCGACTCATAACCGATAGCAGTGGGGTAGATAAGCAAGTCGGCACCTTGTAAGGCCATCAGACGGGCTGCCTCTGGATACCACTGGTCCCAACATACCATCACACCGAGCCGACCTACCGAGGTCTCGATGGGGTGGAAACCCAGGTCGCCTGGAGTGAAGTAAAACTTCTCGTAGTAGGCGGGGTCATCGGGGATGTGCATCTTACGATAGGTGCCGGCGATGGTGCCGTCCTTCTCCAAGACGACTGCCGTATTGTGATACAGCCCTGGGGCGCGTTTCTCGAAGAGCGAGGTGACGATGACCACCCCAAACTGCTTGGCGAGTTCGCCGAAGAGTTTGGTGGAAGGACCAGGTATCGGCTCCGCGAGGTTGAAGTTGTCGACACTCTCCACCTGACAGAAGTAGAGCGAGTTGTGCAGTTCTTGGAGCACGATGAGTTGTGCACCCCGTTTGGCGAGGTCACTGATCCCCTCCGCCAGACGGAGGATGTTGTCTTTGGTGTCAGCAGTGTTGTGCTGCTGTAGGAATCCTATCTTCAGTTCTTTCATACGCTGGGATATTGCATGGTACAACAATGGAGCGAGCCGTGCTGCCAGATGACAGGGCGGCAGTCGATACCGATCATCTCCCTGTCAGGGAAGGCCTCGCCAATGACGCGCAGGGCTTCGCTGTCGAGATCAGGTTGTCCGTAGGTAGGACAGAGCACGGCACCATTAATAATTAGGAAGTTGGCATAGGTGGCAGGCAGACGGTCTTCACCGTCGAAGATAGCGTGAGGCATCGGCAGTTTCCTTAGCCGATAGGGCTTGCCATCGAGGGTATGGAAGGTCTGCAGTTGTGCCTCCATCCGTTTGAGGTCTTCGTATTGCTCATCCTCAGGGTCGTCACAGCCTACATATAAAATGGTATCATCAGGACAGATGCGCACCAGGGTGTCGATATGTCCGTCGGTGTCATCGCCCGTCAGATGGCCGTAGTCTATCCAGAGGATACGTTTGGCACAGAGATCGCGCTTCAGTCGTTCCTCAATCTGTTCCTTTGTCATGGGCTGATTACGGTGGGGCGCCAACAGACACTGGCTTGTGGTAAAGATGGTGCCTTTGCCGTCGCTCTCGATAGAGCCGCCTTCCAGCACGAAGTCGAGACAGTCGACGTATTCGCCTGCAATCTCGCCCAGGTCGTAAAGCCGACGGTTGATGGTGTTGTCGAGTGCAGCAGGGAACTTCTCGCCCCAGCCGTTGAAACAATAGTCCAACAGTCGACGATGACCTTTATCATCCACTAAGGAGATAAAACCGTGGTCACGGGCCCAGGTGTCGTTGGTGTTGCAGACGATGCGCAGCATATCGTAAGCAGCATCCTCTGGAGCCACCACCATCAGACGTTCGCGCTCGGCTATCTCACGGGCCATCTGATGATAGACTGCCGTGATCTCGTCGAGCATCGGAGCCCAGTCAGTCTGGGCATGCGGCCACGTTAACTGCACACCTTCCTGTGGCTCCCATTCAGCAGGGAGTCGCCAGTGATTATGACTCGTTTTCTTGTCTATCATCATAATTTTGGCGCAAAGGTACAAAATAATTGAGAATTAAGAATTAAGAATTAAGAGATTTTTATAACTTTGCAGCAGATTTTGATATTTTGGCAATGTTAGAGGTTAAGGATGCAACGATCATCATTGGGGAAAAGACACTGGCACAGGGACTTTCCTTCACGGCCAGGGACGGCCAATTGACCTGTATCACAGGGTCGGAAGGCGCTGGCAAGACCACCCTGATCCGTACGCTGATGGGTTTCCTGCCCGTCAAGGAGGGATTCGTGAGTGTCGATGGTGAACTGCTGACGGTGCGTTCTGCCCCTGCCTTCCGTACGATGATGACTTATCTGCCCCAACAGATGCAGATGCTCAGGCACCAGTTGATGCCCCCAGAGGCACCTGCGTGCGAGCCGGATGAACAGACGGTCTGGAGTCCTTTGCTTCCTTCAGTAGAGAATGGGATAGGGGAGGTCACCCCTCTTTCCCCAGACGAAATTTTTTCTCTGGCCTCGGAAACGCTGCAACAGGCAAAGGACAAAACCATCGTCATTGCCGACGAGCCGGCAGCCCATCTGACATTCGAACTGACCCAGCGCATGCTCGAACTGCTACGTGAGCAGGCTGCGGCAGGCAAGACGGTGCTGATTGCCAGTCGGAAGGCGGAGATCATCGCCAATGCAGACCAGATCATTGACTTAGACAGACTTTAAGATATGGATAAAGGATTGATTTTACATACGATTCTCGGACTACTCCTGCTGTTGATTCCAGCAGGGGCACTGTATATGTTGGAACGGCAGATGTTGCCGAAGTTTGTACTGGCTGTGGGCCGTATGGTGGCGCAGTTGTTGGTGCTTTGTCTGGTGGTGTGGGTACTGTTGCGTGTAAACAGTCCCTGGCTGCTCATCGTGTGGTTAGTGGCGATGGCTGTCTATGCAGGTTGGATCGTCCTGAAACGGTGTAAACTGAACATCGGCAAACTCTTGCCTGCTGTCTGTATTGGATTATTCGTCAGCACCGCCTTTACAGGTCTGTGGATTCTGGCTCTGGCGTTGCCTGTGCGAATTTTTGAGGCCCATTGGTTTGTGCCAGTGATGGCACTGCTGATGGGACATGCACTGGCGATGACCATCCGAGGACTGAACACATACGTCACTGCCCTCAAGACCGACGAACAACAGTACGAGTTCCTGCGAGGCAATGGCCAGTCGCATTTCAAGGCCTTACAGCCTTTCCTGCGCCGTAGTCTGTTGGCTGTTCTCTCACCTACCATCGCCAACCTCTCCGTGCTCTGTCTGACCTCTATGCCGCTGTTGTTGGGTGGTATCCTTCTTGGCGGTCAGAGTCCTCTCAACGCCTTCGTCCTGATGCTCCTTATGACCGTTGGCTGCATCGCTGCCTCCGTCCTTTCCCTCGCCATCACCCTCTTCCTCGCCGATCGTTCCTTCTTCGACAAGTTTGGTAAGATGATGACGGTCCTGGCGCTGATGGCACTGGTGATGGCTTGTAAGGGAAATAAGGTTGGTGAGGGTGCTGAGGCTGTCAGTGCCTCCCAGGAAACGAATGGTTTCTATCAGCCAAAGGCTGAGACACCAAAGGCAGAGTTGCAGGCGGCAGGGAAGAAGATTGTGATGTACGAGATGCCTGCGGCACTAAAGGATAGGCCAGAACAGATCTTAAAGCGACAGGGTTATACGACCTCGTATAATGAGCAGACGAGAAACCCAAATTGGGTGGCGTGGCATCTGACGAAATCGCATACCTACGGCTCGTTCCAGCGCAAGAACGAGGTGTTTACGGAGGATGAAAGTGTGAAGGCACCCCGTGCGACGGACAAGGACTACTACAACTCGCGCTACGACAGAGGACACATGTGTCCGGCAGGCGACAACAAATGGGATAAAAAGGCAATGGAACAGTCATTTCTGTTCACGAATATCTGTCCGCAGAACCACGGACTGAACAAATACGAATGGAACGATCTGGAAATCCTCTGTCGTGACTGGGCCCGTGAATATGGGGCTATCGACATCGTATGCGGGCCGATTTATTACCAGAAAAGCGAGCAGAAAACCATCGGCAGAAATAAGGTCTGGGTGCCGGATGCTTTCTTCAAGGTGGTGCTCTGCAGACAGGGTAGTCCGAAGGCCATTGGCTTTATCTATCGCAATGAGGGCGTGAAGCAGAAGATGGAGGAGGCTGTCTATACCGTCGATGAGATAGAGCAGTTGACGGGGATGGATTTCTTCCCAGCGCTCGACGATAAGACGGAGGACAGAATCGAGGCAAAGGCCAGTCTGTCAGAGTGGTGAGAATCGTTAAAAACGCTTAATAAATCGCGGAGCCGGGGCGTTGTCTCGGCTTTTCTTTGTAATTTTGCAGCGTGAAAATAAAAGAAGTGCTGAGCGCCCTTGAACGTTTCGCGCCTCTGCCCTTGCAGGAAAGTTGGGATAACGAAAAGATCGTCGACGAGGCCATTCAGAAGGGCTGCAACCTGATTGTCAGCCATCACCCGCTGTTGTTCCGTGGCCTGAAAACCATCAGCGACCTGACGGATGTGCAGCGTACGGTGATGAAGGCCATCGTGCATGGTATCTGCGTCATCTCGATGCACACCAATATAGACAATGCGAAGGGTGGCGTGAACTTCAAGATTGCCGAGAAATTAGGCTTGCACGATGTGCAGTTCTTTGCGCCTAAGAGCGTGGATGGCATCGAGGCGGGGAGTGGTGTCATTGGAGAACTCCCAGAAGCGTTGGCTGCCGATGATTTCGTGCAGGCTGTGAAGAAAGCCTTCGATGTGGAGTGCGCGATGTGCAATGAACTGCTGCGCCGCAAGATACAGAAGGTGGCCATCTGTGGTGGGGCAGGGGACTTCCTGCTCGACGAGGCCCTGAAAGCTGGAGCCGATGCGTTTATCACGGGTGAGATGCACTATCACCAGTATTTCGGCTACGAGCAGCGCATCCAGATCTGCGTCATCGGCCACTACCAGAGTGAGCAGTTCACCAGCGAGATCTTCCGTGACATCATCGCGAAGGAATGTCCTGTTGTCAGAACGGAAATCGCCGAAACTAGCACCAACCCCATCCTGTATTTGTAGAATATCAATATTGTAAAATAAATTATATTTGAAATTATGGCAAAGAAAGACCCAACAGACTTGTCAGTTGAAGAGAAACTGAAGACCCTCTATCAACTGCAGACGGCACTCTCCTCCATCGATGAGAAGCGTGCCTTGCGAGGCGAACTGCCTCTGGAAGTTCAGGACCTGGAAGATGAGATCGAAGGTCTGACCACCCGTGTGGAGAAAATCCAGAACGACATCAATGAGTTCGAGCGTGCGATTGTTCAGAAGAAAGGTGAGATTGCCGATGCCGAGCAGAGTGTGGCCCGTTATAAGGAACAACTCAACGAGGTGAAGAACAACCGTGAGTACGACACGCTGTCGAAGGAGATCGAGTTCCAGACATTGGAGATCGAACTCTGCAACAAGAAGATCCGTGAGGCCAATGCCCGTATCGCTGAGAAGAAAGAAGAACTTGCTGCCAATCAGGAAGTTATCAAGGAGCGCGAGGACGACCTGGAGTTGAAGAAAGGCGAACTCGACGAGATCATGGAAGAAACCCGTGCCGAGGAGGATAAGTTGAAGGAGAAGGTAAAGGACTTGGAATCGAAGATCGAGACCCGTCTGCTGACCTCTTTCAAGCGCATCCGCAAGAATGCCCGCAACGGTCTGGGTATCGTCTATGTGCAGCGTGATGCCTGTGGTGGTTGCTTCAACAAGATCCCGCCCCAGCGTCAACTCGACATCAAGATGCACAAAAAGATCATCGTGTGCGAGTATTGCGGACGTATCATGATCGACCCCGAATTGGCTGGCGTGAAACTCGACAAGATGGGTGTTGAACAGCCTAAGAAGACGCGTAAGCGTTCCATTCGCAAGACGGCAACATCGAAGAAGGTCGATGATGCCAGCGATATGGAATAAACCTGCGTTCGAAATCAATGAAAATGACCTGCTGTCCGAGAGGGTGGCAGGTCATAATTTTTCATAATCTGGAATATCCTGTAGGAAGATGTATTTTCGATGCTCGTAATCCATCTTGCAACAGTAGTGTTCCATGCCGTTGCTGATGAGGAGATAGTCCACCCTGAGCAGGAGATTATAGGCCGATATCTGGTCGAACACCTTTTGTTGCAGTGGCACGGTAGGCGCCTTGTATTCGATGATCATCTGCGGCTGTGCCACCTTATTATATAGGATAGAATCGCAGCGCAACCGTTTGTCGCCGATTTGCAGTTCTATCTCGTTGCCAAGCAGTCCTTTGGGATAGCCCTTGTGCTCCACCAGATAGTGCGTGAAGTGCTGTCGAACCCATTCCTCAGGTGTCAAAGCCACGTATTTTCTGCGCAGAAAGTCGAAAATCATACGCTTTCCGTCCTTCTCTGTGATTTTTATTTCGTATTGTGGTAGGTTTAATCGAAACATTTTTGTAACTTTGTAGCCGCAAAAGTACAAATAATAATCGAGAAAAGCGAATGGCAGAGGCAAAAAATGTCAGTTTCGATAGTATTATGAACGACTTGAAGGCGCGTAAGTTCCTTCCAGTCTACTATCTGATGGGCGATGAATCGTACTACATCGACCAGATTTCGGACTATATCGCTGACCATGTGCTGCCACCCGAAGAGCGCGATTTCAACCAGACGATCCTCTTCGGCAGCGATGTGAATGCCTCGCAGATAGCCGATGCCGCCCGTAGATACCCCATGATGTCCGAATATCAGGTGGTGATCGTCAAGGAAGCGCAGAACATCAAGAATACGGAGGCTTTGGAGAAGTATTTCAAGGCCCCGCAGACTTCCACGATCCTCGTTTTATGTCATAAAAACGGCACCATCGACGGTAGAAAACGGGAATATGTGAAGGCCATCCAGGCTGTTGGCGTGCTTTTTGAGAGCAAAAAACTGCGCGACAGGGACCTTCCGCCCTTCATCGAGAGCTATTTGAAGCAGAAAAACGTGAGTATCGACCCGAAATCCACGCAGATTATTGCGGATTCCATTGGGGCAGACCTCAGTAGACTGACAGGCGAACTCGATAAGGTTATTTTGTCGTTGCCAGAGCAGGATAGGAGAGTGACGCCCCAGATTGTGGAGGAACAAATTGGGGTGAGCAAGGACTTTAATAGTTTTGAACTCCGAGATGCCATTGTGAACCGCAATGTGTTCAAGGCAAACCAAATAGTAAAATACTTTGACGAAAATCCGAAGGCTGGTAGCATCTACTCTTTTCTCCCAATGCTCTTTAATTACTTCCAAAATCTCATGATCGCCTATTATGCGCCAAATAATAAGAGCCAGGAGAGGGTAGCGGAGTGGTTGGAACTGAGAAACCCGTGGGCTGCAAAGGAGTATATGAATGGCATGCGAAACTACTCCGCCATGAAGGTGATGCAGATTATTGGTAAAATTAGAGAAATTGACGCCAAAAGTAAGGGTTTAGACAACCCAAATACCCCTCCAGGAGAGTTGATGAAGGAACTGATTTTTTACATTTTGCACTAAAATGTGCCCTTTTCCCACTCTAGAATTTCTAAAAATTGCACTTTTCAGGAGTGCTTTTTTTAGCCCCAAAACCCGATAAAAACAAGGGCTCCGAGAGATTCCTGACCCCTCAAAACTCGCGTATTTCTAAAATCTCCAATTATCGTGCAGAATTTCGCCAGAATGACAAATTTTAGAGTTTTGACGCATTTAGGTTTTAGTGTTCACATCCATTAAGATTTAAGTATTTTGATTTCACTTTTCAAATCTTTATTGCGGTTTAAGATTCTTATGGTTTTAGGATGTAAATTTTGAATTTAATACATGCGTTTAGTATTATACGATTTAAATATCAATATCTATATTTTAGACTTTGATTTTGCATATTCATAAATATACACATACTACATTTATATGATAAACGATTAAAAATCTGCGGTTTATAAAGAAATGCCGCTAAAACTTCCAATCTGCAACCTATATTCAGGTCTCTAATTCTGTATATCCCCCTATATTTCGAACAAATTCGCATAAATACCTTATTCAAAGCCAATTATTTAACTTTAAATCACCAAATCATTCCTTTGTAACGATTTATGCCTGTAAATTCATGTTTGTAATCATAAAGCCTCAAATTACATTTTCAATGCTTTTTATTTACAAATATAAAAACGCAAATATAAATTATTAAATCTTAAATTCTCTCTACATTTGTTGGTAGTTTCAAGAATTTGCTTTATCTTTGTAAACGAAATCCTAAAAGGGCAAAAATACCAATTTTTTAACGACTCAAAAGTATGAAGGATCGAATCAGACAAATTATGGAGTCCCAAAACATGACTCAACAACTCTTCGCCGACTACATCGGACAGTCACCTGCTACCCTCAGTAGCATCTTCAACGGACGCACCCGCCCCACCCTTAACATCGTGGAGGCCATCAAAAAGAAAATTCCTAACATCAGTACCGATTGGTTGATGTTTGGCTCTGGTGAGATGTTTTTACCGGATCAGAACCCCGAAAATGGCTCTCAGGAGATGGCAGATCAGGGCCCAGATGGTACCTCGATGCCCCAAAATCTTACACTCGATTTTGAGTCGTCGCCTGTTTCTACCCCCAAAAATGGATCATCTGCGATATCAAATTATAATAGTGTACGGAATACACACCCAGAAATCGATCGAACGGGAGTAAAATTCATTGACAAACCTCAACGACGGGTCAAAGAGATTCGTGTCTTCTACGACGATCAGACATGGGAGACATTTGTTCCAGAAAAGAAGTAATCTTCGACCTGACGAATGAACAATACCAATACATCCGCAAGGAATTAGAAGCAGCGAGCAGATAACATACATCATGAGTTTGACGCTTAGAGCCACTATATGATAAAAATAAAGGCTCAAAATTTTGTAACTGAGTAATAATTATTTTAATACCCTAAAACTAAATATCTGACACCCCATTAATCCGTTTCCGTCGATGGCTTCCACTATGCCTATGAACTCGGTGTTGATATCGGATGCAGCAAAGGGAATCTCTGCCATGCCGTTGTTATCGGTGATAACTTCGGGTTGCCATTGGAGAAGGTTGCGTGGGTCGGGCAATGGAGATTGAAGTTCGGAAGAGTCGGGCTGGTAGAACTCACGTTTGGGGTAGTATCCTTGCGCCTTGGCAATACCATATTTTTCGAGCAATTGCTTTTCGTTGTATTGCGGACCGGGATAGACGAATCCACGTCTTGGTATGTCACGAGGAAGCCAGACTATCATATCGGATCGTTTGGTTCTACTGGCTCTCGTTGGTTTCGTTGGGTCAGATCTGTAAGGTTCAAGGAATATTGGTAGTTGCCCCTGAGAGTCAGGTACTATGCAAGTTTCTTCAATCAAGATGAGTTGATATTTTTCTCCGCGTTTTGGTATATGCCGTTCTCCAAAATAATGAGCCTCCTGTGGACTCCACTTTGGGTGGTGTGAATACCCATGATAATCGTTGAGAAACGGCATAACGGAGTCACAGTCGCAAACCCACTCGCCGCTTTGCAACACCGCTAAACTGTCAAGGAAACCTATCTCTTTGTCGCGATATGTTAAACCCCGCTTACCTGTTACGACTACCTCTTTTAAAAGGGTCGCCTTGTCGTCGTCGATCTTAAACCGTTCCGAATGGTTGGTTTGAATGAGGTGATTATTAACCATATAGCGCGGAAGATGGCGTCGATAGTCATTAATGGTATCGAACATATTAACAACGGAAAGTTTCGCTTTGTATTTATCTGTCAACAAATCGTTTAGATAGATGTTCCCTGGAATCTGGGCCATCTGTTGAGGGGTAATTGTGAATCTGCCACACATATCAGTCAAAATAACTAAAGATGTATCTACTTGGGGCGCATAGACATTGATAACCTGTGTTTTCAAACTAACCTCACGTTTGGTTGTCAGTAATCCGTCCACACCGTCGGTCAACAGATATTCTCCTGATGGAAGTTCTTTGTCCCATACATAGTTTCTCCATCCTTGTGTCAACATCAGCAGGTCGAGAGCAGCAAGACGGTCATCATTCTGATTGTCAAAATAATAGGTAGGGTTAAAAATATGACCGCGAATCTGCTCTGAAAGGAAGCAATGAGATAGGATGTTCTCGTGTCCTGGCAGGTAGAGGTACGCCTTGTCGAAAATGCTAACAGCGAGTTCAGCCTTGATGGGGTTGCCAGAAGTGTCTGTTACTTGGAGACGTACCTTGCCCTTATCGCGACGGTTGTATTGCTTCTGGTTGGATGTAGCGGTTATGGTAAGTTGCTTTTGAGGGTTGACAAACACCAATCTTTCGGCAACAGGTCGTTTGAGTGCATCAAATAGTGTGATTTCTACGATGCCTTGAAGGGGAAAATACTCTGCTGGAATTTTAACTATTTGCTTTCCTTTCACAGTGCCTTTTGCTGTGCTGCATACTATTCCGTTCTGCTTGGCTGTTATTGAGAAGGTCTGCGGAGCATCTTCGGATGAGGAAACCAACAAGGATAATCCTTTTGCATTGTTTTTTGAAACACGTAGCGACATTCCTCCACGTTCTATAGTTGGGAATGGAATGGTTCTACCATCATCGAGAACTACTTTGTACTCTTTGCCTGATTTAGGAGTAAGAGAGAAGCGCCCCATGCCATCGTGAAGGGTTTTGATTGATCCGATTTTCTTTCCGTCTTCAAGAACCTTTCCAGAGACCTCTTCTGGCAGTCCGTTTCCGTATGTGGCTTTAAATGCTACTACTGAGTTGATGCCGTAGATAAGGTGTCCGCCTTCGGGAAAAAGATCGAAACGGTGTTTGGAGGAGAGTTTTTGGTCGGCATCATTCTTAATCTCTTGTTTTGAAATAGAATCCATCTGTGTTACACGGTCCACCACACGGATACGGCGGGGACGAATGGCTTGGGTGCTGTCGGAGGAGAACGAAGACATGGTATAGCCTTCCATAAAGTATTCGCCCTGAGGCCATCCTGAACCTATATATATATGTCCGTTGGCTCGTCCCAAAAGCAAAGGGTATTTCTCGCTCCAAACCACGCTGTCGGATGCTGTGCGGAGTTGGAGGTAGAGTGTGTGGCTGCGGTCAGACGGTGCCAAGGTCTGACTATTTATAAGATATGCCTTAAACCATAGGTCTTCGCCGGTTTCGGCTATCTCCTTGCTTGGCAACAGATATACAAAATCATGAGCCTCGGTGTCGGTTTGCGCCACAACAGATGTTACGGCATTAATTACCCCTAATACCAACAATAACTTTAGATGTTTCATAATGGTATGCACAAAGCATATTAATATCAACTGCGCGCTTTAGTCTTCGTTGGCGGCTATAGGACCGGTCTTCGTGAAAAGGTTCAGATCGATGCAATTGCCCATCGTCTCGTAGCCCTTTGCATTCAGGTGGAGCCAGTCGTTCTCGAAAAGGAACTGCTGCTGCATGGCTTCTGTGTCCTGAGGATTACGAACGGCCTGGTCGAAGTCGATCACGCCATCCAGCATTTTTGTGGTTCGGATCCACTGGTTCAGCGTCTGACGACCCTTCTCGTGGCTTTCCGAGTAGTAATTGTTGCCTTTGAAGGGGGTTATGGTTGCGCCGAAGACGCGGATGCCTTTTTGGTGTGCCTCCCGGATGATTTGTTTATATACTTCGATGATGCGCTGTGCCGTTTGTTCGCCGTTGCGAGCGTAGCCCAGGTCATTGACTGCTTCGAAGAGGATGATCCACTTCACGCCCTCTTGCCCGAACAGGTCTCGCTGATAGCGGTTGACGGCAGCAGGGCCTAATCCTCCGCCAAGAACGCAGTTGCCGCCAATACCCATATTGAGCACACCCACCTGACGTGTCGCCTTGTTGCCTAACAGACGGCGCGAGAGTACATCGGCCCAGCGGTTCTGATGATTGGTGGTGGATCCTCGTCCATCGGTGATAGAGTTGCCTAAGATGGCCACAGCCCCTGCCTTTTTGGGGGCTTCAACTTCCAATGCCAGGATATTGTACCAGTGGTCTGTCTTGATGGCATCGCTGAAATCGGTGGTGTTGCCCGCCTTCAGATAGGAGGTAGTCCGTGAACCGGGATGTCCGCTCACGCTGGTCGATGAGGCAGAGCCGTAATGGATGGTGATGGCCACGTTCTCGCGGTCACGAAGTCGGAAGTTGACGGGATCCGATACCACCTTTCCTCCAGCAGGAATCTCTACTGATGCCTTGCCGTCGAAGGTCAGGCAGACAGTCGAGGACTCATCAATCTCACTATCACTGCCGGCTGTCTTGGCGTAGGCCAGTTCAATGGCTTTGATTTCTGTGGCTTCCTGACTGAACTCATTGGTGAGTTTTAGCCGTACCTTCTTTCCTCCGATCGAAACCTGTACGATCTGGCGTAATGAATTATTTGCCAATCCTGGCGATGGGGGATTGTTGTGTCTTTCGACGAGTTGCGGGGCTGTGCCCCATGTACCCACCCAGTGACCTTTGGCAGAAACCATACCTGCTGTGAGCAGGCATACGAGCATAAGGACAATCCGTTTTTTCATTTTTGTACTATTATTGATGATTGATGCCGCAAAATTACGAATAATAGTTGAGATATACTCGAAAAAGGCCAAATAAATGTCTATTCTCTTCGCTTAATCGAAATTTTACACTATCTTTGCAACGCGATTTGAGAAAGATATACATTTATGAAGAAATATCTATTAGATTTGACAGTGAAGTCGGTGGAACGGATTCACGAGCGATATGTGCTCATCAGACTAACAGACGACAAGCCTCTGCCTGAGATGCAGCCTGGACAGTTCGTGGAGATCCGTGTCGATGGCTCGCCCACCACCTTCCTCCGACGTCCCATATCCATCAACTTCGTCGACCAAGAACAGAACGAACTCTGGCTTTTGGTGGCTGCCATCGGCGACGGCACCAGACGACTGGCTGCGCTCCAGCCTGGCGACACGCTCAACTGCCTGTTGCCCTTGGGTCACGGTTTTACGATGCCTGCTTCCAAAGATGAACGCATCCTGCTCGTTGGCGGTGGCGTGGGCGTGGCTCCCCTGCTCTATATGGGTGCCGTCATGCAGCAGATGGGCTGCGAACCCACCTTCCTTCTGGGTGCCAGGACGGCCAAGGACCTGCTGATGTTGGATATTTTTAAAAGGTACGGGCGCGTGTATGTGACTACTGAGGACGGCTCCGAGGGCGAGAAAGGCTTCGTGACCAACCACTCGTTGCTGCAGAAGGAGCAGTTTACGCGTATTGCCACCTGTGGTCCAACGCCGATGATGAAGGCAGTGGCCCGCTACGCCCGTCAGAGTGAGACGGACTGTGAGGTGTCGCTCGAGAATCTGATGGCCTGTGGCCTGGGCGCCTGTCTCTGTTGTGTGGAAAAGACCACGGAGGGCAACCTCTGCGTGTGTAAGGAAGGACCAGTGTTTAATATTCGGAAGTTGTTATGGCAAGACTAAATGTTAAGATAAGCGACCTCGCGCTGAAAAACCCCGTGATGACCGCATCCGGCACCTTCGGCTACGGGTTGGAGTTTGCCGACCTGATGCCCCTCGATGGCATTGGCGGCATCATCGTGAAGGGTACGACGCTCCGTCCCCGTGAGGGCAACGACTACCCTCGTATGGCTGAGACGGCCGCTGGCATGCTCAACTGCGTGGGGCTGCAGAATAAGGGTGTCGACTATTTCTGTGAGCATATCTATCCGCAGATCAAGGATATCGACACGAACATGATTGTCAATGTAAGCGGCTCTTCGCCAGACGATTATGCCGAGTGCGCCGCCCGTATCGATGCGTTAGAAAAAATTCCCGCCATCGAACTGAATATCTCCTGTCCGAACGTGAAGGATGGTGGTATGGCGTTTGGTGTCACCTGTGCAGGGGCTTCCAGCGTGGTCAAGGCTGTGCGCCAGCGCTACCACAAGACACTCATCGTGAAACTCTCGCCCAATGTGACGAACATCACCGAGATTGCCCGTGCCGTCGAGGCCGAGGGTGCTGACAGCGTCTCACTTATCAATACGCTGATGGGGATGGCCATCGACATCGAGAAGCGTAAGACGCTGCTAAGCATCAACACTGGCGGACTCAGTGGCCCTGCCATCAAACCCGTTGCTTTAAGAATGGTGTGGCAGGTGGCGAAAGCGGTGAGGATACCCGTCATCGGTCTGGGTGGCATCTGTACGGCGAAGGATGCGATAGAATTTCTGATGGCAGGTGCCACTGCCATTGAGATAGGCACTGCCAACTTCCTCGACCCCACCGTGAGCATCAAGGTGCGCGACGGCATCAACGACTGGCTCGACAGCCACGGATGCCAGTCTGTGCAGGAAATCATAGGTGTGATAGACTAATAAAAAGATCCCCGCCGAGAATCCTCTCAGCGGGCTTTTGGGGCTGTCACATGTGGTGTCATACCCCCCTGTGTGGAACTTTTTTGCATTTTTATTTGGAACTTTCGAAAATTATTCGTATCTTTGCAGCTGAAATGCAACAATAAATAAGACAACTATTAATTCATGTAATTTAATATAATTATGAATGCAGTAATCTTTGTAGTTTTTTTGCTAATTGTCTTTGGCATCTGCCTCATCCTCGTTCGCCGTCACTATACAAAACTTCTGGATGTCGCAAATAAGCGTGCTCAGAAGAGCCAGCAACTCAAGTCTGTATTTATCGACAACATCAGCCGTACTCTCCGTTCGCCGTTACAAGTCATCGATGGTTTTTGCAACATGATTCTTGATGAAAATGATGAAAACATGCAGCCTGCTCAGGTAAGGGAGTCGATGACTAATATCTCTAACCACGCAACGGAACTCATCGATTTCGTGGCGCAACTTCACGAAATGTCTAAGTTCGAGGGTATCACCCCGTCCTTCACGTTCATCGAGGTCAACCTCTCCGAACTCATGGCGTCTTATCGTCGTGAGGCCATGAACTACACCAAGCCCGACGTCAGCGTCCGCGTCACCACCGACCTCTCGCCTCACTGCAAGGCCATACTCGACACCAATCTCATGCACCAGCTGATGATGCATCTGTGCATCTGCTGACGAATGCGGCCTCTCATGTCACACAGGGCGACATTCTCGTCAAATATGGTTGTGAGCGTAAGGGGCTTAAAGTCACCATCAACTTTATCGGCATCGGGCAGTCGGAGATGGTGGGTGTCGACATCTACTCGCTCCTTCAGGAGGAAAATGCGCTGAAGAATTCCGTCATGTCTTCTGCATTAGGACTGGCCATCAGCAAGGCGATTGTTGAAATGTTCGGAGGTGAATTCTACATGGATTCCGACAACGACAAGACCCTCCCCTGCCAGCTGAAAGATACCTACAAGGATCTGTAATCGGATTTGTCATCAGTTAGCACAAAAAAAAAGCGGGCCTTGCGGCTCGCTTTTCTTTGTGTGAGAGGAATTATATGACTCAGGTACCTTTGCACCGTGACTACTCTTCACCTTTAGAGTGGTCCGTGACCCATGCAACTCGTGGTTGTGATGGCCGTCAGGAAGGCTGTGAGTGCGGCTACTATCACCTTCACCGCAATCTCAATGAATCCCTTTTTCTTCATAACTCTTCACTTTTTCACTTTTCACTTATCACTTATCACTTCTATTACTGGTCCGTACCATTCCCTTTCTTCGTAAAGTAACAGGACGTTTTAGGTCCTTTCTTTCCGTCTTTGACGCAGAAGGCGCTTACTTTGGTGGTTTCGGTGATGGTGAACGGTCCTGTGTAGATGGGACTCTCAAGTGTGGGGTTTGTGCCGTCGGTGGTGTAGTGGACCACTGCACCTTCAGGAGCCGTGATGCTCACCTCCAACGAGTCTATGAATTCACCCGGAGCGGAGACGTCGACATCCAACTCATTATCCACCGGCATATCCTCCAAGTTCAGCGTCTGACTGCCGTTCTGGCTCTCGCCGCCTTCGGAGCCGCCGTTCTCGGGGTCTTCCACCTCGCCGCTGTCGCCAGAGGTGACGCGCTTCAACACGTTGCCCTCCTCGTCGAGGCAGGTGATCTGAATGCTGGTGTTCTTCAACTCCTCCTTCACCTCCACGTTAGGCGTGAACACAATCCTGCGGGTGGTGATGAGGCCCGTCTTTACATCCTCCAACTTCTCCACTGACTTCGAGCGCACGCCGAAGCGCATGGTGCCGAGTCCAGGGATGGGGATGGAGTGACCTTCGGTCGCCCACGTGCGGATCACCTCGCCTGCGGCATCCCAAGCCGCCTTGATAACTCCTGCGGAGATGCCTGAGTGGGTCGATGCCTCCGCGAATACCTTCTTCTCTGCGATGGGGATGTAGAGGTCAGGACGCATCACGAACTTCTTCACACCCGGGTTCTTGCCGATTTTCAACTCTCGGCGCTGAGCAATTACTTTAATAGCCATAGTTGTTTTGTTTTAAATTGTAAAAGATTTTGGTTAATTATCTCAATGTCTCACAAGACGGCTTCGAAGGTGCCTATTAAGTAAAAAACTTGCTCCTATTAATGCGCGCAATTTCCAGAATTAATACTTGCAATTTTTATCCTTAATGGCCGGCTTTTCCACCTTTCTCATTTGACGATGCAAAGGTACAAAAAATTCAAATGCAAAACAAGGATTTTTCGATTTTATTTTCGATTTATTTCCAAATGTTAAAATTTGGGGTGAATGCCTGGTCGACCGATGCGCGGCAGGGCGGCAGAGCGGCGGCGCGGCATTACGAAAACCATACTGCGGCAACCTTATCAATTATATTATATATAATTATTATATATTATAATATATAATAATTTAAAATAGATATATACACCTACCATCCTCCCCACAAGCTAATTTTATACGAAAATTCAAATGCCGCGCCGCCGCCCTGCCGCTCTGCCGCGCTCAGTTTTTGGATGATTTACCCCTTATCTTCCTAATAATTCTTGAATTATTTCTTTTTTTCGACAAAAATAGTACAACTTTCCAGAATTATTTGTATCTTTGCAATCAAGTACTGGCTAATCGTCATAACATGACGCTGCTACGGCAGGAAGATTTGAGCCTCGGAGGAGGTGTCGGTATGACTTTTGTGGGTTAAATAATTGAAGCGTACGCTTTTTATTCAAAACGTCTCTTAAGCTTGGCCGCGAGATAGACGACTTCAGAATGATAAAAGTGGATGCTCACGCAGATAGCGTGGGCGTTTATCTTATCTTCTGGAGTGGGCACCGGCCAAGCGCCTGAGACGTTGGATAAGTATAAACTGTCCACGTTTTTTCATGCGCTTGGCTGGTGTCTCACGTTTTTGAACGAATCTCGTTCGCTTTTTCTAACATCAATAACTATGGCAAAGAAACTGCAACTTGGCTATAGGGAGATAGAGCAACGGTTAGTGGATTCGTTCAGTCAGGACGTAAACTCAGCAGAAGTGGGCTACCAACTGCTCTATTCCTTTGGCAAAAGCGAACGCGACATTGAGCGTTACAAAGAAGGTAAAGGGGTGCTTAAAACCTTTGATGGCTTGCTCATCAAGGGCCTGTTCTGTTATCAGCCTGTCAGCAGGTTTGGCCTGACGACACAACTGGAACAACTCAAAACGAATCCACAGATCATCAAGGCTGCACCTAAGATCATTGCTGTAAGTGATGGCAAGTCGATATTGGCTTACGACCTGCGTGAGAAGGATACCTATGAAAACCAGTTAGAGCGATTGCCCTCTGACTTTGCTTTCTTCTATCCGCTGATGGATGTGGAACGCGTACATTATGTGGAAGAGAGTCCTGCCGATATCAAGGCTGCAGAGAAATTAGCCAAACTACACGATGAATTACGTTCTTACAACGAGTTTCGCAGCGATGATGATCTGCATGACTTGAATCTCTTTATCAGCCGTTTGTTGTTCTGCTTCTTTGCTGAAGACACTGGCATTTTCGAGGAAAACCTATTCACCTCCAGCATCCAACGATATACCAAGGATGACGGTTCAGACCTCTCAGACTATTTGGCCCATACCTTTAATATCATGGATGTCTCGTTGCGCAGCCAAGAAACGCTGAGCATCATCAAGCAGTTCCCCTACGTCAATGGTGGTCTTTTCTCCAAACATATTCAGATACCCAAGATGGGCGCCAAGGCTCGCAGAATTATCATCGAGTGTGGCGAACTGGACTGGAAGGACATCAATCCAGACATTTTCGGTTCAATGATTCAGGCGGTGGTAAATCCTGAGGAACGTGCTAATCAGGGCATGCACTATACCTCAGTGCCAAACATCATGAAGGTAATCAATCCGCTCTTCCTTGACGAACTGCGTGGGGAGTACAACAAACTGAATGAATATTACGAGCAGCGTCATCAGATGCTCCAGATTGGGGCGCTTGCCAAAAAGCAGTTCTATGATGACTTGAAGTCTGTTATCAAGAAGGGTAATGCCCTGCTGAAACGTATGAGCCGGATGAAGTTCTTCGACCCTGCCTGCGGTAGTGGCAACTTCCTGATTATCACGTATAAGTGTCTGCGCTTCCTTGAAATGGATATCCTTGCCTTGCAGCGTAAGTGTACGCCAGAGGGCGAAATACTTTTTGTGGATAACAGCGTGATTTCGCTGAGCCAATTCTATGGCATTGAATTGCTCGATTTCCCTCACGAGGTCGCTATGCTTAGCCTTTGGTTGGCAGAGCATCAGATGAATACCAAACTGAATGAAAACTTCGGTGTCAATACCAAGGCATTGCCTTTGAAGAATATCACCCAGATTGTTTGTGGTAATGCCTGTCGTATTGACTGGAATACAGTATGCCCTCATACCCCAGAGGAAGAGGTGTTTATTTTTGGAAATCCGCCGTATTTGGGGAGTAGTATGCAAGATAAAATGCAAAAGAAGGATATGGAAATCGTTTGTGGAGGCTTTGAGAATTATAAAAATTTGGATTATATTGCATGTTGGTTTTATATTGCTGCCCAATACATCCAAGAAACACAAGCAAAATACGCCTTTGTATGTACTAACTCTATTACTCAAGGTGAGCAAGTAGCTTTGTTATGGCCAAATATTTTCGACTTAGGTTTGGATATAGACTTTGCCTACCATTCCTTTAAATGGAACAATAATGCGAAGTATAATGCTGCTGTAATTGTTGTGATTATAGGACTATGTAAAAGAGGTGTTGCCAAACGAACATTATACACAAATACTTCTGTCATACAATGTTCCAACATCAATCCATATCTGTTAAATGCCCCCAATATCATAATTGGTAGAACAACAATACCTATCTCAGAACTACCAGAAATGATAAAAGGCAGCATGCCTACAGATGGCGGATATTTATTATTTAGTCAGGAAGAGAAAAATGATCTTTTAGAAAAATATCCATTCCTTTCAGGTATAATAAAGGGATATATGGGGTCAGATGATTTCCTTTATGGGAAGAAAAGGTATTGCTTATGGATGAATGGAGAGCAGTATGATAAGTATAAAAATATTCCAGAACTAAGTAAACGTTTTGAAGGAGTTGCAAGGATTAGATTAGAAAGTGAAACAGTTACAACCCAAGATTATGCCAAGTACCCTTATTTATTTAGGCAACCTCAATATAAAGCCACAGACTCAATAATAGTTACAGGTGTTTCTTCAGAAAAAAGAGAATATGTTCCAGCTGGATTATTGGATAAAGACATAGTAATCTCTAATGCAGCATTTGCTATTTACGATGCAGATTCATATACTTTTGGATTAATCTCATCAAGAATACACATGGTATGGATGAAAACTACTTGTGGTAGATTGGAAATGCGTTATAGATATTCGCCTACTCTATGTTACAACACTTTCCCCTTCCCCAAAATCTCCTCCGAGAAGAAACAGGAGATTGGAGCAGCAGCAGAAGATGTGCTGATAACTCGTGAGTATTACCCAGAGAAGACTTTGGCAGAGCTGTATGATCCAGACAAGATGCCGCAGGATTTGCGCGAGGCTCATGCCAAACTCGATGACATCGTGGAGAGCTGCTATCCTGGCTATCCCTTCGCCTCAGACGAAGCCCGCCTGGAATGTCTGTTTAAGCTCTACGAAAAGATGACTGCGAAAAAATAGCAGAAATATTTGGAAGTTACAGATAAAGTCCGTATCTTTGCAGTGAAATTGCAAAGGAGTGAATTATGAAACTGACAAAGGAAGAAGCATTGAAGCGTTTTAAGAACGCACTGAATCGCAAGAAGGCTTGGGAAGAAAAGTTCGAAGCGAAATATGCTGATGTAACAAATCTGTACACAACAGCATAGAGGGTGATGAACGATCTTTCTTTAGACTATATTAACACGAAGTCGCCATATCTGGTCAAGCGAGCAGATGATGGCGATTATGTGTTTCAGACAGCCAAGGGTGTCATCTATGGTATTGGTTTTATTGAGAACGACCCTCTTGGCGGATGCGAAACTTATCAGTTGTCCATCAGTAATCAGAACAAACTCCATGCTTCATACGACCCAGATGTCAAGAACACCACACTCATTATTGTCGATGCGTTCTTCCGTGAGAACTTAGACGGCTTGCTTTATATGTGTGATACCAGTGATAGCCGTGAGGCTGCACGTAACCGACTGTTCTTGCGTTGGTTTGAGGAATCTGCAGAACCAGATCGTTTTACCATTAAGACTGCAAGCGCAGTAATAGAAGGCCAGGGAATTTATGCCGCAATTATAGTGGAGAACAGAAACCCATTGGCAAAAGCTATCGTTGACGATTTTGAGCTGACAGCACAAATGTTGACAGAAGATAAATAACCACAGCGCAACTATCAATAACTAAGAATTCGAAACGTCTCTTAAGCTTGGCCGCAGACAGAATAGAAAAGATATTCTTATGGAACAATTTAGCAACAGTATTGTTGATATAAGCTATCAACAGACGGGGGCGGCTACTGCCGTCAACACTTTAGGTATGCGCGAGATGCAGGCATTGGCCTACGAGGCTCGCGACAAGCGCTTTTTGCTCATCAAGGCGCCACCAGCCTCAGGCAAGAGCCGTGCGCTGATGTTTATTGCTTTGGAAAAACTGGTGAATCAAGGCATCAAGAAAGTGATTGTAGCTGTGCCGGAAAAGAGCATAGGCCGTTCGTTTAAGAATACGAATCTGGTAAATAGCGGTTTCTTTGCCAATTGGGAGGTGCCACCGTATTTCAATCTGACGGATGTTAAAAACGAGCAGGATAAGAAAGGACGGTTTATAGAGTTCTTTCACCATAAGGGTGCAAAGGTGCTGATATGCGCTCATGCTACTTTGCGTAATGGTATGAAAGAACTGCCTGACGAGATGTTTAACGATACGCTATTGGCCATTGACGAGTTTCACCATACCAGTGCAGATGCCAACTCAAATTTGGGTGATGTGGTTCGCAGGGTGATGTATCACTCTACCGGTCATATCATCGCCATGACAGGTAGTTATTTCCGTGGTGATGGCATACCCGTTCTGAGACCAGAGGATGAAGTCAAGTTCTTTCCTATTACTTATAATTATTATCAGCAGTTGAACGGCTATAAGTATCTGAAGAATCTTATTTTAGGCTATCATTTCTATCATGGCTCGTATCTGGATCATATCGGCGAGGTGCTTGATACACACAAGAAAACCATCATCCATATTCCCAGCGTCAACCAGAGAGCTGCCACAGGATTGGGCAAATATCAGGAAACGGCTGACATTATGAAGGTGATAGGTACGCTGGATCATAAGGACTATAATACGGGCATCTATTACCTAAAGGCTGCTGACGGACGGATACTGAAAGTGGCCGACCTGGTGGAGGATGAGCAGAAAGAGCGCAACATGGTGCAGGGTTATCTGCAAAACATTAAAGATCGTGACGATGTGGACATCATCATTGCACTTGGTACAGCTAAAGAGGGCTTCGATTGGCAGTGGTGCGAGATGTGTCTGACCGTTGGCGTGCGTGGTTCGCTGACTGAGGTTATCCAGATAATTGGTCGATGCACGCGTGATTGCGAGGGTAAGGAAACGGCTCGCTTTGTGAATATGATAGCTATGCCAGAAGCCGAACAGGCGGAGGTGAAAGTGGCAGTAAACGACTTCCTCAAAGCTATTACAGCCTCATTGCTGATGGAGCAGGTGATGGCGCCCAGCTGGAAGTTCAAGACAGTTAAGGATGACGATGAGCCTCATGAGGATTTAGTCCATACCATTGTTGTGGAAGGACTGAAACCACTATCAAGTGTTAAGACTAAGACCATCGTAGAGAGTCAGCTCGACGACTTGAAAGCAACTATCCTACAAGATGATATGGTGGTGAAAGCACTCAGTGGCTCCACCACAGCAGAGACTATCACCCAGCACTTGATACCCAAAGTGATAAGAGAACGCTATCCTGACTTGAACGAGGGTGAGGTGGAAGAAGTGCGCCAGCGTGTGCTGCTTGATACGATTATTAAGGGTAATGATATCATAGATGAAAAAGGCAATCCTATTTCAACCATAACAGATGAAGAAGACAAACCCAGCGAGGGTAATAGGCTTATTAAGATTGCCAATCGATTTATCAATATCGACAAGTTGAGCATCAACCTGATTGATACTATCAATCCCTTCCAGCGTGCCTACGAGGTGATATCGAAGTCTGTGGATGCCAAGACGCTAAAAGTGATTCAGGACACCATTGCTGAGCAAAAGTATGACATGACCTTGGAACAGGCTATCACACTCTTTAAGGGGCCATTGAAAGAGTATGTTGCGAAGCATGATGGGAAGGTGCCTTCTGTGGATGATCCAGACCCCAAGGTGAGGGAATTGGCTATTGCTTTGCAGAAAATCAAGAATTTGAAACAGAGGAAATTAAGTGGACTTGAATATGAGGAGTAGCGTATGGAATGGCCAAAAGAGTTATTAGAGATTTTCGACGATCCGTTATTGGATGGTGTACGCCCCAAGGCGGCTGCTCCCACTGCCAACGACAGAATGCAACAGAAGTTGGCTGAGGTGAACGATTGGATAAATAAAAACGGCAGGGAACCACGACCAGATGGCGACCTGAAAGAGAAATTGATGTATGCAGCGATGACCAAACTGCGCGAAAAAGGATTTGACGTATGGATATAGATAAGGAATTAGAAGAAATATTCGACGATCCGCTGTTGAAGGTTAGTGATGAGGAAGCGAAACTGTTCGATATTCCTCAGGATATGCGCAGGGTGATAGCCAAGAATAAGCCGGACTATGTGGCTCAGCATAAACTTTGCGAAAACTTTCAGGACTATAAGCCATTGTTCACGAAAGTACATCAGGAGTTGAAAGAGGGCAAACGCTCATTAGTGAAAATCACCAAGACAGCAACACTCGCTGCTGGCAGAATCTATTTTGTAAGTGGGCAGATGCTGCTGTTGGAGCAGATTGGTGAGTTGAAGAGAAGCAGTAATTTCCTGCCAGATGCCAGAACGCGTTGTATCTACGAGAACGGCACAGAATCAGACATTCTGTTACAAACGTTAAGAAAAAGCGTCGTGGGTGATGGCTATGCTGTTTCAGAACTACAAGAGGAAACAGAAGCGCAGTTCTTTAAGAATACAGATATTGCATCAGACGATAACGTGACGGGTTATATTTATGTATTATCATCGCTCTCTGAGAATCCTGCTGTAAAAGAGGTGAAGAACCTTTACAAGATAGGCTTTACAACCAACAGCGTGGAGCAGCGTATAGCCAATGCAGCGAATGAACCAACTTATCTGATGGCTCCTGTAAAGATTGTAGCGACCTATAAGGTGGTGAACATGAATTCACAGAAGTTTGAGGATCTGGTGCATCTGTTGTTAAAGCCTGTGCAATTCCAAGTCACAGTGTTTGACGACGAAGGCATAGAACATCAGCCTCAGGAGTGGTTCATCGTACCGCTACCTGTGGTGGATGTGATTATCAAGAAAATCATGGATGGCACCATTGTGGGCTATATCTATAATCCACAGTTGGAATGTCTGGAGAAGCGTGTGGTCAAAGCCAAATCTACGTTTGATACTACTGGCATGAAGGTGTTGACGCTCAATATCAAGAAAATATATTTCGATGAGATAATCAACGGAACAAAGAAGATTGAGTATCGAGAATTGAAACAAACAACACTGAATAAATATACCTATTTGGACGAATCCGATGGCAAGCGGTATCTGCGTCGTTACGATGCCCTACGCCTATTTGTAGGTTATAACAAAGATAGGGAAAGTGCCTTGGTTCAAGTAACAGATATTACCTATAATGAAGGTGTCGTTGAATATCATTTAGGACTGGCTTTGGAGGTGATAAAGTAGTCCTCAGAAACTTAAATAAGGTTAAACTTCGGAAGGTGTACCGACTTATGGTACAGGTGGCATCTATTTTTGCAGAAAAATAGACGTATGAGTAATCACTATTACATGAAAATTGGGTCATTGGAAATGGCTATTGCTATTCTGAGTGGCGATGTGGAGAGGGTTGAGACTTTGCTGAGGGCAAATAATAATCAACCCGTGTTTGTCGCACTCAATGACTGGTATAGCCAATCAATAGTGGTCGATAGTTATTTGCTGGCTTATGTCCTCTACGATGCGTTTCGGTATGATGATCGTCAGGACTTGTTCGTATAAAAGCATATTCAAGAGATTCTTGATTTACACAAGAGACTATGTCCTCCAAGGGAACATCCGGACTATAGCACGATTGACTTCATAAAATGGAATGATTGGGTGTATTTCGAGGATGATGACATGGATTATTTGCTTAATGAAGGCGTCGCCATCCAATTCCATCAACCTGCTATATGACATCGATATATCTTAAAGAAAGTTAATCTCGATGGCCTCGTAGATAAAAAAAGCGATTTCGTCGATGTGCAAAAAAAATAGATTTGGTGGAATCGATTTTTAGTATTACTTTTGCAGCCGTTTTTGAGAAAAGTCTAATATTAGACAAACAACATTATTAATTTTTAAAAAAAAACTATTATGTTTAAAGAAGAACATTCTAAGATTGCAAAAATGCACGGATTTGTAGAAACGGTAGAAAAAAACGCATTCTGGCTTGATGAGATTTACTTTGTGCGTTTAAAACCTGATTTATTGGATGTGGTTTCAAGATTACAGCGTGAGACGGATCCAGCCTCCTATAAAGCAAAATGGGAGAAGAAGATGGGCGAAATCGTCTATCTCTACGAGAATAAAAACGAGAAAAGTTTTTTTATACATGATAAACCTCGTTTTTATGTTCTTATTGAGAAGTTGTCTTATTACGAAGAGAATCATATTGACCTGAGGCTTGTTGATAAAGACTCGCTTACACGCAATGCGGCAAAAAAGATGGCAAATTACTTATATCAGGGTAAAGGCTGTATCAATGATATCGGTAATGAAAGTGCCATTGCTATGATGATGTATGTTAGAAATGGTTATTACAAAAAGGATTTTTTAAATGATCTTCGTAAAGAGATTGCGAATGGTCTGGAGGAACTGGTCGGTGGTAAAGAGTCTCTGAAACCCCAAAAACTGATACTCCAAAATCCGTTCCCAAAGGAGAATGACGATATTCTTGAACTTTTTGAGGTTGCCCAAGCGCATGCTGGAGATTATCAAGATGAAGAATTCGTCCTCATAGATTCAGAAATAGCAGAAATGTTAAAGAAAGGTCCCAAGGATCATAAACCGTACTATTCTGACTACGAAATAAATGAAGCGACGGGACATTATGCCATTGTTAAGCATTATTGGAGAAGGGTCTATGACTCTCGAGAAGATATACTTAAAAGTGATGGTGATCTTATCCTTTACAGCATGGGTACGCTTGTAGATTATACATCGCGTTCACTTCGGGGTTTTTTGTTTTGGGAAATGCAAAATATGGAACATGTTCTCACATTCATTACTGCAGGTCCTGCCATATATGAGAAGAATGGCCTTTCTGCTGCCGACTTCAGAAAAAACTATTGTCGTGCGTTAATTGAAGTATTAAGAAAGGAGGATGCAAATTAACTACGAGATTTATAAATACCGGTTTGCGGGAGGTGAACTGGAGTTGGGAGGGCTGCCTTTGAAACCGAAGGCAGCCCTCGAAACAGTATTGATCGAGGACTACCTGAGGGAACACAAATTCAGATTTGCGAATGCCAGGTGTAAGATGGACTATATCCGTGAATATATGTGGATTCCGGAGCCGGATGGGGTGGTGACGGTATTCAAGTTAGGGTATCAGCGCCATACCAGTGAGGATAAGTCGTATTGGAGCCTCAGGAAGAAGATGGAATTTCCGCATTGCGTGGTTGTGGTCAGCCATAGGGAGTCCTCGCCCTTCATCCTGATATGGGGCTACGAAAAGGCTTTCAAGAGTGCCGACGAGGTGGCAGAATTGTTGGAAAACGCCCTGAACAGCAGTTTCATAGGGCGTGGCATCTCCATCAGCCTCTCGCCCTGTGGCGACGATGCGGAAGCAGGCCATTGGATGAAATACATGGTGAAGACCTACCAGAAAGCGAAAGGACACAAGAACAGCACTGACAGGAGGCTCAAAGACTATGAAAGGCTCAAACTGAAAAAGACGGCTGCGGATTTCAGGTCGTGCGTCACAGACCTGGACAATGCAGACATCATCGTTTCCATGATCCGCAAATACATGAAGGGTAAGTTGGAGCCTAAGGATGTCTTTATGCCCATAGCGGCAGCCATCGAGGCTAAGGTGATCAGAAGACCTACATGGCCAGAGGTGTCCTCGGAATTCCATCTGGGCGAGAGCCTGGAATCATCGTTTCACAGACTGACAAGAGATCGGTGCAAGACTTATTTCGACTCCGCATTCTTCAATATGGTGGAGAAATTCAGGTCGATATAGGCATTTCGGCATAACGATTTAAGACTATTTATAACGCTCCGTAACGGAAATTTTTCATCGTTACAGAGCGTTATTCTTTTTTTCGTCTATTTCCTTGTTTCTTCCTAACTTCGCAGTCACTTTAACATTAACAAAACGAATTTTTAACCCGAGTGGAGTGAGAATCTCATGAGGTAAGCCCAGCTGGCGTTCACTGCTCTTCTCACAAAACTCGAAGAAATGAAACAAGTAGTATTGCGTATCGACGACGCAGCGTTTGAGAAGTTTATGGGCATGGTGAGTCTGTGTCCGATGGTGGAGGTCTTGAATGTCTGTCAGGACAGAGACACAAAACAGACCATAGACATCTATGTGGCAGCAGCCATTCGTGAAATGCGAAAGATGGAGGCATTTCGTCACCCCTGCGACTATGCTTATCTGATGACGGCCTTTAATGAGGGCGTCGTCAAAGGATTGCCGTTCTTTTATACTCCCAAGGATTTCCTTGACTATCTGCGCGCGTCGGATCTCGACGGTCTGCCTGGGCGCACCACCATTTATGATACGATAGCCAAGGTGAAGGGCAAGTACCCGGACTGGACGTTTACGGATGCCCCCAAGGCAAGCGAGGTATTGCGCAGAAAGAACATCGTCAAGCAGTTTTTGAGTGCCTTTATGAGGGCTCAAAGCAGGAAGTCGGACGGTTTGTCGGACAAATTCTAAGAAGGTCGGACGGTTCGTCGGACGATAGGAAATAATGCCATTGAGGGCTGGAAAAACGGTTGTAATTTTGCACCATCAAAATCAAAAACAGGTAAAAATGATGTTAGAACAGATTAGATTTCAAACGATGAAACATTCAGAAGTTTGTGTGAATGCCTATGGCATCACAGTGAAGAAGATGTGTGCCTCGTGCGCCATGAAAGAAGTTCTGAACGACGGTGAGCGAGTTTGCCAGAAAATGCAGTTGAAAGTAAGACAGCAGTTCTGTTGCAGCCATTGGCAGATGAACGACGGCCTGAAGAATGCAGGACTACAAACGGGAGGTGTGGTTCGCCTGAAAGGAACGCAAGAGATTATCATTTATTAATTTTTAAATCGAGATTATGAAAAAGTATGTATTTGTTTTGAACGCCATCAACGTGATGGACAAGTTGTTTATCAACAAGAGAGTGGAAGGTGTCTTGTTCTTGGACGAGAACACAGGCAGGCTGTCCTTTAAGGCGTATAACCGCCTGCCGCGCATCCGACAGAAGGATGAGTTGGTCAAGAAGTTGCCCTGGGGATGGGTACGGGAGAGTCTGGAGCGCATCAAGGTGTTCGGCAGTTTCCCCAAGGACTATGGGACGGTCAGCATCATGGGACTGCTCGAAGAGCAATTGCAGGATGCCAAGAATGCGCTCATCGAGCGCGAACTGGGCCGATAGGAATAAGGCCTTAGTGTTAACCTAATCAATATATATGTTTACTTACCAGAAAAATTTTAGTAATCCGACACTGCCCGTTGACGAGGCCCAGTTCTGGGCCCTCGTCAGGGCAAAACAATGGAACGAGAACATCGACAAGTACCGTGAGACGGGCGAGGCTGCGCTGAAACGCAAATTGCCTGCCTTCATCTTCCAGGCGACCTTCGACGAGACGGCGTCTGCCAAGGGAAAGGTGGGGCGCTGGCGCAAGCAGGCAGCAACCAGACTGACGGGACTGGTGGTGATGGATGTGGATCATGTGGAAAACCCACAGGAGAAGTTTGAAGGGTGGAAGGCACTCGACTTCGGCAAGTTGGGTATTCTGCTCGTGTATGTGACACCTTCCGGCAAAGGCCTGAAAGTGGTCTTTAAGGCCGATGCCGAGAAGGGTAATCTCATCGACAACCAGCACGCGATGGCAAAGGTGCTTGGCGTGGAGGTTGACGAAAGTTGCAAGGACGCATCGCGTATGTCGTTCATCTGCAAGGAATCGGACATACTTTATTTGGACAAAGAACTGTTTACGTATGAGAACAAAGCGTTTGGTGAGCGATATGATGCTCTATATCGAGACGGTCATTCACAGGGTACGAAGGAGGTTACGCTGAGCGGCGACACACAGGGGTCAGGCACCTCTGTGACATCGCAAGCGACATCACAGATGAGCCAGACCCCGTGTGTCACCGAGGCCCTGGCGTTCAAAGGACGACCGTACGCGGAGATCATTGAAGAGTGGTGGAAGCGGAATGGGGGAGAGCCGCAGGAGGGCGAAAGGAATGTGAAGTTGTACCAGTTGGCGGTGAACCTGAGGGCGATATGCGACAATAATAAAGCTCTGTTGATGCAGGTGATGCCAAGGCTGGGACTAGATGAACAGGAGGTGCAGAGCATCGTGGAGTCGGCCTGCAAGGAACCGCCCAAGGGAATCTCGAAGCCCATGCGCGAGATTCTTGGCATGAACGCCTCAGTGACTACCACAGAGCAGAACATCAGCCAGAGGCTCTGGGAGTGGGGTGCTGAGATTGAAGCGCTGAGTGAGGAGTACCCGTTACTGAAAGACATCTGCAAAGGGTTGAAGCGCAATCAATATCCTGCTGCGATGTTTGTGGCTGGGGGACTGATGATGACACTGATGACAAGGTGTACTTACCGCTTCTACCATCGTCCTGAGGAACTGCGCAGGCTGAATAACTCGACGCTGATCATTGGCGACCCTGCCAGCGGAAAGTCGTTTGCCACGCGATTGTTCAAACTCTTGGCTTCGCCCATCGTGGCAGCGGATAAGGTGGGCAAGGAGGCGATTAACGCCTATCGTGAACAGGTGCGCACCAAGGGTGCGAATAAGGAGAAGCCTAAGAAACCGAAGGTGGTGGTGAGGATTCACCCAGCGCGCACCTCGAACGCGCAGTTCATTCAGGACATGGTGAACGCGAAGGAAGAGGTGGATGGCGAACTGATGCAACTGCACATGCTGACCTTCGACACGGAACTCGACAACACGCTCTCGCTGCAAAAGGGCGGGGCCTATATCGACAAGCAATCGTTGCAATTGAAAGCCTTCCACAATGAGGAGGACGGTCAGGCGTATTCGAATGTGGACAGCGTGTTTCAGGAGTTCTATGTGATCTGGAACTTCATCTATACAGGTACGCCGATAGCCTTGAAGAAGATGGTGAACGAGCAGAATTTTGGAAGTGGTCTTGCTACGCGTCTGACCTGTATTCCGCTGCCTGCCACCAACTTTGAGATGATGAGTCGCGAGAGTTTGGTGGACTATGAGAGCGATGAGCGCCTGAAGGCATGGGCTGAGAAACTCGACCGGATGAAGGGTGAGTTGAGCGTGCAGAAAATCGTGGACGAACTCTATGACTGGACGGCACGTCGTATGGAAGATGCCAAGGAGAACGATTCGAAGGCGGACGAGATGCTGTTGAAGCGCTGCGCCTACCACGGACTGAACTTCGCTGCGCCTTTCATCGTGATGCGCCACTGGGACAAAATGCATCAGGACGGTCAGTACTGGTGTGGGACGTTTGAGACGGACGAGGTGGACTGGCGATTGGCTGAATTGATTACGAACATCCAGTTTACCTGTCAGCGCCACTACTTCGGCGCGATGGCTGAGAACTATTTCGACAATAAGTTGAAGGATGCCAGTGTCAATATACAGCGCAAGCAGAAAACCTTTGAGGCTTTCGACCGTCTGCCTGATGAGTTCACTATCGAGGATGTGGTTCGCTGCTTCAATCTGGGTAGTGCAGCCTCCGCTCGCAAGAAGGTGACACGGCTGTATCGCGACCACCTGATTATGAAGGTGAGCGAGGAGAAAGGTGGACAGAAAGCCCTATTCCACAAGACGGGCACTATCATGCTGTAGAAGTGAAAAAGTGAATAGTGTAAAAATGCCGCGGCACTGCGGCAGCGCGGCGGCGCGGCATTTGAAAAAATCAATTATCATGAACAACGTAGAAATCAACAAAGACAAGAAACTCTCCCAGCACTTTACGCTGGGGGAGTTAACCAAGACGAGTTACCATACATTGGATGGGAATATCCCAAGCCACGTGGCAATAGAGAACCTGACAAGGCTGTGCTTGTGGCTGGAAATTCTGAGAGAACGGTATAATCACCGATACGGCACGCAGGGGACAGGGCCGCTGTGCTCCGTTAACTGCGCACAGACAGACCAGTCCCCGTGTGCCTCTGAGGAAACCCCCGTTGTCATTACGAGTGGGTATCGGAGCGAGGAGGTGAATCGGCTTTGTGGTGGGGCGAAGGGCAGCAATCACCTGACGGGCTGCGCCGTAGACATCCGCTGCGCAGGACCGGAACAGATGATCCGCTATGCCTGTATCCTGCTTGATACGGCTGACGAGAACGGCTGGGAACTTGACGAACTGATCCAAGAGAAGCGAGGCACGACCTACTGGGTTCACTTCGCTGTGCGCCCCAAGGACAATCGGAGAAAAATTCTCTTTGATGTACGTTAAATGTGGAAAAACTGAGGGCTGGCAATCGCCAGCCCTCAACCAACACAAAAACTAAACTAGACTTAACTAAAGCGAATCTGGATTTATCACAAACCCATGATTGCATTTGCAAATATATAGTTTTAATCTGAATCGACAAGCGTTTTCGTCGATTTTTTAGAGTTTTGTTTGCGTTTTTTACAACTTAGTTGACTTATTGAGCAGAAAGTGGTCTAAAATTGTCATGGCTGCCATCGCTTCCACGATGGGGACGGCACGGGGCAGGACACAGGGGTCGTGACGGCCTCGGGCTGTGAGTGTCGTGGGGTTGCCTTCGAGGTCGATGGTGGCTTGTTCCGTCAGGATGGTGGCAACGGGTTTGAAGGCTACACGGAAGTAGATGTCCTGACCGTTGCTGATGCCACCCTGAATGCCGCCACTACGATTGGTCGAAGTGGTAACCCCACCTTGGGCTTGGGGGATAAAGACATCATTCTGCTCGGAGCCACGGGCGGTGACGCCAGAGAAACCCTCGCCGTATTCGAAACCCTTGACGGCATTGATGCTGAGCATGGCAGCGCCCAAGGCCGCATGGAGTTTACCGAATTCAGGTTCGCCCAGTCCGGCAGGACAGCCCTTGATGACGCAGGTGATGATGCCGCCGATGGTGTCGCCCTCGGCCTTGACCTTCTTCACCAGTTCTTCCATCTGTGCGGCTTTCTCCGCATCTGGACAGCGCACGGCATTGGTCTCCGTCTGACTCAGGTCGTAGAGATGATAGTCGCGTTCCAGGGCGATATCGCCAATCTGTGAGGTGTAGGCCTGGATGCTGACGCCGAGTTGACGAAGCGCCAATTTGGCCAGGGCACCACCCACGCAACGGCTGATGGTGATACGGGCCGAGGAACGTCCGCCGCCCCGATGGTCGCGCGTGCCATATTTATACTGGTAGGTGTAGTCGGCGTGCGAGGGACGGAACAGACAGCGCATATTCTCGTAGTCCTGCGAGTGCTGGTTGGTGTTGCGCACGATAAAACCGATGGGGCAACCCGTAGACTTGCCCTCAAAGACGCCACTGAGCAGTTCCACCTGGTCGGCCTCCTGACGGGAGGTGGTGATGCTGCTCTGTCCTGGACGACGGCGGTTGAGTTCCTGTTGGATGAAATCCACGTCGATGTCAATGCCGGCAGGCATGCCGTCGACCACACCTCCGATGGCCTCACCGTGACTCTCGCCGAAGGTCGTCAGCCTAAATAGAGTTCCGAATGTATTCATAGGGTGGGAGGGTTAATGGCAGTGTCCGCAGCCGCAGCCTTCATCGTGGTGGTGCTCATGTCCGCAACCGTCACCGCAGCCTTCGCAGCCGTCACCGTGATGATGTCCGCAACCGCTGCAGCCGCCTGTCAGGTGCTTGATGAGATGTTGTACTTCCTCCTCGGTGGCCTCACGGTTCTCAATGACTGTACCCGTGAAGTTCAGCGTCTTGCCTGCCAGGGGATGGTTGGTGTCGACGGTCACGCCGTCTTCCTCAATCTTCACGACCTTGGCCATAAACTGGTGGTCGTCGGTGTCCGTCAGGGTGATGACGGCTCCCTCGAAGATATTGTCGTGGTCGAAATGGCCGTTGATGGAGAACACATCACGGGAGAGTTTGTGTACGCCCTCAGGGATATATTCGCCGAATGCCTGCGACGGTTCAAGGATGAAATCGAAGGCCGAGCCTTTCTCTAACTTCATCACCTGCTGCTCGAAGGCGTCGAGTGCAATGCTGAAACCTGTGATAAACTCGAAGGGGCGTTCCGGACTGGTCTGCTCCTCCAGGGTCTTCTCGCCGTCGGCTATGGTGTACAGTTGGTACACGACCGACATGAACTTATTGGGTGCTTTATCCATACCTTATTTATATATATAATTGTTCTGGGTGCAAAGATAATAATAAAAATTGATATATCGTTGATTTGAGTCAAAAATACGACTGTTTGCGCACACAATTCGTAAAAACACTTGTAAATGTTCCAAAATCACCGTACCTTTGCACCGTCAAAAGACATTTACAGGATAACATTATTAACAGTAGGGGCATCAGGATAACAAATCGCCCCGAGTAAAAAAGAAAGGGTAAAAAGATGAAAAAGATGATTTTGACAATGGTTGCAATGCTGAGTATGACAATGGCATTCGCAGAAGGTGAGAACGCAAACAGTGTGAACAATGTCGAGGCTTACGACATGAGCGTCAATATGAATAAACTCTCAGAGGCCTTGGCACTGACTGCCGACCAGATTGAAGCAGTAACGGAGATCCATCACACATTCTCGGCTGAGATGATGTTCGCAGCCCAGTACAACAAGGAAGAGCGTGATGCTCGTGTGGCTGAGGCCATCGACAAGGACGTGAAGTGGATGCGTTACGTGCTCAATGAGAAGCAGATTCACAAGTACCTGATGTTGTTGAATACAACGTTGAACAACCGTGGACTGAAAAAGTAAGAAAAGAAAGTGATTATTTAAGTGAAAGGGGCATTCCGGAGGGGATGCCCCATTTTTTTGCCCGAATATTTGCAAGTATCGTTTTTTTTTGTTTATTTTGCACTCAGAAACGATCAAAACTATAAAACGTATGAAGAGTATTAGGATTATATTGATGTCGATGGTAGCCGCAATGCTTGTCAGTTGCGGTACGACAAACACGGTGCCCCTCACAGGACGCAAGCAGAGCTTGATGGTCAGCGACGGTGAGGTGCTGAGTCTTTCCACCCAACAGTATCAGGAGTTTATGAAGACTGCCAAACTCTCTACCAATGCCGCAAATACGGAGATGGTGAAGCGGGTAGGGACGAACCTGGCCAATGCGGTGGTGAACTACCTGAATGCCAATGGACTCTCGAACGATGTGCAGTATTATAAGTGGACGTTCAACCTCATCCAGAACAATCAGGCCAATGCATGGTGTATGCCTGGCGGACTGATTTGTGTCTATGAGGGACTGTTGCCCATCACGCAGAACGAGGCTTCGTTGGCCATTGTACTGGGACATGAGATTGCCCATGCCGTGGCCCGTCACTCTGCCGAGCAGATGAGTACGCAGATGAAACAGCAACAGGGTCTGCAGATTGGTGCTGCCGTAGCCGGTATGTTGGGTATGGGAACAAATACCCAATCGGTTGTCTCTTCCATCGTGGCTCAGGGCTTTAACTTCAAGAACCTCAGTTACTCCCGTAGTCATGAGAATGAGGCCGACCACATGGGGCTGATCTTTGCAGCGATGGCAGGTTATGATCCGCAGGTGGCTACGTCGTTCTGGCAACGGATGGCCGCGTCGAAGCAGAATCAGACGGCAGAGTTCTTGAGTGACCACCCCTCTGATGAGACCCGTATCAAGAACATTCAGGGTTGGATGCCGGAGGCGCTGAAGTACTACAAGCCGAAGACCGTTTCAGTGACAAAGGCTGCTACTACGAAGAAAGCCACAACCACCAAGAAGACTACGACAACAAAGAAAGCAACAACTACTAAGAAGAAGTAATATGAAGGAGCGGGCCGTCGATTGTGACGCGCCCGCCTTTTTTCAGGCTACCGAAGAGGATCTCACGCATCAACAGGGGTTTGAGTTTACCAGTGATGACACGATCCATCTCACGGGCACCGTATTCTTTCGTGAAGCCCTCTTTCAACAGATAGTTGAAGGCCTCGTCAGTGAGAGTCATCTGTACCTGTCGGGCTGTCAGTTTTTCCTGCAGTTCACCCAGTTTCTTGCGCAGGATGAGGGTGGCCATCGTCTTATCCATATCGTTGAAGACCACCGTACCACTGAGGCGGTTGATGAACTCAGGCTTGAAAGTCTTCTTGACCTGTTTCAACATCGCCTCACCACGACTGACATTTCCTGAGAATCCGATGTTGGCCTGTGCTGCGAATTGGGCGCCTGCATTCGAGGTCATGATCAGGATGACGTTGCGGAAATCTGCCTTGCGCCCCTTATTGTCTGTAAGTCTGGCGTAGTCCATTACTTGTAAAAGAATATTGTAGATGTCCTGATGCGCTTTTTCTATCTCGTCGAGCAGCAGGACGCAGTTGGGTGTCTTACGGATGGCATCTGTCAACAGGCCACCATCTTCATAACCCACATAACCTGCAGGCGAGCCGATGAGTTTTGCAACGGTATGTTTCTCTGTGTATTCGCTCATGTCGAAGCGAAGCAGTTCAATGCCCAATTCCTGCGCTAACACACGGGCTACCTCTGTCTTTCCGACACCCGTAGGGCCAACAAACAAGAGTGAGGCAAGGGGCTTGTTGTCGTCGAGCAGTCCGGCCTTTGACATCTGCACAGCCTCCACCACCTGACGCACGGCCTCGTCCTGTCCGTAGATCTTATTGCTGATACGCTCATAGAGTGTCTCGAGGGCGGCATTGTCATCTTCTTTCATGGCCAAGGCGTCCACCTTACAGGTCTTGGAAAGGATATCGGCAACAAGCGTCTTGTCCACCGTCTGACGCTTTTGTCCTTTGATGGGATGTATCTCCCGATAGGCACCAGCCTCGTCTATCAGGTCGATGGCCTTATCCGGCAGGAACCGTTCGTTGATGAACTTGGCACTGGCGGTGACAGCAAAGTCGAGGGCTTTGTCGGCATAATACACGCCATGAAACTGTTCGTAGTTCTTTTTCAGTTGTTTCAGGATTTCCAAGGTCTCTTCCTGTGTGGGTTCTGCAATGTCTATCTGTTGGAACCTGCGCACCAGTCCTTTCGACTTGGAGAAGTGGCGGTTATATTCCTCGTAGGTCGTCGCACCGATGAAGCGGATATTGCCTGATTCCAGATAAGGCTTCAACATGTTCGAGGCATCCATCGAACCTTCGCCAGTGGCCCCAGCCCCCACAAGGTTGTGGATCTCGTCGATGTATACGATGTTGTTGTCGGCTTCCTGCGTGATGCCGTCCATCACTTCCTTGATACGTTTCTCGAAGTCGCCACGGAACTGCGTCCCAGCGAGGAGTGTACCCAAATCGAGTTGATAGATCTTGCTGCCTTTCAGTCGTGCAGGCACATCCCAGCCGTTCTCGATATAGGAGGCCAGTCCATAAACGAGTGCCGTCTTACCCACACCCGGTTCTCCGATATGTAACGGGTTGTTCTTCTCCTTGCGGCAGAGCACCTGGATGGTGCGTTCCAACTCCTGTTTGCGTCCGATGAGTGGGTTGTGTTGTTGGTAGGTGTCGTTCAGACAGGTGACGAGTCTCCGCCAGGGTTCCTTCCCGTCAGACAGACCGTCCTCATTGTCTGTGTCCGTCTGGTCGTGATCGTCGGCATAGCGTGCCACCAGTTCACTCATGAAGTCTTTCTGCCATTCGCCTAAGAGATCCTTGAGCAGATAGGCGGCATACGACTCCTTCAGGTCGAGGATGCCCTTCACGATATGGGGCACATAGATGAAGTGGGCACTGGAGTTCTGAACGATGCCGACGGCTGTGGTCAGGGCCTCGCTCAACTGCTGACTGGTGCCGATGGTATAGACGCCTACCTCTTCCGGCACGTGTTCCATCTTCTCGAAATAGTCCTGCAGACTGCGGTAGACGATGTTGATGTCCACGTTGCAGTCAATCAGTGTCATGTTGAATTCATATTGCTTCAACAGGGCATAGAGAAAATGCTCTGGTGTCGTAAACTCGTGACGGTACTTCTGTGCCGCCTCGTGCATCTCATGAAAAGCCTCGTTGACTTTCTGTGTATAGTATATCTCCATAGGTCTTTTTATTCTTCGGGTTCGTAGGTCAGTCGTAGGGGATAGCCTTCGTTTCGTGCCATCTGTGTGGCTTTGTTCACCTTCGACACGGCGATGTCGTAACTGTAGATGCCCACCACGGCCTTGTCGGAGTGGTGTACTTGTAGCATCAGTGCCTGCGCCTCTGTCTCAGACTTGAAGAAGACCACCTTCAGGATCTTCACGACAAACTCCATCGTGGTGAAGTCGTCGTTGTAGATCGTCACCTTGTAGCGGCGTGGCTCTCGCAGGTCAGTCCGTTGCCGTTCCCTCGTTGCTGATTGTTCTTTTGCCATACTGGCGACAAAAGTACATAAAAAAAGCCACACCTCCAAGAGATGTGGCTAATTTTTATGGATTTGTGTTCTAATCTTAGAAGTTGTAGTACAGACCGAAAGAGATGTCAGTGCCATCGAGGCTCAGTCCGAACTTGCTGGTGTTGTTGTCGTCACCATCGGGATTTAACTGATCCCAGCCGAGGAAACCGATGTGAGAAACGAAACTCAGTTGGTCAGTGAGGTTCACTGCAAGACCCGGCTTGAAGCCAATGGCAACCTCAGTCCAGTCAGTCTTAGAAGCAGATGTGAAAGCAACACCACCGTCAACGAACAGGTTCACCTTACCCAGTTTAGAGAAAGTGTAACGAGCGTAGGGAGCGATAGAGAAAGCGCTCTCGCTCACACCGTTAACACCATTGAACTTGTCGTTCTGATAACCGATCACGGTACCGATGGCCCACTGGTCATTCAGGTTGTAACCAATCTCAGGCATGATCTTGAAAACAGTCTCGCTTCTGTCACCGGCATTTTTCTGAGAACTCCAAGCCTCAATAGCAAAACTACCACCAATGTAAACCTGAGCTTGCATGCTCACTGCTGCAAAAGCAGCTACCATAGTCATTAAAATCTTTTTCATTTTTCTTTCTTTTTTACTCGGGGCTTTTGTTATCCTGAGCCCCTACTTTAAACATAAATAGTTGTTTGACGGTGCAAAGGTACGGTGATTTTCGATTCGTTATTCAAAAACATTGTATTGTGTGCGCAAACAGCGCATATTTTTGACACAAATCAATCATATTTAGGTTTTTTTTCGTAATTTTGTGGCCATAATAATAAAAAGGTAGGATTGTATGAAAAAGTTTTTTGTCATAACGATGTGTCTGGCCAGTACCTTATTTAATGTGTCGGCTCAGACGAAGAATGGAGGTATCTCGAAGGAGATGTTGAAGGAAATCCAGAAGGAAGTGGAGGCTTCTCCAGCCAACAAGGCACTGGTGAATGCTGTGGCTGCCAACAGTATCGATGTGTTGGCTGTGAATCGTGATAATGCTGGGGCCTTCGACACCTATTTCAGTATTGAGACTCCCAAACAGAGTATCACCGATCAGAAGTCATCGGGGCGTTGTTGGATGTTCAGTGGGTTCAATGTGTTGCGTTCCAACTTTACCCAGAAACGTGACTCCCTTCAGATTGAGTTCTCGCAGGCCTATCTCTTCTTCTGGGATCAGTTGGAGAAAGCAAATCTGATGTTACAGGGCTGTGTCGATACGGGTAAGAAACCCATCGACGATACCCGTGTGCAGTTCTTCTTCAAGAGTCCGATCAGTGATGGCGGCACGTTCTGTGGTGTGAGTGATTTGGCAGAGAAATACGGTCTGGTGCCTGCGGAGGTGATGCCTGAGAGTTACAGCAGTGACAATACCTCGAAGATGCGTTCACTGATTGCTTCGAAACTGCGCGAATATGGTCTGCAACTGCGTGATATGGCCCAGAAAGACCGTAAGCAGGCCAGTATCGACAAGGCCAAGGCCCGTATGTTGGCGCAGATCTACAAGATGCTGGTGATGACCATTGGCGAACCTGTGCAGAAGTTCACTTATGCCTTTAAGAATAAGAGTGGCAAGGCTGTCAGTACTGCCAAGACTTACACCCCGCAATCGTTCTATCAAGAGGTGGTAGGCGGTCCCATCAACGGTACGTTTATCATGGCGATGAACGATCCCCGTCGTCCTTATTACAAAACCTACGAAGTGGAATACGACCGTCATACCTACGATGGTCACAACTGGAAATACATCAATCTGCCGATGGATGATATCGAGCAGATGGCCATTGCCTCGTTGAAGGACGGACGTAAACTCTATAGCAGTTACGATGTGGGTAAGTTCTTGGACCGTAAACGTGGCTATGCCGATACGGAGAATTTCGACTATGAGTCGCTTTTTGGTACGACCTTCGGCATGGACAAGGCCCAGCGCATTTCCACTTTCGATAGTGGTTCTACTCACGCCATGACACTGACAGCCGTCGACCTCGACGGTAAGGGCAAGGCCACCAAGTGGAAGGTGGAGAACTCGTGGGGCGCCTCGTGGGGACAGCAGGGTTATTTGATCATGACAGACCGTTGGTTCCGTGAGTATATGTTCCGTCTTGTGGTTGATAAGAAATATGTATCGGAAAAGATCCTCCAGGCCTACGAGACAGAGCCGATTATGGTCATGCCTGAGGATCCCCTCTTCCTGCCAGATGAGAAAGAAGTGAAAAGTGAATAGTTAAAAATGAATAATGATGAAAAAGATTAAAGTTCTTATGAGTATCGTCATTGCAGCAGCAACGATGCAGTTTACTGCCTGTCAACAGGCACAGCGTGAGAATCCCCTGTTGCAGGAGAGTACATTACCTTTCGGAGCCCCCGATTTTAACAAGATCGACAGCACCGACTATCTGCCCGCCTTCGAGACGGCCATCCAACAGACGCGTGACGAGATCAAGCAGATTGTCGACAACCCCGACTCTGCCACCTTCGAGAACACCATCCTCGCCTATGAGGAGAGTGGAAAGACGCTCGATCGTGTGAGCCGCGTGTTCTTCGCCCTCGTCGAAGCCGACAAGACGCCAGCCCTCGCAGAGATCGAGAAGAAGGTGCAGCCCATGCTCACCGACCTCGAGAACGAGATCTCCTTCAACAAGCCCCTCTTCGAGCGCATCAAGAAGGTCTACGATGCCCAGTATGAGTCGCTTCAGGGTGAGGACAAGAAACTGCTCGAGGAGACCTACAAGGAGTTTGTCCGCAAGGGAGCCCTTCTGCCCGACGACAAGATGGCCCGCATGAAGGAAATCAACCTGCGCATCTCCGAGTTGCAGACCAAGTGGGGCGAGGTGCTCCCCGATGCCACCAACGATGCCGTCGTCTGGGTCGACAAGAAGGAAGACCTGGCAGGCATGAGCGAGGCAGATATTGCCCAGTGCGCCAAGGATGCTGAGAGTCGTGGCGGCAAGGCCCCGTATGCCATCGTCATCGTCAACACCACGCAGCAGGCGCCCTTGGCCAGCCTCGATAACCGCGAACTGCGCAAGAAGGTCTATGAGGCATCTATCCATCGTGCCGACGGAACAGGTAAATACAATACCTTCCCCCTCGTGGTGGAGATCGCCAAACTCCGTGCCGAGAAGGCCGAGATCATGGGTTATCCTAACTACGCTGCCTATTCGCTGGAGAATACAATGGCCAAGACCTCAGTGAATGTCCGTGCTTTCCTGATGAACCTGATTAAGGCCTATGTGCCCAAGGCTGATGCCGAGACCAAGGCCATTGAGGACTTTGCCCGCAAAACTCAGGGTCCCGAATTCCAGTTGCAGGCCTACGACTATTTCTACTATTCCGCTAAGATGAAGAAGGAACTGCTCAACGTGAGCGACGACGAGGTGAAGCCCTATTTCAATGTCGACAGCGTGCTT